>NZ_JAOSZD010000001.1:0-600535 GCF_034438835.1 Nesterenkonia sp. HG001 | reverse complement strand
TTGCGATGGAGCACAATCTGGGGTTGACCTGTGATCCGATCTCGGGGTTGGTGCAGGTGCCGTGTATTGAGCGGAATGCGATTGCGGCGACTAAGGCGGTCAATGCGGCGCGGATGGCGTTGATGGGGGATGGGCAGCATCGGGTCTCGTTGGATGAGGTGATCGTGACGATGCGTGAGACGGGGGCGGATATGTCCTCGAAGTATAAGGAGACTGCTCAGGGCGGGTTGGCCGTGAACGTCATCGAATGCTGAGGTCGGATCGGTGAGGCGGCCGTACAGTTGGCCCATGAGGCTCTTCCGACGGCGCCGGCACCCGGTGGACCACCTGGACGCGCGCCTGCGCGAAGACACCCCGGAGCTTCTCGTCGTCCTCCTCGTCCACCGTGTCTCACGAGATGAGGCGGTCATCCAGGTGGTGGCTGACGAGCAGTCCGCGCAGGAGGTCGCGGCTACCGCCGAGGGGGATCCCGCGTGGTCCGTGGAGTGGCAGGCGGTGCCGGTCCTGGACGCCCACGGCGGGGAGCTCGTGCCCGGTGTGACGGTGCACCTGGTCAGCGACGACGGGCCCGCAGACGACGCCCCACAGGATGTCTCACCGGTGCCACGGGCGGCCTTCGTGTCCCGGGAGGAGGCCGAGGCCTTCGCCGAACAGGAGCGTCACGCCGACGTCGGAACGGGTGTCCCGCGGATCCTCACGCTGGTGATCGGCGCATCGATCAGCCCTGAGTCCGGCGGTATCGCTCATAGACCACGCGATTGCCGAAGACGCGGCTCTCCATGAGCTCCAGTGGCACGGCTTCCGGCACCGGTGGCAACAGCGGGGTCCCGCCGCCGACGATGATCGGGTATCGGAAGATCTGGAACTGATCGACCAGCCCGGCCTCGACGGCCTGACCCGCCAGAGTGGCGCCGCCGATCTCCACGTCCTTCTCCGTGGAGTCGAGCACCGCGGGGATCTCCTCCGTCAACGGGCGATCGGCCAGCCGGGCATTGCCCTCGACCCGGTCCAGGGTGCGGCTGAAGACGATCTTCGGCAGGGCTACCCACGCGTCTGCGAAGGCGCTGTAGAGCTCGCCGTGTCGCATCGCCGGGTCGGTCTCCCAGGGAAGCATCGTCTCGTAGAGACGCCGGCCGCACAGGCAGGCGCCGAGCTCGCGCACAGTGTCCAGGTGGAAGCGGAACTGCTCGTCATCCGGCATCGTCCAGTCGAATGCCCCGGTACGGTCGGCGATGAAGCCGTCCACTGAAGTGCCCATAGAGATCGTCAGCATGGTCGTCGAGTCCCTTCCTGCGTGGTGCACCGGCACGACCGGCGATCAAGACCGCCACCCTACGGCGGCGGACGCGCCGGTGGCGAGGCTCGACGCCCCAGGAGGCTCAGGCGAAGGCGGACACCCCCGTCAGGTCGCGGCCGATGATCAGGCTCTGCACGGACTCGGTGCCCTCATAGGTGTGGATCGCCTCGATGTCGGCCATGTGCCGGGCCACCTTGTTCTTCAGCAGGATCCCGTTGCCGCCGAGCATGTCGCGTGCCACCTGAGCGATCGCCCGGGCCTTGCGGGTGTTGTGGTACTTGGCCATCGAAGCCTGCGGGCCGGAGAGCCGGCCCGCGGCGTCGAGCTCGGTCACCTTCCGCACGTGCAGCTGCATGGACGTCAGCTCGGAGGTCATCCAGGTCAGTCGCTCCTGGACCTGCTGGAAGCCGGCCAGCGGCTTGCTGAACTGCTGACGCTGCGTGGAGTAGCTCAGCGCAGCCTCGACGACGGCGGCCGCGTGCCCGACGGCCGACCAGGCCACACCCAGGCGAGTCGCGAAGAGCACCTTGGAGGTGTCCTTGAAGGTGTGCGAGCCGGGCAGCACCGCGTCTGCGGGCAGCTCCACGTCCCGGTACTCGATGACGGCCTGATGGATGGCGCGCAGGGAGGCCTTGCCCTCGATCACCTCGGAACGGTAGCCGCGAGTCTCCTGGTCCACCAGGAAGCATCTGACCTGGCCGTCATGCGAGCCCCCGGCGACTCGCGCCCAGGTGAAGGTGATGCCGCCGGAGGCTCCATTGCCGATCCACTTCTTGGCCCCGTTGAGCACGTAGTGGCCGCTGGACTCGTCACCGACCAGCTGGGCGGTGGTCTCCAGGGACACCGAGTCTGAGCCGTGGGTCGGCTCGGTCAGCGCGAAGGAACCCAACGTGCGAGCCGTGGCCAGGTCTGCCAGGTGCTGCTCCTTCTGTTCCGGCGAGCCGAACATCGCCAGGGTGCGCAGTGCGAGGCCGCCCTGGACCGCCAGCGCAGTGCCCAGGGACCCGTCGGTGCGGGAGGTCTCCATGTTGACCAGTCCGGCGGCCAAGGGGGAGAGGGTGTGGAGGTTCGCCTCCAGGCCGTCGACCTCGACGCCGTCGGTCAGCAGACCCTGGGCTCCGGCTCGGCGGACCAGGTCCACCGGATACTCGCCCTTCTCCCAGTGCCCGGTCATGCGTTCCTCCAGGTCGGCGGAGAAGTCCCGGGCCCGGGTCCACCACGCGCGGTCCGCGTCGGGGACGTCAGCGAAGACGCCGTAGTAGTCCAGATCCAGCGGTGTGGTGACGTCATAGTCCGGGTCGATCTCGTCTCGCATGGCGACCTCCAGCATCAGTTCGGGGCATGTGCGCTGCCCCACATGTTACCCGAGGGTCACTCAGTGTGCGACGCGGACCTCGGCCGGGGTCGAGTGGTCGCACTGTGTCACGCCGGGGAGATCTGCACCACATTCAATGCGTGGTGTCACGGGCTGATCCATCGCCTTGGGGGTGTCCCGGGTGACAGGGGATCGGCCCGATGACAGGGCTGATGCGATTCAGGTGACGGCGGGGAGGGAAGGGTGTCGTGGAGTCTGGGCTTCCCTCTTCCAGGTTCCTCACAGGATTACAGCACTTGAATGTAGCGTAATTGAAGTTATGCTCCCCTAACATGACAGCTTCACACGATGTCCTTCCTGATCAGCTTCCCTTCCTGCGCGGCGAGTCCAGCGCCGCCTACGACGCCCTGATGGCTGATGTCAGCTCACGGATCGCCCAGCGACTGGCCTCGTCCGAGGCGCCGTCCACCAACACTCCACAGCGCGAGTTGGCCGAACGCGCCGCACATCTCGACCTGGATGGCCCCGGCATCGGGGGTCAGGCCCTGCTGGAGGAGCTCGACGAGCTCTTCCTCGCCGAGGCGGTCTGGTACCACCACCCCGCCTACCTGTCTCACCTCAACTGCCCGGTGGACCTGAACGCCGTGGCCGCCGAGAGTGTCCTGGCGGCGGTCAACACCTCCGTGGACACCTACGACCAGTCGCGCATCGGCACGTTCATCGAGCGGCGGATCGTCAGTTGGATGACCGACCGCATCGGGTTCGCCCGTGGCGACGGCGTCTTCACCTCCGGCGGCACCCAGTCCAACCTGCAGGCCCTCTTCCTGGCCCGCGAGGCCGCGCTGACCAGCACGTCGGGACCCTCCCGCTCGGTGCGGCAGCAGCAGCTCGTCATCCTCACCAGCCCGCAGAGTCATTTCAGCATCGCCAAGGCGGCGCTGATCCTGGGTCTGCGAGACGACGCCGTGATCACCGTGGCCACCGACCCGGCGGGCCGCATGGACCCGGCCGCGCTCCGCCGCGCGTTGCAGGAGATCGCCGGGGACGGCCGAGTGCCCATGGCCGTGGCCGCCACTGCGGGCACCACAGACCGAGGAGTCATCGACCCGCTGGAGCAGCTGGCCGAGATCTGCCGCGGGCAACGGGTCTGGCTCCACGTGGACGCGGCCTATGGCTGCGGGCTGCTCGCCTCTGCCCGGCACCGCCACAGGCTGGCCGGCATCGAGGCAGCACGCAGCGTGACCCTGGACTTCCACAAGGCCTGGTTTCAGCCCGTCTCCTCCTCCGCCCTGGTGGTCCGCGACGCCGCCGACCTGGGCCGTGGGGCCTGGCACGCCGACTACCTGAACCCCGCAGACGGTGGCGAGCCCAACCAGGTGGACAAGTCACTGCAGACCACCCGGCGCTTCGACGCGCTGAAGCTCTACGCGACCCTCCGGGGTGCTGGGCCCGACGCCGTCGGGCGCGCCTGGGACGCCCTGCTGGAGCTCACCGGGGAGGTCCGGCGCCACGTGGAGGACCACCCGGAGCTTGACCTGCTCGCCACCAGCGATCTCACCACGGTGCTGTTCCGCTGGCAGCCGCCGGAAGTGAGCGAGCAGGACGCCGACGCTCTCGTCTCCCTGGCGCGCCAGGTGCTCCAGGAGTCTGGGCGTGTGATGGTCGCCAGAACAGTCCTCGACTCACGGCCTTGCATGAAGCTCACGCTGCTGGACCCCGAGACGACCGTGGAGCAGGTCGCCGAGAGCCTCGAGGAGGTCTGCGCCTGCGCGCGCATCCTCCATCGGCACCGAGCCGGAGCGCCGGCCAGCCTCGCCGAGGAGGTGGCCCCGTGAGCACCGCACGCCCCACGCCCGGGAGCACGGCGTCCGAGACTGTGCATGACGTCGTGGGGGTCGGGATCGGCCCCTTCAACCTGGGGATGGCCTGCCTGGCCCACCCCCTGGACGACGTCGACGCCGTCTTCCTCGATGCCCGGGACGGCTTCACCTGGCATCACGGGATGATGCTGCCGGAGGCCACCATCCAGGTGCCCTTCCTGGCGGATCTGGTGACCATGGCCGATCCCACCTCCGAGTTCTCCTTCCTGAACTGGCTCAAAGAGACGGGACGTCTCTATCCCTTCTACATCCGGGAGGACTTCCACCCGCTGCGCAGCGAGTACGACGCCTACTGCCGCTGGGCCGCCGAGCAGCTGCCCACACTGCGCTGGGGGCGTCAGGTGGAGTCGGTGGAGCACGACGCCGCCAGCGACACCTTCGTGGTCACCGCGGTCACCGCCGAGGGGGTCGAGGTCCATCGGGGCCGGAACGTGGTGATGGGCATCGGCACCGCCCCTCAGGTGCCGGCGCTCCTGCGCGAGGATGTCGCCGACTCGCCGCAGGCCACGCACTCCGCCGACTATCTGCACCGTCGCGAGGAGATCCTGACCGCCGGCTCGGCCACCGTGGTCGGCAGCGGCCAGTCCGCGGCGGAGATCTTCCTGGACCTGCTCGAAGCCCACCGCGACCACGGACTGCGCCTGGACTGGATCACCCGGTCACCTCGGTTCTTCTCCATGGAGGACACGCGGCTGACCCTGGAAATGACCTCCCCTGAGTACACCGACCATTTCCACGGGCTTCCCGAGCAGACGCGGGACCGACTCACCCGGGAGCAGCGCGGCCTCTACAAGGGCATCAGCACCGCCACCATCGACCGCATCCATGACACCCTCTACCGACTGAGCGCTCACCAGCCGCTCGACGTCGGGATGCTCACCGACACGGAGGTCACGGCAGCGCCCTGGGACCCCGCCTCCGGGACCCACCGGCTGCGGCTTCAGCACCGGCAGCTGGGGGATCAGGCCGAACACCGGACCGAACACCTGATCCTGGCCACCGGCTACGAGCCTCGAGAGCCGGCCTTCCTGGCCCCGGTGGAGCATCTGATCCACCGCGACTCGGCAGGACGGCTGGCCGTCGGGCGGGACTACCGCATCGACACCCTGGGCGGACGGATCTTCGTGCAGAACGCCGAAGAGCACACCCACGGACTCACCGCCCCCGACCTGGGCATGGGCGCCTGGCGCAACGCTTCGATCCTCGCCTCCCTCACCGGGGAGGAGATCTACCCGCTGGAGCGGCGCATCGCCTTCCAGCAGTTCGGACTCCCCACCACCGCGGAGGTACCACGATGACACTGACCACCCAGACCACCACTGACACCCAGACCACCACGGACGCCGCACAGATCACCGCCGAAGGGTCCGCCGGGCCAGCCGGCAGCGACGCCTGGCTGCGATTCCGTCTCGCCGACCCCGCTCTCGACGCCGAGTACGTCCACCGCTGGCTGACACACCCCGGTGCCCATCACTGGCAGATGGGGCACCTGAGCCTCGAGCAGGTCCGGGACTACCTGGAGGGGATCGCCGCCGACGACGCCCAGGACGCATGGTTGGGGGAGGAGAGCCTCGACGCTGTCCCCGGGGAGGAGCCCGGTCCCGCCGATCCGATGCGGCGGCCGCTGGTGTACGTGGAGACCTACGATCCCGCGCGGATCGTGCTCGCCGACGTCCATCACGCCGAGCCCGGGGACCGAGGCATGCATCTGCTCACCGCCCCCGCCCCGGCTGACCGCACCCGGCGTCGTCACGGACTGACCAGCGCCGTGATGCGTGCCGTGGTCGCCCACTGCCGGGCACTGGGGGCGCACCGGATCGTCGTCGAGCCGGACGTGGAGAACCTCGCGGTGCGGCGGAAGAACCGCGAGGTCGGCTTCGAAGAGCTGCGTGGCGTCGAGCTGCCGGACAAGCGCGCCATGCTCAGCGTCCTGGGCCCGAGCACTCGCCCGGAGCCGAACGTCGAGCTGGATGAGACCCGGCGCCCGGACTCGGAGGCTCCGCATCTGCGCCCGGAGCACATGGCGCAGGCGCAGCGACACCTGGTGGCCAAGGCGTTGGCCGAGTTCAGCCACGAGAAGCTCATCACCCCGGTTCCGGACGAACCCCGGTCCCAGGCGGCCCCTCATCAGCCGGCAATCCCTGATGACGACACCGGGGGGATCCGCGCCTGGCGCCTGGAGATCCCCGGCGCCAGCGTGCATCGCTTCCGTGCCCGGCGCCTGCGTCTGGACCACTGGGTGATCGCGGAGGAGAGCATCCTGCGCCACGATCCCGTCGAGGGGCACCAGCTCCCACTGGACGCCCAAGAGCTCGTGGTCGAGCTCCAGGACCGCCTCGGCATCCCTGATGCGCTGCTGGGCACCTACCTGGAGGAGGTCTCCTCCACTCTCTCCAGCGCGGCCTATAAGCACCAGCGCGGCGGTCCCTCGGCCGCTCAGTTGGCCCGCGGCAGAAGGGACGTCGACGCGGCCGCAGACTTCCAGCAGACCGAAGCCGCCATGACCGAGGGGCACCCTTGCTTCGTGGCCACCAACGGGCGCATCGGCTTCAGCCTGGATGACCTGCGCGCCTACGCTCCGGAGTCGGGAGGGCGATTCCGCTTCATGTGGCTGGCCGCGCGCCGGGCCCATGCCCGCCTGGAGCTGAGTGCCGGTCGCAGCGAGGCGCAGCACTGGGAGGACGAGCTCGGCACCGAGGCCCTGAGCCGCCTGCACTCCCGACTGGACGCGCTGGGCCTGGACCCCGCGGAGTACGCGCTCCTGCCCGTCCATCCCTGGCAGTTTCAGCACCGGGTCGCGGTGAGCTTCGCCCCGGACATCGCCCGCCGGGACCTGGTGGTGCTGGGGGAGGGCCCTGGGGCGTGGCAGCCTCAGCAGTCCATCCGCACGGCCTTCGACGTCGAGCACCCCGGCCGCTCCTACATCAAGACGGCATTGTCCATCCAGAACATGGGCTTCCTGCGTGGTCTCTCTCCGGCCTACATGCGGGCCACGCCGGCGATCAACGACTGGGTCGCCACCGAGGTCCGCACGGACGCCCGGCTGGTGGCCCTGGGCTTCGACGTGCTGCGCGAGCACGCCTCCATCGGCTACACCGGGGACGCCTACCACCGGGCCTCCAGCTCCTCGGACCAGCAGAAGATGCTGGCCGCTCTGTGGCGCGAGAGCCCTTTCACCCGGCTGGGCGAACAGCGGGGGCAGCCGGTGGGCCAGGACGATCGGGCGGATTCTGGGGAGCGGCTGATGACCATGGCCGCGCTGCTCCATCGTGATGCCCGCGGCTCCTCTGTGGCCGCGGCGCTCATCGGCGGCTCCGGACTGGAGGCGCACCGCTGGCTGGCGGAGTATCTGCGCGCCTACCTGCTGCCGATCATCCACTGCCTGGAGGTCCACGAGCTGGCGTTCATGCCGCATGGGGAGAACATCATCCTGCGGCTGCGCGATGCGCGGGTGACCGGTGTCTTCATGAAGGACATCGGGGAGGAGGCCGCCGTCATCGGGCCTCGCGACCTTGATGCGGAGATCTCCAGGATGCGTCATGTGATCGACGACGACGAAGCCGCCCAGCTGATCTTCACCGACGTCTTCGGCGGGGTGCTGCGCCATCTGGCGGGGATCCTGCACACCGACGGCGTGCTGGAGGAGTCCACCTTCTGGGCCACCGTCGGTGCGGTGGTGGCCGAGCAGGAGGAGGCGGGGGAGGCCGAGGGCGTGCGCCGCCGTCGTCGGCTGGACCTGCGGGTGCGGCGCTACCCGCAGTCCTGCCTGAACCGGCTGCAGCTGCGCAACACCCGCCAGATGGTGGACCTGTCCGACGCCTCGGGCTCGCTCATCTACTCCGGCGAGCTGGAGAACCCGATCGGCCGGTGACGGGGAGCTGCGTTGCGGGGCTCGGCGGGTCGGGTGCTCAGTCCAGAGCGGGCTCGACCAGGCCGAGTTCCGTGGCGCGGATGATCAGCTGCACCCGGTCCCGCACCCCGAGGCGCTGCATGAGCCGCCCCATGTAGGCCTTCACCGTGGCCTCCGAGACCACCATCTGGGCGGCGATCTCTGCATTGGAACGCCCGCTGGCCAGCAGCTTCAGCCCCTGCAGCTCCCGCTCCGGGATCCGTGGCAGTTCCGGGTAGCGGCGCAGCATGGACTTCACCTGGGCGGGGTCGTCCCTCACCGAGAGCATCAGCTCATGGGCCACAGAGGGGGAGAAGGGCGCCATGCCGACGTGCACCTGCCGGATGGCATCGATGATCTGCTCAGGTTCGGCGTCCTTGACGATGTAGCCGCCCGCCCCGGCGCGCAGCGCGGGGATTACATAGCGCTCCGTGGAGAACGTCGTCACCGCCAGCACCGAGACCGAGTCGAACATCCGGCGGATCTGCGCGGTGGCCTGGATGCCGTCGGTGCCCGGCATGTGCATGTCCATCACGACCACATCGGGCAGCAGCTGCCCGACCATCTCCACTGCGGCCTTGCCGTCGCGGACCTCGCCGATGCAGCTCATGCCCGCGGTGGAGTCCACGTAGGTGCGCAGGGCCGTGGACATCATCGGATGGTCATCGGCGATCAGCACCCGGATCTCACCGACGGCGTCATTCACAGCACTCGCGCAGGTCATGACCGTGATTCTAGGACCGCCGCCTGGACGTCCTCGTAGACTGTCTGCGTGCCGAGTGTCGCAGAGGAGTTCGAGTCGCAGGGGTTCTGGTACGCCCGGGACCTGAACAAGTGGCTGCTGGTGGTCGTCACCCTGCTGTTCGGCATCGCCCTGGGCTCCGACATCATCCTGGAGATGCTCGAGGGCAAGTCCTTTCCCGTGGAGATCGCGGTCGCGGGCATGCTCAGCGTGGGCTGCGTGGTGCTGCTGTGGGTCCGGGTGACCTGGGCCGCCGTCGTCGGGCTGGTGATGGTGGCAGTCAGCCTGTTCACCGAAGGGCTGGCCTACTCGCTGGTGCTGGCGGTGCTGCTCGTCGGCATCGGAGCGATGGTCACCACAAAGTTGTTCCGCCGCACCCTGCTGGCGGCGAGCCTGGTGTGGTCGGGGTTCCTGACCAATCAGCTCGAGGAGCCGATCAATGGGCTGGTGCTCATGGCCATCATGGTGCTGCTGATCATGGGCTCCTACGGGCTCGGCTCCGCGTTCCGGAAGGTCACCAACGCCCGGCTGCAGTCCCGGCGCGAGCTCGAGGAGGTCGAGGCCGCGCATCGTGAGTCGGTGGCGGCCGAGCGCAAGTCCATTGCCCGGGACCTGCATGACATCGTCGCCCACGACATCACCATCATCGCCATGCAGTCCCGTGCGGCGCAGATGACCGGCACCGAGGACTCCTATCGCACCGCCGTGGAGGTCATCGGGGAGTCCTCCCGCGCCGCGCTGCAGGACCTGCGTCGCATGCTCAATCTGCTCCAGGAGGACGGCGCCCTCGACGACATCCCCTCGTCCTCGGCCACGGAGCTGGACATCCGCACCGGAGCTGCGACGTTCTGTCAGCAGCTGCGCGGACTCGGGTTCACCGTCACCTACGAGCTCGACGGAGACGTCGCGGCCCTCTCCCGCTCCGTGCACGCGGCCCTGTACCGGATCCTCCAGGAGTGCACCACCAATGTGGCCCGCTATGCCGGGCACGGGCAGACCTGCTGGGTCCTGATCTGGTCGGGGGAGGAGGAGGCCGGGCTGACGGTGAGCAACACGGTGGCCTCCCGTGGCAGGGCGGTGTCTCGCTGGTCCAGCTCAGGAGCCGGGCTGATCGGCATCCGGGACCGCGCGGCGGCCTTCGGCGGCACCGCCCGCGCCGGCTTCGACCGCAAGGGTCACTGGGTGGTCACGGTCCAGGGCCTGAAGAAGGACTGAGGTCCCGGTACCCGGGGGGTGCTGCGGAGTCTGTCGCCGGCGCGAGGTGCGTCCAGCCCACGTCAGGGATTCCGGGACCTCTGGAACTGAAGCGCGACACCCTGCCGCAGCCTGACGTGAACCTTGGAGGAAGCTGAAAGACACGCCGCGTGAGTCGCCGAACACTAGACGAAAGTCGACTAGAGCGAGCTTGGTTGCCAGAGGAAAATAGTTTGTGGCGTACAGAAACGGTGTACGTGCATCACGAGAACCTGGCTTGGAGACCCCGGAGGTTTCGGTGCAACGGCCTTCGGTGAGGTGCTCGGTCAGTGTGCGGCCCGGGCGGTGAGAACGGCATCGCCCGGGCCTCTCTCGTGTCCAGGGCCTCAGGCGGACGCGCCGCTGCGGCGCAGGCCGCCCTGCCACAGGGCGTCGAACGGGGTCCCTCCGGCCACGCGCTGACGGATGCCGGCCGTGACGAACTCCTTCGCACGTCGGGCCGCCTCCAGCGGGGTCGCTCCCTGGGAGAGCTTCGCGGCCACGGCGGCGGCCAGCGAGCAGCCGGCCCCGGAGACCGCGTGCTCCCCGATCTTCGGTGCACGGAGCACCTCGGTGCCGCCCTCGCCCACGAAGACGTCGACCGCCTCCGGGCCCTCGAGCCGGACCCCACCCTTGGCGAGCACCGCGGCGCCCGAGATCCGGTGGATCTCCTGAGCGGCCGCGGTGAGGTCCTCCAGGCTGCGTACGGCCATCCCGGAGAGCTGCTCGGTCTCGAAATGGTTGGGGGTCACGAAGGTGGCCTGGGGCAGGAGCTCGGTCTTCAGCGCGTTGTCGGTGTCCAGCGCGTGGCCGGGCTCCTGGCCCTTGCAGATCAGCACCGGGTCCAGCACCACGTGGCGAGGCCGGCGCTCCCTGATCGCCTGGCCCACGGTGGAGATGGTGGCCGGTGAGCCCATCATGCCCAGCTTCACGGTGTCCAGGGCGTCGGCGTCGTAGTCGCCGAACACCGCCTCGATCTGCTCGGCGATGACCTGCGGCTCCACGGGCACGAAGCGGTGGTTCCAGCTGTCCTTCGGGTCGAAGGAGACGATGCAGGTCAGCGCGATGATCCCGAAGCTGCCCAGCTCCTGGAAGGTCTTCAGGTCGGCCTGCGCGCCGGCGCCGCCGGTCGCCTCGGAGCCGGCGATCGTCAGGGTCATCGGCGGGCGGGTGGTCTGGGGGAAGTGGTCAGTCATCGTCACGTCCTTCAGCAGCAGCGGTGGGGGTGCGGTCGGCCGGATCCTCCACGGTCGTCAGCGGCTGAGCCGCCCAGCGGCCCACTCCCAGGAGTACGCCCGCGGGGAATCCGACCAGCGGGATGAGCATCGGCATCAGTCCGCCGGTGCCGGCCAGCAGCACCACGGGGCCGTACAGCAGGCCCACCAGTGCGTAGCCCAACACATGCACGCTGGGATTGAGGTGGTGGCGGTACAGCCAGCTCACCAGCAGGGTCCCCGGGATGCCCACCGCGACGGCGGCGCCGCCGATCAGCGGGATGAGCGGAGTCAGGAAACCCTGGTCGTCGAGGCCGGGGACGAAGGAGAGGCCCAGCAGCAGCCCTCCCATGACGGCGGTGGGCAGCAGCCAGGAGACGGCCCATCCGGTGACGCCGAGTCTCAGACGCGCACGGTGAGTCGGGCGGTGCTGGCGCGGACGACGACGTCGGGCGGTCTTCTCCGGAGCGGGGGTGGTCATCGGGGCCCTTTCAGCGATCGGCGGGCACTTCCTGCGGCGGCGCCCCAGTCTACCGGCCACGCCTGGACGTGGCGCGGCCCGGGCCCAGGGCCATCGTCTCGGTGAAGTTCGGGCGTGGGCAGCGGGTGGCGACGTCGTCGTGTGGAGGATGGTGCGCAGCTCCAGTACTTGGTGGACGCATGGGGAAGATCACAGGAAATCCCGCTGTGCCCTTCAAAAGTTCTGAATGTCGTGACAAACTGACAATTAAAGCGACGAAGGAGCACCCGTGACCCACGACCTCGAGATCACTCTGGACCGGTCATCCCCGGTGCCGCTGTATCACCAGGTGGCGTCGGCCTTCGAGAAGGCCATCAGGGACGGATCACTTCCTGCCGAGACCAAGCTGGAGAACGAGATCTCCCTGGCTAAGCGCTACAACCTCTCACGCCCGACCATGCGGCAGGCCATGGACCAGTTGGTCCAGCACGGACTGGTCGTCCGACGCCGCGGAGTCGGCACCCAGGTCATCGGCGCCCCGGTCCGGCGCAACCTGAAGCTCTCCAGCCTGTACAACGACCTCCAAGACGAGGGAGCGACCCCGCAGACCACTGTGCTCTCCCTGGAGCTGACCCACGCGGAGGCCGAGGTCGCCGAGAAGCTCAACCTCGCTCAGGGGGCTGAGGTTCATCACATGATCCGTCTGCGCAGCGTGGACGGCCGACCGCTGGCGATCATGGAGAACTGGGTGCCGCGGAGCATCGCTTCCTTCGACCAGGCAGAGCTCGAATCCGATGGCCTCTACAACCTGCTGCGCCGTGCCGGAATCGACTTCCGCATGGCCCACCAGACCGTCGGCGCCGACATCGCCGACGCCGACCAGGCCACGCTTCTCGCCACCGATGTCGGCGCGCCCCTGGTGATGATGGACCGGACCGCGCTGGACAGCCGGGGGATCGCCGTCGAATGCGGGCACCACGTCTATCGGGCCGACATGTACTCCTTCGACATCACCCTCGTGAACTGACCGCACGCCTGACGCTCCGTCTGCCAGGCCCCCTCGGAAAGGACAGCCATGACTTCCACACGCCCTGATGCCCCGACTTCGCCCTGGTTCCACCGCGCCGGCTCGGCCGCCCAGGGGGACTGGATGCTCGACCTCGGCACCCCCGACTCCACCACCGAGGTGCCGGGCTGGAAACACACCGGCCTGCGGGTGGCCGACCTCGGCGCCGGGCAGACCATCGCTCTGGACGCTCAGGAGGAGGAGCGCATCGTGGTGCCGCTCTCGGGCGCGTTCACCGTGGAGGTCGACGGGCACAGGTACGAGCTGGCCGGGCGGACGTCGGTGTTCCATGGCCCCACCGATGTCCTCTACACCGGCATTCGGCGCGCCGCCACCGTCAGCTCGGCCGGAGGCGGCCGAGTGGCGGTGGCCTCCGCACCTGCCACGGCGGAGCACCCGGTGCGGCATCTGCCAGCCGCAGACATCCCGCTCGAGCTGCGCGGCGCCGGCGTCTGCTCGCGCCAGGTGCACAACTTCGGCACTCCGGCCACCCTCGAGGCCGACCGGTTCATCGTCTGCGAGGTGCTCACCCCCGCCGGGAACTGGTCCTCCTACCCGCCGCACAAGCATGATGAGGAGGCCGAGGGGGAGACCGCCCTCGAGGAGATCTACTACTTCGAGATGCAGACCGCGCAGGACATGCCGGTGCCGAGCCCCGCGGAGGGCGGCCCGGACGCCATGGGGTACCAGCGTGTCTACGCCTCCGACGAGCGCGAGATCGACGTCACTGCCGAAGTGCGCAGCGGCGACGTCGTCCTGGTGCCCTATGGCTGGCATGGGCCGGCCATGACCCCTCCCGGCCACGACATGTACTACCTCAATGTGATGGCCGGCCCGGGCCCGGTGCGTCAGTGGCTGATCAGTGACGATCCCCACCACGGGTGGATCCGCAAGACCTGGGAGAGCCAGGACCTGGACCCCCGGCTGCCCTTCTCCGGCTGAGCCGCGTGGCGGCCCGCTGACCAAGGAGCATCTGCCATGACCACCACCCTCGGGCTGATCGGCGTCGGGCGCATCGGCGTCATGCACGCCCGCACCATCCGGGCGCTCGCCGACGACGGCGTGGCGCTGATCCTCGCCGATGTCGACGTCGCCCGCGCTCGGCAGGTCTCCGCGGAGCTCGGGTGCCGGGTCGCCGAGGACGTCGACGCGCTCTTCGCCGCCGCGCCGGACGGCGTGGTCATCGCCGTGGGGACCCCGCAGCACGCCCCGCTGATCCTGCGAGCCGCCCAGGCCGGCATCCCCGCCTTCTGCGAGAAGCCGGTGGCCGAGTCGACCGAGGCCTCAGTGGCCGTGCTGGAGGCGATCGCCCGGCACGGCGCTACGGTCCAGATCGGCCACCAGCGCCGCCTGGACCCCGGGCACCTCGCCGCCCGCCAGGCCCTGCAGCGCGGGGAGCTGGGGTGGCTGCACACCATCCGGGCCATCACCGCCGACATGGCTCCGCCCTCGGTGGAGTTCCTGGCCACCTCGGGGGGCCTGTTCCGGGACTGCTCGGTGCACGACTTCGACAGCATCCAATGGCTCACGCGCCAGCGGATCGTGGAGGTCTACGCACAGGGCTCCAACAACGGCGACCCTGCGATCGGTGGCGTCGGCGACGTCGACACCGCCGTGGCCTTGGCGACCTTGGAGGATGGGACGGTCGCCACCGTCTCCGCCACTCGGTACAACGGAGGCGGTCACGACGTGCGGCTGGAGCTGCAGGGTTCCGCAGGCACTGTGCAGGCGGGGCTTGACGACAGCTACGCCGGTCGCTCTGCCGAGCTCGGGGTCGACTTTCCTGCGGGCCCCGCGCACCAGACATTCCATGAGCGCTTCGCCGAGGCGTACCACTACGAGATGCGCGCATTCCTCGAGTTGGTGCGCGGGCAGCGCGAGAACCCGTGCCCTCCGGAAGAGGCTGTGGATGCCTCCCGGGTGGCTGATGCGGCCCAGGAGTCGCTGGAGACCGGACGCCCGGTGCGCGTCCGCCGCTGAGCACAGTGGCTGCCGTCTGCGCCTTTGCGGCTCCGCCGAGGTGGTCTGGAGTTCTGCGCTCCGTCATGGCCGTGCCCTGCCCACGCGCCTTCGTTTTGTGCGTATGTCCTGACATCCTATTGACAATGTGATGAGCGTCACTCAGGATGGAGCCACGAGGGCCACCGCATCCGACGCCTCGTGGCCACAGTCTCGAAGGAGAGACCATGCACCGTTCATCTCGCACCACCTCCGTTGACCCCGCTCCCATCGGTCCCGCCTCATCTCATCCATCGCGGCGTCGCATCACCGCCCGAAGCGCCGCCGTCCTCGGCATCGCCGCGCTGCTCGTCTCCGCCTGCTCCGGTGAAGGAGGCCGGGCGGACGCCGGGGGAGGCGATGACGCCGACCGTGCCGGAGGCGTCGACACCGAGGAGCGCACCGTCTACCTGATCACCCATGCGGTCGAGGGTGACACCTTCTGGGACTACGTGCGCAGCGGCGCCGAGGAGGCCGCCGCCAAGGACAACATCAACCTCGTCTACAACTCCCACCGTGAGGGCGCCCAGCAGGCCGAACTGATTCAGTCAGCCATCGACGCCGGCGCCGACGGCATCGCCGTCACCATGGCCAAGCCGGACGCCATGGCCCCGGCCGTGCAGCGCGCCATCGACGCCGACGTCCCGGTGGTCTCCCTCAACGCCGGGGAGGAGGAGGCCTTCGACGCCGGCGCCTTCGCCCACTTCGGGCAGAACGAGTCGGTCGCCGGCGAAGCCGTGGGGGAGTACCTCGAAGAGCAGGACATCTCGCATCCGATTTGCGTGATCCAGGAACAGGGCCACGTGGGCCTGGAGTCCCGCTGCGACGGCATCCGGGAGGTCCTCCCTGACACGGAGAACCTCTATGTGGAGGGCTCGGACATGACCCAGGTGGCCTCCACCGTGCGTGCCAAGGTCGACTCCGCGGACGACGCCGACGCGATCATCGGCCTCGGCGGTCCCTTCACCATGACCATCCTGGAGGAGGTGGAATCCTCCGAGTCGGACATCCCCGTCGGCTCCTTCGACCTCAACGCGGACATCGCCCAGGCCATCGTCGACGGCGAGATCCTCTTCGCGGTCGACCAGCAGCCCTGGCTGCAGGGTTACCTGGCCGTGGACTCGCTGTGGCTGCACTTCCATGGCGCCTTCGAGCCGGGCGGCGGACTGCCCGTGCTGACCGGCCCCAGCATCGTCGATGAGGGCAACGCCGAGGCCGTCCTCGAATTCGCCGGCGACGGCCTGCGCTGAGCGAAGAAGGGACCAGACCATGACCACCACATCCACCGCCCCCGCCGGGGTGGCACCCGACGACGGCGCCGACGAGCGGGTCAGCAAGCGGAGTCTGATAGGCACCCTGATGGCGCGCCCCGAGGTCGGGGCTGCGGTCGGCGCCATGGTGGTGTTCATCTTCTTCGCCGTCGTCGCGCCGCCCTTCACCACCCCCGGAGGCATCTCCACGGTGCTCTACGGGGCCTCCACCATCGGCATCATGGTCGTCGGCGTCTCGCTGCTGATGATCGGTGGAGAGTTCGACCTCTCCACCGGAGTGGCCGTGATCTCCTCAGCGCTGATGGCCTCCCTGTTCAGCTGGTACTTCGCCACGAACATCTGGGTCGGCGTGGCCCTGGCGCTGGTCGTCTCGCTGGCGATCGGAGCGATCAACGGGCTGATCTTCATCAAGACCAAGCTGCCCAGCTTCATCGTCACGCTGGCCATGTTCCTGATGCTCACCGGTCTCAACCTGGCGCTGACCCGCCTCATCGGCGGCTCGGTCTCCTCCCCTCCGATCTCGAACATGGACGGCTTCGCCTCCGCCCAGGCGATCTTCGCCTCCTCCGTGACGATCTTCGGGGTGAACTTCAGGATCACCATCTTCTACTGGATCTTGCTGGTGGCCGTGGCCTCCTTCATCCTGCTGCGCACCAAGATCGGCAACTGGATCTTCGCCGTCGGTGGGGATCAGAACGCCGCCCGCGCGGTCGGCGTGCCGGTCACCGCCACCAAGATCGGCCTGTTCATGGGTGTAGGGTTCTGCGCCTGGGTGCTGGGCATGCATCAGCTCTTCGCGTTCAGCACCGTCCAGTCCGGTGAGGGAATCGGCAACGAGTTCCTCTACATCATCGGCGCGGTCATCGGCGGCTGCCTGCTGACCGGCGGCTACGGCTCGGCCATCGGCGGAGCCCTGGGTGCGCTGATCTTCGGCATGGCCTCCCGAGGCATCATCTACGCCGAATGGAACCCGGACTGGTTCCGCTTCTTCCTGGGCGTGATGCTCCTGCTGGCCACGATCGTGAACCTGATGGTCCGCCGTCGGGTCGAGAAGAAGTAGGAGGGGCCATGAGTGAGACGACAGCTCAGCGAGACCCGGGTGACGGCGTCGACCATGGCGTCGGGGCGACCCCGCTGGTCCGGCTCGAGGCAGCCGGCAAGCGTTATGGCAACATCATCGCCCTGCGGGACGTCACCATGGACGTCCATGCCGGACAGGTCACCTGCGTGCTGGGTGACAACGGCGCCGGGAAGTCCACGCTGATCAAGATCATCGCCGGTCTTCACCAGCACACCGACGGCGTCATGCGGATCAACGGGGAGGAGACGGTCTTCGACTCTCCGCGCGACGCCCTGGAGGTCGGCATCGCCACCGTGTATCAGGATCTGGCGGTGGTGCCGCTGATGCCGGTCTGGAGGAACTTCTTCCTCGGCTCGGAGCTTACTGTCGGCTGGGGACCGTTCGCCCGGCTCGACGTCACCGCCATGAAACGCATCGCCAAGGAGGAGCTCTTCGAGATGGGCATCGACCTTCGCGACGTCGACCAGCCCATCGGTACGCTCTCCGGCGGTGAACGCCAGTGTGTGGCCATCGCCCGGGCGGTCTACTTCGGGGCGAAGGTCCTCATCCTGGATGAGCCGACCGCCGCGCTGGGGGTCAAGCAGTCCGGCGTCGTGCTGCGCTACATCATGCAGGCCAAGAACCGAGGTCTGGGGGTCGTGTTCATCACCCACAACCCGCACCACGCCTTCCCCGTGGGGGACCGGTTCATGGTCCTCAAGCGCGGCCGCTCCATCGGCAATCACGTCAAGGATGAGATCAGCATCGACGATCTCACCGCGCAGATGGCCGGCGGGGCCGAGCTGCAGGAGCTCAGTCACGAGCTGGCCCAGCTGGGCGGCCACACCGCCGAGATGAAACAGGTCGAGGCGGATCTCGAGCAGACGCTGCGCGGGCGTCCTGCGCAGTGACGAGCTGCGGGGACTCCCCGAGAACCGTGACCTCCCCTCCCCACGGGGGGGGGGGGAGCGGGCACGCTGATGAGGAGCTCTTCTCCGCACACGGGGTGGGGGAGTAGGGTCCTGATGACGAGGACCCCCGCGATCCGTCACAGGAGGAGACCACGATGCCCGATGTTCCAGAACCGGTGGGCAGCTTCATCGCCGCAGTGAACCGCCATGACGAGCTGAGCTTCCTCGCCGCCTTCGGCGAGGACGGCGTCGTCGATGACTTCGGGCGGATCTTCACCGGCCCCGATGAGATCAAGGCCTGGAGCGACGTCGAGTTCATCGGTGCGCGCGGCACCATGGACCTCGAGTCGATCGAGGAGGAGGGCGACACCGTCACGGTGATCGCCGACTGGCGCAGCAACCACGCCAACGGACGATCGGAGTTCACCTTCACCGTCGACGGCGAGAGGCTGCGGGTCATGCGCATCCGCGGCGCCCACTGAGCCCGGTCGACGGTGCCGCCGCCTCTCCCGCCGGGAGTCGGTTCAGCGCAGCCCGGCCTGCACTGCGGCGTTCAGGAGGACCTCGGCAGCCTCTTCTATGCCCTCCACCGGGTCGAGTGAGGTGTCCTCGTGTTCGAGCTGGCATGCCATGTTCGGGTCCACCTCGTTCAGCGCATGAAGGAATCGCGCCCAGTAGTCCACGTCGTGGCCCCGTCCCAGGGCGACGAAGTCCCAGGCGGAGTTGCGGGGCCATTCGTTCGCCCACTCCTCAGCTCCGAGCTGCTGCCGGGGCTCGTCCGCCCCGAGTCGTCGGAAACTGTTGTCCAGCACGCCGCACCAGGCGGCCTCCGGGTTGATGCGCACATCCTTCGCCGCCGCGTGGACGACGTGGGCGCCCAGGTGGTTCACCACGTGGATGGGGTCCATCTGTTGCCAGAACAGGTGGCTCGCGTCCAGCTCCACGCCGATGTTCTGCGCACCGGTGCGTTCGATCAGCTCCAGGAAGGACGGCGGGTTGAACACCATGTTCTGGGGGTGGAGCTCGATGGCGACCTTGACGCCGTGCTCACCGGCCAGCTGATCGATCTCCCGCCAGAACGGCACTGCCACCTCCCACTGGTGCTCGAGCACGTCCAGGGCACGTGAGGACCATGCGTTGACGACCCAACTCGGCTGGGCGGCACCGGGCTCGGCCCCCGGCAGACCGGACATCGTCACGACACGTGTCTGGCCCAGGGCGCCCGCCACTCGGATGCTCCGGCGCAGGTCCTCGGCGTGCTGCTCCCCGGTCCGTGGGTCCGGGTGCAGGGGATTGCCGTTGCAGTTGAGCCCCTGCAGGCTCACGCCAGTGCTGTCGAAAGACGTCAGCCAGTCCCTCGCGACAGCAGGATCGGCGTCGATCTCCTTGACCGGGATGTGGACGGCCGGGAGGAATCCTCCGGTGTTGATCTCGACGGCGTTCAGCCCAGCCTCGGCCACGACCTTCAAGGCATCAGCCAGCGGGCGGTCATGCAACGGTGCGGTATACAGTCCCAGGTGCATCAGCAGTTCCTTCTCTTCGGAGAGGAGCTCAGCGGGCTATGGTCCTCGGCGTGCCGCCGGAGGCTGCTGAGGCGGCGATCGCCTCGATGAGCTCCATGTTGTGCAGGCCATCCTCGAAGGTGGCGTTGCGTAGCCAGGAATCCTCCTCGGCCAGCTCGGCGACCTCCTCCAGGAACGCCCGGGCCTGGAAGACGAAGCCATCGTTCTGGCCGAAGCCGATGCCAGGGGCAGACATCGGGAAGCCCTCGCCCACATAGGGGTGGCCGGGGCCCAGCCTGATCGTCCGGAAGCCGTTGTCGACGTCCCGGTTGCCCCCGATGTCTCGGGTGTGGACCTGGATCTCCGCCGGATTCTCCTGATCCCACACTGCGGCGCCCTCGCGGCAGGAGATCTCCAGCCGCAGTGAGTTGGGGTGTCCGTGAGAGACCCGCGACGCTTCAAAGGTGCCGGCGGCGACGTCGAACTGCGCGGTGAAACCGGCCCAGTCGTCGTTGGTCACCGGTTCGGTCTCGGCGCTGACCTCGCTCCTGCCGTGACCCACCGTGCTGCCCAGCGGCAGGGGGCGCTCGGTGACCACGGTGCGGAACTGGGCACCTGCCACCGAACGCATCGGCCCGGCCAGGAACTCTGCGGCATAGAGCAGGTGGCTGCCGACGTCGGCCAGCGCGCCGGAGCCCGGAGCTCCTCGGTAGCGCCAGGTCATCGGCACCTGCGGATCACAGGCGTAGTCGGCCAGGTACCGGCCATGCAGGTGCACCACCTCGCCCAGTGCTCCTGAGGTCACCAGCTCGCGCAGCGCGGCCAGCCCGGGTGCCCGACGGAAGGTGAAGCCGATGCGCACCACCTGCCCGGCGGCCTCCGCCCGCCGGGCGGTCTCAGCCATCGCGCGGGCATCCTCCATGGAGTCGGACAGCGGCTTCTCGCAGAGGACGTGCTTTCCTGCGGCCACCAGGGCCTCCACGATCTCCCGGTGCAGCCGATTGGCCACCACCACAGAGACGACGTGGACGTCGTCGGCGTCCAGCAGCGCCCGCCAGTCGGTCTCGACCCGTTCGAAGCCGTACCTGCCGGCGACATCGCGGGCCAGCGGCTCGGCGATGTCGGCGATCGCGGTCAGCTTTACCGGCCGGGGGAAGGGGCTGCGCACCGTCGTCGCCGCCCGCCAGGCGGCCGCATGGGCCGCCCCAGCCATCCCGGCACCGATCACTGCGACGCCGATCTGCTGTCCTGCCATGTTCCGTTCTCCTTCTGGAGGTCCTGCTGAGACGAGTCGAGCTGGTGTGTTTCCGCCTGAATAACGGTGTTCCGACACGTCGTTCAGGCGGAAACACACCAGCTCAACGGGGATCGGGAAGCTCGGGATCCTCAGCGCATGCGCTTCGGGCTCGGGATCACCGGCATACCGGCGGTGTTGCGGAAGTTGGTCTCGATCTCCTCCAGGGACCTGCCCTTGGTCTCCGGCACCCGGAGGTAGGTGAACACCAGGGCGGCGAAGCAGATGACCGAGAATCCCGCGAAGAGCCAGCCGACACCGACGGCCTCGAGGACCGGCGGGAAGCCCAGGGCCACGACGCCGTTGGCGAACCACAGGGCCGTGGTGGCCAGACCCATCGCCGCCGCCCGCACACCCAGGGGGAAGATCTCACCGAGCATGACCCACACGATGGAGCCCCAGCTGGCCTGGAACATGAAGATGTAGATCGCCATGCACGCCAGCGTGATGATGCCGACGACTCCGAAGCCGTCCGGCTCGGGCAGCAGCAGGTTGGTCAGGGCCAGGATCGCCAGGCTCAGGCAGCTGCCGATGGCGCCGGCGATCAGCAGCGGCTTGCGGCCCCAGCGGTCCGCGTAGGTCAGCGCCAGCCAGATGGCCAGGACGTTCATGACGCCGATGATCAGGTTGGAGGCGATGGCGGCCTGGTCGGAGAAGCCCACATTCTGCAGGGTGGTGGGCGCGTAGTAGATGATCGTGTTGATGCCCATGATCTGCTGGAAGATCGCCAGGCCCAACCCGACGAAGAGGATCGGCTTGACCCAGGGCTGCAGCAGCGCCTTGAGGTTCTGCGCGCCGGCGGCCTCTTCCTCCTTCTGAATGAGGTGGATCTCCATGAGCTCCCGCTCCGCCTCGTCCGGGGTGCGGTCGTAGAGCAGGATCTTCAGGGCTTCGTCCTCGCGGCCCTTCTTGACGAGCCAGCGCGGGGTCTCCCAGATGAAGGCCAGGCCGACGGCGAAGAGGATGGAGGGGATCACCGAGAGGCCGAGCATCCAGCGCCAGGACTCCATCGGGGCGAAGCTCAGGCCGATGATGAAACCGATGAACTGCCCGGAGACGATCGCCAAGGCGTAGAACGCGGTGACCTTGCCGCGGATGCGGGCCGGGGAGATCTCGGAGAGGTAGACCGGCAGCGTCACGGCGGCCAGGCCGGAGCCCAGACCGACGATGAAGCGGAAGATGAACAGCACCGTGGCATCCGGGGCCAGGGCCATGCCGATGGGAGCGACGATGAATGTGACCGCGGTGGCCAGCAGGATCTTCCAGCGGCCGTACTTGTCGGAGAGCCGGCCGCCGACCGCCGCGCCGAAGACGGCGCCGATGATCAGTCCGGTCACGATCCAGCCCTCGGCCCAGCTGGTGAGCTCGAAGTCGGGACGCAGGTAGACCAGCGCTGCGGAGATGACGCCGGTGTCATAGCCCCAGTTGAGCCCGCCGAGGGCTCCGAAGAGGTAGATGAGCATCGCGCTCTTCTTCCGTCCCGCGCCGGGAGCCCCGTCCGGGGCCTGCGGAGTTCGATGAGATTCCATGATCCTGTAGATCCTGTCTGTTCCGGTTGATAGGTGCGCCTGATCGGGTCCGGACAAGGAGCCGAACGCCTGGAGCAGGCGGCGAGGGGAGGTCTCCGGGTCACCCCCGGGCGGCCTCCATGCGGTCGCGCATCTGGCGGCGCTGGTACGTCGAGACCTCGAGCGCGTCCTCGTTCTCGCCGAAGACGCCGCTGACCATGACGGTCTCCTCGCGCTGGTCGAAGCCGTTGCGGGCGAGCTCGGAGAAGAAGTGGTCCCAGTCGACGTCGCCCACGCCGATCTTGTTGTGCTGGTGGACGCGGGCCGGGGTGCCAGGCGGGTTGGTGATGTAGCGCAGCCCGTTGGAGCGGTGGTGGTCGAAGGTGTCGGCCACGTGGATCACCCGCAGCCGGTCGCCGACCTCGTCAAGCACGGTCGCCATCGGGTCCTCGTAGTGGAAGGTGTGCGGGGCGACGTAGGCGAAGCTGAGGTTCTTGGAGTTCGCGCCACGGATGACGCGCCAGCCGGCCAGACCCTGCTCCACGAAGTCGTCGGGATGCGGATCGATCGCGACGTTGATGCCCTCCGACTCGATGATCGGCAGCAGCTCCTCCAGGGAGCGGTAGAACGCCCGCTCGGACTCCTCGGCCCGCTCGGGTCGCCCGGAGAACTCGGTGTTCATCTGGTCCACACCCAGGTCCACGGTGATCTGGATCGCGCGCTTCCAGTAGCGCACCGCGGCCTCGCGGGCGTCCGGCTCGGGGGAGGACCAACGCAGCACCGGCAGCACCGAGGCGACGCCGACGCCGGCGTCGGAGCAGGCTTTGCGGAACCGGGCGACGAGGTCGTCGTCGGCCTTGGGATGGTTGTGGAAGGGGATGAAGTCGGCGTGCGGAGTCATCTGCAGCCATTCGAAGCCGAGCTCCGCAGCGAGCTTCGGAAATTCCAGCAGCGAGTGCGTCTGGTGGAACGGCGTCGGGTCCAGGGCATACTTCATGACGGTGTCCTTCGGAAATGTCGTGGCGGTGGCTCTCGGTGCGGGGCGGAGCGGGTCAGGTGAGCGCGGGCGAGCCGGTGTGGCTGCTGTAGAAGCTGGGCTTCGGCGCCAGTTCCACGTGCTCGATCGTGCCGTTGCGCTGGGCGGCGACTCCGGCGGCGCAGCAGGCGGCGGTGGCGTAGCCGTCCCAGGCGCTCGGCCCGTCGATCCCGCCGCGCAGGGTGGCGTCCACCCACTGCTGGACCTCGAGGTCGTAGGCGTCGCGGAAGCGAGTCACGAAGCCGGCGTCGACCTCGCGGCCGGAGCGTCCCGCGGTGGTCAGCTCGAACTCCGAGCCCTCGCCGATCTTCACCAGGCCGTTCTCGAAGGTGGCCTGGGTGTGGACCTGGTAGCCGATCTGGGCGTTGACGAAGATCTCCACGTCAGCCAGCAGCCCGGACCGCGTCTGTACGGTGACGTGCTGAGGATCGCGGACCGTCCCGGCGCGGGACGTGGTGCGTCCGATGCGTACGGAGACATTGGTGATCTCCTCTCCGGTGAAGTAGCGCACGGCGTCGAACTCGTGGACCACGGAGTCGTGGATGACCATCTCGTCGGTGAACTCCGCCGGTGCCTCCGGATTGCGGTGCTGGTGGTGCAGCATCAGCAGCTCGCCGAGCTCACCGGAGTCGATCGTCTCCTTGAGGCGCCGGTAGCCGGCGTCGAATCGGCGCATGAAGCCGACCTGGATCAGTTGACGGCCGGCGGCGACCTCTGCCTCGACCACGCGCAGCGCGGACTCGGGATCCGGAGTCAGGGGCTTCTCACAGAGCACCGGCAGCCCGGCGTCGATGATCTTCAGCAGCGCCTCCTCGTGGAGGAAGCCGGGGGTGGCCAGCACGACGGCGTCGGCGATCCCGGAGGCGAGGAGCTCGTCCACGCTGGAGAGGACCTCGGCGCCGCCCGCGTTCGCGGCGACAGTGCCGGCGCGCTCGACGTCGACGTCTACGACGGCGCTGACCCTGGTGCGCAGGGTGTGGTGGGCGAGACGGTCCACGTGGTCCGAGCCCATTCGCCCGGCGCCCACGACGGCGACGCGGAGTTCGTCCTGCTGCGGTGTCGACATTGCCTTCAGCTCTCCTCTGTCCTACGGGTGGTTCTGCGGGGTGCGGCCGGTGGTCTGTCGGGGTCGCGGATGGTGTGGGCGCTCACTGTGGGGAGCACGGAGGAAGCACCTGCACCGTGTGATGACACTCACTGTAGGACGCATCACAGCACTTTGTCCAGACATTCGGACGAAATGATTTTCGAGGGTCGTGAGCGCCGCTGTCCGCGCGCTCGGCCCTGATACACAGATCGTCCCTCCATTGCAGGTCGTCGCTGAATCCAGAGACGATCTGCCACGAAGGGACGATCTGCGGGGTGGGGCGCTGTGGGATGCCTCCACGGCGCCCGCGAGGGAGGTCTCAGCCGTTCGACGGGAAGTTCATCGAGGCGGTGGACTCGTCGTTCTGGTGCGGCCAGCGCTGGGTGATGACCTTGCCGCGGGTGTAGAAGCGCACGCCGTCGGGACCGTAGATGTGGTGGTCCCCGAACAGCGAGTCCTTCCAGCCGCCGAAGGAGTGCTGGGCGGCCGGCACCGGGATCGGCACGTTCACGCCGATCATGCCCACAGTGACCTGCCGCTGGAAGGTGCGGGCCGCATTGCCGGAGCCGGTGAAGATCGCGGTCCCGTTCCCATAGGGATTGGCGTTGATGACCTTGATCGCGTCCTCCAGAGTGTCCACACGGACCACCGCCAGCACCGGGCCGAAGATCTCCTGCTCATAGGCGGACATGGTCTCCTGCACCCGGTCCAGGACGGTCGGGCCCACGAAGAAGCCCTCCTCGTGTCCGGCGACCGTCAGGTCCCGGCCATCGACGACGACGGCGGCACCGTCGGCCTCCGCCTCGCCGACCAGTCGCACCACGCGGTCCTTGGACGCGGGGGTGATCAGCGGGCCCATGTCCGAGGAGCCCTCGGTGCCGTCGCCCACGGTGATGTTCCGGGCGCGCTCGCCGACCTTCTCCACGATGCCGTCGGCCGCCTCGCCCACGGCCACGGCCACCGAGATGGCCATGCAGCGCTCGCCGGCGGAGCCGAAGGCCGCCGCCGAAAGGTGGTCCGCGGCCAGATCCAGGTCGGCGTCAGGCATGACCACCGCGTGGTTCTTCGCCCCGCCCAGAGCCTGGACGCGCTTGCCGTGCCGGGTGCCGGTCTCGTGGACGTACTTCGCGATCGGGGTGGACCCCACGAAGGAGACCCCGTCGACCAGCTCATGGGTCAGCAGACCGTCGACGATCTCCTTGTCCCCGTGCAGCACCTGGAAGACACCGTCGGGCAGACCGGCCTCCTTCCACAGCTTCGCGAGCAGCACGGAGGCCGACGGGTCCCGCTCGGAGGGCTTGAGCACGAAGGCGTTGCCGGTGACGATCGCCACCGGGGCCATCCACAGCGGCACCATGACCGGGAAGTTGAAGGGGGTGATGCCGGCGACCACGCCTAGCGGCTGACGGAAGGAGTAGACGTCGATGCCGGTGGAGACCTGATCCGAGTAGTCTCCCTTCAGAGTCTGCGGGGCCGCACAGGCGAACTCCACGACCTCCAGGCCGCGAGCAACCTCCCCGGCGGCGTCGTCGAGCACCTTGCCGTGCTCAGCGGTGATCAGTGCGGCCAGCTCCTGAGTGTGGGAGTGCACCAGCTCACGGAATGAAAAGAGCACCGCCATGCGCTTGGACAGCGAGGTCTCGCCCCAGACGTCGGCCGCGCGGCGGGCCGCCTGCAGGGCCTTCTCCAGGTCGTCGGCGTCGCCCAGGTGCAGGCTGCCGGTCACCTGCCCGGTGGCAGGGTTGTACACGTCCTGACGGCGCTCGCCGTGGCCGCCGTCGGCCGCACCGTCGATCCAGTGGGTGATCTCGGTGACGGTGCCCTCGGACTGGGCGGGGGATGTGGTCTGCGTGGTGGTCATCAGTGGTTCCTCTCGTGGTCGTCGCGGCCGTCGCCGAGCAGCAGGCGCTGGCGGGACTTGTGGTCGCTGTAGGTCGTGAATGCTTCCTGGGTGGAGTCCAGCTCCGAGACGCCGGTCACCGGTACGTCCCACCAGGACTCGGAGTCCGGCGCGTCCAGGTACAGGTCGGAGTTGATGTGGATCAGCACGGGCCCGTCACCCTCCGGACGGGCCTTGGCCTCGGCGACGGCGGCGTGCAGCCGATCGACGGCATCGGCGCCGGGGCGCACCCGGATCACGTCCACACCGAGGGACTCGGCGTTGGTGGCGATGTCGATGGGCAGCTCGTGGGCGCCGTCGAACCGCTGCTCCTCCTCCAGGTAGCGGTACTTGGTGCCGAAGCGCTGGGAGCCCAGCGACTCGGAGAGCGAGCCGATGGAGGCATAGCCGTGGTTCTGCAGCAGCACCACGATCAGCTTGATCCGCTCCGCCACCGCGGTGACCAGCTCGGTGTGCATCATCAGATAGGAGCCGTCCCCCACCATCACGACGACGTCCCGGCCGTCCTGTGCGGACCTCCCCTCAGCCTCGACCTCAGCCAGGGCAGCGCGTTTGACTCCGAGGCCGCCGGCGATCTCATAGCCCATGCAGGAGAAGGCGTACTCGACGTGATAGCCGTGGGAGTCCTTGACGCGCCAGAGCTTGTGCAGGTCGCCGGGCAGCGAACCGGCCGCGCAGATCACCACGTCACGGTCGTCCATCGCCTCATTGACGGTCCCGATGATCTCGGTCTGCGCCGGCAGCGGCTCGTTCCGCAGGGTGAAGGACTCGTCCACCGCGGCGTCCCAGCGGGCCTTCTCGATGCGCACGGTCTCCGCGACCTGGTCGCTGGTGCGGTAGCCCACCGACTCCAGACGCTCGCGCAGCTTCGGCAGCGTGGTGCCGGCGTCGGCCACCACCTGGACGCCGGCGCCCATCTTGTAGGCGTCCAGCGAGGTGATGTTGACGTTGACGAACCGCACCCCGGGGTGCTGGAAGGCCGTCATCGAGGCGGTCGTGAAGTCCTCATACCGGGTGCCGATGCCGATGATGACGTCGGCGTCCTGGGCATAGGCGTTGGAGGCGGTGGATCCGGTGGATCCGATCGCACCCAGGCACAGCGGGTGGTCCCAGTCCAGGGTGCCCACACCGGCCTGGGTGTAGGAGACCGGGATGCCTGTGGCCTCGGCCAGCGCCCGGAGCTTCTCGGTGGCGAAGGCGTAGTGCACGCCGCCGCCGGCGATGATCAGGGGGCGCTGCCCGTTCCGGATGGCCTCCACGGCCTCGGACAGGTCCACCTCCTCGGGTTCGGGCCGACGGATCCGCCATTCGCGGGGCGCCAGGAACGCCTCGGGCACCACGATGCGCTCGGCCTGCACGTCCTGGGGCAGGGAGACGGTGACAGCACCGGTCTCGGCAGGGTCCATCAGCACACGCATACCGTTGAGCAGCGCCGAGAAGAGCTGCTCGGGCCGCTGCACGCGGTCGAAGTAGCGGCTGATCGGGCGGAACAGGTCCGCGCAGGTGATGTCGTAGGCGTGCGGCAGCTCCAGCTGCTGCAGCACCGGGTCCGGTGCGCGGGTGGCGAACTCGTCAGAGGGCAGCAGCAGCGCCGGCAGCCGGTTGGTGGTGGCCAGGGCCGCTCCGGTGGCCATGTTGGTCGACCCGGGGCCGATCGAGGCGGTCACCGCGTAGGTCTGCCGGCGCCGTGTGTGGCGTGCGTAGCCGACCGCCTGGTGGACCAGGGCCTGCTCGTTGCGGCCCTGATGGTAGGGCATCAGGCCCGGCTGCAGGATCTGTGCCTGCTTCAGCGCCTGGCCGACCCCGGCCACGTTGCCGTGTCCGAAGATCCCGTGCATCCCGGGGATCGTGCGGACCTCGGTGCGTTCGCCGTCGATGACGTCGACGGTCACCTGGTTGGCGAGGAACTCGACCGTGGCCTGGGCCACGGACATCTCACGGGTGGTCATCAGTCCTCCTTAATAGCGCCGGCCGGGGTGAGCCCCCGGGTCGGCGCAGAATCTGCGCTGCTCGGCGTGCTGTCCACCAGCAGCGAGGCGGCCTGGTCCACGGCGGCGGCGACGTCGCCGTCGTCGGGGTAGAGCAGGGTCCGGCCCACCGTGAGTCCCTGGACCCCGGGCAGCGCCAGGGCGCGGCGCCAGGTCTCCAGGACCTCATCGGTGCGGCCGGAGGGATCCCCGCCCAGCAGCACCGTGGGAAGCGTGGTGGCGGCCATGACCCGTTCCATGTCCTCCACCACCGGCAGCTTCATCCAGGTGCCGGCCGAGCTGGCGCCCAGGCCCTGGGAGATCGCCACCGACTGGACCACGGCGTCGGTGGAGAGGTCGTTGACGACCCGGCCGCTGTCGGTGCGGGAGATGAAGGGCTCCACCATGGCGATCAGCCCCTGGGCGTGCAGCTGGTCCACCGCCTGGGCGGTGGCTTCGAGCACCGAGGTGGTCGCCGGGTCGTCGAAGGCGATCCGGGTGAGCATCTTGCCACCGTCGGCGCCGATGGCCCGCAGGGCCGGCGCGGTGTGGCCGGTGAAGCGATCGTCGATCTCGTTGACCAGCCCGGGCAGGCCGGCGCGGTTCATCGAGCCGAAGATCAGCTTGTCGTCCAGGGCGCCGAGCAGCAGCAGGTCATCCAGCACATCGGGGGAGGCGAGCACGCCGTCGACCTTCGGGTGGGCCAACGCGATGCGCAGCCTGTCCAGCAGGCGGCGGCGGTCCGCGATGGCGTGCGGGTCGGACTTCACAGCCAGGGCTCCGCGGGCGGCGTGATCGGCGGCGATGATGAAGCTCTGCCGACCGTGCACCGGGCCCCGGTGGCGGGGTCGGGCGGCAGCGGCGGCGGCCACCGCCTCCGGGTGCTCCAGGCGGACCCGGGTGAGCGGCTCGTAGCGGCGCGGGTCCTCCTGGCCGGCGGTCACAGGCTCCGGGGGAGAGATCTCTGCGCGCAGGTGGTGGACAGGGGTCAGGGCCTCGGCGGTGTCGGGGCGGCTCATGCCGAGACCTCCTGCGGGACGGTGCGGCCGCGATCAGCCAGCATGGTGTTGACCTTCTCGGGGGTGGGCATCGCCTCCGAACAGGCGATCTCCGCGGCGACCAAGGCGCCGGCGGCGTTGGCGTAGTCCAGCACCTGCTCCAGCGGCCAGCCGGAGAGCAGGCCGTGGACCAGCGCACCGCCGAAGGAGTCGCCGGCGCCCAGGCCGTTGACGGTCTCCACCGGCAGCGGCTTGGATACCACCCGCTCCTCAGTGGTGGCCGCCATGACGCCCTCGGCGCCGCGTTTGACCACCGCGAGCTTCACCCCGGCTTCGAGCAGCCGGTCCGCCTGCTCGTCAGGAGTGCCAG
Organism: Nesterenkonia sp. HG001; assembly: GCF_034438835.1. Classification (NCBI taxonomy): domain Bacteria; kingdom Bacillati; phylum Actinomycetota; class Actinomycetes; order Micrococcales; family Micrococcaceae; genus Nesterenkonia; species Nesterenkonia sp. HG001. Next base: position 570,537 of record NZ_JAOSZD010000001.1, on the reverse strand, counting down.
CGCCGACGGCGACCGCGCACTCCTCGGAGTTGCCCACCGCCACGGTGACCTGAGGCAGGATGCGGGAGACCTGCTCACGGGCCTGCTCCACCGAGTCCCAGAACATCGGCCGGTAGTCCAGGTCCAGGATGGTGTGCTGGTCGGTGTCCAGGGACTCTTGCGGGCGCGCCAGGTGTGCGGCGACCTGCGCCTCCCGGGAACGTTCACGGGAGAGCCCGGTGACGGTGGACCAGAAGATCTTCGCCGCGGCGATCGCGTCGGTGTCGAGCTCCCCGGCTGCGATCTCCCAGTCCGGGGCGCTGGGGGAGCGGCCGTAGAAATAGAGCGGGAAGTCCTCCGGGGGCTGGATCGCGCAGAACGTCACCGGGGTCTGCAGCGCGGGCACCGGGGCGACCCACTGGTCGTCGACGCCGTAGCGGCGCAGCTCCTGGTGGAGGAACTCGCCGAAGGGGTCGTCACCGGTGCGGGTGATCACCGCGGTGCGCCGGCCATGGCGCGCCGCGGCGACGGCGACATTGGCCGGGGAGCCGCCCAGGTACTTGCCGAAGCTGGTGACATCGGCCAGGCCGACGCCGATGTCGTGGGGGTAGATGTCGACGCTGATGCGCCCCATCGTGATGAGCTCGTGGGTCATCGGTGCTCCTTGAGATCTGCGAGGAGTCCTCTGTGGTTCCTCAGCTGGTCGGGGCGGATCCGGGAAGGGATCCTTCGGGGTCTGGGCCGGCGCCTGGGCTGGGAGGGCTCAGCGGATGCGCGTGCGGGAGCCGCAGCCGCACAGGTACCTGCGGGTGCGGGTGGCGATCGGCAGAGGCACGTCGAAGGACTCGACCGGGTACATGTCCTGCTCGACGATCCCGAAGAAGGAACGGTCCAGGCGCTCCAGCTCGTCGATGACGACGGAGAGGTCCGGCAGCCCGGCCGGGGGCTCGACCATGACGCCTGCCTTGTTGGCGGCCGCCCAGGTGAGGTCGTCGCGGCGGACGATCTCCATGATCTTCGGATCGACCTGTTTCAGGTGCAGGTAGCCGATACGGTCCGGGTGTCGGCGGATCAGCTCTGCGGAGGAGGCTCCGCCGTACTCGGCGTGGCCGGTGTCCAGGCAGAGGCTCACCCGCCGCGGATCGGTCTCCTCCAAGAAGCGGAGGATCTCGTCCATGGAACACACATGGGAGTCGGCGTGGGAGTGGAACTGCTGGGCCAGTCCGTACTTCTCCTCGAGGACCGCACCGAGCTCGTCATGGCCTGCGGCGAGTCGACGCCAGCCGTCGGAGTCGAGGGTCCCCGGCTCCACTGCCTCGCCGGTGACGTCGTCGCGCCACATCGCTGGGATGACCACGATGTGCTCGCCGCCGACCGCCGCGGTGAGCTCGGCGACCTGATGGATCTGGTCCCAAGTGGCCTGGCGCTCGTCCTCGCCGGCGCGGTGGAAGGCGGTGAAGACGGTGCCTGCGGAGACCTTCAGATCCCGGGCGGCGAGCTCATCGGCCAGCCGGGAGGGGTCGGTGGGGAGGTAGCCGTAAGGGCCGAGCTCGATCCAGTGGTAGCCGGCCTCGACGACCTCATCGAGGAATCTCTGCCAGGGGGTCTGCTGGGGATCGTCCGGGAACCAGACGCCCCAGGAGTCCGGGGCTGTGCCGACGAGCACGGGAGAGGTGGTGCCGTCCTCGGCGGTGCTGGGGGTACGGGCGGGAGTGGTGGTCACTTCGGCCTCCTCGACGGCGACGGCCGCAGGGGCCGCCGGGCGGTTCATGACGTGGTCTGCACCACTGTGCTCCCTTGATGTTCTAATGTCAAGACATATGGGGTGAGGGGCGCAGATTCGGCGTGATGCTCGTGTCTGCGCGAGGGCGGAGGGAAGAGGTGGGGCGGGGTCAGCCGGTGAAGCCGATGTGCGCGAGCGCCTGTCGGACGAGCTGTCCACGGCCGCCGACGAATTCGCCCTGGACATCATCGCTGAGCACCTGATCAGGCGAGAGCCAGGACAACTCGAGGGCATCCTGCCGCGGCTGGCACTCACCGGAGACCGGCACCACGTAGGCCAGGGACACGGCGTGTTGGCGATCGTCGACCAGGCCCGTCTCGCTCGGGTACGGGAAGTACTCAGCCACGGTGAACGGTGTCGGCGAGGGCGGGAGCTGCGGCAGGCACAGCGAGCCCAGGTCCTTCTCGATGTGGCGCAGCAGAGCCGCCCGGATGGTCTCCCGGTACAGCACACGGCCCGAGACCACGGTGCGGTAGAAGCGGCCGTCGTCGTCGGCGGTGTAGAGCAGGCCGACCTCGGTCACGTATCCCAGGGAGTCCTGCCTGACCGGGATGGCTTCCACGTAGACCATCGGGAGTCGTCGGCGAGCCTCATGGAGGTCGGCCTCGTTCAGCCATCCCGGGTTGGGATCGGGGGTGCGCACGCTCATGGTCCATTCATACCTCACCGCAGCCCGGACTGCCCATGGACGCTCCCGACGTGAGACAGATCCGCCCTCGGCGGACAGGGCCGAGGGCGGATCTCAGAGGCTGCGTCGAGGCTCAGGGCCCCCATGGGGTGGCGTCAGATGATGTCGTCCACGGGGCGCCCCATGGCCGCGCGCCGTTCGGCGTGGTTGATCCTGTGTCGTCGGGACTCGGTGGCGAGGATGACGATGAATGCGCCCATCGCCGCGCCGATCGCCACCCAGACCGACGGGGTCTCGGAGAGCAGCCGCGGGAAGATCAGCCAGAACATCCCCCAGCCCAGCCCCAGGGCGATCGTCATCCGGCCCCGCTCGGTCATCGCATAGAACGCGCCGACCCAGATGCAGGCGACCAGTCCGATCATGGCCCACAGGATCGCCGGGAAGCCGGGGATCCGCACACCCATCATGGTCAGCATGGCCGAAACGGAGGCCATCGCCCCGACCAGCGCCCAGCCGGCGAACAGACCCACGACGGCGTCGGTCAGGCGTCGCTCGACCGCGTTGCGCGCCGTGTGCAGGGTGAACTGGCGCACGGCATCGACCAGCGCCAGTGCCGCGGCCAGTGCCGCCAGCACTGCGGCGGTCATCATCTCGGCGTGGACCGCTGCGGTCCACATCAGCATCAGGATCGAGGCCAGTCCCACCAGCCAGCCTGAGCGGCGCTGCCGGGGCGTGGAGATCTGCGTAGTGGTCCACTGGTACACCGCGTGGCCGACCAAGCACAGCGCGATGACCGGCCACAGCCAATAGTGTCCGGCGTCTGGCGTCAGCAGCGCACGATTGCCGGAGTACCAGCCATCGACCAGGCTCTCCAGGCCGTTGCCTCCGATGATCGCCGGGCCGGTGAAGAGGCCCAGCATCCACAGCGCCGAGGTGACGGCGGCCAGCGCGCCGATGGTGACGAAGATCTGGCGAGCCATGTCCTGCCCGCGCGGCACCGGGTCGGGATCCCTGGAGGGAAGGTTGTACGGCGGGATGTAGGTGTAGAGGTCCTCTTCCTCATCCGCGAACTCCTCGGAGTCCGGGTCCTCATGACCCGTGGCCGCCTCGATGGCGGAGGCCTTCTCCAAGATCACCGCGCGACGCCGCGCCGCGCTCGCATCCTGCAGACGGGCCTGCTCGGCCTGCTGCTCACGGACCTCCCACGGCAGGGGGCGCCCGTCGCCCGAGGGGGGACGGGGAAGCGCGATCCGGCTCGTGCGCGGGTCGCCGGTCTGGGCGTCGATGGGGGGAAGGGTCACCATGGTGGCGTCCTCTCCCGGGTCGATGTCCGCGGTCGGCAGCGTCAGCGGGGCGTGGTCCTGCTGCTGGTAGGCGTCTAGCTGGGAGGCGGACTCTGCGTCAGGCAGATCGACGTCGTCGGCGAGGTCCTCCTCGAGGTGTGTTGGGAGATCTGCGGGGTAGGAGGGGGCGTCATCGTGGGCCGAGATGGACTCCTCCTCCCACGAGGAGCCGTCCTCCCACGCGTCACCCTGGCCCTGGGGCGTCTCGTCGGGCTCCTCGCCGTGGTCCCGGACGGGCCAGGTGTCCACGCGGGCCGAGACCTGCTCGCCGGGCTCCGGGCGTCGGAAGGCGCCGGCGAGCCTGCCGGTGGCCTCGGCGACGCGGGCGTCGAGGGTGTCGAAGAAGTCGCTGAGGGTGGTGTCCTTCGCCTCGGGTCGCGACTCGGGCGGCAGCACGGGAGTGGCGTGGCTCAGCCGGATGCTCTCGGTGGTGGGGTGCACGCTCGACTGCTCCGACTCGGCGTCGGCGGCGTCGTCGTCCGGAGCCTCGTCGTCGGCGGGGTCGACTTCGGCGAGCGGTCCGGTGACCTCACCGAGTTCAGCGTCCTCAGCCGATTCTGGGGCCTCCGCCGGCTCGGGAACCTCAGCCGATTCTGGGACCGCAGGAGTCTCAGCGTTCTCCGAGGCCTCGGCGCGTGGGGAGTCGTCGCTCTCGGCGGGGGATGGTGCGCTCACGGTCTCCTCGGAGTGCTGCTCCGACCGCTCGACAGCAGGGGAGGCGGCCCACGTCGTGGACTCGGGGGACCGGTCGGTCACTGGGCTCTCTCCCCTCGTGCGGATGCGGGTCTTCTGGGCACTGGTGATCCCGGTGAGCGTGTCTGCGGATGTGGACATCCCAGACCCTCTGCCAGAGCTCAGGACGTGCTCGTGCGTGATCGGCGCCGTCGCGCGGAGACCACGGCGATGATCAACCCCACCAGCGTACCCACTCCGACGGCCGCGACCGTGCTGGCCCACGGGGGAAGCCCCGTAGTTGTTCCCGTAATGTAACCTAACCCGACCAGCCACAACGACCAGGTCACGGCGCCCGCCAGCGCCAGAGGGACGAGGAAGGGCCAGGTCAGGCGCATGATGCCCGCGGTCGCCATCGACGCGCAGCGACCTCCTGGGACTGCCCGGATCAGGAGCAGCCCCACCCAGGTCGAGGGGCCGCCGGCGCGCAGGGACATCCGCAGCAGCTTCCGGTGGATGAGCCTGCCCCACCTCCAGCGGTGCAGCAGGCGGATCAGCTGATACCGGAACAGCAGGTACACCCCGATGTCGCCCAGCAGGCAGCCGATCGTGGTCACGGTCAGGACCATGCTCAGCGGCATCAGCCCATCGGCGGCCATCGAACCGGAGGCGATGACCATGATCTCGGAGGGGAAGGGCGGCACGAAGGCGGTGAACGCCACCGCCGCCAGCTGAGCGGCGAAGTACCACCAGCCCCACTCCTCGAGCAGCGCAGGGTCACCGAGACCCTGGGCCGCGGTCATCAGCTCGTCCACGGGGGCGCCTCCGAAGGGGTTTCGGCCAAGGTGCGCCGGGAGGTGAACTCTCGCGCTTCACCGCTCAGCGGGTCGGTGAAGCTCAAGGTGCGGGCCAGCAGCTGCAGGGGCTCGTCGAAGTCGTCCGGGGCATCGTCGAGCAGCTCCGGGTAGAAGCGGTCGTGCATGATGCCCAGCCCCAGCAGCGCCATGTGGATGCGGAGCTGATGGGTCTTGCCGGTGTGCGGGGTGAGGCGGAAGTGCCCGACGTCGACTCCGGTCCGGCCGGCACCGACTCCCAGCAGTTCGACCCTCGAGGAGGAATTGGCGCCCGGGACGGGAGTGGTGCGGCGTCGCCCACGCCGCGGAGCATGGCGGTCATGCGGGCGCCTCCCCGAGTCGGCGACCTCGTAGGGCTGCAGCTCGGAGACGACCACGCCCTTGGTCTTGGTGATCCGGTTGCGGATCACCAAGGGGAAGCGAGCGGCCAGCGTCTCGCCGCAGTGGACCGGCCCTGAGCCGGCCGCAGGATGCGGCCCGGGTGGGAGGGCGCTGACACATTCATAGGTCTTGAGCACCTGGCGGTTCTCGAACAGCAGTTGGTAGGCGCCGCGCGTGCTGGGTTCCTTGGAGAAGATGACGACGCCGGCGGTGCCGCGGTCCAGCCGGTGGATCGGGATGAGGTCCGGCAGATCGAGTCGACGTCGCAGGCGCACCAGCAGGGACTCCTGCACGTACCGGCCGGCCGGCGTGGTGGGCAGGAAATGCGGCTTGTCCACGGCGAGGAGGTACTCGTCCTCGTGCAGGATCTCCTCGGTGACCGGCAGCGGCTGCTCATCGCTCACGGATCGGTAGTACCAGAGGAACTCGCAGGCCCCCAGCGGGGTCGCGGTGCTCAGCGGGCGGCCCTCGACGTCGACCACCTCGCCGTCTTCGAAACGCCGGGTGATCCCACCATGGTCGATATGTCCGAAGGTCTCCAGGACATAGTCGTGCAGGGTCTCCCAGGGGCCGGTGAGCGGAAGCCGCAGACGGGTGGCGTTGACCCCGTCGCGCACGGGGAGGGGAGACTTCTGAGCCACCTGTCCAGCCTACCGCCTTCCCGGGGCCCACCTCGACGGGCGGGCGTGGGGAAGGCCGTGCTCCGGCTCAGCCCCAGTCGGGGGCCTGGGCCCGGGCGATGTTCTCGTCGGGGGCGGTCAACGGGTGGTTGACCTGCCAGCACATGCCGAAGCGGTCCTGCACCCAGGCGAAGTTCTTCGCGAAGTCGTAGTCACCGGGCTCCATGAGGAAGCTGCCGCCCTCGCTGAGCTTCTCGACGACGTCGTCGAACTCGGTGCTGCTGTCCACCACCACTGCCACGGAGACGGAAGGGGTGAAGCTGAAGTCGTGCCGGACCAGGCTGTCCTGGATCATCAGCATCTGGCCGCCGACCTGCACCTGCGCGGTGGCCACCAGGCGGGTCGGAGGTGCCTGCTCCTGCTCAGCCTCGACCGTGGTCAGATCGGTGCCCGTGGACGGGGAGGTCTCCTCGTCCTGGGCGAGGTCCTCACCGTCGGTGTCCTCGCCGTGGGCTGCGGCCTCATCTTCGGAGGTGGTGCCGTCCTCTGCGTCGCTGTCCTCCGCGTGGCTGTCCTCCTCGACCTCGTCCTCCTCGGGCGGGCCGACGTCGAGGATCTCCGTCCCCTCGGGGTGGAGCTGGATCTCGATGAGCTCGGCGTCCGAGAACGTCTCCAGGTACAGGTCGATGGCCTCTTGGGCCCGACCTTGGAACATCAGGAACGGAAGGCAGAGAGTCATGGCATCAGCCTATCCGGAAAACCTGAGGCCCGACGGTGACGAATGGAAGCCGGCCCGGCGCAGCGCCTCCCCGAGCCGTGTGGACAGCACCGGGGACCCGTTGACGCGCTCGACGGCGACCCGTCCGGTGCGGGCCTGCCGGAGCCGCTGCACCAGGGCCTCCGCGGCCGCGTCGATGAGCCGGTCCTGCTCGGTGAACAGCAGCATCGTGCGTCCGCCGCGCTCCATGTAGAGCACCAGCTCCCCGTGATGGAGCACCACGACGGCGCCGGCCTTGCGGCCGGGACGGTGTCTGTTCTCCTCCAACTCCGGCCAGTCCAGGGCTGCCCCGTAGGCGTTGGCCGGGTCCGTGGCAGCCAGCACCAGCATCTCTGGGGAGGACTGCTCAGAGAGCGAAGGGTCTTCAAGGGTCTCGGAGGTGGCGCGCAGCGAGTCGATGGTGGCCGAGGTGGTGAACTGGGCTGCGCCCAGGTGCTCCACGAAGTAGCCGCGACGCACCTGCCCGGCATCCTCGGCGGCGGCCAGCACCTTGTACACCGCGGCGAACCCGCCGGCCAGCGGGCTCTCTGCCAGGGCATCGGTGTTGGCGGCGCGCGCGGAGGGGGCTCCTCCGGTCTGCTGCTCGGCGAGCACCGATCCACGAGTCACCACCCCGTAGCGGTCCAGGAGGATCTCAGCACGGGCATAGGCCAAGGCGGTGACCCGCTCCCTGCGCTGCTCCGTCGGGGTCAGCACCGGTCCGGGCGCGGAGGACCATCTGACTCCAGGAGGCCGCGACGCCGCGCTGCGCAGACCGGCCTGGGTCGGGGAGCCGCCGGCCACGGGACGGCGGGCGTCCACGGATCGACGCAGCGCCATCCGCCGGGAGGTGTGCCGGCTGCGGGTGGGGCGGGCCGTGGCCTTGTGCGCGGTGCGTCCACCCGAGAGCATGCTGCGGATCGCGGTGAAGCTGTCCGGGAGGACCCGCCCTGCCCAGAAGAGCTCCCACAACGCCTCGGAGACCTTCTCGGCAGAGGCTGATCCCGCGAGGCCCGATCCCACGGAGGCCGACTCGCCGTCGTGCGGCTCGCGACGCCGGGCCAGCTGGTCGGCCAGCGCCTCGGCGAACCAGGCGCCGCCGTCGTCGAGGATCTGGAGGACCTGCTCCTGCAGCACGGTCGGGGCGTGATCGCGGACCACCAGCAGGCCGGCCTCGGCGTCCTCTCGCGGATGCAGTGCGATCCACCCGTCATGGCCGGAGAGCGCCCCTCGGCCGGCCACCACGACGTCTCCGGAGCTGACCAGCTCATCGAGCATCGCGGGCCGATAGTCCCGGATCCTGGCCGGCAGGATCAGGCTCTCCCAGGCGCTGGCCGGTGCGGCAGCACCGGAGAGCTGCGCGATGACATCGACCAGGGCTCCCTGCCCCTCCATCCGGGTCTGCGGGGTCACCGAATGCCAGCCGGCCAGGAACTGGGCGAAGGCGCGCGGGGGCACCGGCTCCACCTCAGCCCGCAGTGCGGCCAGCGAGCGCCGCCGGATGCGGCGCAGCATCTCCGTCTCGCACCATTCGGTCTCTCCGCGAGATCCGGGCTCCACATCGGGTCGGAAGAGCCCGCGGATCAGCCGTGCGTCACCGGCCAGCTCCTCCAGCACCTCCGCCACGACGGCGGTCCCGAGCCCCAGGGCGCCGGCCGCCTCGGCGGTGCTGAAGGGGCCATGGGTGCGTGCGAACCGGGAGACCAGATCTCCGAGGGGATCTTCCACCGGGTCCAGGAAGACTTGGGGGATGCCCGGGGGCAGCGGGGCACCGAGGCCGTCGCGCAGCCGGGAGGCGTCCTCCACCGCCGCGTAGCGGTCCTGCCCGAGCCAACGCACGCGGAACGCGCGCTGCGCGGCCACCAGGGACTCGGCGTGGCCGCGCGCGGTGGCGACGTCGAGCGGCGGGGGATCGGCGGCGTCTGTGTCGGCGTCCACGGCGGCGTCCTCATCGCCCGCCGGGGCCGGACCTGCCAGCCGGGCCGCCAGCTCTTCGGCGCTGAGCGGCCCCAGCAGGCGCAGCAGATCTGCGGCACCCTCGACGCCGCGCAGCCGCCGGGAGGGTGTGAGCCGCTGGGCATGGGCCTCTGCGGTGGCGATGATGTCGGCGTCGAGGAAGTCCCGCAGCTCCACCCGGCCCAGCAGCTCGCCCAGCAGCTCGGGATCCACCGAGAGAGCGGCCGCCCGCCGCTCCGCCAGGGGTGAATCACCCTCATAGAGGAACTGGGCGATGTAACCGAAGAGGATGGACTGCGCGAAGGGAGAGGGCCGTTGCGTGGTGGCCTCCACCAGGCGGATCTTCCGCCGACCGATGTGTCCGATGACCTCGAGCAGGGCGGGCATGTCATAGACGTCCTGGAGCACCTCCCGCATCGCCTCCATGATCATGGGGAAGTCCGGATGCCCGGCGGCGACCTCCAGCAGCTGGGCAGAGCGTTGCCGCTGCTGCCACAGGGGCGTGCGTTGTCCGGGATTCTGCCGGGGCAGCAGCAGTGCGCGGGCAGCCGCCTCGCGGAACCGCCCGGCGAACAGCGCCGAGTAGCTGACCTGCGCGGTGACCAGTTCCTCGAGCTCATCGGGTTCGAACCGGAACAGATCCGCTCCGGGCGGGTCATCGTCCATCATCGGCACCCGCAGGACGATGCCGTCGTCGGAGGCCAGGGCGGAGCCGTCCAGCCCGTAGCGCTCATGCAGGCGTTCGCCCACGGCCAGCGCCCAGGGGGCGTGGACCGGCAGCCCGTAGGGGGAGTGCAGGATGATCCGCCAGTCGCCGAGCTCGTCACGGGTCTGCTCGATCACCAAGGTGGTGTCAGTGGGCAGCGCCCCGGTGGCCTCCTGCTGCTCGGTCAGGTACCGGACCAGGTTCTCCCTCGCCCAGGTGTCCAGGCCGAGGGCCCGCAGCCGGGCGGTGGTCGTGGCCTCGTCCTCGGTGCGGATCTCCCGGTGGAACCGTCCCAGCGCCTCGCCCAGCTCTGCGGGCCTGCCCAGTCCGTCACCGCGCCAGAACGGCAGCGCGGCGGGCTGCCCGAAGGCCGGGGTCACCAGGACCCGGTCGAAGGTGATCTCCTCGATGCGCCAGCTGGTGGCACCCAGGGCGAAGACGTCCCCCACCCGGGACTCGTAGACCATCTCCTCGTCCAGCTCGCCCACCCGGCGCCCGCCTGTGCGGGCGGAGCCGGATTCCTCGCCGCCGGCCAGATAGACGCCGAACAGCCCACGGTCCGGGATGGTCCCGCCGGAGGTGACGGCCAGCCGCTGGGCCCCGGGCCGGCCGGTCAGCGTGCCGGCGTCGCGGTCCCAGACGATCCGCGGGCGCAGCTCGGCGAACCGGTCCGAGGGGTACTTGCCTGCCAGCAGGTCCAGCGTCGCCTCATAGGCGGAACGCGGCAGGGAGGCGAAGGGTGCGCTGCGGCGCAGCGTCTCGAACCACTCCTCGACGTCCAGACTCTCCAGCGCGACGGCGGCCACAGTCTGCTGGGCGAGGATGTCCAGCGGGTTGCGGGGAATGTGCAGTGCCTCGATCCGACCGGCCAGCATACGTTCCACCACGACGGCGGTGGAGACCAGATCCCCGCGATGCTTCGGGAAGAACCATCCCACCGAGACCTCGCCCACTTGATGTCCGGCACGACCGATGCGTTGCAGGCCCGAGGAGACTGCGAACGGCGCCTCCACCTGGATCACCAGGTCCACCGCGCCCATGTCGATGCCCAGTTCCAGGGAGGAGGTCGCCACCACGCAGCGCAGCCGTCCGGCCTTGAGGTCCTCCTCCACCAGCTTGCGCTGCTCCTTGGAGACCGAGCCGTGGTGGGAGCGGGCGAGGTCCGGCGGGGCGACGTCGTCGTCGGGGCGATCCTCGGTGCCCCGGGATGCCTGACGCTCAGACCAGATCTCATTGAGTCGGCCGGTGAGCTTCTCCGCCAGGCGACGCGAGTTGACGAAGATGATCGTGGAGCGACGGGAGGCGACCAGATCCACGATCTGATGTTCCACATGGGGCCACACGGAGGGCTGCAGCGGCTGCGAGCCCGGGATGTGGGCGAGTTCGGCCACGCCGTCCCACTCGTTGTCATCACCGGGGTGGTGTCCTTCGTCGTCCCGGTCCTCCTCTGGAGCTGAGGACTGACCGGGCAGCGGCCCGTGCGGGTTGGCCAGGTCCTCCACCGGCACGGAGACGGTGATGTCCCATTGCTTCTCGGCCGGCGGGGCGACGATCTCCACCGGCTGGCGCCCGCCCAGGAAGCGGGCCACCTCATCCCGAGGCTCCACGGTGGCGGAGAGGCCGATCCGCTGGGCGGGGGAGTCCAGCAGGTCGTCCAGCCGCTCCAGGGAGACCGCCAGGTGGGCCCCACGCTTGGAGCCGGCCAGGGCATGGACTTCGTCGACGATGACTGTGCTCACCTGGGAAAGGGTCTGCCGCGCCTGGGAGGTCAGCATGAGATACAACGACTCGGGAGTGGTGATGAGGATGTTCGGCGGGCTGCGGACCAGATCCCGGCGCTGCTTGGAGGTCGAGTCCCCGGTGCGCACGCCCACCGTGACCTCCGTGGGCTCGTGTCCCAGCCGGCGAGCAGTGTGGCCGATCCCGACAAGCGGGCTGCGCAGGTTGCGCTCGATGTCCACCCCGAGGGCCTTCAACGGGGAGATGTAGAGGACCGTCGTCCCGGCGGCGGGCTCGGCGAAGAGCCGGTCCACCGACCAGAGGAAGGCTGAGAGGGTCTTGCCGGAGCCGGTCGGGGCGACCACCAGGGCGTTGTGCCCTCGGGACACCGCATCCCAGGCGCCCGCCTGCGCGGCGGTGGGCGCGCCGAAGGACGCCGTGAACCACTCGCGGGTGGGCGCGGTGAAGGGTGCGAGGGCCGGGTGGGGATCGCTCGACGCATCCATGGACGCCACTGTAGCGAGATCCGGTGACGTCTTCGGGCTCTCGACGGAGGCAAGGGGGCGCGGGTGAGCATTGGACGGTATCCCCCGGTTGCCTCGACCTCCCGCCTCGGCGAGGATCGAAGGATGGACGGTCACTCGTATCAGGGGACGCCCTCGCCCGGCCTGCCCGTCAGCGAGCTGCGCGAGGTGCTCGGGGCCAGTGTGCTCGGAGGGGCGGGCTGGCTCCGCGCCCGGCGAAACGCCGTCGTCGTGCAGGTGCTGTGGCGTGCCGATCACACGGAGATCGCAGCCCACACCCTGCAGGGGGCCGGGGCGCCGGACAGCATCGCTGCTGCCCTCGACCGGGTGGCGGAGATCGTCACGGCGATCGGCTCCGGCTGAGCTGCCCGGATCAGCGCGCGAAGGGCAGCAGATCGTCCCGGCGCACCGGACGGTTGAACACGGGCCCGTCAGGCTCCAGAATCCGCCCCGCGGCCAGTGGGCCGAGGGAGACCGGATCGAATCCCATGGCCTCGATCAGCATCATGACCAGGCCTCGGGCGGCGCCGTCGTCGCCGGCTGCTCCCAGCGCCCGGCGCTGATCCAGGGGCAGGTCCCGGTCCGCGGCGTCGTCGAACTCCCCGTGCGAGACATGGTTGAGGGCCTTGACCACCCGGGAGCCCGAGAAATGACCGGCCACCGCCAGCGAGGTGGGCAGCTGTTCGTCCGCGGCCGCCTGAAGCCATCCGGGCAGCACCTCGTCCTGCCAGGCGTTCGTAGCATCCACCAGCACACAGCCGGCGACCCACTCCGGCTCGACATCGTCGAGATCCTCCTGAGGAATGGCGAGGATGACCAGCCCGTTCTCATGCTCACGGGTGCGCGCCGCGACGTCCTCCGCGACGACGGCGACGGCGCCGGGGGCGTAGATCTTGAGATGGTGCCGCAGCGCTCGAGGCGGCCGGGTGGAGCAGATGTCCACCTCGAACCCCGCCTTCACCAACGTCCGGGCGAAGGCGGTGCCGGCGCGTCCGGCGCCCAGGACGCCGACCACCGGGGGCAGGAGCGTGTGCTCAGACATGGTGGTACGGCCTCCCGCCGGCGATCTCCTGAGCCCGGTACACCTGCTCGGCGAGGATCATCCGCACCAGCTGGTGCGGGAACACCAGCCGGGAGAGCGACCAGACGAAGTCCGCCCGGGCATGAAGCTGGTGGCTGACTCCGTAGGCGCCGCCGATCACCAGCACCACAGGGTGGCCGACGTCGAACTGGCCCTGCAGATGCTTCGCGAGGTCGGGGGAGTCGATGTTCTTGCCCCGCTCGTCCAGCAGGATGACGTGGTCCTGATCCCGAACGGCGCCCAGGATGCGGGCGGACTCCTCGTCCCGGGCGGCATCGCCCTCTCGGGAGGAGTGCGGGAGCAGCTTCCAGCTCAGGTCATAGGGCTTGCGCAGCCGCTTGGTGTAACGCTCGATGCCGTCCACGGCCCAAGCCTCATGCTTCTTGCCGATGGCGACCACGCTGATGCTCATGGGTCATGAGCCTATGCGGGCTGCAGGAGGGGCGTCCAGAGAGGGGACGGGGAAGGCCCCCGGGTTGGCCGACGCTGAGGGGGCGTTGAAGAAGGCCAGCCCGGGGGCCGCATCACTCGCACCTCTATGAGGTGACTCCCACGCTACGAGGCGAGGATGAGCAGGAGCCTGTGATCGGCTGGTGATCCTCTGGACGTGATTCCGCGACTTCATCCTCCGGTGAGGTTCGGATGATGTGCGCGCACGACGACGCCCCACCCGCAGCGCTCCGGGGAGGGGTGGCGAACTCGGCACGCGGGCTCAGGAACGCCGTCTTCTTCTCCGCAGACGGCATGTGTTCGTTGTCTCACTGCCTCCTGCGACTGCGGCGTCCGGCGTTCTCGGGAGGAGCGGACTGGCGCCCGAAGCGACGACGCACCAGGCGAAGGACGAATCCCGCGATCTTCATGACGAGGTACCGGATGATCATGACTGGATAGTAGCCGAGGAGGCCGCGCGAGATGCCAGGAACCTGCCCGCCGGAGACCAGCGTCGCCCTGATCGTGTTGACTGGACTGTGTCGTGCACGGAGGCATCGGGAGGACTTACGTGAACCGTCAGACGAAGAAGCAACGGAACTGGTCTGCTGCCCAGGGAGCCTTGTCTGGTGCCGCCTTCGTATTACTCGGCATCGCGATCGCTTCAGGGGAGCTCCATCTGGGTTCCATCGTGATTCCCAGCAGCATCCCGTTCGGGACAGCAATCATGCTGGCAGGAGCGGCCTACGCCGTCGCTTCCCTGCTCACGCTGAATCGTCGGAGGTGACGGTGGACGATCCCTCGAGGGACCTGAGCGCTTCGTCGACGGGGACGAATTCAGCGAACCTGGGAACAGAAGAGGCCCGGGCCCCGCCACATCGGCGGGATTCCGGGCCTCATTCGGCGGAGGCGGGGGGATTTGAACCCCCGGTCCGGGATAAACCGGACCCTTCATTAGCAGTGAAGTCCGTTCGGCCGCTCCGGCACGCCTCCTGTGCGCCTGGAACCCCACGGGGATCACCCACGGCTCGTCCAGACGCCCCACTAGAGTAGCGGGAATCCTCCTGAGAGCACAAAAGCGGGAGCGCAGCCTCCGAAGCGCCGCACAGTACCCTGGTCTGGACACCTTTCGGGAGCTCGCCAGACAGGAGGCCTCAGCGGATGAGCCAGGCCGAGACACCGCAGACGGCATCGGCGAGCAGGGAGCACGTCATCGCCGTCGTCGGCGCCGGCCCACGGGGGACCTCCTTCCTGGAGCGGCTGCTCGCCCACCTGGACCATGTGCCGGACCCTGTGCCACAGATGCGCATCGTGGTGCTGGATCCCGCCGCCCACGGCCCCGGCCGGGTCTGGGATCCGGAGCAGTCACCCCTGTACCTGATGAACACACCGGCCAGCTATCCCACGGCGGCCCCGGCGGGGGAGACCAGACACGAGCTGGCAGCCTCTGAGATCTCGCTGAGCTTCGCCCGGTGGCGACGCACCCGCCTGGGAAAGCTCGACGACGCCGACTACCCCACCCGCGCGGACTACGGCCGGTATCTCACCGAGCTGCACGAGGACGCCGTCGCCCTGCTCGGTGCCCGTGACGGGGTGGAGGTGGAGGCCCGACGAGTCCAAGTCACGCGCCTGCACCGCTATGACGACAAGGGACAGGACGGCGAAGGCCAGGACGGTGCCGCACGAAGCCCACTCCTCGGATCAGCTCCCGGTCCCTACAGACTGATCTGCGACGACGGGGCCGTGCTTGCCGCCGACGCCGTGGTCCTCGCTCTCGGCCATGTGCCGGCGCGGCTCAGCGACTCCGGGCAGCATCTGGCCGAGGTGGCCGGTGATCTGGGCCTGCACTACTCGCCCCCGGCCATCCCCACCGACGTCGACGTGGACTCGATTCCGGCGGGAGAGACGGTGCTGGTCCGCGGAATGGGGCTGAACTTCTTCGATCTGATGATCCAGCTCTCCGCCGGCCGCGGCGGACGTTTCCGCCACCTTCCAGAGAATCCGCCGGGTCGCCGTCTGGAGTACCATCGCAGCGGCGGGGAGCCGCACCTGGTCGCGGGTGCCCGCCGAGGAGCCCCCTACCGGGCCAAGACGACCGCCGCAGGCTTCGTCCCGGCAGGCATCCGACTGGTCCACTTCACTGACGAGGCCGTGGAGGGGGCCGAGCGTCGCCATGACCTGCTGGACTTCGCCGCGCATCTGTGGCCGCTCATCCACCGGGATGTGCTGCGCACCTACTATCGGACGCTGGCCGCCGTCTCCCCGGAGCTGTTCCCCGCCGGGCCGGACGCCTTCCTCGTCGCATTCGACGAGCTCCTGACAGATCCCGGGGTCGGCGAGCAGGTGCTGGCCGTCCAGGGGCAGCACCTGCTTCATGAGCATGCCCCGGACGTGCTGTGGTTCGACATCCGCTCGCTGGGTCGACCCTTCGACGACCTCGTCTTCGACTCCTCGGACCATCACCGGGACCACATGCTCGCCTACCTGGAGGACGACGCGACCACCTCGGCAGCAGGCGCGGCGAGCCCGGTGAAGATGGCCATCGGTGCGCTGCACGCCGCACGCATGGAGCTCAAGGCGCTCATCAGCGAGGGCAGGGTCTCCACCGACAGCCAGGTGGCTGAGATCGAGGGCTGGTTCGAGCCCCTGGTGGAAGGATTGGCGAGCGGCCCGCCGCTGCAGCGCATCGAAGAGCTCGCCGCCCTGACACGCGCCGGTGTGGTGGACTTCCTCGGACCGGACCCGGTCTTCGATGTCGACCGTGAGGCTCGTGCCTTCACCGCTGAGTCTCCGTGGGTGGCGACCGAGCCGGTGCGAGCGCACCGGCTCGTGGAGGCGATGATGCCGGCCAACCGCGTGCAGATGTCCTGCTCACCTCTGGTGGCAGGTCTGCTCGAGGACGGCCTGGCGCGCCCGAAGGAGGTCGTCGATGTCTCTGGTACCGCCCGGGCGGGAAAGGGCTTCGACGTCACCGAGACGCCCCACCGGCTCATCGACGCGGAGGGCACGCCGCTGGAAGGCGTCTATGTCCTCGGCCTGCAGCTGAGCTCGGTGCAGTGGGGCACCGCCATCGCCGCCGAGTCCGGCGGTGACCCCCGCTCCGGAGCCCGTACCCTCGCCGACGCCGATGCCGCGGCGGGCAGCATCCTGCAGAGCGCGCTGGGCGGCTGAACGGCTCCGGCACAGCAGTTGGCTCTGCGGTTCGAGCCCTTATGACGCGATGTTCAACTTCATAAGGGCCCAAACCGCAGAGCCACCGGGGAAGGGACCGCTCAGGCGCGCTCCCGCACCCGCGCGTCCAGGGTGTTCTGCGCGAAGAACTCCGCCAGCGCTGAGGTGTCGGTGAGCGGCAGGACCTGCGCCACGTACTGGTCCGGACGGACCACGACGACGGCGCCGTCCCGGGAGATGCCGCGGGTTTCGAAGATGTCCTCGTCCTCGAGCACGGCGAAGACCTTCTCGTACTGCAGCAGCTGGAAGGGCCCCACCTCCGGCAGGAAGATCCGCGGGGCGTCGGTGACCTCGAACTCGGTGTGCCGCTGCTGATAGACCACCTTGACGTCGAAGAGCGCATCGACGTCCTCACCCTCGGGAGTGCAGCGCAGCACCGGGGAGTCCGGGGACTCGGCCATCCACTGCGCCCAGTCGGTCAGCGCGGAGGGCTGTCCGGCGGCCGGGAGGTCGGCGAAGGCGTATATCCGCCAGCGGCCGTCCGCTTCGGCCTGGTGGCCCAGGTGCAGCGGGTTGGTGTCGCAGACCCGCACCACTCGGGAAGACTTGAACCTCTTGCCCACCGGGAAGCCTTCGGCCAGCCCCTGATGCTCGTCGGTGCCGATGACCATCGAGGGTTCGTACTGGGTCATGAAGCCGGCCGGGAACTCCGCGGTCTTCACGTAGAAGTCCTCCAGCTCAGAGGGGTCGCTGAAGTCCTCCGGCCGCTTGGCCATCATCGTGGACCACTCTCGGTCGAAGTCGATCAGATTCTGCGCGATCACCTGGCGCTCGGCCGAGTAGGTGCGCAACAGGTCCTCCGAACTGCGCCCGGAGAGCACATGCCCCAGCTTCCAGCCCAGGTTGAAGCCGTCCTGCATGGACACGTTCATGCCCTGCCCGGCCTTGGCGGAGTGGGTGTGGCAGGCGTCTCCGGCGATGAACACCCGCGGAGTGCGCGAGCCGCTCACTTCGTCATCGACGTCGTCGAACTTGTCTGTCAGCCGGTGACCCACCTCGTAGACGCTGTGCCAAGCCACATTGCGCACCTGAAGCGTGTAGGGGTGCAGGATCGCATTGGCCTTCTGCGCGATCTCCTCCACCGTGGTCTCCCGGATGCGCGCCTTGCGCTCCGGGGTGACCTCGCCGAGGTCCACATACATGCGGAACAGGTGGCCGCCTTCCCGCGGGATCAGCAGGATGCTGCCCCCGGAATGGGACTGGATGGCGCATTTGAGCCGGATATCCGGGAAGTCCGTGCGGGCCAGCACGTCCATCACACCCCAGGCGTGGTTGGCCTGGTCGCCGTCGAGGCTGCGCCCGATCGAGGCGCGCACCCGGCTGCGGGCGCCGTCGGCTCCCAGCACGTACTTCGCACGGATCACGCGTTCTTCGCCTTCGCGCGGGCCGGAGGTGTGCCTGACCCGCACGGCCACCGGGTGCTCCCCGGAGTCCTCCACAGTGAGGTCCAGGAACTCGATCCCGTAGTCCGGGCGCATCCGGCTTGGTGAACGCTCCATGAAAGCGCCGAAGTGGTCCAGGATGCGCGCCTGGTTGACGATCAGATGCGGGAACTCGCTGACGTCCTGCGGATCGTCCACCGGCTGGGCGGCGCGCGCGATGTGCTCCGGGTTCTCCGTGTCCGGCTTCCAGAACGCCATCTCGGTGATGTGATAAGCCTCGCAGGAGAGCTCCTCGGCGAAGCCGAAGGCCTGGAAGGTCTCCACACTGCGGGCCTGGATGCCGTCGGCCTGACCGACCTGAAGCCGGTGAGGGCGGCGCTCGATGATCCGAGTGTGCACCTCAGGGAACATGGACAGCTGGGCGGCTGCGATCATTCCTGCCGGGCCGGTGCCCACGATGAGCACGTCCATCTCGTCAGGGAGATCCTCGGGACGGTCCAGACCGATTCCGGCGGCGGGGCGGATGCGAGGATCCGTGGACACGTAACCGTGGTGGTGAAACTGCATCGTCATGCTCCTGCGGGTGGCTGGGGGATGAACTCGGTGGCGAGGCGCTCGACGCCGCGGGCGGCCAGGGAGACGTCGGCGCCCACCAGGATCCAGGAGGCCCCGGCATCCAGGTATGCCTTCGCCGTCGCCGGGTCGAAGGCGTTGACGCCCGCCGGCTTGCCAGCGGAGCGCGCAGCCGCGAAGGCCCGGTGGGCGGCGGCGACGACGTCCGGATGGGTCTGCTGGCCGAGCAGCTCCATGGAGGCGGACAGGTCGGAGGGGCCGAGGAAGAGGCCGTCGACGCCGTCGACGGCGGCGATCTGCGCGGCGTTCTCCACACCCTCGACGGTCTCGATCTGGACGAACACCGAGACGTGCTCGGCACCGCGGGCCAGATAGTCGGGAACCCGGCTCCATCGGCCGGAGCGGGCCAAGGCGCTGCCGATCCCGCGTCGGCCCGCCGGGGGGTACTGCGCGGCGGCGGCGACCTCGCGGACCTCCTCGGCGGTGGAGACCATCGGGACCAGGATGTTCTGGGCCCCGAGGTCGAGCACCTGTTTGATGGTGACCGCATCCGCTGACGGGACGCGCACGATCGGGGTGACGGGGTATCCGGAGACCGCGTGCAGCTGGGCGAGGATCGACTCCAGGCCGTTGGGGGCGTGCTCCATGTCCAGCAGCAGCACGTCCAGCCCGCCGCCGGCCATGACCTCCGCCATCACCGGCGATCCGGAGCAGACCCAGCCCCCCACCAGGGGGCGATCGGAGTCGGTGAGCCGTTCGCGCAGGGTGGGGCTCAGATGAATCGGCATGTCACAGCTCCCAGCTCTCCATAGTCACAGTGGACGGTGTCTCCGGGGTGGACCCACATGGGCCGGGTGAAGGATCCGGCGAGGATGATCTCTCCGGCCTCGAGCCGGTCCCCGTGTCCGGCGAGCCGGTCGGCCAGCCAGGCGACCCCGCGGGCGGGGTGGCCCAGCACGGCGGCGGCCACCCCGGACTCCTCGATGGTCTCGTTGCGGTACAGCAGCGCGGAGACCCAGCGGAGGTCGACGTCGTGAGGCCGCACCGGCCGACCGCCGTGGACCATGGCACCCATCGCGGCGTTGTCACTGATGGTGTCCACGATGCTTCGTCCCTCCATCTCGATGCGGCTGGAGAGGACCTCGAGGGCCGGCACCACGTAGTCCGTGGCGTCCAGGACGTCGAAGATCGTGGTCTCTCGGCCGGTGAGATCCCTGCCGGAGAGCTCCCGGCCCAGGACGAAGGCCAGCTCCACCTCCACTCGCACTCCGGTGAAGGAGCCGTGCTCCAGCACCGCACCGGTCTCATGGACCATGTCGGCGAAGATGGTGCCGTAGTCGGGCTCCGTGATGCCGGTGGCGACCTGCATGACCTTCGAGGTCAGACCGATCTTGTGGCCGGCCGGGCGGCGGCCGGCCTCGATGCCCCGGCGTCGCCACTCGTTCTGCACCGCGTAAGAGTCCTCCACGGTCATCTCCGGGTGACGGGCGGTCAGCAGCGGAACCATGGAACGGTCCCGCTCAGCAGCGGCGAGCTCGTCGGCGATCTGTCCGATCTGGGTCTCAGTGAGCATGTGTTCCTCCTCTAGAGCTGGTGGCCCAGCTTGTACTCGCCCTGCTTCCAGGTGGGCATCGACTCCGCGCCCTCGTCCGCCCGGGTGTAGGAGAATCCGTCGGCTCCGATGGTCACAGCCATCTCGGAGTCGTCGGTGCGTTCGGCGGTGGGCACCGGGCGTCCCTCGAGGTCCAGCACCGTGGAGGCCTCGGTGTACCAGGAGGGGACCACCGGGTTGCCCCACCAGTCGCGGCGCTGGTTGTCGTGGACGTCCCAGGTGACGCGCGGGTTGTCCGGGTCGCCGGTGTAGTAGTCCTGGGTGTAGACCTCGATGCGGTGCCCGTCCGGGTCGCGCAGGTAGAGGTAGAAGGCGTTGGAGACCCCGTGCCGGCCGGGGCCGCGCTCGATGTGGTCGGAGAGCCGCAGCGCACCCAGCTTGTCGCAGATGGCCAGGATGTTGTGCTTCTCATGGGTGGCGAAGGCGACATGGTGCATCCGGGGCCCGGCACCGCCGGTCATGGCGGTGTCATGCACTGTGGGCTTGCGGCGCATCCAGGCGGCGTAGGTGGTGCCGGCGTCGTCCTGGATGTCCTCGGTGACGCGGAAGCCGAGGGTCTCCATGTATCCCACGGCTCGCGGCACGTCCGGGGTGACCTGATTGAAATGGTCGATGCGCACCAGCGCGCCGGGGGAGTAGAGGTCATAGCGCCAGGCGAGCCGCTCCACATGTTCCACCTCGTGGAAGAACTCGTAGGGGAAGCCCAGCGGGTCCTGCACTCGGACCGAGTCGCCCAGTCCCTTGACGAAGCCCTCGGAGTTCCGCTTCACCGGGCAGCCCAGCTCCCGGTAGAAGGCCTCGGCGCGGTCCAGGTCCTCCGGGCTGCGCACCCGGTAGGAGAAGGCGGCGACGGCGGCCTCGTCCCCCTTCCGGAGGATCAGGTTGTGGTGGATGAACTCCTCCATGGAGCGCAGGTAGATGGCGTCCTCGTCCTCCTCGGTGACCACCAGGTCCAACACGTCCACGTAGAAGTCACGGGAGCGCTGCAGATCGGTGACCACCAGCTCCATGGAGGCGCACCGCAGGATGTCCGGCGGCGGAGTGGAGGGGGTCGGGAGGGGGTTCGGGTTCGTGTCTGTCATGCTGAGCGTCCTTGCTGCTGATGAGGATGAGAGGGGATGGGGCAGGGCGGTGCGGGGTCAGTCGGCCTTGCCGAAGACCGGGTTGTGGACCTCGCCGAGATTGATGTGGACGGCCTGTTGGTCGGTGTAGA
The DNA here is from genome assembly GCF_034438835.1 of Nesterenkonia sp. HG001. Classification (NCBI taxonomy): domain Bacteria; kingdom Bacillati; phylum Actinomycetota; class Actinomycetes; order Micrococcales; family Micrococcaceae; genus Nesterenkonia; species Nesterenkonia sp. HG001. The sequence continues at coordinate 549,094 of NZ_JAOSZD010000001.1, read as the reverse complement.
AGTCCAGGGAGCGGTAGCCGCCCTCATGGCCGAGGCCGGAGGCCTTCACCCCGCCGAACGGGGTGCGCAGGTCTCGGACGTTGTTGGAGTTCAGCCACACCATGCCGGCGTCGACTGCCTGGGCGAAGTTGTGGGAGCGCTTGAGGTCATTGGTCCACACGTAGGCGGCCAGTCCGTACCGGGTGTCATTAGCCAGGGCGAGGGCCTCCTCCTCGGTGTCGAAGGGTGTGATGGCGACGACGGGCCCGAAGATCTCCTCCTGGAAGATCCGCGCGGTGGGCGGGACGTCGGCGAAGACGGTCGGTGCCACGAAGTTCCCCGACTCGAAGCCCTCCGGACGGCCGCCTCCGGCCACGAGTCGGCCCTCAGACGCGCCCAGCTCCACATAGCTCATGACCTTCTCGTAATGCTCCGGGTGCACCAGCGCGCCGACCTCGGTGGACTTCTCGTGAGGCAGCCCGACCTTCACCCGCTTCGCCTGGGCGGCGTAGCGCTCCACGAACTCGTCGTAGACCTCCCGCTGGACCAGGATCCGCGAACCGGCGGTGCAGCGCTCCCCGTTGAGGGAGAACACCCCGAAGATGGTGGCGTTGACAGCGGCCTCCAGGTCGGCGTCGGCGAAGACGATCGCCGGGGATTTCCCGCCCAGCTCCATGGACAGGCCCTTCAGGTGCGGGGCCGCGTTGGCGAAGATCAGCTGACCGGTGGCGGACTCACCGGTGAAGGAGATCAGCGGGACCTCCGGGTGCTTGACCAGGGCGTCGCCGGCCTGCTCGCCGAAGCCGTTGACCAGGTTGAACACGCCCTGCGGCAGGCCGGCCTCCTCGAAGATGCCGGCCCACAGGCCGGCGGAGAGCGGGGTGAACTCCGCCGGCTTGAGCACCACTGTGTTGCCGGCCGCGATGGCCGGGGCGAGCTTCCAGCTCTCCAGCATGAACGGGGTGTTCCAGGGGGTGATGAGACCGGCGACGCCGATGGGCTTGCGGTTCACATAGTTCACCTGCCGGCCGGGCACCTTGTAGACGTCGTCGGCCTGCGCGACGATCAGGTCCGCGAAGAACCGGAAGTTCTCCGCGGCCCGGCGCGCCTGACCGAGAGCCTGGGTGATCGGCAGCCCGGAGTCGAAGGACTCCAGCTCGGCGAGCCGATCTCCGCGGGTCTCCACCAGGTCCGCGATGCGATGCAGCACCCGGGAGCGCTCGCGGGGGAGCATGCGCGGCCAGGGGCCCTCGACGAAGGCACGCCGTGCGGCGGCCACGGCACGGTCGACGTCGGCGGCCTTGCCGGAGGCGGCCTGGATGTAGGTCGCGTTGGTGACCGGGTCGATGACGTCGAAGGTCTCGCCGTCGATGGAGTCGATGAACTCGCCGTCGATGTAGTGCCGGATGCTCTGCGGCAGGTCTGTGGGCACACGGTGCCCGGCGGTCTCGGTGGCGGGGCCTGCGGTCTGGGTCTCCAGGGAATTCATGGGGTCCTCTCAGGGCGGGGTGTCAGGGCGGGTCTGGTGTGGTCAGGGACTGACTGTCGAGGGAGCGCCGGTCTGGCCTCGGTAGGCCTCCACGGTGCGCCACTTGTGGTGCCGCACCGCCATCTCGATCTCCACCGGGTCAGCATTCTCACGGATCAGCGTCAGGATGTGCTCGTGCTCGGCCACGGAGAGCGGTGCCCGCTCCGGGACGAAGCTGAAGGTGGAGCTGCGCAGCCCGGAGAGTCGGTTCCAGCCGCGGTCCACCAGGTCGGCGATATGCGGGTTGGGGCAACGGTGCACCAGGGCACGGTGGAACTTCTCGTTCAGGGCGGTGAACACTGTGGGCTCGAAGTGGTCCAGTAGGGCCCGCATCTGCTCGTTGATCGCTTCGGCGCGGTCGAGGTCGGCCTCGCTCATCCGGCTCAGCGCCAAGGCGGTGGCCGCGCCCTCGAGCACTCCGAGTGTCTGCATGGTGTCGATGTACTCGCTGGCGTCCACCATGGCGACCCGGGCGCCGATGTTGCGCTCGAACTCGATCAGCCCCTCGGCCTCCAGGCGCCGCACGGCTTCACGCACCGGCACGGTGCTGACGCCGAGCTCCTTGGCGATGGTGCCCAGCACGAGCCGGTAACCGGGGTTGAAGTCGCGGCTGATGATGCGCTCGCGGATCCACCGGTATGTGCGCTCGGACTTGCTGGCCTGCTCATCGATGCGGATCGCGGTCATCGGGTCTCAGATCCCTCGTCGGCGGCACTCGCGGCAGCCTCATAGCGGGCCCTCCACTCGGCGTTCATCGGGAACAGCCCGTCGATCGGATGCCCGGCGGTGACCTGCTCGGCGACCCAGGCGTCCTCGGCCTCCTTGGTCAACGCCACATCCACGACCTCTTCGGCCAGCTGCGGGGGAAGCACGATGACGCCGTCGTCATCGCCGACGATCACGTCGCCCGGTTGGACGGAGGCTCCGCCGCAGGCGATGGTGACGTCCACGTCCCAGGGGACGTGGCGGCGGCCCAGCACCGCGGGATGCGGGCCCTGGCAGAACACCGGGAGGTCGATCTCGGCGACGGTGGAGTGATCGCGGACCCCGCCGTCGGTGACGACCCCGGCGGCGCCACGGGCCTGAGCGCGCAGGGCCAGGATGTCACCGAGCGTGCCGGAACCGGCCTCGCCACGGGCTTCGATGACGATCACCTCACCGGCACCGACATCGTCGAAGATCCGCTTCTGGGCGTTGTAGCCGCCGCCGTGGCTGCGGAACAGGTCCTCTCGGCCCGGGATGAAGCGCAGGGTGCGGGCGGTGCCGACCATCTTCCGGCCGGAGCGGGTCGGGCGGGGGCCGTCGATGGTCACGGTGTTGAACCCGCGGCGGCGCATCTCCTGGGCCAGTCCGGCCACCGGGGCCTCCTCGAGCTTGGCGCGCAGCGACTCGCTGAGGCCGCTGATCTGCTCCGGCAGACCCGCCGCCGTCCGGGATCCCCAGGCCTCCTCGCGCTGGGCGTCGTCCACCGAAGGGAGGCTGCCGAGGGCGGGATCGAAGTCTCCGGGGCCTTCGATGATGATGGTGCGCAGCCGGCCGGTGGTGGGCCCGCCGACGACGTCGACCTCCACCTCGACGACGTCGCCCGGTTCCGCCACGGATGCACCGGCGGGTGTGCCGGTGAGGATGATGTCGCCGGGCTCCAGGGTCAGATGCTGGGAGAGGTCCGCGACGAGCTGGGGGAGGGGGAAGATCATCCCCGCGGAGGTGTCCTCCTGGACCAGGTCGCCGTTCTTCCAGGTGCGCAGGCGCAGCGCCGAGGGGTCCACGTCGGTGGCGGAGATCAGTGTGGGACCCATCGGGGTGTAGCCCTCGCGCCCCTTGTTGCGGACGTTGGAGCCTTTGTCATTGCCTCGCAGGTCATAGAGACCGAGGTCATCGGCGGCGGTGATCCAGCCGATGTGCCCCCAGGCCTCCTGGAGGCTGACCCGCCGGGCGGCAGTGCCGATGATCAGTGCGATCTCACCTTCGAAGCCGAGCAGCTGGGTGCCGGCGGGACGCTCCACGTGGGCTCCCGAAAGGGTCAGCGAGCTGGCCGGCTTGAGGAAGTAGGAGGGAGAGGCCGGCCGCCGTCCGCGCTGCTCGGCGCGGGAGGCGTAGCTGATGTGGACCGCGATGATCTTGCCCGTGGGCCGGGGGAGGTCGGCGGGCCAGGCAAGGGTCTGGTCAGTCATGGGGTCTCCTCGTCGCAGCGGTGAGAAAGCGGGGCGAGGGTGCCGGGCTGGCCTCGCCATCATCTCGCAGAATCATATCACTGATCGTATATCATCTGTGATCCGATGCACATTCCTCAGGGAGGCGCGCCTGCGGCAGCACCGGGTGAGGGGATCGGGTCAGCCGATGGTGGCTCGCTCCACCGCCGCATAGACCTCGGGCCTGTTGCTCCGCAGGAACTGTCCCCAGGCCAGACCGGCCAGGCCGGAGCCCACGATGATCCCGGGGATGATGACGACCAGCGCGGAGAAGCCCTCAGCCTCGATCATGACGTCGAAGTTGACCATGATCAGTACGGCGATGACCGCGAAGCCGATGGCGGCGATCAGCGGCGCCACCAGGCGCAGGAACACGGGATGCCGATCAGGATCCCGGCTCAGGTGCCGCATGATCGCCACCGACGTCACGCAGAGCAGCAGCACCATGCCGAAGCCTGCGGCGTTGGTCAGCCAGGGGAACATCGTCAGCACCGGGTACAGCGGCCCGAGGTCGGAGCCGGCGCCGCTGACGGCGAAGACCACGATGAACACCAGGCCCAGCACGCTCTGAGCCAGCGAACCCGCCACCGGGGCGCCGCTTCTCGTGCTGGTGGCCCCCAGGATGGAAGGCAGCACGCGGGCGCGGCCCATGGAGAAGAAGTACCGCGCGGCGGCGTTGTGGAAGGCGATCATCGCCGCGAGGATGCTCGTCAGGAAGAGCACCGCCGCCAGATTCGTGACGATCGCCGGGACATGCTGGCCGAGGAATACGAACATGAGATCGGGCCCCCACTGCTGGGACTCCGCCACCATCAGCGAGGGTCCCACGCCCACGGAGAACGCCCAGGCGGAGAAGGCGTAGAACAGGGCGATGATGCCCACGGCGATGTAGGTGGCCCGGGCGACGGAGCGCGCCGGATCCTTCGCCTCCTCGGAGTAGATGGCGCCGGATTCGAACCCCATGAAGGCGGCGATGCCGAAGGCGAGCATCGCGCCGAAGCTGCCGGTGATCCAGTGTTCCGGCATGAACGCCTCCACGGTGACGCCCTCTGGTGCCACGCTGAAGGAGAGCAGGCTGACGGCGACGACGATGACGAACTCCAGTGCCACGATCACCGCCAGCACCTTCGCGTTGAGATCGACTCGGTTCACCCCGAGCAGTCCGACCACGAGCCACCCGACCAGTGCGCAGGCCCACCAGGGCGCGGTGATCCCGAAGAGGTCTCCGACGATCGAGGAGGCCGCGAACCCGAAGACCCCGTAGAGGCCGATCTGCATGGAGTTGTAGGTGACCAGCGCCAGGAACGAGGTCCCGATGCCGGATCGTGTCCCCAGGCCGGCGGTGACGTAGGCGTAGAAGGCGCCCGCGTTCTGGATTAGCGAGCTCATCCTGCCGTACCCGAGGGAGAAGAAGACCAGGATGATCCCGAGGATGAGGTATCCGACGGGCACGCCGAGCTCTCCGGTGACGGCGAAGCTGGTGGTCGCCCCGCCGGCAAGGACGGTCAGCGGTGCCGAGGCGGCGATGATCAGGAAGACCAGCGCGGGGACGCCGAGGGTGCGCCTGGCCAGGGCGGCCTCCTCGGGGGCTGGAGTCTGAGTGGTGAGGATCGGGTCATTCATGTCTGGGCTCCGTCTCGTGCAGTCGAGTGACGGTGGGTGAGTCCAGTGTCAGGCGCGGGCGGAGTCGAGTCTTGTGCCACCGTGCACGTGAGTTGACCGGCTGGGTGCCGGAGCGACCTCTTGCCTTGGCCTGTGAGGTGTGCCACACTCCAATCACGCTGACTTCACCTCTCTGAAATTGGTGTGCAGTCATCATTGAGCAGGTGCTCAATAAAAAAGCACCATCACCGGGCAGACTGTCACCAGAAAGCAGGAGGGGCCATGGATCACCGACGCGAGGGCGATGTGGTCCTCGACTTCCCGAGCCCCGCCGTGGATCTGCCCACCTGGCGTGCCGCGATCGCGGCAGCTGTGGTGCCGCTGGACATCCGCGCTGAGGACGGGATCACTTTTCGCGGGCAGCTCCGCCGCGCGACGGTGGACCACGTCGGGATCTTCCAGCTCGTCACGACTCCGCACACGGTGCGGCGGACCCCGGAGCTGATCTCGGTGGATGACGCGCGGTTCTACAAGGTGAGTCTCCAGCTCTCCGGCAGCGGCACCCTGGAGCAGGACGGGCGGGCCGCCACGCTGAAGCCGGGGGACCTGGCCATCTATGACACCCACCGGCCCTACCGGCTGCACTTCTCCGAGCCCAGCCAGGCGATGGTGATGGTGTTTCCGCAGGAGCTGGTCGACCTCACTCCGGAAGAGGTCTCCTGCGTCACCGCCACGTGCTTTCCCGAAGGGCACGGATTCGGACGGATGATCAATCCCTTCTTCGTGGAGCTGGGGAGGAACCTCGACCAGCTCCACGGCACCTTCGCCTCCCGGCTGGTGCATTCGGCCCTGGACCTGATGGTCACGATGCTCTCGCAGGAGCTGCACGAGCGGCACGACACTCCCGCCCGCGGGCTGGGACGCGAGGTCCGTCAACACATCCTGCGGAGGTTGGGTGATGAGACCATGACGCCGGCCTCCATCGCAGCGGCCCACTACATCTCGCTGCGCTACCTCTACACCATCTTCTCGGAGGAGGGGCAGACCGTCTCGGCATGGATCCGCTCTCGGCGTCTGGAACGCATCCGGCGGGACCTCGCGGACCCTCTCCACACCGATCGGTCCATCTCAGCGGTGGCCGGACGATGGGGTCTCCACGACGCAGCTCACTTCTCACGGATCTTCAAGGCTGAGTTCGGCGAGTCTCCCAGCGCTTATCGCCGTCGGCACCTCTCCCAGGACCTGCCGATCGCTGTCTGAGCGTCAGCACGAGGCGGTGGCCTCAGGCCTCAAGCCTCAAGCCCCGGACCTCTGGCTTGTGGCGGGCACGGCGCCGTCTACGCGATCCAGGGTGTTTGGGAGAGAATCGGACACATGCCCAAGAAGGTCGATCGCGCAGCGCGCCGGGACGAGATCGTGCGCACCTACCTGAAGATCGCGGCGCGCGACGGCATGGAGGCCGCCACCACGCGTGCGCTGGCCGCCGAGCTCGGGGTCGCCGTCGGCTCTCTGTGGCACTACTTCTCCGGTTTCGACGAGGTCCTCGCCAGTGCGTTCCGGATGATCTTCGACCGGACCAACGCCCGCATCGGCCACCTCGTCGAAGGTCTCGACGGATTGGCAGCGCTGCGTGCCATGCTTGAAGAAGTTCTGCCGATCGGCAGCGTCCCCCGGGACGAGGCCTACGTGGTGGTGAGCTTCTGGGGACGCGTCGCGGCGAACCCCAGCGTGGGAAGCCTGCAGGTCGCGGTCGAGCGACAGTGGCGTCGGCAGATGAGCGGGTTCCTCCGTGAGGCTGTCGACGCCGAGGAGCTGCACCCGGATGCACCGGTGGAGGACATCGCCGATGCTCTGCTGTACTTGGTCACCGCCTCACAGTTCGAACGCGTGCTCGGCACGCCCTTGGGCCAGGGGGTCAGGCTCTGGCAGATTCTGCGCCACCACCTGGCCCCCTGGATGACTGAGCGGGCGGCTCAGCAGTGGCATCCGCCGTCGCGCGCGGCTGGCGATTCGGAGGAGGCGGACGCCTCCGGCGCACCAGAGGCATGACAGTGCCCGCCGGCCTCCGGCGGAACGTCCAGGGTGGGGTTGCGGTCGAAGAACCCGTTCGGCGTCATGCGGAATCCCGCATAGTCCACCGGCATGATCGGCCAGTCCTCGGTGCGTGGGAAGTGGGTGAGGCCGAAGGTGTGCCAGAGCACCACGTCCTCCCCGTCGATCGCTCGGTCCTGCGCCGCGTACGTGGGGAGGCCGTCGTCGCCCGGGTTGAGGTTGACGAGCCGGCCGGCGGGATACAGCTCCTCGGCGTCGTACCGGGTCACCCACAGATGATGCGCGGCGAAGGCCGCGCGACGCCGGATCGGGGAATCGTCGGCTGCCAGCAGCGTGGGTGAATCCTCCGCGTGGAGCACGTAGGCGGTCGACTGCCCCAGGCGGTTGGTGGCCTCGGTGCTGCTGATGCGCCAGAGGCGTCCTGCGGAGCCGTCCGCATCGCGGATCGCCTGCTGTTCAGACGGCAGTCGGGTGATCGTGCGGTTGAACGTGTTGCCCCACGGATTGGTCTGAGAGGTCGGTTCGCGGACGACGTCGATCTCGTCCACCGCGTTCGCGGTGCCGTCGACCATCATGTCCATCCGTGCGCAGAACAGGTGCTGGTGGATCGGCGCGCCGAGTCCCGGGGCGATCTCGGTGGAGTACGGATAGTCGCCGCCGGGATGGGCGTTGGTGAACACGATGCCGGTCGCTTTGGACTCCAGCTCGATCTTCCCATCCAGGTACAGGTGCCAGTAGAACCCGTAGTCGTAGTTCCCCACGGTGACGAAAAAGGAGATGACCAGGCGCCGCTGGCGGCGGACCTCCGAGCTGCCGGAGAAGTCGTCAGTGTGCTTCCACAGGATGCCGTAGTCCTCCTCGTGGATGCAGATGGCGTTCGGCAGCGTCTGCGGGCGGCCGAAGTCATCGGCGACGACGGCGTCCACGTAGGTGATCTCGCCCTTGCAGTCGCAGCCCAGCTCCAGGGCGTTGGCCAGACGCCCGAACTGGAACTCGCCGACGTCGTAGTAGTTCTGCCAGGCGTTGGTGGGGGAGGGGTCTCCGTAGCTGACCACCATCTCCGCCACGGAGCCGCGGTACATGATGGGGCGCCGGCGTCCCTGGTCGGAGAAGCTGAGATCGTGCAGGGTCAGGCCCTCCCGGCCGTTGAACCCCAGGCGGACGCTCCAGTTCTCCCACTCCAGCAGGCCGTCGGACAGCGTGAAGCTGACTCCCTCGGGCTGGGTGATGGAGATGGGCTTCAGCGAGGTGCGGAACTCGCCGCGCACGGCCGGGTCCAGGTAGTCGCCGGACTCTTCGGGCACGTGGGTCACCTCTGTCTCGACGACGCGTAGGACCTTCTGGTCGGTCATGTCGATGTGGGCGACCACGCCGCCGATCGGGTGGGCCCAGATGGAGTCGGTCGGGTAGTCCTGTCGGAAGGAGAGCGCGCGCAGGATGCGGTGGCCGCGCTCATCCTCGTAGCCGAAGACGCCGGCGGAGAGGCCGATGACGATGACCTTCTCGAGGTCGGTCACTCCACGGCGTCTCAAGGCCTCGACGTAGCGTTCGTCGGCCTTGAGGACGTCGTCGGCCCCGAAGAGCTCCTCCATGAAGATCGGGCCGGTGCCCTGTTCTACGACGTCGACCGGCTGGTCGGAGGCGATGGTGTCGCCGTCCAGGTCGACGACGACGTCACGGACCGTGTTCGTGGCCAGGTCAGTGACGACGAGCGAGGCCTCTCGGGGGAGTCGCTGATCCGATGTCCAGGCCAGGACCTTCTGCTTCTCCGGCTCACGCAGCATCAGGTAGCTCACGCGGGCGGAATCGGGGAGCAGGCCGTGGTGCTGCAGCACCGCGCGGATCCGGGAGATCTCCTCGGTGGAGAGTGGGGTCAGCGGGTGGGGGGCGGCATCGCCCGAGGTCTTGTCAGTCATCGAACTCCTCCTTATAGTTGAGCGCACGCTCAATATAAATATGACACAGTTCACAGCAGATGGGGAAGGGGGCGGCGCTGATGACTCCCGTCGTCCTGCGTCGCACCGCGGCGACCTGTGCGGCTCTCTCCGGCGTGGTCCACCTGGTCCTGCTGGGCCATGGAGGTCTGCTGATGAGTCTCGCCATGGCCGCCATGGCCGTGGTGTGCCTGCCGTGCGCGGGCCACCTCTGGCGCGGCGAGTCGCTGCGCGCCTGGACGATGGTCGCCGTCATGAGCGTCGGAATGCTGATCCTGCATCTGGGTCTGATGAGGCCGAACGGCGCTGAGGCGGGGAATCCCGACGGACTCGAGGTAGAGGTGCCTCACCACGGCGGCGGTGTCGAGCTGGCCGAGATGCACGAGCTGCTCATGCACCTCGCACTGGGGCTCGCGACGACGGAGGTCCTGCTGGTGCTGGCGGCCGTGTGCTGGCATCTGCGCTCTCTGCACCGGCAGGGTCGGGGTCGGGCTGCTCGTGTCGAGGAGACGGCGCGCTCCCGTCCTAGAAGGCTGCAGGAGAAGACAACATCGTCCCTGCAGCTGTCGCGCACAGTGAAGTGAACGAAGCATTCCTGACAATGGAGGAGGAGTTACCGCGATGACGACGCAGAACGTACCCCAGAAGGTGTCCCTGCTGGAGCGAATCCAGTCGGCCAGCGGGGGGCGGGAGATTCTGGATCCGGCCACCGGCGAGGTGGTCGGTCGAGTGCCGGAGGCCACCGAGAAGGATCTGGATGCCGCCGTGGCCCGGGCCAAGGCCGCCCAGCCCGGGTGGGCCGCCCGGTCGGATGATGATCGTGCAGGCCTGCTCAACGCGGCTGCTGAGGCGATCGAGGCTCATGCCGAGGAGCTGGCGGTGCTGCTGTCCCGGGAACAGGGCAAACCGCTCAACGGCCCCAATGCCCGGTTCGAGGTCGGAGCCTGTGTAGCCTGGCTGCGCGCGACCGCCGCTTTCCCCATGGACCCGGAGGTCATCGTCGATGACGAGTCCGGCCGGGCCGAGCTGCATCACCGCCCGCTGGGGGTCATCGGAGCGATCGGGCCCTGGAACTGGCCGATGATGATCAGCATCTGGCAGATCGCTCCCTCCCTGCGCATGGGCAACACCGTGGTGATCAAGCCCTCCGGGTACACCCCGCTGTCCGTTCTGGGGCTGGTAGAGGTGCTCAACACGGTGCTGGATGCTGATGTGCTCATCGCCGTGCCCGGGCGCGGAGTCATCGGGGACCGACTGACCCGGCACCCCGACATCGCCAAGATCATGTTCACCGGCTCCACACCCACGGGCAAGAAGATCATCGCCGCAGCCTCCGAGACCGTGAAACGGCTGACTATGGAACTGGGCGGCAATGATGCCGGCATCGTCCTGGACGATGCCGACCCGGCCGCGATCGCTGAAGACCTCTTCTGGGGCGCGTTCATCAACACCGGGCAGACCTGTGCGGCCATGAAACGGCTCTATGTCCCGGATGCCCTCTATGACCAGGTCTGCCAGGCCTTGGTCGAGGTGGCCCAGCAGATGCCCATGGGTCTCGGGCTGGACGAGGCCAATGTGTTGGGCCCGGTGCAGAACCGCGCCCAGTGGGAGATCGTGGACCGGCTGGTCACTGCTGCCAAAGAGTCCGGAGCCAGGATCCTGCTCGGTGGGGACCCTGACCCCCAGGTTGTCGCAGGGAGGGGCGGGCACTTCTATCCGACCACCCTGGTCGCCGACATCGATCCCGACAACCCTCTGGTGGTCGAAGAACAGTTCGGCCCGGTGCTGCCGATCATCCGCTACACCGATCTCGATCAGGCCATCACCGAGGCCAATTCGCTGGAGGTCGGGCTGGGCTCCTCGGTCTGGTCCTCGGATCTGGGCCGGGCCCGGGGTGTGGCGGCCCAGCTGGAGGCCGGCACCACCTGGATCAACAAGCACGGCGCCGTCGATCCCCGGGTCCCTTTCGGTGGGGCCAAAGAATCCGGATTCGGTCTGGAGTTCGGATCTCATGGGCTGCGGGAGGTCTCCCAGCCCCACGTCATCAGCTGGTGAGTCCACCCGCAGGGCCCACCCTGAGGCTGTCCTGATCAGGTCGATCGCCAGGCGGAGGAGGATGCGCTTTTCAACTGACCAACCGTTCGGTCAATAAATCTGATACATTCTCCTCCAGGGGTGACCTGCATCACACGCAGGGGCCCGTCCAGGGCGGTCCATCCGCATTGAACCTGCATCCGGAGATGACATGAGCCAGACCATCTATCTCAGCACCGAAGGCCATGAGCTGACTCGCGAGGAGAAGAAGGTCCTCGCGGGGACTCTCGTGGGCACCACCATCGAGTGGTACGACTTCTTCATCTACGCCCAGGCGGCGGGCTTCGTGCTGGCCGTGCTGTACTTCGAGCCGCTGGGCCAGGAGAACCAGGCGCTCGCTCAGATCATCGCCTGGGCCTCGGTGGGCATCTCCTTCCTCTTCCGGCCCCTGGGGGCCGTACTCGCCGGGTGGCTGGGGGACCGGTTCGGACGCAAGATCGTGCTGGTGGTCACCCTGATGGGCATGGGCGGGGCCACTGTGCTGATCGGGCTGCTGCCCACCTACGCCACGCTGGGCATCGCCGCCCCGGTGATCCTGATCCTCCTGCGGATCCTGCAGGGTCTTTCGGCCGGCGGGGAGTGGGGCGGTGCCGCCCTGCTCTCGGTGGAGCACGCGCCGCGCCACAAGCGCGGCCTCTTCGGCGCCTACCCGCAGATCGGTGTGCCCCTGGGAATGCTGCTGGCCACCGGTTTCATGTTCGGCCTCAATGCGCTCACCACAGAGGAGCAGTTCCTCGAGTGGGGCTGGCGCGTGCCGTTCCTCTTCTCCTTCGTGCTGATCATCGTCGGTTACCTGATCCGAGTGAAGGTCGACGAGTCCCCGGTGTTCACGGAGATGAAGGAGCGCAAGAAGGAGTCCTCGGCGCCGCTCAAGGAGCTGCTGACCACGCACAAGAAATACACCTTCCTGGCCGCGCTGATCTTCGCGGCGAACAACGCCGCCGGCTACCTGGTCATCGCCTTCTTCGCCGCCTACGGCGTGAACCACCTGGGCATGGAGCGCACCGAGACGCTCATCGCCTCGCTCATCGGCGGCGTCGGGTGGTTCATCTTCACGCTCTTCGGCGGCTGGGTCTCCGACCGTATCGGCCGAGTGCGGACCTTCCAGATCGGCTACGGCATCATCATCGTCTGGGCCGTGCCGATGTGGTTCCTGCTGGACACGGCCTCGCTGCCGCTCTTCGCTCTGGCGATCTTCCTCCTCACGGTGGGCCTCGGCCCCTCCTACGGACCGCAGTCCGCGCTGTATGCGGAGATGTTCCCGGTCTCGATCCGATTCTCCGGCGTCTCCATCGGCTATGCGCTGGGCTCCATCATCGGCGGCGCCTTCGCCGCCACAATCGCCCAGACCATTCTGGACACCACAGGAAAGTCCTGGCTGATCGGCCTCTACATCGCCGCCTTGGCCGTGATGTCCTTCCTGGCCGTCTCGGTGGTCCCGAAGGGCCTGCAAGGCATCAATCTGATCGACGACAGCGAGCGTGAGGAGCTCATCACCACGAGGTCTTCGCGCTGACACGCCCGCCCAGGGCAGACAATCGACACCGAAGTCGAGCATCATGGCAGTCAGGCACCGCTGACCTGCACGCATGACTGACCAGCACCCCCAGATGAGGAGAACCCCCATGAGACACCGCACCCACGCCCTGAGACTCTCCGCGGCCGCCGCCGCGGCGGCCCTCCTGCTCACCGCCTGCGACGGAGGAGGCGACGGCCCAGGCGACGACGGCGAGGAGAACGGCGACGGCGGCGACAGCTACTCGATCGGCATCACCCAGATCGTCGCCCACCCCTCCCTGGACGCCGCCCGTGACGGATTCAAGGCGGCATTCGACGAGGCCGGCGTCGAGGTCGACTGGGACGAGCAGAACGCCCAGGGCGAGCAGGCCACCGCGTCCAACATCGCAGGAACCTTCGCCACCGCCGGTCATGACCTGGTCCACGCGATCGCCACGCCCACCGCCCAGGCGGCCGCCCAGTCGATCACCGACATCCCCATCGTCTTCTCCGCGGTGACCGAGCCGCAGGAGGCCGGCCTGGTCGAGGACTGGGACGCCCCCGGTGGCAATGTCACCGGCGCCTCGGACATGAACCCGGTGGCCGAACAGCTGGAGCTGCTGCAGGAGATCGCCCCGGACGTGGAGACCGTCGGCATCGTCTACTCCTCCGGGGAGGTCAACTCCGCCGTCCAGGTGGAGCTGGCTCAGGAAGCCGCCGAGGAGCTCGGCCTGGAGATCCAGGAGACCACCGTCTCGAACTCCTCCGAGGTCCAGCAGGGCGTGGAGTCGCTCGACGTGGACGCGATCTACGTGCCCACGGACAACGCCGTGGTCTCGGCGCTGGAGTCGGTGCTGCAGTATTCGCACCAGAACGAGATCCCTGTGATCGCGGCCGAGGGCGACTCAGTGCAGCGCGGGGCGCTGGCCACCTACGGCATCAATTACGAGCAGCTGGGACGCCAGGCGGGCGAGATGGCGCTGCGCATCCTGCAGGACGGTGAGGACCCAGCAGAGATGGCGGTGGAGACCGGCAGCGTCCTCGAGCTGATCGTCAACCCGGAGGCCGCCGAGCTGATGGGCATCGAGTTCGACGACGAGCTGCTCGACCGCGCCGACGGCGTCGTTGGTGAGGACCTCGAGGCGGAGGACCCCGCCGAAGCCGGTGAGGACGAGGACTCCGATGAGGACGCTGACGAGGACGAGTGACCCGTGCGGGAGGACTCCCGCGTAGGATCACGCACGACAGAAGAGCACCAGGGCGGGCACCGGAACGGCCACACCAGGCCGCGCCGGTGCCCGATCCCTGGGCGGACGTGGACACGTCGTCGGCCGAAGACCCGCCCGATGACGGCGAATGAGGACACATGATCACAGCATTGGAGCTCGGGCTGATCTACGCGATCATGGCCCTGGGCGTGTACCTGACCTTCAGGATCCTGAACTTCCCTGATCTGACGGTGGACGGTTCGTTCACCTCGGGTGCGGCGACGGCGGCGATCCTGATCACCAACGGCGTCAACCCCTTCCTCGCGACGGCGGCTGCCTTCGTCGTCGGGTGCGTGGCAGGCCTCATCACTGGGCTGCTGCACACCAAGGGGAACATCAACGGCCTGCTGGCCGGCATCCTGACCATGATCGGGCTCTACTCCATCAACCTGCGCATCATGGGTGGGGCGAATGTGCCCCTGCTGGGGCAGGACACCGCGATCAGCGCGCTGCGCGGCGTCGTCGGGGTCGGCTGGACTTCGGTGCTGGCGCTGGCCGCCGTCGCGGTGGTCTTCAAGCTCATCATGGACTGGTATCTGCACACGGACAACGGGCTGGCTCTGCAGGCCACCGGTGACAATGAGCAGATGATCCGCTCCTTCGCGGTCTCCACCGACCGGCAGAAGATCGTCGGCCTGATGCTCTCCAACGGCCTGGTGGGGATCTCCGGTGCGGTGGTCGCTCAGCACCAGGGCTTCGCCGACATCGGCATGGGCATCGGTCTGATCCTGGTCGGTCTGGCTTCGGTGATCGTCGGGCAGGCGATCTTCGGCACGCGCAGCGTCTTCCAGGCGACCCTGGCCGTGGTGCTCGGAGCGGTCATCTACCGCCTGGCCATCCAGTTCGCCCTGAACCTGGGGCTGAACCCGAACGACATGAAGCTGATGTCCGCCGTCCTGGTGGTGGCCGCGCTGCTGCTGCCGCAGTGGAGAGGATTCGCGAAGCTGACCCGGCGCAGGAAAGGTCGCTCGGCGCTCACCGCAGCGGCTGAGGCCACGCTGACCTCTGGCGCCACGGCCGGCGCCGGCAAGAAGGGAGCCTGACATGCTGAGCATCGCATCCGTGGCCAAGACGTTCTTCCCTGGAACCGTCAACGAGCGCCGCGCCCTGGTGGACGTCGACCTGGAGATGGTCGAGGGCGACTTCGTCACCGTCATCGGTTCGAACGGAGCCGGAAAGTCCACGCTGCTGAACACCGTGGCCGGGCGCATCATCCAGGACGAGGGCATTGTCTCCCTGGACGGCAAGAACGTCAGCCGCCTCCGCGAGCACCAGCGGGCCTCGATGGTGGGACGGGTCTTCCAGGACCCGATGGCCGGCACCGCACCGAACCTCACCATCGAGGAGAATCTCTCCCTGGCCGACCGCCGTGGGAAGCCCCGTGGGCTGGCCCGGGGTGTGACCAAGGCCAAGCGGGAGCGCTTCGCCGAAGCCCTCACCCAGTTGGAGCTGGGCCTGGAGAACCGACTGAAGACCAAGGTGGGGCTGCTCTCCGGTGGGCAGCGGCAGGCGCTGAGCCTGTTGATGGCCACCTACTCCGACCCCCGCGTGCTGCTGCTGGACGAGCACACCGCCGCTCTGGATCCTCAGCGCGCCGAGCTGGTGACCCGACTGACTCGGACCGTGGTGGAGGAGAAGGGGCTGACCACGCTGATGGTCACCCACAACATGGTCCAAGCCTTGGAGGTGGGCAATCGGCTGATCATGATGCACGAGGGCCGGATCATCCTCGACGTCGGCCCCGAGCGGAAGTCCCAGATGACCCCGGAGGACCTGCTGGCCGAGTTCGGCAAGCTCAAGGGCGCCGTCGTCGACGACAAGACGCTGCTGCAGTAGACCCCTCCCTTCACCGTTGAGCTGGTGAGTTTCCGCCTGAACTGGCGCCTCTGAGGCGTCTTTCGGGCGGAAACTCACCAGCTCAACGTGTTCTGAACGGTAGCGTGGACCGTATGACTACTGACGCGCTGTTGCTCTTGGCCGCCAACCCGCTCGTCCCCACCGGGTGGGAGGCCTCCGTCGGCTTCGGCGGGATTCTGCACCTGGCGCTGCTGATCTGGGCCCTGGTGCGGGTCTACCGCTGCCCGGCCCTGGCCTTCAGCTGGAAGCTCCTGTGCGTGGTGGCGGCGCTCTCCTCGCCGTTCCTCGGGCCGATCGTGGTGATCCTGGTGATTCGGGGGCACCGCCGGCGGGTGGATTCCGGGGAGCTCGCCGGGACGGTGATGGCTCCGCCGCTGTCTCGTTGAGCTGGGGGAGCCGCCGGTCAGAGGTCGACGTCGTCGCCGAACCAGGGTTCGGTAATCTCCTCGTAGGTGCCGTCGTTCAGAGCCATGGTCAGCCATTGGTCCACGTAGTGCTTCATCACCATGTCCCCGCGGGGCAGCATGTAGGCCTTCTCGAAGTAGTCGAAGGGCTCGTCGGGATTGACGGCGCAGAGCTCGTCATACTCGTGGGCGATCCACAGCACCTCGGAACGGTCCGTGGTCATCACATCTGCCTCACCCTCGACGATCTGGTCGAAGATCGTCAGGTTGTCGTGGGTGATCAGGTGCCCCTCGGGGTAATGCTCCTGGGCGAAGATCTCGTTGGTCCCGCCGCTGGGCATGATCGAGGTGACGCCGGGGTCGTTGATCTGCTCGATCGTCCGGTAGTCGTCGACGTCCTCGCAGCGAGTGATGGGAGTCTTGCCGTCCTCCATCAGCGGCTCGGAGAAGAACACCTGCTCTGATCGGGCGGGGTTGATCGAGATGCCGCCTACCGCGATGTCGCAGTCCGCCAGGTAGTCCTCCATGAGGTCGTCCCAACTGGTCTGCACCCAGTCGATCTCCACGGCCAGGTTCTCGGCGAGGTCCCGGGCCATGTCCACATCGATACCGGTGAATTTCCCGGTGTCCTCATCGAGCTCGGTGAACGGCGGGTAGTCCCCGGTGGTGCACACCGTCAGGGAGCCGCGGTCCAGCACCTCGTCCAGCAGCGACTCGGGCTCGCCCGCCGGCTCCTGTCCGCCGGCCTGCTGGGCGTCAGAGTCTGCGGGGGAGCAGGCGCCCAGGACGAGGGTCAGCAGTCCGGCGGTCGTCCACAGGGCACCGCCTCTTCCCGACACGCGAGGGACCCTCGCTTTCTCGGCGGTGCCTGGATGGTGGGGCTGCGGCATGGGCGTCTCCGATCGTGACAGGATGCTGATGGTGCTCAATCCTGGCACGACGACGTGTGGAATCTCACCTCCGTCTCAGCCTGTGGGCGCCGGGCTCTCAGGAGGGGCCTCAGGAGACGATGAGCAGTGCCGCGGCGAAGACGATCCCGGAGGCGATGAGCACGATCGTGGTGTACCCGAGGATGTCGCGCATCTTCAGCCCGGCGATCGCCAGCAGCGGCAGCGCCCAGAACGGCTGGATCATGTTCGTCCACTGGTCGCCGTAGGCCACCGCCATGATCGCCACCGCGGGATCGGTCCCCAGGGACTCGGCGGCCTCCAGCAGGATCGGTGCCTGCACGGCGATCTGTCCGCCGCCGGAGGGGACGAAGAAGTTCACGATCCCGGCCGAGAGGAACGCCCACAGCGCGAAGGTCTGGTCCGTGGAGATCGCCACGAAGAACTCGGAGAAGACCTGCATCAGGCCGGTGCCGGCCATGATGCCCAGAATCCCGGCGTAGAGCGGGAACTGCAGGAGGATGTCGCCGACGGTGCCCGCGGCCTCCTTGGTGAGCGCCAGCAGCTCGAAAGGGCTGCGCACCAGCAGCATGATCAGCGTCAGGAAGCTCCAGTTCACGATGTCCAGGGTCAGTCCGCCGCCTCCGGTGAAGTGGAGGGCGAGGTAGCCCACCAGCATCAGGCCGATCAGCGTCGTGGGGATCCTGCTGGCGTCGACCCGGTCCGCAGGAGTGACGATCTCGTCGTCGATCTCGGCATCCCGCAGCCGGGCGTCCACGCCCAGGGTGACGACGTCGTGCGGGTTCCGCGGGGCGATGAGCATCAGCGCACCGGCGACGACGACGATCGTCACCGCCGCGGTGATCATGTTCCACCCGGAGAACACCGTCTCCGTGATGGAGAGGGGATCGCCCAGGATCTCGGCGACGAAGGAGTCCGGGGTGGCAGCGGTCAGCGGCCCTGAGGCCGAGTAGCCCATGTGCCACACCACGAATCCGGAGAAGCCGGAGGCCACCAGCATCGGAAAATGCACCGGCATGTCCCGGCGCCTGGCCTGCTCAGCGACCTCGCGGGCCATCAGCCCGCCGACCACGAGGCCCAGCCCCCAGGTGATCAGCGAGGCCAGTGCCGCCACCAGGAAGACGAACAGATAGGCCTGCATCGGGCTCTGCGGGACCCGCGCCAACCGGCGCAGCAGGGCCCGCACCGGTCGGGTGCTGGCGAGGATGTACCCCAGGAACAGGATCAGGGCGATCTGCGTCATGAACTCCAGCAGGCCGGCCAGCCCCAGTCCCCATTCCTCGACCACCTCCAGCGGTCCGGCCTCGGTGAGCAGCAGGGCCAGGATCGCCACGATGACGGTCAGCCCGATCGCGAAGACCAGTGCTGAGGGGATCAGCTTCTCCACCAGCGTGTTCAGCGGTCGCATGATCGGGCCGAGCAGAGCTCCTCCGCCGGCTCCGGCAGACTCTTCCTGTGAAGGCTTCGCGGTCACATCATCCTCCTTGATGCGTGAGACACCCGCGCCCGGCTCCCGCGCGGTAAGGCACCGAGGGCGTGACGCACATCACCGACAGCCTGCCAGATCTCTGGTGCGAATCCCTGGAGAATCGCCCATCTGCCCGAACCTGCTGGTGATTGACCTCACAGCCCGGGCGTGGAAGTATCGAGGTGAACGATCGGTCAGTAATTCCGGAGCTGCGCCTGCGTACCTCCGGAGCATCAGCCACAGTCGGAGGAACCCCGTGACCACGCCCGCCTTCCTCGTCTCCGGGACACGTACCCCGGTCGGCCGCTACGGCGGTGCCCTCTCGATGGTCCGGCCGGACGATCTGGCCGCCCTGGTGATCCGCACCGTGGTCGAGGACGCCGGCATCGACCCCTCCGACGTCGACGAGGTCATCTTCGGCAACGCCAACGGCGCCGGAGAGGAGAACCGCAACGTCGCCCGCATGGCCTGGCTGCTCGCCGACTTTCCGGATACAGTCCCCGGCATCACGGTCAACCGACTCTGCGCCTCGGGCATGAGCGCCATCGCCCAGGCCCATCACATGATCGCCGCCGGCGCGGCCGACCTGGTCGTCGCCGGGGGAGTGGAGTCGATGTCCCGGGCGCCCTGGGCCATGGCCAAGCCCACCAGCGGCTTCGCCAAGCCCGGAGAGGTCGTGGACACCTCCATCGGCTGGCGATTCGTCAACCCGAGGTTCCTCACGATCGACAAACGCACGTACTCCATGCCGGAGACCGCCGAGGAGGTCGCCCGCGTCGAGGGCGTCACACGCGAGGAGGCCGACGCCTTCGCCGCCGAGTCCCAGCGCCGGGCCCTTGCCGCCGTCGACGCCGGCCGCCTCGCCCGCGAGATCACCCCGGTGGAGGTGCCCGGGCGAAGGGGCGCGGTCACCGTGGTCGACACCGACGAGGGCCCGCGCCCCGGCACCACCGTGGAGTCCCTGGCCGGGCTGCGCCCCGTGGTCGCCGGCGGCAGCGTCGTCACCGCCGGAAACTCCTCCTCGCTCAACGACGGCGCCTCCGCCGTCATCGTGGCCTCGGAGGCCGCCGTCGAACGATACGGGCTGACTCCGCGCGCCCGAATCGCCGGAGGGGCGAACGCCGGTCTGGCCCCGGAGATCATGGGCATGGGACCGGTCCCCGCGAGCCGCAAGGCCCTGGACCGCGCGGGTTGGAGCACCGGCGAGCTGGAGGCTGTGGAGCTCAACGAGGCCTTCGCCACCCAGTCCCTGGCCTGCATCCGCCGCCTCGGCCTGGACCCCGCCCTGGTCAACGCCGACGGCGGCGCGATCGCCCTGGGACACCCGCTGGGCTCTTCCGGGGCGCGGATCGTGCTCACCCTGGCCCGGCGCATGGAGGACGAGGGTGCTCGCCGCGGCCTGGCCGCCATGTGCGTGGGTGTGGGCCAGGGCTCCGCCCTGCTGCTGGAGCAGGTGTGACCATGGCCCACAGACTGTACGAGCTCGACCCCGGAACCTTCACCACCCTGCGCATCACGGACGCCGAAGACCGCGTCCATGCCCGCCTGGACCGGCCCGAGGTGCGCAATGCGATCGACGCCACCATGATCGATGAGCTCCACGCGCTCTGCGCCCACCTGGAGCACCACCCGAAGATCCTCATCCTCTCCGGCACGGACCCGGAGGCCGGCCGGCCCGGCATCTTCGCCTCCGGCGCCGACATCGGCCAGCTGAGGGAACGCCGCCGGGACGACGCACTGCGCGGAGTGAACTCCACCGCCTTCGACCGGCTCGCCAAGCTGCCGATGCCGGTGATCGCCGCCCTGGACGGTTATGCCCTGGGTGGCGGGGCCGAACTGGCGTGGGCCGCCGACTTCCGGCTCGGCACGCCTGAGCTGACCGTGGGTCAGCCCGAGACCTCCCTAGGCATCATCCCTGCTGCCGGTGCGCTGTGGCGCCTGCGCGAGCTCGCCGGGGAGCCGCTGGCCAAGGAGATCCTGCTGGCCGGGCGCATTCTGGATGCCGAGGAGGCGCGGACCCACGGCCTGATCAACGCGATCCATCCCGCCGAGGAGCTGCTCGACGCCGCCCACGCGCTGGCTGACCGCATCGCCCGCCAGGATCCGCTGGCGGTGCGGATCTCCAAGCAGGTCTTCTCGCTGCCCCGTGAAGCCCACCCCCAGGTGGACAACCTGGCTCAGGCCATCCTCTTCGAGTCCGAGGCCAAGTTCGACCGCATGCAGGCGTTCCTGGACCGAAAGAAGGACCGCAGCACACGCCGGTCAGAGGAGCCCTCGGCCGAGACGTCCCCGGCCCAGACCTCAGGAGACCACGCATGAGCGCCCGCCCCGAGACTTCTGTGCCTTCCACCGTCGGCGTGCTCGGCGGCGGCCGTATGGGGGGCGGCATCGCCCACGCCTTCCTGATCGCCGGCGCCCAGGAGGTCGTCGTCGTCGACGTCTCCGCCGAGGCCGCCGACGCCGCCCGCGGACGCATCGAGGGCGACGTCGCCGCCTCCCTGCAGCGCGGGAAGATCGATGGCGAGCTCACCGACTGGACCACCAGGCTGACCGTCACCGCCGACGTCGCGGACTTCGCCCGCTGCGCCTTGGTGGTCGAAGCGGTGCCTGAGGACATGGATCTGAAGACCGCCTCGCTGCGCCGCGTGGAGGAGCATCTGGCTCCGCAGGCGTGGCTGGCCACCAACACCAGCTCGCTCTCGGTCACCGACCTCGCCGAGCATCTGCAGCGCCCCGAGCGGTTCTGCGGGCTGCACTTCTTCAACCCGGTGCCGGCCTCCAAGCTCGTGGAGGTCGTGCTCGCCGGGACCACTGGTGAGGAGCTCGCCGCGCTCAGCCCTCAGTGGGTGGAAGCCCTGGGCAAGACCCCGGTGGTGGTGAAGGACGCCCCCGGCTTCGCCTCCTCGCGGCTCGGAGTGGCCATCGGGCTGGAAGCCATCCGCATGGTCGAAGAAGGTGTCGCCAGCCCGGAGGACATCGACAACGCCATGGTGCTGGGCTACAAGTTCCCCATCGGGCCGCTGGCGCTGACCGACATCGTCGGGCTCGACGTGCGCCTGGGCATCGCCGAATACCTCGAATCCCGACTGGGGGAGCGGTTCACCCCGCCGCAGCTGATGCGGGAGATGGTCGCCCGCGGCGAGCTCGGCCGCAAGACCGGCAAGGGGTTCTACGACTACCCGCCGCAGTGAACCACCGACCCGCCGATGACCACGGCTCCAGTTCCGGCTCCAGTTCCGGCTCTGGTTCCGGGCCCAGCCCCGGCGGCTGGACCGGCTCGACGACGGCACGGTGCCTCCACGCCGTCGTCGCGCTGGTGTGTGCGGCCGGCCTGGTCACCTCGCTGCATCTGGGCTGGACCACGGACACCGACCTCCCCCTGGGTGTGGGCTACCACGGCGGATTCACCGCCGGCTGGGAGCACGCGCTCAACCAGCCGGCCTACTTCACGGTGCTCTCGGGGCTGCTGGCCTGCCTGACCTCAGCGATGCTCGCCCTGCGGCCCCACCGGACCTCGGAGATCTTCCGCGCCGCACGGCTGTGTGCGGTGGTGTGCGTGATCATCACCGGGATGGTGTTCAACCTGCTGCTGCGGGGCCCCGACGTGCTCACCGGAGTGCGGTGGATCAATGACACCGTCCTGCACCTGATCGTGCCGGTGCTGGTCCCGGCCGTGTGGATGCTGGTCGGACCGCGGGGGTGGGTCACCGGACGCGTCGTGGCGCTGTCCCTGGTGGTCCCGGTGGGCTGGCTGGGGGTGACCCTGGCTCGCGGGCCGAGGATCGACTGGTACCCCTACGACATCCTCGACGTCCCCGGGATGGGATACGCCGGCGTCGGGGTCTACATCGGCTCCATCCTGGCCGGGTATCTGGCCGTGGCATGCCTGCTGTGGGGGCTGGATGCCCTGCTGACGAGGCTCACCCCGGAATGAGCCGGCGCCGGCTCCTCGAGCTGACGCCGGCCCATCCCCTCAGAGGTCGGCCAGAGCGGTGGAGGGATCCTCCACGCAACGGGCCACAAAGTCCAGGAACCCGCCCGCGGCGCCGCCGTCGCAGACCCGGTGGTCGAAGGCCAGGGTGAGCGTGCTGATGCTGCGCACGGTCAGTTCCCCGTCCACCACCCAGGGGCGCTCCAGGATCCGGCCGAGGCCGAGGATCGCCACCTCCGGGTGGTTGATGATCGGCGTGGCGCCGTCGGATCCGAACACCCCATAGTTGTTCACCGTGAACGTGCCACCGGTGAGCTCCCTGCCGGAGATCGTCCCCTCGCGGGCTGCGCCCACCAGCCGGCCGATCTCCTCGTGGAGGGCCCGGGCGGAGAGCCTCTCCGCGTGACGGATCACCGGCACCACCAGACCGGCGTCCGTCTGGGCGGCGAAGCCCAGGTTGACCCCGTCGAAGTGCACGATCTCCTGCTCGCCGTCCTCGCGGGTGTCCACCCGTGTGGCGAGCTCGGGGTGCCGGGCCAGTCCGGCCAGCACGAACCGCCCGATCAGCGCCAGCAGGGAGGGTGCGGCGGCGCCGCTGGTCTGGGCCTGCCGCTTCAGCCGCGCCCGCAGGGCGAGCAGCTCGGTGAAGTCGGCGTCCTGCCAGACCGTGGCCTCCGGGATCTCGCGGCGTGAGCGGGACAACGTCGTGGAGACCGCCTTGCGCAGCCCGGTGACGTGCACGCGCTCGCTGATCTCCAGCCCGCCCGGGGCCGGCCGGGACGACGACGCCGGGGCCGCCTGCTCCGTGGCCTGTGCGGCGCTCGGCGCCGGCACGGCCGCCGATGCCGATGGGGCATCCCGGTCCTGCGGGCGGTTCTCGGTGGCCTGTGGGGCGGAGGTCCTGAGGGCGGCGAGCACATCAGCACGCAGGATCAGCCCGTCCGGGCCGGTGCCGGTCACGCCGCTCAGCGGGATCTCGTGCTCGCGGGCGAGGCGTCGTACCAGGGGGGAGGAGACCCGCGGGGCCCGCTGCGGGGTTCGCTCGGCGAGGGCCACGGTGGTGTCGCCTCCGGTGCGGCGTCGGCGTCGACGGCGTGATCCCGAGGAGGCCTGAGTGCCATAGCCGATGAGGACATGTCCCGAGCCCTCGTCGGAGCTGTCCGCCGGAGTCTCCTCCGATGCCGCGCCGGCGGCCGTGACCTCGGAGGGGGCGGCCGTGCCGGCCCGCTCCTCCTCGCGGTAGCTCAGCGCACCGGCCGAGTCGGCGTGGTGCTGGTCGGCGTCGTCGAGCCAGCCGCCGCTGCCGTCGGTGTCCACGGTGATCAGTGGCTCCTCGACGATGAGCGTCTCGCCGACCGCGCCGTGCAGCCGCACCACGATGCCCGCGTACGGGGAGGGGACCTCGATGGATGACTTCGCGGTCTCCACCTCGGCGATGGGCTGGTCCACCTCGATCATCTCGCCTTCGTCCACCAGCCAGCTCAGCAGCGTGGCTTCGGTGAGTCCTTCGCCCAGATCGGGCAGATTGAAGGTGGTCATCTCAGTCCTCCCACTGCAGCTCGTCGAGGGTGTCCAGGATCCGCTCCACACTGGGCAGATGATGCTCCTCGAGCTTCGGAGACGGGTACGGGATGTCGAAGCCGGTCACACGTCTCACCGGGGAGGCCAGCGAATGGAAGCAGCGTTCCTGGATCCGGGCCACGATCTCCCCGGCCACGGATACGAAACCCTGCGGCTCGGCGATGACCACGGCGCGGCCGGTCTTCTCCACGGTGGCGGTCAGCGCGGCGTCGTCGAAGGGCACAATGCTGCGCAGGTCCAGGACCTCCGCAGAGATGCCCTCCTCGGCCGCGGCCTCGGCGGCCTTCAGTGCCACGGACACCGAGGGTCCGTAGCTGATCAGCGAGACATCGGTGCCTTCGCGGGCGACGACGGCGCGGCCCTCCGCGCCCACGCCGGCGGCGGTGCCGGAGGAGTGCGGATCCTCGTACTGCTCGCGGAGGGCGGCCAGGTCGACCGGCTCCTTGGTCCAGTAGAGCTTCTTCGGTTCGAAGAAGACCACCGGGTCTGCGGAGTCGATGGCCTCGCGCAGCATCAGGTAGGCGTCGGCCACGGTGGCCGGGGTGTAGACCTTCAGGCCGGGCGTGTGGGCGTAGTAGGCCTCCGAGGAGTCGCAATGATGCTCTACCCCGCCCACGCCGCCCCCGTAGGGCACGCGGATGACCATCGGCAGGCGCACGCGGCCGCGGGTGCGGTTGGCGAGCTTGGCGATGTGGCTGAAGATCTGTTCCAGCGCCGGGTAGGCGAAGGCGTCGAACTGCATCTCGATCACCGGCTTCATGCCGTTGATCGCCATCCCGGTGGCCATGCCGGCGATCCCGGATTCGGCCAGCGGGGTGTCGAAGCAGCGGTGCTCTCCGAAGCGCTGGGTGAGTCCGTCGGTGATGCGGAAGACGCCGCCCAGGGTGCCGACGTCCTCGCCGAAGACGCACACCGAGGTGTCGGCCTCCATGGCGTCGGACATCGCGGTGTTCAGGGCGGCGGCGAAGGTCGTGGCCTTCGGCGCCGGTGCGGAGCGCGAGGCGTCCGCAGCTGCGGGTGCGGGGGTGGTGGCGGTGTCGGTGGCGGGGGCCATGGTCAGTCCTCCTGGCTGCGCTCGAGCTCGTCGGCCAGCAGGGCGCGCTGTTCGCGCAGCTGGGCGGTGGGAGCGGAGTAGACGTGGTCGAAGATCTCCAGCGGATCCATCTCAGGCTCGGTGGTCATCGCCTGGCGCAGCGAGGCGGCGACCTCCTCCGCCTTCTCCGTGATGCGGGACTCGACGGCCTCGTCGAGCACCCCCTTGCCGGTGAGGAAGGTCTTCATGCGCTGCAGCGGGTCCCGCTTCTTCCACTGCTCGACCTCGTCGGCGTCGCGGTAGCGGGTGTCGTCGTCGGCGTTGGTGTGGGCCTGCATGCGGTAGGTGGTGGCCTCCAGCAGCAGCGGCATGGAGTGCTCGCGGGCCAGATCCACGGCGCGGCGCAGAGTGGCCAGCACGGCCACCATGTCATTGCCGTCGACCTGCTCGCCGGCCATGCCGTAGCCGATGGCCTTGTGCGCCAGGGACGGTGCGGCCGTCTGGTGGGACAGCGGCACGGAGATGGCGTAGCCGTTGTTCTGCACGAAGAACACCACCGGTACCTCGAAGACGGCGGCGAAGTTCAGCGCCTCGTGGAAGTCGCCTTCACTGGTGGCGCCGTCGCCGCACATGGCCAGCACCACGGTGTCCTCGCCCCGCAGCTTCGCCGCATGGGCGACGCCGACGGCGTGCAGCAGCTGGGTGGTCAGCGGAGTGGACAGCGCGGAGGTCCGGTACTGGTGCGGGTCGTAGCCGCAGTGCCAGTCGCCGCGGAAGGAGACCATGACCTCCAGGGGGTCCACACCGCGGGTGAGTGTGGCGACGGTGTCCCGGTAGGTGGGGAACATCCAGTCGCCCCGGTCCAGGGCGAGGGCCGCACCCACCTGGCAGGCCTCCTGGCCGTGCGAGGAGGGGTAGACGGCCAGCCGGCCTTGGCGCACCAGGGCGTAGTTCTGGTCATTGACGCGACGCCCGACGACGAGCGCCTCGTAGGCGGCGAGCAGGGCGTCGTCCTCAGGGATGGGGTATTCGTGGCCCGGGCTGGTTCCCTGCTCTGTCTCAGGGATCAGCGTGCCCTCGGGGGAGAGCATGCGGATCTGCCGACGGGCCGGGAGCATGTACTGCTCCGGGGTGATCCCGAAGCTGCTGCTGGCCTCCAGGATGTGGGCGGCCTGCTCGGCCTTCTCGTGGCCGGGGGCCTCCGCGGAGAACCGGGGGTCCTCGGCGGGGGCCGCCTCGCTGGCAGCTGCTGTGCCGTGCGTCATGGCGTCCAGCCTCCTCAGGTGTGTCGCCGGAGCGGTGCGTCTCGGCATGGGTGCCTCACTGGTGATGCTTCGAGTGTGACTCAGCTCATGCCTCGGCCTCCAGCCCTGCCGAGCATCGGAGACATCGTCTCGCCTAGAAGGGACTCAGCTGGACGCACTGTCAGAATCGGCGGCATGAGTGCCTGGTATCGTCCAGAGATATGAGCAGTCTCCTGGACGAATATCCACGCAGCGGGCGTCCCCTGGATGCCGTGGACCATCGCATCCTGGCCGCTCTGAGCGCCGATGCGCGCAAGTCGGTGACCAGCATCGCCCAGGAGCTGCACCTCTCCCGGGCCAACGCCTATGAGCGCATCGCCAGGCTCCGCGAGGCCGGGGTGCTGCGTGGCTACACCGCGGTGATCGATCCGCGTGCCGCAGGGCTGGCCACGGCCGCCTATGTGTTCCTCACGCTGAAGCAGGATGACTGGGAGGTCCTGCGCTCCGCACTGGCCGGTGAGCCGGCGGTCCGGCATCTCTCGCTGGTGGGCGGGCAGTACGACGCCGTGCTGCTGGTGCGCACCCGCACGGTGGAGGAGCTGCGCCGGGTGATCTTCGAGCGGATCCAGTCGCTCTCCTGCGTGCAGTCCACGCAGACCGCGCTGATCTTCGACGACCACGCTGAGCACCTGCATGCGGCCCCGGAGGGGTGAGGAGTGAGGGCGGGTCGTCGTCGGGCCCTCCATTTGCATCGAAAGGCCGATTTGTAGGGATTATGCCCCCTGTTGAGGCCTCTGGCGCCTTCGAAGTGACCACTCGATGCTGGGGTGAAGGGAGCGTCGTCGCCAGCTCCTCGAAAAGTGGTGGCGATCACGTTAGGATGACAGTGATTACCGACCGTTCGGTCAGTTTCACTGCTGTCGAGAGGACGTCATGACTGCCACTGCCACATCCGCCGAGGCCGGCTCGGCCGTCACCGACCTGCTGCCTAGCTACATCCGTGACGCCTGGTGGACCCCGGCGAACCCGGAGAAGATCGCCGAGGTCCGGGACGCCTCCACCGGCGAGCCCATCTGTCGGATCTCGACCGACGGCCTGGACACCCGCGCCGCCGTCGCGCACGCACGCAGCGCCGGCCAGGTCAGCCTGGGGGAGATGACCATCCACCAGCGCGCCCTGCGGCTGAAGCACATCGCGGCCTACCTGGATGAGCATAAGCAGGAGCTCTACGACCTCTCCGACCGCACCGGATCTACTCGCCGGGACCACCTGATCGACGTCGACGGCGGCATCGGGACCCTGCGCGTGTTCTCCTCCAAGGGGCGCAAGGAGCTGCCCAACGCCAATGTCATCGTCGACGGCGACGTGGAGCAGCTCTCCCGCGACGGGTCCTTCCTCGGTGTGCACATCTACACCCGGCTGACCGGGGTGGCCGTGCAGATCAACGCCTTCAACTTCCCGGTCTGGGGCATGCTGGAGAAGCTCGGTCCGAGCTTCATCGCTGGGGTGCCGACCATCGTCAAGCCTGCCAGCCAGACTGCCTACGTCACCCAGGCCTGCGTGCGCCTGATGCTGGAGTCCGGGCTCATGCCCGAAGGAGCGATCCAGCTGATCTCCGGCTCCGCCCGAGACCTGCTCGACCACCTGGACCATCGTGACCACGTGGCCTTCACCGGCTCGGCCGGCACCGCCCAGACGTTGCGCTCCCACCCGAAGGTGCAGAATGAGGGTGTACGGTTCACCGCCGAGACCGACTCGCTGAACGCGGCCATCCTCGGCCCTGACGCCGGGCCGGGGACACCCGAGTTCGAGGCCTTCATCAAGTCGGTGACTCTGGAGATGACCGCCAAGGCCGGGCAGAAATGCACCGCGGTGCGCCGGACGATCGTGCCCAGCGAGCATGTCGACACGGTCATCGAGGCCCTGCGCTCCCGCATCGAGTCTCGGGTGGTCCTCGGTGACCCGCGGGACGGGGCCACCACAGTGGGTGCGCTGGCCTCCAAGGATCAGCAGGCCGAGGTGAGCCGGGCCGTGCAGACCCTGCTCAGCGCCGGAGGGACGCTGTGCCTGGGCGGGCCTGAGGGTGACCTCGGCGCCGCCGACGCGCAGGTTGGGGCGTTCTTCCCGCCCACGGTCCTGTCCTTCGCGGACCCCCGCACTCCGGAGGTCCACTCCGTGGAGGCCTTCGGCCCGGTCACCTCCGTGCTGGGCTATGCCGACGTCGACGACGCCGTCGAGCTCGCCGCCCTGGGCGGCGGCTCGCTGGTGGCCACGGTCTGCACCCATGACCCGCACACCGCGGCGGCCTTCGCGCGCGGCATCGGCTCCCACCACGGGCGTGTGCTGTTTCTGGACCGCGACGACGCCAAGACCTCCACTGGTCACGGCTCCCCGCTTCCGCACCTCGTCCACGGCGGACCCGGACGTGCCGGCGGCGGGGAGGAGTTGGGCGGCGTGCGCGCGGTGAAGCACTACATGCAGCGCACCGCCGTGCAGGGATCGCCCGATCTGCTCACCGGTGTCACCGGAGTGTGGCACCGTGGGGCGCAGGCGAACACGGCCACCCCGGAGACCGTGGCCTCCGGCGAGGCCGTCCACCCGTTCCGGAAGTCGCTGGCGGAGCTGCGGATCGGGGACCAGTTCGCCTCGGGGCTGCGAAAGGTCCGCCTGGAGGACATCTTGGCCTTCGCCGAGTCCACCGGGGACACCTTCTACGCCCACACGAACGAGGGCGCCGCCATGGCCAACCCGTTCTTCCCGCGCCGGGTCGCCCACGGCTACCTGCTGGTCTCCTGGGCCGCCGGGCTGTTCGTGGAGCCCGAACCAGGGCCCGTGCTGGCCAACACCGGCCTGGAGAACCTGTCCTTCCAGACCCCGGTCACCTATGACGACTCTATCCGCGTGACGCTGACCGCCAAGCAGATCACCCCGCGCGAGACCGACGACTACGGCGAGGTCCGCTGGGACACCGTGCTGCACAACCAGCACGATGAGGTCGTGGCCACCTATGACGTCCTGACGCGAGTGGCGAAGGAGAAGCTGCCTGAGTGGGTCTGAGGCGCCGGCTCGCTGAGCCGCCGTCGTGCTGTGGCCGTTGACACCACTGAGGTGATTTGCGATAGTGAAAGTCAGATGGTCAGCTCCGGTGGAAGGCGGACACATGTCCTCGACGCGCAGGCTCCAGCAACCGCTCGCTCTGGCGGCGTTGACGGCGTTCCTCGCCGCCGGCTGCGTGCCGCTCGGGGAGGCCGTCGATCCCCCGGATGTTGAGGCGACCTCCGGCCAGGCGCAGGACGAGGGTCCGGAGGGCGGCGACGGGGTCGAGACCGTCGACGACGGGTCTGGGGAGTCCGGAGCAAGGGGCGCCCAGGGCGATGCCGAGGCTGAGGACCACGAGGAGGACGCGGAGGACTCGGAGGAGGATCCCGGCTCTGATGCGGGCGATCACCCGCCCGTGGTCGCCGAGGCGAGCATCTGGGACCACACCGCGGCCGAGCTGGTCGACGTGCAGGTCAGCGTGTACCCGCTGGTCCGGGACTCCCATGACGGCGAGGACTACCTGGCCGCGCGGATCGACTTCGAGCTGGCGGACGGTTCGGGGCGTTTCGACCTCGAGGCGGCGCTGACCTCACCGGACACCGACCCCACCGAGATCCGACTGGTCGACACCGAGGCGCTGGAGGTGCAGGCCCCGCTGATGGTCTCCGACGGCGAGCTCTCGCTGCTGCCGGTGCAGTTGGAGTACGACATCGTCTTCCCCGGGGACGTGGCCACCTGGACGGGCTTGTATGAGGATCTCGGGGCGGAGTCCAGCGCGGTGCTGGTGCCGTACTTCGGCCTGCTGGAGGACGTGGAGGTCCTCGAGCCCGAGGACCTCGACGCGGAGGTCTTGGAGTCGTACCTGCTCGTCGAGGATCTGGGGTTCGATCCGGTCAGGGTGCTGCCCCGCACCTACCCGGCGGACGTCTACCGGGAGCGCGACGGCGGCGACGTCTCCATCCGCGACGATGACGGCCAGGCGACTCTCACCATGGCCTCCGACGTGCTCTTCGACGTGGACGAGCATGACCTCGACGATGACGCCGACGTCGCGCTGCAGGCCGCTGCGGAGGAGCTCGAGCGGCTGGATGGGGGTGAGCTGTTCATCGTCGGGCACACTGATGACGTCCTGGACGAGGACCACAACCAGGCGCTCTCCGAGCGGCGCGCGGAGTCCGTGCATGACCGGCTTGACGAACTCACGGACCTCTCAGCCTTCGAGATCACGGTCGAGGGGCGGAACTTCCAGGAGCCGGTGGCGGACAACGAGACTGAGGAGGGGCGGGCGCAGAACCGGCGGGTGGAGCTGCTCTTCGAGCTGCCTGAGTTGGAGGACCTCACCGATCTGCAGCAGATTGGTGAGCCGGCGGATCCGGAAGGGCCGGTGGGGACCGCCGGTGAGGTCTTGGAGGTCACCGCTGAGGACGGCCGGGCCGCGGAGGTCGCCGTCGAGGAGGTGTATCGGGTGGACAACCTGCTGGTCGGCAGGCTCTCCGTGGAGATCACCCAGAATGCGGAGGGCCACGACACCTCCGGGCAGCTGGCCTGGCCGTTCAGCTTCGGAGACGACAGCCTCCGAGAGGAGCGCGAGTCCCTCGGCGAGGGCGGACAGGTGGATGCGGTCACCCTGCTGATCGGTGACAGTCGGGTGTTCCCGCTGGAGATGAGCGGACGTGGGTGGATCACCGGCGTCGATGATGACGGCGAGTTCCTCCAGGTGGACCTGCCCTGGTACAGCCCGCTCGCCGACCGCTATGTCGGTGGGGGTCAGGATGCGGTCGAGGGCACGCGCGGGGTGGTCACCGTGCTGTGGCCGCTGGTCTCCTCCGAAGAGGTCACCATCGACGTGCCGGTGGAGACCGAATATGAGGACCGTGAGGGCTTCGACCCGTGGAGGTTCGAGGACGTCCCGGTGGTGGACGGTCTCCAGCGATCGGAAGCCGACGCCGACAAGGACGAGGACTGAGCCCGGGCCGTCACTCGCCGCGGAAGGTGGGCTTGCGCTTCTGCTGGAAGGCGGCGAAGCCCTCGGCGTAGTCGGCGGAGCCGCAGAGCCGCCCCTGGGCGCGGTTCTCCTCGTCCAGAGACTCCCACAGGCCGATGCGCTCGTCTCGGATCCGGGACACCAGAGTCTTGGATTCGCGGAAGGCCAGGGTGGCCCCCGACGCCGCCCGCCGCGCCTTGTCGCGGCTGAAGCCCACCAGCTCCTCGGCGGGCACGGCGCGGGAGAACAGCCCGGCGGCCACCGCCTCGGCACCTGACATCAGGTCTCCGGTGTAGACCAGGTCCAGCGTGCGGTGGGCGCCCAGCCGCTCGGTGAACAGGGCGTGCCCGCCGGAGTCCAGGGTGGCGCCCAGTGCGGCGAAGGGAGAGCCGATCTTCGCGGTCTCGGCCACGTAGACGACGTCGGTGGCGATCGCCAGACCCAGCCCCACTCCGAGGCAGGCTCCCTGCACGGCGGCGAAGGTCGGTGCCGGGAAGTCGGCCATCCGGCGCAGCACCGGGGTGACCCTGTCCTGCAGGTAGCCCAGGGCGTCGTCCGTGGCGGGCTCCACCGCGGAGATGTCCCGGCCCGCGCAGAAGCCCTTGCCCTCGCCGCGCAGCAGCACCGCCCGCGCACCGGCGTCCTCAGCCTGGCGGTAGGCGTCGTCGAGGGCGGTCAGCGCCTCCTGGTCCAGGGAGTTGAGCTTCTTGGGCGCGTCCAGGACGATCTCGGCCAGGCCGTCGTCGATGGCGATGCTGATCACGGGCAGCTCCTCGCTGTGGGGCGGGTCTGGATGTGCGGGTCTGAATGTGCGGGTCGGGCCGGGCAGGTCAGGCGTCGTAGTCGACGACGAGCTTCTCCGCGGTGGGACGGGTCTGGCAGGTGAGCACATAGCCGGCCTCGACCTCGTCGACCTCCAGGGCGTAGTTCTCCTCCATGTCGAACTCGCCGCGGACCACCTTCGCGCGGCAGGTGCCGCACACCCCGCCCGCACAGGCGAAGGGCACGTCGGAGCGCGAGCGCAGGGCGGCGTTGAGCACGGTCTCCCCGGAGCCCTTCGGCGAGGTGACCTGCCCGGTGAGCCCGTCGAGGGTGAACTCGATCTCCACGGTCTCGCCGTCGGCGTCGGCCTCCACCTTCCGCCCCTGATGCCCCTCCGGGCGGTCCGGCCGGCCGGTGGAGAACAGCTCGAAGCGGACCTTCTCCTCGGGCACGCCGCGGGCGGCCAGCGAGTCGCGCACCAGCTGGACCAGTTCGAAGGGCCCGCAGAGGAACCACTCGTCGGTCTCCGGCACCCGCAGCACCTTGTCGAGCAGGTCGCTGAGCTTCTCGACGTCGATCCGCCCGGTCAGCAGCGGATTGATGCGCTGCTCGCGGCTGAGCACGTGGTGGATCGCCAGCCGGGCCGGGTAACGGTCCTTCAGGTCTCCCAGCTCCTCGGAGAACATCACGTCCCCGGCAGAGCGGTTGGCGTAGACCAGGTCGAAGGTGGAACTCTCGGAGGCGGCCAGCACCGAGCGGGCGATCGCCATGATCGGCGTGATACCGGAGCCTGCGGCGAAGGCCACCAGGTGCACGTCCGGGCGTTCCGCCACGGCCTCGGCGGCCAGCTCCTCCGGCCGGTTCATCGAGGTGATCGCGGTCTTGGAGACGAAGGTGCCGGTGGGGTTCATCACCTGCAGGGTGTCCCCGGGCGCCAGGTTCTCGTTGGCCCAGCTGGAGAAGGCGCCGCCGAGGTCTCGCTTGATCGCGATCCGGATCTCCCCGGCAGTGGGCTCCTGGCACAGGGAGTAGGAACGCCGGATCTTCTCGCCGTCGATCTCCGCCCGCAGCGCCACGTACTGGCCGGGCGCGTAGTCGAAGTCCTCCTGCAGCTCCTCAGGCACGGCGAAGGAGACCTCCACCGAGTCGGGTGTGAGTCGCCGCACCTCAGAGACGGTCAGCGTGGAGAACTTCGCGCGACGGCGCTTGGTCGTCTTGATCTGCATCAGTGCACCTTGAAGTGGTCGAAGGGCTCCAGACACTCGCGGCACTGGTAGAGCGCCTTGCAGGCGGTGGAGCTGAAGCGGGTCATCTCGCGGGTGTTCGGGGAGTCGCACTGCGGGCACTTCACGCTCAGCCCTACCGCGATCGGGCCGACGGCGGCGCGTCCGGTGGGCGGGGCGATGCCGTACTCGCGCAGCTTGGCCCTGCCCTCCTCGGTCATCCAGTCCGTGGTCCACGCCGGCTGCAGCACGGTGTCCACCCGCACCTGCTCGTGCCCGGCGGCGCGCAGCGCCTCGCGGACATCGCTGGTGATGGTGTCCATGGCCGGGCAGCCGGAGTAGGTGGGGGTGATGACGACGACGGCGGTGCCGTCCTCCTCCAGGCGGGCGTCGCGCAGGATGCCCAGATCCTGGATCGAGAGCACCGGGATCTCGGGGTCGTGGACAGTGGCGGCGATCTCCCGGACGCTGCGCTCGCCGTGGTGTGTCGGCGCAGCGGGCGCGGCAGCGTCATGGTCCGGGTGGCCGGCCATCATGGTCTCGGCGACGATGCGCGAGGCGCGACCGACGTCATGTGCCTCAGGGGTGACGCTCATGGCTTTCTCCTCCCGGTCAGTGGCGTGCAGCATGGCAGTGCTCACCACGTCGCTCCGGGGTGCTGGCGGGCCAGCACCTGCATCTCGGTGAGGATGTAGCCGCGCTGCTCGGAGAAGCGGCCGCTGCGGTCTGAGCCGTAGGCCCCGGAGATGTCCGGCACGGTCAGTCCAGCCTGCTCGATGATCTCCTGCAGCAGGCTCAGCGTCTCCTCGCGCAGGGACGAGGGCAACACGGCGACGTCGCCCAGCCCGGTGAGGGGGTCCACGTCGATGAAGAGCTCTTCCACGTAGGACCACAGGGAGTCCAGGCCGGCCTGCATGCGGTGGGCGGACTCCGCGGTGCCGAGTCCGAGCCTCAGGGTCCACTGGGCGGCATGGTCCTGGTGGTATCGGACCTCTTTCAGGGCCTTGTCCGCGATCGCGGCCAGGGTGGGGTCGGTGGAGTGCACCAGGCGCCGGTAGAGCTGAAGCTGGTAGGCGCTGAAGATCAGCTGCCGGGCGATGGTCTGCCCGAAGTCGCCGTTCTCCTGCTCCACGAGGCGGCAGGAGCGGAACTCCTCCTCGTCCCGGAAGTAGGCCAGGTCATCCTCCGTCTTCCCCCAGGCGGTGCCCGCGTAGCTGAGCAGGAAGCGGGCGTGCCCCAGCAGGTCGAGGGCGATGTTCGCCAGGGCGACGTCCTCCTCCAGCTCCGGGGCGCGGGAGATCCAGGCGCTGAGCCGCTGGGCGAGGATCAGTGCGTCGTCGCCGAGGATGAGCGCATAGCGTGCGGTGGCCTCATCGGCCACGGCGTCTGAGGCGGCGATCTCCTCAGCGGTGATCGCCTCGCCCTGAGACTGGCGGGTTGCGGAGTCGTGGGAAGCGAAGCTCACAGGTGTTTCACTCCCTCGGACTGCGTGTAGTAGGTGGCGTGGCGGTAGCTCTTGCCCTGCGGAGACTCGAAGAATCCGCCCTTGGAGTCAGGGTCGGAGGCCATGATCGCTGCCGCCGGGACCACCCACACCGAGGTGCCCTCGTTGCGCCGGGTGTAGAGGTCGCGGGCATTGCGCAGCGCCATCGTGGCGTCGGGGGCGTGCAGGGATCCCGCGTGGACGTGGGAGAGTCCGCGGGAGGAGCGGATGAACACCTCCCAGAGCGGCCAGCTGCTGGAGTCTGCGGCGTCGATGGAGGTCATGGCCTCGCCTTTCCTGAAGTGGTCTCGGGCCCTGGGCGGAGGAAGGTCTCCGCGGGAGGAGGGCTGGTGGGAGGTGTCAGGCGCCGAGGAGGGCGGACTGATCCTGCTGCCCCCGGCGCGCGTAGGCGGTGGCCGCCTCGCGCACCCAGGCGCCGTCGTCGCGTGCGTTCCGGTAGTGCTCGAGCCGCTGACGGCTCAGCGGGCCGTTGCCCTTGAGCACGGAGAAGAACTCGTCCCAGTCGAGATCGCCGAAG
Organism: Nesterenkonia sp. HG001; assembly: GCF_034438835.1. NCBI lineage: Bacteria > Bacillati > Actinomycetota > Actinomycetes > Micrococcales > Micrococcaceae > Nesterenkonia > Nesterenkonia sp. HG001. The sequence goes on along the minus strand of NZ_JAOSZD010000001.1, from coordinate 513,493 downwards.
TCGTAGTGGCCGCGCTCCTCGTTCCACGTCAGGTGCGGGTCGGGGAGGGTGAGTCCCAGGGCCTCGGCCTGCGGCACGATCATGTCCACGAAGCGCTGGCGCAGCTCGTCATTGGAGAAGCGCTTGATGTTCCAGGCCATGGACTGGTTCGAGTGGGGGGAGTCGGAGTCGGGCGGGCCGAACATCTGCAGCGCCGGGCCGTAGAAGCGGTCCACGGCCTCCTGGGCCATGCGGTGCTGTGCGTCGGTCCCGTGGGAGAGGGAGTAGAGGATCTCCCACCCCTGGCGCTGGTGGAACGACTCCTCCTTGCAGACGCGGACCATGGCTCGGCCATAGGGCCCGTAGGAGGCGCGGCACAGCGGCACCTGGTTGGTGATCGCGGCGCCGTCGACGAGCCAGCCGATGGCGCCGACGTCGGCCCAGGTGCGGGCCGGGTAGTTGAAGATCGAGGAGTACTTGGCCCGGCCGGTGTAGAGCTGGTCGAGCATCTCGTCGCGGGAGGTGCCCAGGGTCTCGGCGGCGGAATACAGGTAGAGCCCGTGGCCGGCCTCGTCCTGGACCTTGGCCATCAGGATCGCCTTGCGCTTCAGGCTGGGCGCGCGGGTGATCCAGTTGCCCTCCGGCTGCATGCCGATGATCTCCGAGTGCGCGTGCTGGGAGACCTGGCGGACCAGGGTCTTCCGGTACGGCTCGGGCATCCAGTCCCGGGGTTCGACGCGGGAGTCGGCGGCGATGAGCTCTTCGAAGCGGGCCTGGCCGACCTGTGCGGCCTCCTCGGCGGCGGCCGCGTCAGAGTCGTCCGCCAGGCGGAGCTGAGCTCCGTCGGACTGCTGGGAGGTGTGGTGCGCCGTCATGGGTCCTCGATTCCGTCGCAATAATTACCGACCGTTCGTTCAGTATAGCAGGACGGGTGTGATGGTCAACACAGAATTCGGGACTGCGTGGGTGAGGGACGGGTTCGGCAGCGGGTCCGGCAGGGCTTCCGACGTCGAAAGGTCGATTCGAAGCGATCTTCGGGGCGTTTCGAGCCTCGGATCCCTTCGAATCGACCTTTCGATGCAGCGGGTGACGGTGTCAGGGGCGCTGGGTGCGCAGGCCGTCCAGCAGCAGGCGCATCACCGTGTCAGCCAGGGCGTCATCAGGCTGGCCTCCCTGAGGCCGGTACCAGTCCACGATGGAGTTGACCATGCCCATCGCCAGGCGGGAGGCGGTGCGGGCGTCCACGTCCTCACGCAGATCGCCGTCTCGCTGGGCCTCACGGATGAGCTCTGCGATGCGCAGCGTGATCTCACGCCGCCGCTGCAGTGCCTTGACCTCCAGCTCCGAGTTGCCTCGCAGCCGCAGCAGCAGGGTCACGTACGGCAGGGAGCCGGTGAGCACCTTCACCGACTCGCGGATGATGGTCTCCAGCTCCTGGACGGCCGGCGCGCCGGGTGCCGCAGCGTCGCTGACCACCCGCTCGAGCTCCGCCAGCGACCGGTTCAGCGCGATGTCCAGGATCTCCTCCTTGGAGGAGACATGGTGGTAGATCGCTGACTTGGAGATCCCCAGCTCCCGGGAGAGCGCGCCCATCGACGTGGCGTCATAGCCATGGCGGTTGAAGGTCTCCACGCAGACGGTGAGGAGCCCCTCGCGGTCGTAGCCGGGCCGCCCGCGGCGCGAGGCTCCGGAGGAGGTCGGAGGCGAGGTCATGGTCATCAGACTATCCGCCCGGCCTAGCGCGGACGCTCGTCGTAGATGCGGCGCAGCTTGCCCGAGGAGCGGGCCAGTGAGCCCGGTTCCTCGACAGAGACCCGGCAGCTGGAGCCGACGCGGACCTTGATCCGGCGGGCCAGCTCCTGGCCCGCCGACTCGGCCTGTGCGCCGTCGCACTCCGGGCGGCGTTCGATGTGCACGGTCATCTCGTCCATCGTGCCCGGGCGGGTGAGTCGCAGCTGGAAGTGCGGCGAGAGCTCGTCGATCTCCAGCGCGATCTCCTCGATCTGGGAGGGGAACAGGTTCACACCGCGCAGGATGATCATGTCGTCGGAACGACCGGTGATGCGGCCCATCCTTCGGTGGCCGGGACGGTCGGTGCCCGGCTCGAGGCGGGTCAGGTCATGGGTGCGGTACCGGATGATCGGCAGCGCTTCCTTGGTGAGCGTGGTGAACACCAGCTCTCCGTCCTGCCCGGTGGGCAGCGGCTCTGCGGTGAACGGGTCGATGATCTCCGGGCGGAAGTGGTCCTCCCAGATCGTCGATCCGTCCTGCATCTCCCAGGACTCGCCGGCTACGCCCGGCCCCATCACCTCGGAGAGCCCGTAGATGTCGCACGCCTTGATCGCGAAGGTCTCCTCGATCTCGTGGCGCATCTGCTGGGTCCAGGGCTCGGCGCCCAGGACCCCGATCTCCAACGATGTCTCCCGGGGGTCGATGCCGGCATCGCGGAAGGCGTCCGCGAGGGCCAGCAGGTAGGTGGGTGTGCACAGGATGACCCGGGGGCGGAAGTCCTGGATGAGCTGCACCTGCCGCTCGGACTGCCCGCCGGACATCGGGATCACCGTGCCGCCGAGCTTCTCGATGCCGTAATGGGCGCCCAGGCCACCGGTGAAGAGCCCGTAGCCGTAGGCGTTGTGCACCATGTCGCCGGGGCGGACCCCGGAGAACCTCAGACAGCGGGCCAGCAGGGTGGCCCAGGTGTCGATGTCCCGCTCGGTGTAGCCCACCACGGTGGGTCGCCCTGTGGTGCCCGAGGAGGCGTGGATCCGGCGGACCTGGTCCATGGGTACGGCGAAGGCCTCGAACGGGTAGGCGCGGCGGAGGAACTCCTTGTCGGTGAAGGGGAATCGGGCGAGGTCCTCGAGCGTCTTCAGATGCTCGGGCTTCACGCCGTGGGAGTCGTAGAGCTCTCGGTAGGCGGGCACGTTCTCGTAGGCGTGATGCAGGGTCTGCTGCAGACGGGTCAGCTGGAGCGCCTCGATCTCGGCGCGGCTCATCAGTTCCTCGGGATCAGGCAGGCTCGCGTCGCGGGAGGGCCTGATGGTCTCATCGGAGAGGGCGCTCATGGCTCACTTCTTCTCGGGGGAGGCGATGGTGCGGGAGCGGCCGCGGAAGACGGCGATGGTCTCGTCTGCGCGGGTGATGGTGACGTCGTAGATCCCGCTGCGTCCCGAGCGCGAGATCTCGACGGCCTCGGCGACGAGCTCGTCGCCCAGCCATGCCGTCTTCAGGAAGTTGATGTCGGCCCCTGAGGCCACGGTGACGGTGGCATCATCGCCCTCGGGATGGTTGCAGGCCATGGCGAAGCAGGTGTCGGCCAGGGTGAAGAGCATCCCCCCATGGACGATGTCGAACCCGTTGGTCATCTCGCGGCGCACGGTCATGCGCAGGCGGGCATGGCCGGGGTCGGCCTGGAGCACCTCGGCGCCCAACCAGCGCGTGCAGCGATCCGTCTCCAGCATCCGGTGCCGGGGGCCGTCGGCGGGCATGAGCACGCCTTCGTCGGTGAGCTGGGTGGACTCGGTCATCGGCACTCCTTGACTATTTCCAGACCGATTGGTCGGTAAGTCAACTCAAGCACCGCGCGGATGTGATGTCAAGCACATCGGGTGAGGTCGGCCCGTCATTCCGCCTCGGCGGTCTCCGCCACGAGGTCGGCGTAGCCGGAACGGAAGTCCCGGTGCTCCAGGTGGCCCAGGAAACGGCGAAGGCGCGTCCCGTCGACGGCCTTCCCATGCGCCCGGGTGGATCTCCACAGCAGGTCCTCCCGGCCGACGGCGAGCAGCTCCTCCAGGGACCCGTCGGCGGGCACCAGCTGCGGCCAGGGGCGGGGGAGCCCCAGCTGATCGGCCAGCCAGTCGTGCACCATCCCCACCGGCACCGGGAGCTCGTCGACGCCGAGGAGCACCGAGGGACAGTGCTGTGCGGTCACCATGGCCGCGGCCGCGGCCGCGGCATCCTCGACATGGATCCGGTTGGAGATCCGCCACGGGTCGACGTCGGGCGTGGCGCCGCGCTGCTGCGCGCCGGCCCCCTGTGCGCCCGTGCCCAGCCGGCCGCCCAGTACCTGGTCCAGGAGTCGCCGTCGGCCCGGCCCGTAGATGCCGGAGAGGCGCAGCACGGTGGCCTCCACCGCGTCGTCGGAGCGCAGCAGCTGCTCGGTCTCGGCGAGGACCTCGCCGGTGGCGGTGTGCGGATGCAGGGCCGTGGACTCGTCCACCAATCCGCTCTCCCCACCGTGGACCGCGGTCGAGGAGATCAGCACCAGGCGCACCGGCTTCCCGGTCCTGCCGCCGAGCCGATCAGCCCGCTCGAGCAGCGCCCGCAGGCCGTCTCGGTAGACCGCCCGGTACCGAGCCGCGGTCCGCCCCCCGGCGGTCGGGCAGAACACGACGGCGGTGGTGTCCTCGGGCAGTTCGGGGAGCTGGGCCGGGTGGGTCAGGTCCGCCGACACGCCGGTGAAGTCCTCGGGCAGGGTCGAGGGGTCACGCTTCCAGCCGTCGACGGCGCGGCCTGCGTTCCGCAGGCGGCGCCCGATCCGCGTGCCGAGGTCACCCGCGCCGACGATCACGGTCCGCTCCGAGTCCGGGCCGGGCAAGGGGGAGGATGCAGTCCGCTCTGTCATGGGTGAGAGACTACCCGCCGGTCGGCCGGCAGCCCCAGGGCCGGCGGGCTTCACCCCCACGGCCACGGGACGCCCTCGAGCAGCTGCCAGGCCGCCGCGGCCAGGGCCGCCGCGCACACCAGCCAGAAGAGCCCCACCCACACGGCGGCCGGAATCCCGGTGAGCCAAGCCAGCTGGTCGGCGTCGCTGTCGGAACCGCGCGTCCGACGGCGCTGTCGCTGCAGCTCCACCACCGCTCGCGGGGCGGACAGCAGCAGGGCCCAGACCACCAGCTGAGCGGCAGCGGAGAGCATCGGGCCGGAGGCCCACCAGGACAGCGCGCCGACCGCTCCGCCGAGGGCGAGGACCACCCAGAGCCCGTAGAGGTTGCGCACCAGCAGCAGCATCAGGGCGCTGATCAGGACCAGGGCCCACAGCACTGCGGCGGCGTGTCCGGCCCCGAGCAGCAGGGCCCCGACAAGGCCTGCCAGGGCGGGGGCCGGGTACCCCGCCAGCAGAGTGGCGATCATGCCCGGACCGTCGGGCCGGCCTCGTGAGACGGTCAGCCCAGAGGTGTCGGCGTGCAGTCGCACTCCCTGCAGACGTCGCCCCACCAGGGCTGCGACGACGGCATGACCCGCCTCGTGCACCAGGGTCACCAGGTGCCGCACCAGTCGATGTCCGGGAGGACTCCACGTGACCACCAGCACCACGAGGGCCAGGATCAGGCTGAGCTGCCAGCCCAGCGGCTCCTGCTCGCTGATCACCCGGCCCCAGAGCTGTGTGGGCCATCTCATCGCCGGCGAGGGAAGGTCGATCATGTCGGACAGTGTGCCGCCTGCGTCTGAACTCCTGCTGGAAGCGGCGGGCCTCCGCCTGAGGCCCGTGGCCCCGGGCTGGCCCAGGAGAGGGCGCCTGCCTCGGGTGGAGCCGTCGCCGTCTGACGTGACAGGGGTCACCGCGATACGCTGAGCTGAGCCCAGGCGGGACGACGGCGTCCTCGGCGGCGCGGCCGCGGCGTCGTCCGATTCCTCGGGCCCATCGTGAACATCGTGCTGCAGAGGAGAGTCATGTCTGGAACTGTCATCGTCGCTGGTGCCCGAACTCCCATGGGGCGGCTGCTGGGCGGACTGTCGTCCCTCTCGGCCGCGGAGCTGGGAGCCGTGGCCCTGAGGGGTGCGCTCGAGCGGGCCGGGGTGTCCGCCGACGCGGTCGACTATGTGGTGATGGGGCAGGTCATCCAGGCCGGCGCCGGGCAGAATCCGGCTCGCACCGCAGCGCTCGGGGCCGGCGTCCCGGCCTCGGTGCCGTCCATCACGATCAACAAGGTCTGTCTCTCCGGGCTCAACGCCGTGGCCACCGCAGACCAGCTGATCCGCGCCGGCGAGTGTGAGATCGTCCTCGCCGGCGGCATGGAGTCGATGTCCAACGCCCCGCACCTGCTGCCCAATTCGCGGACCGGCACCAAGTACGGGGACACGGCCCTGGTGGACTCCATGGCCTATGACGCGCTCTATGACCAGGCGACCTCCCAGGCCATGGGGGCGCTCACGGAGTCCTGCAACACCGGCGAGTCTGAGGTCTCCCGGCAGGAGCAGGACCGGGTGGCCGCCGGCTCCCACCAGCGCGCCGCCGCCGCGCAGGAGAAGGGCCTCTTCGCCGAGGAGATCGTCCCGGTGGAGGTGCCGCAGCGCCGCGGCGAGCCGGTCGTCGTCGACGCGGACGAGGGGATTCGTCCAGAGACCACCGCCGAGTCTCTGGGACGGCTTCGCCCGGCCTTCGCGAAGGACGGCAGCATCACCGCCGGCACAGCCTCCCAGATCTCCGACGGTGCCGCCGCCCTGGTCGTCATGTCCAAGGAGAAGGCCCAGGAGCTCGGACTGGACTGGATCGCCGAGATCGGCGCCCATGGCATGGTGGCCGGACCGGACTCCTCGCTGCAGCTGCAGCCCGCCCACGCGATCGCGGCCGCCTGCGCCAAGGAGGGCATCGACCCCGCCTCGCTGGACCTGGTGGAGATCAACGAGGCCTTCGCCGCCGTCGGGGTGGCCTCGGCCCGGAAGCTCGGCTTGGAGGAGGACCGGCTCAACGTCAACGGCGGTGCGATCGCTCTGGGGCACCCGGTCGGCATGTCCGGGGCGCGACTGGCGCTTCATCTGGCACTGGAGCTCGGGCGCCGCGGCGGGGGAGTCGGGGCCGCAGGCCTCTGCGGTGGCGGCGGTCAGGGCGATGCCCTGATCCTGCGCGTCTGAGCGGGTCGGATTCCCCTGCGGGGGCGGGTGAGTGCTGGTCAGTCCGCTGCGGGCCGCATCACGTCATGCTGAGTGGGCAATGCACCAGGTCTCGAATCCGCTTCACTGTGACAGGCATCACGCCTAGGTTGGACGGGAAACCGCTGTCCAGCTCCTGAGGGGGAGACGAGATGCCACCGTCCACCACGTCCATCGAAGATCCGCACCACCGCCGAACACTCACGACGCCCGCTGTCCGCGGGACCACCGTCGCGGGTGCCCTGGCCCTGGTGGTGACGCTGCTGGCGCCGTCGTCGGCCTGGGCCGACACTCCCGCAGACGACCCTGCCGAGTCAGGGGGACAGGCCGCCGAGGAGCTCGAGTGGCAGGAGATCACCTTCGGGCAGTCCACCGACCTGGACTTCTCCTCCAACGTGCTGCCGGAGAAGGTCGGCGTCAACCACGCCGTCCCGGACGAGCCGGGCACCATCGACGGCGAGGTCTTCATGGAGAGCCGGGGCGGCAAGCTCGCCCCCGGCCATGACGGACTGACCTTCTACCACGTCACCCTCGACCCGAACGAGCACAACTTCGTGCTCGAGGCCGAGGTCACGGTCCATCAGCTCGGCCCCGAGACCGGCGCGAGCCCCAACGGGCAGGAGGGTGCAGGCCTGATGGTCCGCGACCTCAACGGCGGTCCTCGTCAGAACCCCATGCTGGAGGGTTTCGAAGAGGTTCCGGCCGCCTCGAACTACGCCTCCTCCACAGTGCTGCGCCAGGGACCGGTCGGCATGACCCGCACCGGGGTGACCGAGCCGTGGGGGACTGTCGGATCCGAGCGTCGCGCCACGAACCTCGGCGGGCACGGCCTGACGATCGACGAGCCGGTGACCATGCGGCTGGAGCGCACCGACGACTCGTTCGTGATGTCCACGACCTCCACGCATCTGGACGAGCCGGAGACCCATACCCACCAGCTCGACGGGGCGGACTGGGTCCAGGACATCGAGCCCGACCTGATGACCGTCGGGTTCTTCGCCTCACGGAACGTGGCGGTGACCTTCTCCGGGGCCTCACTGACCCTCAGCGACGCCGACACCCAGCCCCGTCCGGAGCAGCCTGAGCCGGTCACCCCGGTCTCCTTCGACCTGCGCGCTCCTGAGCACTCCGGCTCCACCAGCTACCCCTTCGCCGCCTCGGCCGGCCATCCGGGCACCGTGGACGTCGCCGTCGACGGGGAGACGGTGATCTCCGGGGAACCCATCACCGCCGAGGAGGAGCTCACCGCGCAGCTTGACCTCCCGGAGGGCACCAGCACGGTCAGCTCGACCTATCACCCTGCGGAGGGCCCCGACCTGACTCCGATCACCCGCAGCGTCGAGGTCACCGTCCGGGAGTTCCACGACGCCCCGCTGATGGTCTCGCCCGACGGCACGCCGGACGGGGAGGGGACGGAGCAGAGCCCTCTGGACGTGCACACGGCGGTCCAGCACGTGCTGCCCGGTCAGACGGTGGAGCTGCTGGAGGGCGAATACCAGCCCGAGAGCACCATCTCGCTCAGCCCGGCCTACTCCGGCACCGTGGAGGAGCCCAAGACCCTCACCGCCGCCGAGGGTGCACAGGTCATCGTGGACGGCCGCTCCGCGCTGCAGCAGATCATCCGGCTCGACGCCGACCACTGGGTCGTCTCCGACCTGGAGCTCACCCGCTCGGCCGGCAACGGGCTGCGCTCCTCGGGATCGCACAACGTCGTCGACTCGATGGTCTTCAGCCACAACGGCAACTCCGGCTTCCAGCTCTCCGGCGGCGGAGCCCCGGAGGACTGGCCCGCCGAGAACCTCATCGTGGACTCCGAGGCCCATGACAACCGGGACCCGGCTGACATCAACGCGGACGGCTTCGCGGCCAAGCTCGGGGTCGGCCCGGGCAATGTGTTCCGCGGCAACGTGGCCCACCACAACATCGACGACGGCTGGGACCTCTACAACCGCACGAACGAGGGCCCCAACTTCCCCATCACGATGGAGGGCAACATCGCCCACCACAACGGGCAGCTCTCCGACGGGTACAACGCCGGCTCCGGCATCGGCACCGGATTCAAGGTGGGCGGCGAGGGGCTTCCCGTGGACCATGTGCTCACCGGAAACCTGGCGTACGCGAACAACCTCGACGGCTTCTCCGACAACTTCAACCCTGGCCGGCTGACGCTGACCAACAACACCGCGGTGGACAACGTGCGGTACAACTACATCTTCCGCACCAACCCGTACTTCGAGCCGGAGGACCAGGGGATCTTCCGCAGCAACCTCTCAGTGCACTCCGGGGGCGACGGCCGGGCGGATCAGATCGCCGGAGACGTCGACTCCAGCAACGTCCTCTTCGACGGAAGCCGTTCACAGGCCGAAGGTGGCAAACGGCTGGTCCTGCCGCGGGATCTGGTCTCCATCGACCCGCCCGGGGAGTACGAGCGGGACGAGGACGGTTCGCTGATCTGGGGTGACTTCGCGAAGCCGACCTTCCGTTCCATCCTGGTCGACGGCGGCGACGACGGCGGCCCCATCGGCGCGGTGGAGCCCGCGCCGCATCCGGGAGGGCAGGGCTGACGCCGCCCCTCCGCTGAGCGGAGTAGCTGAGCGCGACCTGTCCCCGTCGTGTGCGTCCGTCCCCGTGCAGTTCCACGGGGACGGACGCACACGACGGGGACAGAGTGCTGCGGCGAACCGGGGTGCGGGGGTGATCCGCGCCGACGGTGACATGCGAGGACACAGACTTGCCGGATCGTGGGGATCAGGGCACACTATGGGGCAGGTCAAGAGTGCCAGCGTCAAACCCCGGTTTGCTGGCCGGCAACCCTCCAGTTCGCGGTGGGGTGCCCCGGGTGACGACCAGGCCCTGCCGCCCATGCGGTGGGGCAAGCGCGGGCCATCACACATCACAGTGCGGCCCACCACCATGTCCTTCGCGACAGGGCCGCCACGCGGTGCGGTCTCTCGGGCCATCACGCCCGGAGTCTCTCCGATGCCGGTCCTGGCCACGCGACCGCATTGAACGGAGACACGTCCCATGACGACCACAGAGACACCCAAGACTCCTCGTTTCGAGACTCAGCAGATCCACGCCGGGGCATTCCCGGACCCGGTGACCGGCGCCCGGGCGCTGCCGATCCAGCAGACCACCTCCTTCGTCTTCCCGAGCACCGAGGCCGCGGCCAAGCGGTTCGGCCTCGAGGAGCTCGGGCCGATCTACTCGCGGCTGACCAACCCCACCCTCGAGGCGGTGGAGAACAAGATCGCCGCACTCGAGGGTGGTGTCGGTGCGCTGCTGGTCTCCTCCGGTCAGGCGGCCGCCACCCTGGCGCTGCTGAACATCGTCGAGACAGGTGGGCACATCGTCGCCTCTCCCTCCCTGTACGGCGGCACCCAGAACCTGTTCAAGCACACCCTGCCCAAGCTCGGGGTGGAGGTCACCTTCGTGGAGGACCCGGATGACACCGAGTCCTGGAGGGCCGCGATCCGGGAGAACACCGGGGCCTTCTTCGGTGAGGTCGTGGCGAACCCCCGCGGAGACGTCCTCGACCTCGAGGCCGTCGCGGCGGTGGCCCACGAGCATGGTGCCCCGCTGGTCGTGGACAACACGCTGACCAGCCCCTATCTCATCCGCCCGATCGAGCACGGAGCCGACGTCGTCATCCACTCGGCCACCAAGTTCCTCGGCGGGCACGGCACCGCGATCGCCGGGGTGATCGTCGACTCCGGCGGCTTCGACTACACCCGGTACCCGGACAGGTTCCCCGGCTTCAACACCCCGGACGAGAGCTACCACGGCCTCGTCTACGGCCGGGACCTCGGTGCCGACGGCGTCTTCGGCGTCAACCTGTCCTACATCCTCAAGGCACGGGTGCAGCTGCTCCGTGACCTCGGCCCCTCCCTCTCGCCGCACAACGCCTTCGAGATCAACCTGGGCCTGGAGACCCTGAGCCTGCGCGTGGAGCGTCACGTGCAGAACGCTCAGCGGGTGGCTGAGTACCTGGAGGCGCACCCTGCGGTCAAGCGGGTCAGCTACCCGGGCCTGGCCTCGAGCCCCTGGTTCGAACAGGCGCAGCGGTACCTGCCCAAGGGAGTGGGCTCCGTGCTGGCCTTCGAAGTCGACGGGGGCGCCCCGGCCGGCCAGGCCGTGGCCGACGCCCTGGAGCTGCATTCTCTGGTGGCCAACGTCGGGGATGTCCGTTCCCTGGTGATCCACCCTGCCTCGACGACCCACCGCCAGCTGACCGAGGACGAGCAGCGTGCGGCCGGCGTCGTGCCTGGTCTGGTGCGTCTCTCGGTGGGGCTGGAGCACATCGAGGACATCCTCGCCGACCTCGAGCAGGCCCTGGCCAAGGCCGTCCCGGCCGGTGCCGACGGTCCGGAGAGTGAGAAAACGCCGGCCTCCGAGCCTGCTCCGGTGGGCTGAGGCTAACCTGAGAGACCACTGCGTCTCATCCACACCCGTCTGACCGTCATCGCCCAGCAGACCCGGACCGACACAGGAGTTCCCGCCCCATGACCGCCCAGGTGCTCACCGCGACACCGCGTCCCGCCGGTGCGCTCGCCATCGTCGACGTCGGCGAGCACACCTTCGAGACCGGAGGCACCCTGCCGCAGGTGCAGCTGGCCTACGAGACCTGGGGGACGCTCAACGAGGCACGGGACAACGCGATCCTGGTCGCGCACGCCCTCACCGGTGACACCCACGTCGCCGCAACCGACGCCGACCCGGCGCCGGGCTGGTGGGAGGGTCTGCTGGGGCCGGGGCGACCCATCGACACCACACAGTGGTTCGTGGTCGCCCCGGCGATGGTCGGCGGATGCTACGGGTCCACCGGGCCGGCCTCGCCGGATCCGGAGGGCCGCCCCTGGGGCTCGCGCTTCCCCTTCACCACCATCCGGGACTCCGTCGAGCTGGAGGCCCGGCTGGCCGATCACCTCGGGATCGCACAGTTCCGCACGGTCATCGGTGGATCCATGGGCGGGGCACGTGCTTTGGAGTGGGCGGCCACCTTCCCGGACCGGGTGCGGGGTGTGGCGGTCTACGCCTGCGGCGCCGCGTCCACCGCCGAGCAGATAGCCTTCGGCCAGGCGCAGATCAAGGCCATCGAGAACGACCCGCACTTCGCCGGCGGAGACTACTACGGCGGTCCGGCTCCTGAGGAAGGGCTCGGGCTGGCGCGGCGCATCGCCCACATCACCTACCGCACCGAGTATGAGCTCGGGGTCCGGTTTCAGCGGGAGCCGCAGGGCGAGGAGAATCCCTTCGCCTGGGCCGCCCGTCGGCGAGGCCGCTATCAGGTGGAGTCCTACCTGGACCACCAGGCCCGCAAGCTCGTGGGCCGCTTCGACCCCAACGCCTACATCGTCCTCACCGAGGCGCTGATGAGCCACGACGTCGGCCGCGGTCGCGGCGGCGTCGCCGCGGCGCTCTCCCAGGTCACCGCCACGCCGTTCATCGCCGCCGTGGAGTCGGACCGGCTGTACCTGCCTGAGCAGTCCCGTGAGCTGGCGCAGCTGCTGCCCGGAGAGCCCGAGGTGCACATGATCGCCTCACCGATCGGTCACGACGGATTCCTCACCAGCCCGGAGCAGCTGGCCGCAGAGATGCGGGAGACGCTGGGTCTGTGATCCTTCGCGCCTGAACCGAGGCGTGTCACTCCTCGGCGCCCGAGGTCCCCGGCGGCATCGACCCGCCGAACAGCGGCTCGAAGGTGGGGCGCTTGGCGGTCACCCCGTCGCCGGAGGAGCGACCGCGCAGCCGCCGCACGACCCACGGGAACAGGTGGTGACGGGCCCAGACGACGTCGTCGCCCCGGGCCTCCCGCCAGCTGCGCTCGGGCACCGGGCGCGGAGCCAGCGGCTCCAGGTCATGGGCGACGTTGAGGGTGTCCAGCACCATCGTGGCGATCGTGTGATGCCCCAGCGGGGAGAAGTGCAGCCGGTCCTCGTCCCACATGGCCGGATGCGCCAGCTCGCGCAGCGCCCACATGTCGGCCACCAGCGCATCATGCCGGGCGGCGACGGTGCGCACGTTCTCGTTGTAGATGGCGACCTTGCCACGGATGGAGCCCACCACCGGGGTCTCGCGCACGTCGGGGCCGTTGAACAGCACCACGGTGGCGCCGGTGGTGGAGAGGATCTGGACCATGGTGTCCAGGGTCCGGGCAGTCACGTCCGGGTCGCCCCCTGGCCGGATGACGTCGTTGCCGCCGGCACAGAGTGTGATGAGGTCGGGCTTCAGCTCCAGGGCCGGGGCGATCTGAGAGTCGCGGATCTGTGCGATCAGCTTTCCACGCACCGCCAAGTTGGCGTAGGCGAAATGCGTGCCGCCTGCTGAGGCGACCGCACCGGCGGCCAGCTCCTCGGCCACTCGATCGGCCCAGCCGCGGTGGTAGCCGGGGCGGGATTCGTCGGGGTCACCGATGCCCTCGGTGAAGGAATCGCCCAGGGCGACGTAACGGGTCCAGGGGTGAGTGGGGCTACCCGGCATCTCGCCGTGCGCCTCAGGGGTTTCGAGCTGCTCGTCTGATGGGTCCACGTACCTCATTGTCGCTGAACTCGTCGGTCACTTCCATCAGCCGTGAGACGGACGCCCACAGCTGGTCCCGCGGCACAGTCTCATTGGCCGTGCCGGCACGCGAGTCCGGTGGAGATGAGAGGATGGTGCGGCCGTCCGGGCGCCCGCGCGCCCTGCCGTCCCCGTCTGAACCTGAGGAGACCACCCCGATGAACCCCGCCCAGCCCGAGCCCGTCGTCGTCTGGTCCCGCGAGGCGGAGGACCGTGAGGGTACCCCGCTGGTGGTGCTGCTGCACGGCTACGGCTCTCATGAGCATGATCTCTTCGGCCTGGTGCCGAGCCTGCCTGAGGAGTTCACCTACGCCTCGCTGCGTGCGCCGGTGCCCATGGGCCACGGCGGCTACACCTGGTTCGACCTCGACCCCGAGCGGCTGGCCTACTCCTCGGCCGCGGCGCGCGACGCCGTCGAGGACCTCTGGGAGTGGATCGCCTCGGTGAAGGACCAGCACACTTCGGTGACGCTTCTGGGCTTCTCCATGGGCATGGCCATGGCGACTTCCCTGCTGCGCGCTCGTCCGCAGGAGTTCGCCGCCGTCGTCGGTCTCTCCGGCTTCGCGGTGGACCCCGGGCAGGCCGAGGACATGCAGGACTGGTTCGACGACGACGCGCTCGCGGCCCAGAAGGTGCCGTTCTTCTGGGGGCGGGACCAGGAGGACCCGGTCATCCCTGAGGCGCACATCGATTACACGCATCGCTGGGCGAACGCCAGGGTGGAGCTGACCAAGGTCCTCTACGCCGGGGCGGGCCACGGTGTCGTGCCGCAGGAGATCACGCATGTCGGCGAGTTCCTCACCTACATGGTGCTCAGGCCCATCCGGTCAGCTGGGCAGCGATGAGGAACCCGATGCCCACCAGTGCCCAGGCGGCGAACAGCGGCAGGTAGAACCGCAGCCACCGCTCCCACCTGACCCCGCCGATGGCCAGGGCCGCCATGAAGTAGCCGGAGGTGGGATAGAGGATGTTGGTGGGTCCGTCTCCGAGCTGGAAGGCCAGCACCGCGGTCTGTCGGGTGACGTCGAGCAGGTCGGCCAGCGGGGCCATGATCGGCATGGTCACCACGGCCTGACCGGAGCCGGAGGGGATCACGAAGTTGAACAGGCTCTGCACCGCGAACATCCCGACGGCGGCCAGCGCGGCCGGCAGTCCGCTGACCGCCTGGGCCAGGGCGTGGACGATGGTGTCGAGCACCAGCCCATCTTCCAGCAGCACCGCCACCGAGCGGGCGACACCGACGATGATGGCGCCCTCGAGCACGCTGCGCATGCCCTCGGAGAAGGCGCTGGAGATGGTCGAGGGCCCCAGCCCGCTGACCATGCCGATGATGACCATCAGCAGCAGGAACATCCCCGCCATCTCGATCATGAACCAGCCCTGGCTGGAGACGCCCCAGACGGTGACGCCCAGCACCGGCAGGCTCAGCACCAGAGCGAGTCGCTGGCGCCCGGACATCCGGGGGGCGGTCCGGGTGGCGCCGGCGCTGTAGAGCCGACGCTTCTGATGCTCCTCGGGATCGTCGTGGATGAGTCCGGACGCTGGATCGGCCGCCACTCGACGGGCGTAGCGGACGGTCCACAGGCTTCCCAGGACGACGAGCGTCACCAGCAGCAGAGTGCGCAGTCCGGCACCGGAGAAGGTCTCGATGCCGGCGATCTGTTGGCCCAGTCCGGTGTTGATCGGGTTGAGGACCCCTGCGGTGAAGCCGGCGGTGGTGCCGATCAGCGCGATGGCGACCGCGGTGACCGAGTCATACCCGAGGGCGAGGACCACCGGGATCAGCACGGGGATGTAGACCAGCGCCAGTTCCTGGGTGCCGATGAGCGTGGCGATGGTGGCGAAGACGGTGATGAGGACGGGGATCAGCAGCAGCCGTCGGTGGGCGAAGGCCCGCAGCAGCCGGTCCAGGGCATTCTCGATGATTCCGGTGCGGCGGACCACCATGAACGCCCCACCGATGACGAAGGTGAAGAAGACGACCTCTCCGGCGTCGACCAGGCCGCGCGGGATCGCGGTGAGGAAGTCCAGGAGGCCGGTGGGGGAGGCGGCCACTGCGCTGTAGCTGCCCGGGTCGATGACCTCGCGTCCGTCCGGGCCTTCGACCCGCGCGTACTGGTGGGCCGGGATCAGGTGGGTGGCCATGGCCGCCAGGGCCGAGAGGCAGAACAGCACCACGTAGATGTGCGGCATCCGGAAGCCGCGGCAACGGGGCCCCTCAGGCGGAGCGCTGGTCTCCGGGACGCCGTCCTGGAGGTCTCCGGGGACGTCGGTGCCCGGGGCAGGGCCAGGTGTGTCGCTGGTTCGTGCTGAGCTGGAATCCGTGGCTGACATCGGTGACCGGTCCCTCCTGCACGGTGCGTCACCGTGCCTCGGGGAGTCACATTAGGGAGGCGGTGTTTCGCAGGTGTCACACCGCGAAGAAGCAGCGGTTTCCGCTGAGGAGGTCACTCCGCGGTCGGTGTGAGGCGGGCGCTGGGGAGGCCCAGCTCCTCGCCGTCGAGCCGCACCACCTGGCCTCGGCGCACCTGCCGACCGCGGCGGGTCTCGACCTCATCGTCGACTGTCACCGCGCCGGCGGCGATCACCTCGCGGGCCATCACGCCGTCCTCCACGACGCTGGCCAGCTTCAGCAGCTGGCCGAGCCGGATGGACTCGTCACGGATCGGAACCTGCTCCACGTCATCAGCGCTCATGGTGTCAGTCTCTCCCAGCGGACCGGGCGCTGGCGAGTCGGGGCGGTCCGCCCACCGATGCCAGGTGCCGCTAGGGTGAGGCGCATGAGCGCAGTCGATCAGTCTCGGCGGTCCTTCGCCGCATGGGTCGGGTTCCTCCTCACTGCGGTGGCCGCCGGTGCGGCCATCCCCAGCCAGGGGCGGGTGAACTCGGAGCTCGCCGCCGAGGTGGACGACCCCTTCCTCGCCGCCCTCATCTCTTTCAGCACCGGACTGATCCTCATGCTGGCCATCGCCGGCCTGACCCCGAGGGGACGCCGCACCCTCCGTGAGGTGCGTCCGGCCCTGCGGCGCGGGGAGGTCCGCTGGTGGTACCTGCTCGCGGGCTGCATCGGCGGGTACTTCGTGCTCGCCCAGTCGTTGACGATCGGGATCATCGGTGTGGCCGTCTTCACCGTCGCTGTGGTCACGGGCCAGACGCTCGGGGGCCTGCTCTGGGATCGCATCGGTCTCGGCCCGGCCGGTCGGAAGCGGCTGAACACTGTGCGCGTGCTCGGAGCGCTGCTGACCGTGCTGGCGGTGCTGTGGACCGTCTCTCCGCAGCTGGGTGGACACACCGGGGCCTGGACCTGGCTGCTGCTGGTGATCGTCCCGCTGACCGCCGGATTCACCAACAGTGCCCAGCAGGCACTCAACGGACGACAGTCCGCCGCCTACGGCAGCCCTATCCCTGCCACGCTGATCAATTTCGTCGCCGGCACGGCGGTGCTGGTCATCGCCTATCTGGTCAAGCTGCTGGTCAGCGGGGCGGGGGAGGCGCTGCCGTCCACCCCCTGGTTCTATCTCGGGGGCCCACTCGGCTGCGTGTTCATCGGCCTGGGCGCGGTGCTGGTGACCCGGGTGGGGGTCCTGCTGGCCGCCATGGGCATGATCGCCGGGCAGCTCATCGGATCACTCATGCTGGACCTCGTCGCCCCGGCCCCGGGCACAGTGATCACCACCGCCACGGTGCTGGGCACCCTGCTGACCCTCGTGGCGGTCGTCATCGCCTCCCTGCCGGACATCCGACGCACACGGTGAGCGGTCGGAGGAGGGTGACCCGCGCGGACGAGGGTCAGTAGACTCGCTGTCCCGATCCGGGCCGGAAGGAGGCTGCGATGGAGCAGGGCATCCATATCATCACGGTGGCCACGCGTGACCTGGTCGCCGCACGACGCTTCTACGTGGGCGGCCTGGGCTGGCGGCCGGTCTTCGAGCTCGCCGGGGAGATCCAGTTCTACCAGGTGGCTCCGGGGCAGGTGCTGGGGCTCTTCGACGCGGAGATGCTCAGCGAGGACATCGGCGACGGGCGGGACCACGGCACCCCGAGCGGGTTCACCCTCGCTCACAACGTCCACGACGCCGACGCCGTGCACCGCACCGTGGAGCGCCTCGAGCGTGCCGGGGGCACGGTGCTCAAGCACCCTCAGCCCGCCGCGGTGCCGGGCATGCTGCACGCCTATGTGCAGGACCCGGTGGGTGTGGTGTGGGAGATCGCGTACAACCCCGGCTGGCGGGTGGAGGAGGACGGGGCCGTCGTCTTCGACTGAGGTGCGGGCCCGTGCTGCCGTCTGTCCCCGTCGAATTCATCTCTCCCCGTCGAATTCGGCGGGGACAGACGAACTCGCCGGGGACAGAGAGGTGGCGACGCCGAGGGGTGGCGCGCTCGACGCCGAGGGGCCGTGACGGGCGCCGGGGGAATCGGCGGGGCGCCGTCCGGCGCGGTAAGCTTTCCCCCGTCTGTCCCGTCCCCTCCGACCTGAGGTGTACCGCCCTATGGCCCCCAAGACTGCCCTCGACCACGTGATCACCCTGGCGAAGCGTCGTGGCTTCGTTTTCCAGTCCGGTGAGATCTACGGGGGATCACGGTCGGCGTGGGACTACGGGCCACTGGGCACGGAGCTCAAGGAGAACATCAAGGCCGAGTGGTGGCAGACCTTCGTGCGCGGCCGCGGCGACATGGTCGGCCTGGACTCGGCCATCATCCTCCCGCAGGCCGTCTGGCACGCCTCCGGACACGTGAAGACCTTCACCGACCCGCTGGTGGAGTCCCTGCACACCCATAAGCGCTACCGCGCCGACCACCTGCTGGAGGCCTACGAGGCCAAGCATGGTCACCCTCCGGCCAACGGCCTGGACGACATCAGGGACCCGGAGACCGGCCAGCCCGGCAAGTGGACCGAGCCGCAGCAGTTCTCCGGCCTGATGAAGACCTTCCTGGGACCCGTGGACAACGAGGAGGGCCTGCACTACATGCGGCCCGAGACCGCCCAGGGCATCTTCGTGAACTTCTCCAATGTGATGACCTCCGCCCGGAAGAAGCCGCCCTTCGGCATCGGCCAGGTGGGCAAGGCCTTCCGCAACGAGATCACCCCCGGCAACTTCATCTTCCGGACCCGCGAGTTCGAGCAGATGGAGATCGAGTACTTCACCCACCCGGACGAGGCCGGCCACTGGTTCGACCACTGGGTCGACGCCTGCTACGACTGGTTCATCCGCCTCGGCCTGAACCCGGAGAACCTGCGCAAGTTCGACGTCCCGGAGGACGAGCGCGCCCACTACTCGGCCGCCACCATCGACCTGGAGTACCGGTTCGGCTTCCAAGGCTCGGCCTGGGGCGAGCTGATGGGCATCGCCAACCGCACCGACTATGACCTGAGCTCCCACATCGAGGCCTCCGGGGAGAAGCTGCAGTACTTCGACCCGAAGACCGAGGAACACTACACCCCCTACGTGATCGAGCCCTCCTTCGGCCTGACCCGTGCGATGATGGCCTTCCTCGTGGACTCCTACCACGAGGAGGAGGCCCCCAACGCCAAGGGAGGCGTGGACGTGCGCACCGTGCTGAAGCTCCACCCGAGGCTCGCCCCGGTGAAGGCCGCAGTGCTGCCGCTGTCCAAGAAGCCGGAGCTGGCCGAGCCCGCCCAGCGCCTGGCCGACGAGCTGCGCCGCAACTGGAACATCGAGTACGACGAGGCCGGGGCGATCGGCCGCCGCTACCGCCGTCAGGACGAGATCGGCACCCCGTTCTGCATCACCTATGACTTCGACACGCTCGAGGACCAAGCCGTCACGATCCGCGACCGCGATGAGATGACCCAGGAGCGGGTGAGCCTGGACCAGGTGCAGGGCTACCTGGCCGCCAAACTGCTGGGCTGATCGAGGCCCGGCCGCGGGCCCGCCACGCGGCAGGGCCCGGGTCGGCCGCGCCCATCTTGCCGTCACCCTGCGGCAGGACTAGACTCGCGTGGCTGATCAACCCTGCGCGCCCGCGCAGTGGCACGCATTCGAAGGACACGCGATGAGCACCACGCACGACACGGACCGGCTGACTCTTGAGTCCGGTCTCACCGTCCGGCCCTGGGCCGAGGGCGACGATCTCGCCCTGCTCCAGGTCTGGGGCGACCCGGAGAACGCGATGCACCACCAGGACCGCGCCCTGCTGCGGCCCTCCTCCAACGACCCGTGGTCGCGGTGCATCGTCGCCGAGGACCAGGGCGTCCCGGTGGCCGCGGCCACGATCCTGCGATCCTCGCTGCATCCGGACAAGCTGTCCTTCTACGCGGAGGTCGCCCCGGACCATCGCCGCCGGGGGGTCGCCGCTGAGCTGCTCGCCGTCCTCGAGGTCGAGGCGGGCAACTGCAGTGCCACGGGTCTGAAGGCCCGCTGCGCGAAGCGCTCCGCGGCCCAGTGCTTCCTCAAGGACAACGGCTTCTCCAAGATCCAGACGACTCGTCGGATCGTCGTCCAGGCTGGTGCCCTGCGCCTGCCGGACCTTGAGGGCACCGGACTGGACCTCCAGGAGATCGCCACCGGCTCGGTGGAGCTCAGCCGCCTGGTGGCTGAGTACTACAACGCCGTGCACGACTGGGATCGAGCCGAGATGACCATCGGCAAGGCTCAGCAGCTGCTGCTCGACGACACCACCGGTGCCTCCGGGGCGGTGATCCTGCGGGACGTCTCCGAGGACGGCGACGGCGCCATCCGGGCCTTCGCGGTCAGCTACACCCCGGAGCGCACGGAGGATCCCGCTGATGTGCTGATCGGTTGGAACCCCGAGCTCGGTGAGACCGAGGCGGAGGACCATGTCCGTTCGCTGCTGGCGCTGCTGGCCGCCCGCTATCCCGTGGAGCTCGAGGTGGACGACTCGATGGCTCCCCTCAAGGTCGTCACTGAGGAGCTGGTCGCCGCCGGCGACGCCGAGGTCGACTTCGAGGCCATCATCTACGCTCGCTGACCACCCGGAGCTCCCCTGTTCTCCTGGCACCCCCACCGACCGGACACCATGACCGCACAGACTCTCCACGACGACCGGACCCGCGCTGAGACGCAGGCCGGCTCCGCCGACAGCCAGGCCTTGCTGCCCCCGCTGCAGCTGGGCCCCATCACTGTGGACACCCCGGTGGTCCTCGCGCCCATGGCCGGGATCACCAACACGGCCTTCCGACGGCTATGCCGCGAACACGGCGGCGGCCTCTATGTCAATGAGATGGTCACCGCCCGGGCGCTGGTGGAGCGGCGCCCGGAGTCGATGCGGATCATCAAGCATGAGCCCGACGAGCGGCCCCGCTCCATGCAGCTCTACTCCGTGGACCCGGTGACCACCGGGCATGCGGTGCGGATGCTCGTCGAGGAGGACAGGGCCGACCACATCGACCTCAACTTCGGCTGCCCGGTGCCCAAGGTCACCCGCAAAGGCGGCGGCTCCGCCCTGCCCTGGAAGATCCGGCTGTTCGAGTCCATCGTGTCGACCGCCGTCCGGGAGGCCTCCCGGGCGAACATCCCGGTGACCGTCAAGATGCGCAAGGGCATCGACGAGGATCACCTGACCTGTCTCGAGGCCGGCAAGGTCGCCCGCGACGTCGGGGTGGCTGCCGTCGCGCTGCATGGTCGCACCGCGCGGCAGCACTACTCCGGGAAGGCGGACTGGGACGCTATCGCGGCCCTGCGTGAGTCCCTGCCGGACATCCCGGTGCTGGGCAACGGAGACATCTGGTCCGCTGAGGACGCGGTGCGCATGGTCGAGCAGACCGGAGTGGACGGCGTCGTCGTCGGACGGGGCTGCCAAGGGCGCCCCTGGCTGTTCGGCGATCTTCAGGCCGCATTCGAAGGCCGCGAGGAGCGACACCGCCCCGCGTTGCCCGAGGTCTCGGCGACGCTGCTGCGTCACGCGAAGCTGCTCATCCCGTACTTCGACGGCGACGAGCGTAAGGCCATGCAGGACATCCGCAAGCACGTGGCCTGGTACTTCAAGGGCTATCCGGTCGGTTCGCAGCTGCGCACCCAGCTGGTCACCGTCGACTCGCTGACCATGCTGGAGGACCTGCTCGGTCAGCTGGACCAGAGCATCGGCTACCCCGGGGCCGACGTGGAGGGTCCGCGGGGTCGCGCCGGGTCCCCGAAGAAGGTGCACCTGCCCGAGGACTGGCTGGCCTCCCAGGAGCTCAACGAGGCTCAGCGCGAGATGATCGCCGCCGCAGAGGTCGACACCTCCGGAGGCTGAGCCGCCCGCGGGGCGGCTAAAATGATTCAGGTGCCCGCTCCGCACCCTGCCCCTGACTCTCGCCGCATCTCCTGGAGGCGGCTCGCCAGCCCGCTCAGCGGACTGGCGGTGGTGATCCTCGCCGTCGCGATGGTGGCGCAGTCCCTCGCCACGGTCGTCTCCGGGCGGCTCGCCGATGGCCCGACTCTCCACGGGGTGGTGATGCTCGGCGTCCTGATCGTCGGAGCGGCGGTCGTCCAGGTGGCTGCGCAGGTCTCCTGGGCCCATGTGATCGACCGGGCCGCCGGCACGCTGCGCCGTGACCTGCTCGCAGCAGCCTTCGCCCAGCCGCTCAGCGTGCTCAGCGAGCAGGCGGTCGGCGAGGTCCTGGACCGGATCGACGACGACACCAACGCCATCAACAACCTCATGCGGGAGCAGTGGTGGGGGATGATGGCCACGGCCCTCGGCGCGGTGCCGCTCTGGATCGTCGCGGGGCTGATGTGGTGGCCGGCCGGGATCATCATGCCGGTGCTCGTGGCCGCCACCCTGCTGATGGTCCGTCCGCTGTTCGCCGTCATCGCGCACCGCAAGGTGATCAACGAGCAGTCCTGGACCGACCACGCCGCGGCCTTCGAGGAGGTCGTGTCGGCCCGTGACGACCTGCGCACCAGCGGCGGCCAGGCCTTCGCCATGCGTCGGGTCACGGCGTTGGCCGCGGAGATCCACCGTACGTTCCGCCGGATGATCGTCAAGGAGGCGGACCTGATCCTGCGCTCGCAGACGGCGCTGCAGGCGATGTTCGCCGGGATCCTGATCGCCGGCGTCTCGCTGGTCACCACCGGCGGCATAGAGCTGCCGCAGCTGATCACCTTGGTGCTGGCCACCACTCTGCTGATCGGACGGGTCGGTGAGCTCGTCAACCAGCTGCCTCAGCTGCAGGAGGGGCTCGGGGCCATCACCCGCGTGAAGCAGATGATGCAGGTCGACCCTGAGCCCGACGGCGGCGCCGGGCTCCCCGCGTCCCATGCCCTGGAGTTCCGCGGTCTGCACTTCTCCTACCCGGAAGGGGCCTTCGCCCTGCAGGACGTCTCCCTCAGCGTGGAGGACGGCGAGACCCTGGCCCTGGTGGGACGCACCGGATCGGGCAAGTCCACGCTCGCCTCGCTCGTCACACGCGCCACCGAGCCGCCGAAGGGCACTGTGCTCCTCGGCGGCAGAGATGTGACCGGCATCGATCTTCAGCAGCTGCGCCGCGGCATCGGAGTGGTCACCCAGCGCACCGAGCTCCTCTCCGGCACGTTGGAGGAGAACATCTCCCTCTTCGCGCCCATCCCTCGGGAACGCGTGGAGGCCGCCGTCGAGGAGCTGGGCCTCACCGACTGGGCGGCACGGCTGCCCCAGGGGCTGGACACCCGCATGGGCGCCGGCGGGGTGACGCTGTCCGCCGGGGAAGAGCAGCTCGTCGCCTTCGCGCGGCTGTTGGTCCGGGACGTTGCGGTGGTGATCCTCGACGAGGCCACGGCCCGGATGGATCCGCTCACCGAGCGCCGGGTCATCCGAGCCTCGGAGCGGCTCCTTGCCGGGCGCACGGGGCTGCTCATCGCCCACCGGCTCACCACCGTCGCGCGCGCGGACAGGGTGGCGGTGCTGGACCATGGACGGGTCATCCAGCAGGGCAGGTACGGCGAGCTCGCCGCCGAGGTCGGCCCCTTTCAGGAGCTGCTGGAGGCCTCGAGGGAGCGCCACGGATCCATGGACGGCGATCCTGTGGACGGCGATCCTGTGGACGCGGCCCTTGGGCACGCCGAGCCCGAGGGCGGCCTCGAGGACGCCGAGACCACGGAAGCCGGGCTGGCCGGGCCGGTGACCATCGGCGGGGCGCGCAGGAGGACCGAAGCACCTCCGAAGACGGTGACCGGGGACGGGCCGAGCCTGACCCGCGCGGTGCTCGCCGCCTTCGGGCATCTGCCGCGGTGGGGCCTGTTCGGCATGCTCATGTTCCTGCTCATCGCCCTGTTCTCCCCGCAGGGGCTCATCACGAACTGGCTGTGGGGGCGCATCGCGGACTCCTTGGCCTCAGGCCGGGAGGATGTGTGGGGTCTGGTGATCCTGCTGACCGGCGCCTCTGTGCTGATCATGCCGGCGGTCTTCGCCCTGGGCGTCAATCTCTATCCCCGCTGGTGGGTCTCCTGCCTGTCCCGGCATCGGACGCGCGTCCTCGCAGGCCAACTCGGTGAACCCCGGCTGGAGACCACTCCGCCCGGCGAGGTCGTGGCCCGCGCCATGGATGGGGACCGCATCCAGGACTACGCCGACCGCTGGGCGGATCTGTGCAACGCGATCATCATCGTGCTGCTCTCTGTCCTGGTCTCGGGCACCTGGTGGGTGGGCGGGGTGCTGGCCAGCGTGCTGATCGTCTCCGCTGCCGCCTCCTGGGCGGGTCGTCCTGCGGCAGGACGTTCGGCCAAGCGCGCCGCCGATGCACGGGTGGAGTTCGGACGAGTGCTGGTCTCCGCGCTCGACGCCGCGCGGACCGTGAAGCTCTCCGCGGCGACCGCGCCGGTGAGCCGTCATCTGAACGCCGTGGACAGCCGTCGGGTGGACGCACAGGTCCGCGAGCATCGGATCCAGGCTGTCCTCGACGGCGTGCCCGGACTGGTGATCGCCGCCGGGGTGACCTTCTCCTGGGCCATGCACTTCACCGGCGCCTGGGGGCTGGCGACGACGGTCCTAGCCTCGGGAAGCGTGATGGGCTTCACCTGGTACGGCCTCTGCGCGGGCTCCGTGGTGACCAAGGCGCCGGGAGCTCGGGCCTGGCAGGTCGCCACCCAGCGGCTGGCGGGCGGGCAGAGCATCTATCGCCGGGTGGACGGCGTCCATGAGCTGGCCGGCTGCGCACCCCCGCCCGGGGACGAGCAGCATGATGAGTTCCGCAGTCTGACCCTGCAGGGCTTCTCCGCGGTCCACTCCGACGGCATCATCGGAGTGGAGGATGTGGACCTCACCGTCACCAGGGGCGAGCTGATCCTCATCCTCGGTGGCATCGGATCCGGGAAGTCCAGCCTTCTGCGGAGCCTCGCCGGCCTGGTGCCGCACCGTGGGAAGATCCTCTGGAACGGCGCGGAGGTCACCACGGACACCTTCCTGCGGCCCCGGCGCGTCGCCTATGTCGCCCAGATGCCTCGCGTGCTGTCCGGGACGTTCGACGACAACATCCGGCTCGACCATGATCGTGGGACATCCGAGGCTGTCCGCATGGCACGGATGGAGCAGGACATCTCCGATGCCGGAGGTCTCCACGCCGTCGTGGGACATCGGGGAGTGCGCCTCTCCGGCGGCCAGGTGCAGCGCCTCGCCACCGCACGTGCGCTGGCCACAGGCTCAGAGCTGCTGCTCGCGGACGACGTCTCCAGCGCCCTGGACGCATCCACGGAGGTCGAGCTGTGGCAGGCGCTGCGGGAGGAGGGCGTGACAGTGATCGGCTCGACCTCCAAGCGTGCGGCGCTCGCACGCGCCGACCGTGTCGTGATCCTGGAGGCCGGCCGTGTCGTGGCGGTCGGCCCCTGGCGGAGTCTGAGCCTGAAGTGGGCCCATCTGGCCGGCTGAGGCGGCCTCAGGCGTTCGGCGCCGCCTCCGTGCCGGCACCGCGACGGCGGATCGTCGGTGAGTCCGAACGGGAGTCTGGGACCTGGGCGCCCACCACGGTGAAGCCGGCGTCGCGGATCATCGTCAGGTCGTCCTGGGCCCCCTGCCCCTCCGAGGTCAGGTAGTCACCGAGGAAGAGGGAGTCGGCCACCTGCAGGGCCACCGCCTGGAGGCTGCGCAGGTGCATCTCGCGGCCTGCGGCGATGCGGATCTCCTTGTCCGGGCAGGTCATGCGCGCTACCGCGAGGATCCGCAGACAGGCCAGGGGGGTGAGCTCCCAGCGTCCCGCCAGCGGGGTGCCGTCGAAGGGCATCAGGAAGTTCACCGGGACGGAGTCGGCGTCGAGCTCGCGCAGCGCGAAGAGTGCCTCGACGAGCTGCTCGTCGGTCTCGCCCATGCCCACGATCAGCCCGGAGCACGGGGAGAGACCGGCGTCGACGGCTCGCCCGATGGTGGCGAGGCGATCCTCGTAGGTGTGGGTGGAGCAGATTTCCGGGTAGTGCGAGCGTGCGGTGTTGAGGTTGTGGTTGTAGGCGTCGACTCCGGCATCCCTGAGCCGGTCAGCCTGGTTCTCCTTCAGGAGCCCCAAGCAGGCGCAGATCTCGACCTGCGGGTGCTCCTGCTTGAGGCGCGCGGCGATGGTCCCCACCCGGTCGACGTCGCGCTCGGCAGGACCCGTGCCCGAGGCGACCAGGCACACACGGCGGGCTCCGGCGGCGACGCCGTGCCCGGCCTGCTCCACGGCCTGTTCGGGCTTCAGCCAGGTGTACTTCAAGATCTGGGCGTCGGTGCCCAGACGCTGGGAGCAGTACGTGCAGTCCTCCGGGCAGAGGCCGGTCTTGAGACTGACCAGGTAGTTGAGCTTCACCTGCGTGCCCCGGTGGTGATGGCGCAGTCGGGAGGCGGCGGCGACCAGGGTGAAGGTGTCGGCGTCCGGGGAGCGCAGCAGCGCCAGTGCCTCGTCCGCGTGCAGACGGTGGCCGTCCAGGATCTGCTGGGCGAGCTGTTCCGGCCTGAGCCCGTGCCGGGCGTCGATCGGCTCGGCGGTTCCAGCGGTGGGCCGGGTGCAGCACGCGGTGGTGGTCATCGGCAGTGTCTCCTTCAGGGGGGGGCGACCGGTGAGCAGAGGCACAGTTTGAACAGTGTTCAAAAATGCCGGTGGAATCGAGTGTAGAGCACTCTGCGTCAGTGGCGCCCAGACTCCGTTCGGCGGCGTGCCGGGTTCCCGTAGGCTGGACGCATGACTGTGCAGAACGTCGAACGGGTCGAGGCCGGCTATGCGGCGCTGCGGTCCGGGTACCGGCCGGAGGACGAGGAGCGGTGGGTCCCCGAACATGGCAAGTCGGTGTACCGGTCCTCCTTCGAACGGGACCGTGCGCGTCTGCTGCACTCCTCGGCGCTGCGCCGGCTGGGGGCCAAGACCCAGGTAGTCTCACCGGATGCCGACGACTTCGCCCGCACCCGGCTCACCCACTCCCTGGAGGTCGCCCAGGTGGGCCGTGACCTGGGACGCATGCTGGGCTGCGACCCCGACGTCGTCGACGCGGCCTGCCTCTCCCATGATCTGGGCCACCCGCCCTTCGGACACAACGGCGAGTCCGTGCTCAACGAGCTCATGGGTGACGCCGGCGGCTTCGAAGGCAACGCACAGACCCTGCGCCTGCTCACCCGGCTGGAGACCAAGCGCTTCCACGCCGACGGACGATCCGCCGGGCTGAACCTCACCCGAGCCTCGCTGGACGCCGCCGTCAAGTACCCCTGGCGGCAGCATGAGGCGCCGTCCCGAGCGGACGGGACCCGCAGTCCGAAGTTCGGCGCCTATGAGGACGACGTCGAGGTGTTCGCATGGATCCGCGCGGGTGTCCAGGGTCGTCGCCAGTCCATGGAGGCCCAGGTGATGGACGCGGCGGATGACATCGCCTACTCGGTGCACGACGTTGAGGACGGGATTTTCTCGGGGCAGTTCCAGCTGCGCTTCCTGGAGGTCCCGTTGCAGCGCAAGCGCGTGGTGCAGGTGACCAAGGAGTGGTACCTGCCTGGGACTGAGGAGGACCGCATTGAGGAGGCTTTCGACCGGCTCTCCGCGATGGACGGATGGGTCCGGGAGTCCGATGGTTCGCGTCGATCCCTCGCCGCCCTGAAGAACATGACCAGCGAGCTGATCGGCCGGTTCTGCGGCGCCATCTACATCGCCACCCGCGAGGTCCACGGGGACCGACCGCTGGTGCGTCACGAGGCCGATCTGGTGGTGCCTCAGGAGACCGTGGAGGAGATCTCCGCGATGAAGGGGCTCGCCGCGGCCTACATCATGACCTCGGAGCAGCAGAAGCCGGTCTACCTGCGTCAGTCTGAGGTGCTCGAAGCGCTGGTGACGCTGCTCTCCGAGACGGAGGAGCGCTATCTGGAGCCCATGTTCCGGCAGGACTGGCGGGATGCCGAGGACGACGTCGCCCGCCGTCGGGTGATCATCGACCAGGTCGCCTCACTGACCGATGGCGCAGCCTTGGAGTGGTACTACGCGCTGGTCCAAGGTCGGCCGTTCGCCAACCGGCTCTTCGGCTGAGCTCCGCGCTAGGTCGGTCCGCGGCTCAGGAGGCCGCCACCTCCGCCTCGGAGCGGAGCACGCAGAACTGGTTGCCCTCGGGGTCGGCGAAGACCACCCAGCCGGAGCCGGGGCCGTGGATGCCCCGGCGATCGGCGACCTCCACCGCGCCGAGGGCACGCACCCTTTCGATCTCCGCATCCCGCCCGCCCGTCCGGGGCCTGAGATCCAGATGGATCATCGGGGCCTGCGCGGAGGCGTCCGGCACCTGGAGGAAGAGCAGCTGGTGTCCGGTGCCGGGGTCGATGATCATGCAGTGATCATGCCCCGGCTCGTTGGGGTCCCCAGGGATGTCGGTGTAGTCCAGCAGGCGCTTCCACCATTCGGAGAGGGCGTAGGCGTCGGTGCAGCTGATCGTGGTGTGAGAGACGAAGCAGGTCATCGGCACAGCGTAGACCGTGTGATGTCGCAGGGGGATGGGCGCTAGACTCGGGGTCGACCGTCACCAAGTGAGCACCCCGTCAGGTTGGAGAATCCCATGACCTCCGCGGATCCCACGACCATGCTGAGCGCCGAGGAGCTGCAGGACATGCTCGTCGAGGGCGCTGAGCCGCTGATGCTGGATGTGCGTTCTGCTGCGGAGCACCGCGGCGCCCGCATCCCCGGTTCGGTGCTGGTCCCCGAGGACCTGGTTCGCGCCGAGACCCAGGCGCTCGCCGAGGCCTTGGATGAGGCGGACCGACCCGTGGTGCTGCTCTGCCAGGCCGGGCCGCGCTCTCAGCAGGCCCATGATCGGCTGGTCGGCGCCGGGGCTGAAGGGCTCCGGGTGCTCGACGGCGGCCTGGTTCGCTACCGCGCCGTGGCCGGAGACGGCGCCGTCGAGCTGGGCTCAGGCCCCTGGGCGATGGAACGCCAGGTCCGCATGGCGGCCGGCTCGCTGGTGCTGGCCGGGCTGGTCGGCGGGCGCTTCCTCGGTCCGAAGGCCCGCGTGGTGTCCGGAGCGATCGCGTCCGGGCTGATCTACTCAGCCGCCTCGGACACCTGCGGGATGGCGAAAGTCCTGGCCCGGATGCCGTGGAACCAGAGCCAGGACGCACCCATCGGCGTCCAGGACGTCCTGACTCGGCTGAACTGAGCCCCTCAGGTTCGGAACACCGCGGGCGCTCAGCCCGGCGGCGCGGTCCTGGTGATGTCGGCGGTGACGACGTCATAGGCGGCGAACAGCGCCGCAGAATCGACGAACAGGCTCAGCCCGGCGGCTCCTGCGCCCATGGCGATGCGCCCGGTGATGGACTCGTCGGCATAGATCGGCCAACGGACGCCCTCGGCGCTCTCGGCTCCGAAGGGCGTGATCGTGCCGGGCCGGTGCCCGGTGGCCTCCACGGCCTCCTCCGGGGCGGTCATGGACATCTTCTTCATCCCTGCGAGGCGCCGCAGTTTGGCCCAGTCGACCTGCCGGTCCCCGGGGATCAGGGCGAGCACGTAGCTGTGCTCCTTGGTGGTCTGGGTGACCTTGGCTCTGGCCACCAGCGTCTTGACGATCTCCCGAGGTTCGACGCCGATGGCTGCGGCGGCCTCCTGGAGTGAGTTCGCCTGGCCGCGCCGGATGAACCGCAGGTGGACCCCATGGGCGTCTGCGTCGCGGAGCAGCCGCTCCACCGAGGCGCGGTCCTCCTCGCTCAGCATGGCACCTGCCGGTCCGACGGCGGCGAGTCCGGCGGTGGCTGCGTGATCCGGGGTCGTCTCCATGACGGGGTCAACCCGAGATCGCTGTCCCCGATTCCCCGTGCGCTGAGCCCGCGGCCAGCACGAGCGTCGCGAAGCCCATGTACCCGTGGTGTCCGCGGAGCCAAGAGCCGCGCAGGGTGTCGAGCCGCTCGCGCAGCGCAGGGGCCTCCGGATGATCCGGGTTCTCCAGCAGCCACTCTTCCTGGTTGCGGGTCATCCCACACTCGAAGTGATTCCATTCGTCGACGGTTGCCTCGTGCAGGTCCAGAAGGCGCCAGCCGGCCTGGGCGGCGGCCTCGACGACGTCGGGCAGCAGGTGGCTGTCGGATAGGGACGCGCCCTCCCACATCTGGGCCAGGCGGTCCTGGTCCGGCAGCCTGGCCCAGTGGTCGACGCCGAAGAGCAGCCGTGTGCCGGGGGCGGCGAGTCCCCGCAGCCGCAGCAGCGCTGCGGCGGGGGAGCCGCCCAGTGCGTGCCAGGAGCCGAGGCAGATCAGGGCATCGGCGCTCTCGGCCGTCCCGGCCAGCTCCACGCCGTCCTGCACGCGCAGCTCCACGCGGTCCTGGACGCCCAGTCGTGCGGCGCGCTCCTGGCCGCGGAGGATGTCCTGCTCCTCGAGGTCGACGCCCAGGCCGTGGGCGCCGGGCACCGCCATCACCGTGCGCAGCAGCTGCTCCGCCCAGCCACAGCCGACGTCGATGATCCGGCGCGGTGAGATCTCGGTGAGCTCGGTGATGAGCTGCTCGGACCGGGTGACGCTCATGGGGGAGCCGAAGGCGAGATCGAGGCCGTTGACCGGAGGTCCTGAGGGCCCGGTGGCGTCCTGGGATGTGATCGGTGTCTCCATGTGAGGCATGGGCGGACCCTATCCGGGGCCGCGCACCGGGTGCCACCCCTGGGCGGTCGTGCCGGTTCACCACCGACGTCGTGGGCCTGTGGACAACAGGCGCGAGGATTTGCCACGACTGGCTAGAGTTGTCCTGTGGCAGGACTGATCAAGCGTGAAGACATCGACGCCGTGCGCGAGCGTGTCGACCTGCGCGAGGTCGTCGAGCAGTTCGTGACGCTCAAGGGTGCGGGCATCGGCTCGTGGAAAGGGCTCTGCCCGTTCCACGACGAGCGCACTCCCAGCTTTCACATCCGCCCCCATGTGGGCACCTACCACTGCTTCGGCTGTGGCGAGTCCGGCGATGTCATCGCCTTCCTGATGGCACTGGAGCACACCTCGTTCCAGGAGACGGTGGAGCGGCTGGCGGAGAAGGCCGGGATCACGTTGCGCTACGAGGACGGCGGCACCGGGCCCACCAAGCAGGAGGTCGGCCGCCGGCAGCGCCTGCTGGACGCACACAAGATCGCCGACGAGTTCTTCCAGGCCCAGCTGCAGACCCCTGAAGCGCAGATCGGCCGGGAGTTCCTGACCGGGCGTGGCTTCACCCGGGAGCACGCCCAGCAGTTCTCGGTGGGCTTCGCGCCCAAGAGCTGGGACGCTCTGCTGAAGCATCTGCGTGCCCAGCGGTTCCACGATGAGGAGGAGCTGCGGCAGACCGGGCTGTTCTCCGAGGGGAGCCGTGGACTCTACGACCGTTTCCGGGGCCGCCTGATCTGGCCCATCCGGGACATGACCGGCAACACCGTGGGGTTCGGCGGCCGACGTCTCTTCGAGGACGACAAGGGCCCGAAGTACCTGAACTCCCCGGAGACCCAGATCTACAAGAAGTCGCAGGTGCTCTACGGCATCGACCTGGCCAAGCGGAGCATCGCGAAGAAGCGTGAGCTGGTCGTCGTCGAGGGCTACACCGATGTGATGGCCTGCCATGTGGCCGGGGTGGACACCGCGGTGGCCACCTGTGGCACCGCCTTCGGCGAGGGGCACGTGAAGATCTCCCGGCGGCTGCTCTCCGACGACGGCGGAGGCGGAGAGGTCATCTTCACCTTCGACGGCGATGAGGCCGGTCAGACCGCCGCGCTGAAGGCCTTCAAAGAGGACCACATGTTCCTGGCCCATACGTTCATCGCGATCGGGCCCGAGGGCATGGACCCCTGCGATGTGCGCCAACATCGCGGTGATGACGCGGTGGAGGAACTCATCCGCTCTCGGCGGCCGCTGTTCGAGTTCGCGATCCGTGCCGGCATGAAAGACTACGACCTCTCCACGGTGGAGGGGCGGGTCGGGGCGCTGCGCTACGCCGCCCCGGTGGTGGCCGGCATCAAGGACTCGGCCCTGCGCCCGGCCTACACCCGGGAGCTGGCAGGTTGGCTGGGCATGGACATGGATGACGTGGCCCGCGCGGTGCACCAGTCTCGCGGGCAGGCTCCGCAGCGCGGCGGCTCCGCAGGGCAGGGCCCTCAGCGCGGGCAGCAGCGCGGACCCCAGGAAGCGCCTGGCGGCGACGTCGGGCACCAGCATGCCCACGTCCCTCCGGAGGACATGTATGCCCCCGGCCCTGAGGACTTCGGTGAGCCGCATCCTGGCCGGGGCCCCGGGACCGCCTCCCGGGCGCAGCAGTTCCCCCGGCCGGACACCCGTGACCCCGCGGTCATGATGGAGCGGCAGGCTCTGGAGGTGATCATCCAGCACCCCACCCGGCTGACCGCCGAGCAATGGGAGGAGATCTTCACCGTCCGTTTCACCGCCCCGGCTCACGCGGCGGTGCATGCGGGGATCCGCAGTGCAGCCGCCTCGGCCACGGACCCGCGGAACTGGGTCAGTGCGGTCAGCGAGGAGGTGCCGCAGCCGCTGCGCTCTCTGGTCGGGGAGCTGGCCCTGGCCCAGCTTCCGGCCCGCACCGAGGACGGCGTCGAGGCCTACTGCCAGTCCATCCTCAACCGCCTGGTGGAGCTGAAGATCACGCATCAGAAGGCTGATCTGCTGGGGCGGCTGCAGCGCATGGACCCGGCGGCGGACCCGGAGGAGTATCAGCGGCTCAACCGCGAGGTCATGGAGCTCGAACGGCGCCGTCGCGCACTTCGCGCCGAGGACTGATTCAGCCTACGGACCGCAGGCTGCGCCGTCGTCGTGAGGCCCGCGCGCCGTCTCGGCATGTGGCCCTCCACGTGCTGTGGATCTCATCACAGGCGCGGGGCTTGGTACCGTGGACTACGCTTCTGCGTGACGACGGGGTCGCGCGCACCTCCCTCATGTACATCTCGCGGAGTCTCTCCGCGGCCAGACACAGGAGATTCGCATGCCCCATCAGTCCCTGGCACCTGCGCGCACCCGCATCGCCGCCACGCACGAGATCCCCGAGGCCATGCGTCGCGACGTCGGCCTCCTCGGCGAGCTGCTCGGGCAGGTCCTCACCGAGTACGGCAGCCCTGGCCTGCTCGAGGACGTCGAGGCGCTGCGGGAGCTGACCATCGCCGCCCTGGAGGACGCCGACGGCCAGATCCTGGCGCGGGCCGAGGAGCTGGTCGAGTCGTTCTCCGCGGACCGGGCCAAGGAGGTCGCCCGCGCCTTCACCTGCTACTTCCTGCTGGCCAACCTCGCCGAGGAGCAGCACCGCATCCGCACCCTGCGTGTGCGGGACGGAGAAGTGCCGCTGGAAGAGCAGCAGCCGGCGGACTCCGTGGCCGCCGCGTTCGCGCACCTCCGGGAGGAGGTCGGCCAGGAGGAAGCCGAGCGCAGGCTCAGGGAGCTGCGCTTCCACGCGGTGCTCACGGCCCACCCCACGGAGGCGCGCCGCAACGCGATCGCCGCATCGGTGCGTCGCATCGGGGACCTCGTCGATCGTCGGGACGACCCGCGCATGGGCACCGGCGCGCTGGCGCAGAACCGTCGTGAGCTGCTCGAAGAGATCGACAACATGTGGCGCACCGCCCAGCTGCGGGTGTCCAGCCCATCCCCGCTGGACGAGGTGCGCACCGCGCTGGCAGTCTTCGACTCCTCCTTCTCGAAGGTCTTCACCCGGGCCTACCGCCGCATGGACGACTGGCTCCAGGGTCAGGCGGGCGGCACCGCAGCGCCCAAGGCGCCGGCCTTCATCCGGCTGGGCTCCTGGATCGGCGGCGACCGGGACGGGAACCCCAACGTCACCGCCTCGATCACCCGTGCCGCCGTCGCACAGGCTGCCGACCGGGTACTCGGTGACCTGGAGGCGCGTGCTCGCGCCGTGGGGCTGGCGATGACCCTCGACGACCGCTACACCCCGCCCAGCGACGAGCTCT
Source organism: Nesterenkonia sp. HG001 (assembly GCF_034438835.1). Classification (NCBI taxonomy): domain Bacteria; kingdom Bacillati; phylum Actinomycetota; class Actinomycetes; order Micrococcales; family Micrococcaceae; genus Nesterenkonia; species Nesterenkonia sp. HG001. The sequence continues at coordinate 479,805 of NZ_JAOSZD010000001.1, read as the reverse complement.
CCGCCCTGTGGGGCCGCCAGCGTCAGCTTTCGGAGGAGCTCACCGACCAGGCCGCCCAGCACTCTCCCCGCGAACAGCACCGCCAGGTGCTGCTGGCCGTGGCCGGCCGCCTGGCCGCCACCCGTGCCCGCGACGCGGACCTGTCCTATGACGGACCCGAGGAGCTCATCGCCGATCTCCGGATCGTCCAGGCCTCGCTGGTCTCCGGCGGGGCGACGCGTGCGGCCCATGGTGATCTGCAGGAGCTGATCTGGCAGGTGGAGACCTTCGGCTTCCACCTGGCCGAGCTGGAGGTCCGCCAGCACTCCAAGGTGCATGCCCAGACCCTGGCCTGGCTCGAGGACCCGGAGGGTGCCGGGAAGACGGCGGTGCCGGGAGAGGAGGTCATCGAGACGTTCCGTGCGATCGCCTCGGTGCAGCAGCGCTTCGGTGTCGACGCCTGCCGACGCTACATCGTCTCCTTCACCCAGTCCGCGCAGAACCTCGCCGACGTCTACACGCTGGCGGAGAAGGCCCTCGGCGGGGTGGAGAACGCCCCGGTGCTCGATGTCATCCCGCTGTTCGAGACCTATGAGGACCTGCAGAACGCTCCTCGGATCCTCGAAGAGATGCTCCAGCATCCTGCGGTCCAGCGCCGGCTGGAGCAGACGGGTCGTCGCATGGAGGTCATGCTCGGCTACTCGGACTCGGCCAAGGACGTCGGCCCCGTGGGCGCCACGCTGGCCCTCTACGAGGCGCAGGAGAAGATCGCTGCATGGGCGGTGGCGAACAGCATCTCGCTGACCCAGTTCCATGGACGGGGAGGCGCCCTGGGACGCGGCGGCGGCCCGGCCAACCGGGCGATCCTCGCGCAGCCGCCGCATTCGGTGGATCTTCGGTTCAAGGTCACCGAGCAGGGAGAGGTGATCTCCGCGCGCTACGGCCACCCGGAGATCGCGCTGCGCCACATCGAGCAGGTCGCCGCGGCCACGCTGATGGCCTCCGCGCCCTCGACCGAGCAGCGCAACGCCGAGGCTGCCCGACGGTTCGCTCCGTTGGCCGAGAAGATGGACGCGGTGTCCAGGCGACGCTTCCACGGGCTGGTCGACGCCGAGGGCTTCGCCCCGTGGTTCGCCCAGGTCACCCCGCAGGACGAGGTCGGGCTGCTGGCCATCGGCTCCCGCCCGGCCAAGCGCGGCCTCTCCGTGGAGTCCCTGGAGGACCTGCGAGCCATCCCGTGGAACTTCGCCTGGGCGCAGGCGCGCATCAATCTGACCGGCTGGTTCGGGTTGGGCTCCGCGTTGGAGGCCGTGGGGGACCTGGAGGAGCTGCGCGAGGCCTATGCCGAGTGGCCGCTGTTCCGGGCGCTGATCGACAACATCGAGATGTCGCTGGCCAAGACGGACCGGCGGATCGCCGAACGATACCTGAACCTCGGCGACCGCGAGGACCTGGCCGGCCTGGTCCTCGAGGAGCTGGACCTGACCACCAAGTGGGTGCTGGCCATCACGGACCAGTCGCGCCTGCTGGAGGACCACCGGGTGCTCGGACGTGCGGTGGAGCTGCGCAATCCCTACGTGGACGCCCTCTCGCTGCTGCAGCTGCGGGCGCTGCGGGCCCTGCGGACCACCGAGCTCGACGACGCCGAGATCGAGGATCCGCGGAACCTGCTGCTGATCACGCTCAAGGGCGTGGCCGCGGGCCTGCAGAACACCGGCTGAGCCGCGGGCACCGGCGGCCGCCAGTATGATGTCCCCCATGGCCGTTACCTCGCGCAACCGTTCCGCACCGCCGCTCATCACCCCGGAGCACGACCCTCACCTCTGGCTGGAGGACGTCACCGGCGAGGACGCCCTGTCCTGGGTGCGTGCGCGCAACGCGCGCGCAGAGGCGGAGCTGGTCGACGAGGAGTTCATCGAGCTGGAGTCCAGCATCCGGGAGATCCTCGACGCCACGGACCGCATCCCGGGAGTTTCTCGCAGGGGTGAGCACCTCTACAACTACTGGACCGACGCAGAGCACCCGCAGGGCCTGTGGCGCCGGACCACCCTGGAGTCGTACCGCACCGAGGCTCCCGAGTGGGACGTGCTCCTCGACCTGGACGCCCTCTCCGCCGCCGACGGCGTCACCTGGGTCTGGCACGGTGCCACCGTGCTGAGGCCCGCCGCCGAGGGCGAGCCATGGCGCCATGCGCTGATCTCCCTCTCCCGGGGCGGATCCGACGCTGACATCACCCGGGAGTTCGACCTCGTCACGCGAGAGTTCGTCGACCCGGCGGACGGCGGGTTCTCCAAGCCCGAGGGCAAAGGATCGATGAGCTGGATCGACGCGGACACGGTCTATGTCGCCACCGATCAGGGGGAAGATGCCATCACCACCTCCGGGTACCCGCGCACTGCTCGCCGCTGGCGCCGTGGCACCCGGCTCGAGGAGGCCGAGCCCGTCGTCTCTGTGGAGCCCGACCACATGGTCGCCGCCGCCGGGCACATCAGCACCCCTGGCTTCGAGCGCGACGTCGCGGTGCGCGTGCTGGGCTTCTACGACAGCGAGACCCTGCTCATCGAGGGGGACGAGCTGCGCCGGGTCGAGGTGCCCACGGACGTGCGGGTCAGCATCCATCGGGACCTGTTCCTGTTCATGCCCCGTACCGAGCTCACCCTGCTGGGGCAGGACTTCCCGGGCGGCAGCCTTGTCGTCGCGGACATCGAGGACTTCATGTCCGGTGAGGCAGAGCTGACCCCCTTGTTCCTCCCGGACGTCTCCACCTCTCTGCAGGACGTCACGGCCACGCCGAGCTGCCTGGTGCTCACCGTCATGGAGGACGTGGTCCACCGCGTGGAGGCCCATGTCCGCATCGGCGAGGGCTCCTCCGCCTGGCGCCGCGAGGACATCTTCACAGACGTCACCGGAACCCTCTCCGTGGCCGCCGTCGACCCCCGGGAGTCCGAGGAGGTCTGGATCACCTCTGAGGATCATCTGAGTCCCACGGCCCTGCACCTGGGGGACCTCTCGGGTCTGCTCGACGGCGGTCGCGAGACCCACGAGGTCCTCAAACGTGCTCCCGAACGATTCGACGCCACCGGACTCACCTCGGTGCAGCGCTTCGCCATCAGCGACGACGGCACCAGGGTGCCGTACTTCCTCATCGGTTCCGCCGAGCTGCTCGCCGAGGACTCCGAGGCGGACCCCCGCCCCACCGTGCTCTACGGCTACGGCGGGTTTGAGATCTCCATGACCCCGGGCTACCTGGCCGTCATCGGCAAGGCCTGGATGGAGTCCGGCGGTGTGTATGCGGTGGCCAACATCCGCGGGGGAGGGGAGTATGGGCCGGGCTGGCACCGTGCGGCGCTGCGGGAGAACCGGCCTCGCGCCTATGAGGACTTCGCGGCGGTGGCGAGGCATCTTGTCACCACCGGAGTGACCACCGTGCCCCAGCTGGCCTGCCGGGGCGGCTCCAACGGAGGGCTGCTCACCGGCAACATGCTCACCCAGTATCCGGAGCTCTTCGGTGCGGTGGTCATCCAGGTTCCGCTCCTGGACATGAGGCGCTTCGCCGACCTGCTGGCCGGGGCCTCCTGGCGGGCTGAGTATGGCGACCCGGAGACCGAGGACTGGGAGTTCATACGGAGCTTCTCTCCGTACCACCTGCTGCGGGAGGACGGTTCCTATCCGGCAGTGCTGCTGACCACCTCCACCCGGGATGACCGGGTCCACCCCGGGCATGCCCGGAAGATGACGGCGGCGCTGGAGTCGCTGGGGGCGGACGTGCGGTACTGGGAGAACATCGAGGGCGGGCACGGCGGCGCCGCCAGCCCGGAGCAGCAGGCGCGGCTGAACAGCGTCATCCATCGGTTCCTCCAGCAGCAACTGCGCTGATCTGCTCCGGGGTCCCAGCCGTCTCAGCCCGGTGGAGGCCGCGCAGCGGGTGTCCGAAACCCTGTACTTCTGAGTACGCCGTACGGTAGGCTGGTCGGATCATCCCTGCCCCCCTGTTGCAGAATGGAGCCCGCATGAGCGTGCTGCCAGCAGATCCGGCCATCGAGACCCGAGGTCTGATCAAGAGCTTCGGCGACACGACCGCCGTGGACGGCGTGGATCTGACCATCCCGCGCGGCGGCATCTATGGGGTGCTCGGGCCCAACGGTGCCGGCAAGACGACCGTGATCCGCATGCTGGCCACTCTGCTGCGCCCCGACGGCGGCCAGGCCACGGTCCTCGGCCATGATGTCTTCGCCGAGCCGGCGGCCATCCGCGAAAAGATCGCACTCACCGGGCAGTTCGCCTCCCTGGATGAAGACCTCACCGGCATCGAGAACCTCGTGCTGCTCGGTCGGCTGCTGGGCTTCACCGCGCGACATGCCCGGCGCCGGGGGCAGGAGCTGCTCGAGGCTTTCAACCTCTCTGAGGCCGCGAGCCGGCAGGTGAAGAAGTATTCGGGCGGCATGCGCCGACGTCTGGACATCGCCGGTTCCCTGCTGGTGACCCCGGAGCTCATGTTCCTCGATGAGCCGACCACCGGGATCGACCCCCGTTCGCGCAACCAGGTCTGGGACATCATCCGCACCCTGGTGGGCTCAGGCACCACGGTGCTGCTGACTACGCAGTACTTGGAGGAGGCTGACCAGCTGGTCGATCGGCTCGCCGTCATCGACCACGGGAGGGTCATCGCCGAGGGCACCCCGGGGCAGCTGAAGGCCCAGGTCGGCTCCGGAGCGCTGACCGTGCGGGTGGTGGAGGCGGCACAGCGTGAGGAGGCCGCCGAGCTGCTGACTCAGACGATCCAGGCGCAGGTGATCCGTGAATCGGACCCGACGGCGCTGACGGCACGGCTCAACGAGGGGTCGCGCGCCGCCGCGGCGCTGACCGCGCTGGAGGAGGCAGGCATCGCCGTGGAGACCTTCGCACTGGGTCAGCCGAGTCTGGATGAGGTCTTCCTGGCGCTGACCGGGAAGAAGGCCCAGCCCGAGGGTGCCGGCGACGACGTCGCTGAGTCCGAGGCCGGGTCCGCCGGGCATGGCGATGAGACGGAGGCGAACATCCGATGAGCACGAACGGGACGACGACGGCGACCGAGGCCGACAGGATCCGCCGCATCTTGGTCAGCCCGCAGGACAGGCCGACCCGTGCCGGGGCGCTGAGCGCCTCGTTGACCTACGGGTGGCGGGCTCTGCTGAAGATCAAGCATGTGCCCGAGCAGCTCTTTGACGTGACGATCTTCCCCATCATGATGACGGTGATGATGACCTACGTCTTCGGCGGGGCCATCGGGGAAGGGCTGGCGGGAGGGGACTCCGATGCGGCGCTGGACGCCTACATCCAGTTCCTCATCCCCGGGGTCTTCGTGCAGACCCTGGTGATGATCACGATGTACACCGGGCTGACGCTGAACCGGGACATCTCCAAAGGTGTCTTCGACCGCTTCCGCTCGCTGCCCACATGGCGTCCCGCCCAGCTGGTCGGGGCGCTGCTGGGAGACCAGGTGCGCTACACCATCGCTGGGGTGATCATCCTGGGCGTGGGCTTCGTCATGGGATTCCGCCCCGAGGGCGGTCTCGGCGGTGTGCTCACGGCCTTCGTGCTGCTGCTGGTGTTCAGCTTCTGCCTCTCCTGGGTGTGGACCACGGTCGCGCTGCTGATGCGCACCGAGCAGGCAGCCATGGGCGTGTCGATGTTCATCATGATGCCGCTGACCTTCGTCTCCAACATCTTCGCCGACCCGGCCACCATGCCCGGCCCGGTGCAGGCCTTCGCCGAGGTCAACCCGGTCTCCACAGTGGTCGCCGCGATTCGGGACCTGATGGAGGGCACGGTGGATCCCGCCGGCATCACGTCCGTGCTGATCTACTGCGCGGTGCTGGTCGCCGTGTTCGGGCCGATCTCGATGTTCATCTACAACCGGAAGAGCTGAGCCGCGCCCCGTCCTGGATCGTCGGAGGTCGGCCGGATCACTTGATGAATCGGATGCTGATCGGGTAGCGGTACGGACGGCGGTTGTAGGCGGCCATGGAGGCCATGATTCCGAAGATGATCGCGCAGATCCACAGGGCGATCCAGAGCAGGATCCCGACGAGGACGAACATGAGGACGACGGAGATCACATAGCCGATGAAGAGCGTGATCTGGAAGTTCAGCGCCTCCTTGCCATGATCGTCGATCAGCCGGCTGCGTTCGCGGAAGACCAGCCACACCACCAGCGGGACCAGCCAGGAGAGGAAGACACCGCCGAGGTGCACGGCGACACCCCACCCCTGCTCCTCCCCGGGGGAGAGTGCCTGGACGCTGGGCTGCGCACCGCCCACCGGCTGCGGGGGCTGCTGCGGGTTGTTCGGGTCGAAGGGCTCAGGCCCCTGCCCGATGGGCTGCTGCGTCATGGTTCCTCCTGCGAGTGAAAGTGTGTCCAGGATCTTCTCAGCTTAGTGCGCCGGGGCGGGAGTGGATACGGTGGTGAGCATGCGAGAGCTGTCTGTGACCGAATCGGTGCCGGAGGACGTGGTGGCCCTGGTCCGCGATGCCCGCCGGGTGGTGGTGCTCAGCGGGGCGGGGATCTCCGCCGAGTCCGGGGTGCCCACCTTTCGTGAGGTCCAGCGTGGGCTCTGGGAACGGTTCTCCGCAGAGGAGCTCGCCACCCCCGATGCCTTCGACAACGATCCGGCCCTGGTGTGGACCTGGTACCGCTGGCGGCAGTCACTGATCGACGCCGTCGAGCCGAACGCCGGGCACCGGTGCCTGGCCGCGTGGCAGGAGCACCTCGCCGCCCAGCACGGCTGGCTGGCCGTGGTGACCCAGAACGTGGATGACCTGCACGAGCGCGCAGGGGCTGAGGTGCTGGGCCACCTGCACGGCAGCCTCGCCGCCCACCGCTGCGCCGACTGTGGCGAGTCGGCCGAGCTGCCGGCTCCGCGCTATGACGGCTTCACCGCGCCCCCGACGCCTGAGGACCCGCCTGGCTGCGAGAGCTGTCCGGACGGAGTGCTGCGCCCCGACGTGGTCTGGTTCGGGGAGATGCTGCCCGCCCCGGCCTTCGACGCTGCTGCCGCCGCCATCCGTGCAGCGGACCTGGTGGTCGTGGTCGGCACGTCAGGGATCGTGCAGCCGGCGGCCTCTCTGCCGCTGCTGGGGCTGGAGCGCGGCATCCCGCTGATCGAGATCAACCCGGAGGAGACCGGCCTGACCGAGGTCATGGACTTCGCGATCCGTGGGCGGTCCGGCGAGGTACTTCCTCGACTGCTCTCCGCCGCTGGCGTTCCGACTGACAGAAGGTGACCCGGTGACCCTGTGGGAATCCCTGCTCCTGGGCGTGGTCCAAGGGCTGTTCATGTTCATCCCGGTGAGCTCCTCCTCTCATCTGGTGCTGACCCAGCACTGGATGGCGGCCACCGGATCTCCGGTGCCCTCCCCGGACACCCCGGAGATGATCCTGTTCAACCTGGTGGTCCACATGGGCACGATGGTCTCGGTCGTGGTGGTGATGCATCGCCCCCTGGTGCAGCTGCTGAGCGGCACCGTCCGGGAGCTGCGACTTTGGGCCCGCCGTCGCTCCCTGCGCCACATGATCCATCTGCGGCTGATGCTCTTCGGGGTGGTCACCACCGGTGTCACCGGAGTGTTGGGACTGCTGGTCCGCGAGTACGGGACCGGGGTGTTCGCCACTCCGTGGGCCGTCTCTGTGATGCTGCTGGTCACCGGAGCGATCCTCTGGTGGACTGACACCGTCCGAGACACCTGGAGAGGTGCGGCGCAGATGACGATCTGGGTCGCGCTGCTGATCGGCCTGGCTCAGGCCGCCGCGCTGTTTCCGGGGCTGAGCCGCTCCGGACTGACCATCGCCGTGGCCCTGGCATTGGGCATGCACCGCAAGATCGCTGCGCAGTACAGCTTCTTCGTGGCCATCCCGACCATCGTGGCGGCTACGGGCCTGCAGTCACTGAGCCTGCTGGACCATCGCGGACCGTTGATGATCGGTGTCGACGCCTACGTGGTGGCGTTCCTTGTCTCTGCGCTGGTGGGCGCGGCGGCGCTGTGGCTGGTGCTGCGCATGCTCTACCGCGGACATTTCCGGGTCTTCGCGGTGTATGTCCTGATCCTCGCGGTGGTCACCCTGATCGTCCAGCCCGAGTCTGAGCCGGAGGAACTCGCCGGCACCTCCGGCGCACCGGAGGTCCAGGAGGTCGTCCAGGCCGCAGACTCGGCGCCCGTGGAGAGGGTGAAACCATGATCTGGCTCTACCTGCTCGCCGTGGCGCTGCTGGGCGTCGTCGTCGTGCTCCTGGTCGGCCGAGCTGAAGGCGCCGAACCTCCGGCGGAGGAGACCACCGCCGATGAGGTGGCCGAGCTGCTCGCAGACCGCGCGGCCGCCCCCCTCAGTGCAGCAGATCTGCGCGGGATCCGGCTCCAGCCGGCCCTGCGCGGCTACCGCATGGAGCAGGTGGACCGACTGCTCGACGCACTCGCCGACCAGCTCGAGACGGGGCGGAACCCGGATCAGCCGAGTGGCCGGAAGGGCCCTGGGCAGGGATGAGGCCGTGCTGATCAGGTCATACACCGGTTCTCCGGGTGACATTCGCCCCCGGTGGGGGATAATGGAAGGGGATGTGGGACACATCCGCCCAGAGGAACACCAGAAGGGATGCACTCGATGGCTGCAATGAAACCGCGTACCGGCGACGGTCCTATGGAGGTAGCTCAGGAAGGTCGCAGCCTCATCATGCGGGTGCCCATCGACGGTGGGGGTCGCCTGGTGCTGGAGATCAACCAGGAGGAGGCGCAGGCGCTCAAGGAGTGCCTGGTCAAAGCTGTGGGGGAGTGAGTCTTCCCTTCAAGGGCTCTCCGGTCAGCGCCTGACGGCGACGAGCAGCCCGGTGCCGGTACCGAGCATCGTGGTGACCAGGCGCTCGTCGTCGCGCACGGCACGTTCCACCGCCCGTTTCCTGACGGTGGGCTCCTCTCGGACCGCAGGCCGCGGCAGGCGGTCATGGTCGAGCGCATCGTTGAGGATCAGCAGCCCTCCGGGCCGGAGCAGTCGCACGGCCTGCTCGACGAAATCTTCCAGGGCCGGACTGTCCGCGTCCAGATGCACCACGCAGTAGCCGCCGGTGGTGAGCCGGGGCAGGACCTCCTCGGCCCGTCCGGTGATCAGCCGGGTGCGCGCGACGGGCACTCCGCCGTCCCGGAACGTGGCACGAGCCGCATGCAGATGATCGGCGTCGGGGTCGATGCTGGTCAGCACCGCCTCCGGCGAGGCCCCGCGCAGCAGCGAGAGTCCGGAGACGCCGACCCCGGTGCCGACCTCGACGACGCCACGCGCTTGGGCGGCGGCGGCCAGCACGGTCAGCGCCGCGGCGGTGCCCTCGCTGACCGGGGTCAGTCCCAGGTCCTTGCCGCGCAGGCGGGCTGCCTCCAGGGTGTGATCCTCCGCCTGATGCTGCTCGGCATACTCCCAGCTGGCGTGCTTGGCAGTCTGCGGACTGTTGAGGGTTCTCATCTGGCCTTCCTGCGCTGACCTCGGGCTCCGTGGCGGAGCCTCGGGCGTCGCTCGCCGACGCGCTCGGCCACCATCCTATAGAGCCCTGATTCTTCCAGAGGTTTCCCAGCCTGCACTCAGCATTGACTCGCAGAATTGTCTCCGATGCCCACGTCCGTCACGCGCCGTCCCCTCACTGATCGTCGTTCCGCCAGGCCCCGCGCCGGCTGGCTCGTCGCGCTGTGTCTCGTGATCACCGTGGCGGCAGGTGTCGTGGTCTTCGCCGCAGCCTGGATCGTGGGAGGGCGCACGGCGGCCCAACCTGACTCCGTGGATTCCTTGCTGCCCACCGAGGGGCGAGCCTCCGTGCCCTCGGCCGTCCCTGCGCCGGCCGGAGCGTCCGAGCCGCAGATCCGGGCCGACGGCACCGCGCAGCTGCCTGGAGCAGTCGAGCGGACCACAGTCCACGAGGTCGATGTGGCCAGCCTGGACAAGCTCAAGCCGCTGGGCTGGACGGTCGGTCACCTGGTGGACTTCGGATTCGGGTTCGACCCCGAGCACGTTGAGACCGCCGTGGTCGACGGCGTACGGACCGTGGAGCTGCAGCTCTCCGAGGGAGGCGAGTACATCAGCATCGCGGAGACCCGCCCGGAGGGTGAGGCCGTCGAGCTCACCACGCTGGACGAGAAGTTCACCGAGATCCTCGATGAGGAGAAGGTGGAGCATCAGCAGGTCACGCTGAGCACCGGCGAAGACTGCGACATCTACGTGGCCCGCCAGGATGACCGCTGGACTGCGACGGTGGAGTCGGCCGGAGTGCAGTACGTGATCACCTCGAACCTCCCGGACTCCGCAGCCCAGCAGGTGGCGGACTGGGTGATGGCCGCCGATCGAGCCCGGGTGCAGATGCTGCCCGGTTCGCCCTCCGGCGTCGACCGGCTGGAACGTGGACTCGACGAGCTGTTCAGGTGGATCGACTGAGTTCACGGTAGATTTGATCTGTGCTTGGTATCAACGGTTATGAGCTCATCATCCTGGTGGTGCTCGCTCTGGTCATCCTCGGCCCTGAACGACTGCCGCAGTATGCCCAGACGCTCGCTGAATGGGTCCGGAAGGCCCGCGGCATGGCCGAGGACGCCAAGCAGCAGTTCAAGGAGGAGACCGGGGCGGATTTCGAGGACGTCGACTGGAAGAAGTACGACCCGCGTCAGTACGACCCGCGGAGGATCATCCGCGAGGCTCTGGCCGAGGATTTCGAGAGTACCCGCCGCGCCGTCGGAGAGGTCCGCGACGCCGCACGCATCGAGGCGCCCCGTCTGCCACGCTCAGGGGCCGGACGAGCCGGCGGCCGCCGGTCCGGCCCGGGGCCACGGACAGGATCCTCCGGCAGTTCCCGCGCGGCCACGAGCGCCGCAGGGTCTGCCCCCCGGACCAGCCCGAGCAGAGGCGCCGGCACGGACTCCAACGCGGCCCAGCGTGCCGGCACCGCCGGGGCGGCGAAGCGCTCCGATGCTCCGGACCCTCGGGAGGTCTTCGGCTCCCGGGAGCGGGACACGGCTTCCGGAGCCCTGGCCGCCGGACTGGCGGGCGCCGCCGTCGCCGGCTCTCCGCAGCTCGGGACGGGTGAGCTGGGCGAGGTCGGCGACGAGTCTCAGGACGCCCCGCAGCCTGCGCCCTTCGACATCGACGCCACCTGAGACGACGCCGGTCGCCTGCCGTGTCTCAGGCGGACCTGGAACCCTGCGGTGACACCTTCGTGAAACATCTCTAGGGTGTGATCCACACCTGAGCGTGTGTGGCATCACCCGTCGAGGAGACACGGAGGGGCACCATGGATGAGACAGCGACGCCGAGACGGTTCATTCCGTCTCTGGGACGCTTGGAGACGTTCTTCCTCGGGTTCGGGGCGATGATCGGCTTCGGCTGGATCGTCCTGACCGGGGACTGGCTCACCAGTGCCGGCACGTTCGGGGCGGTGTCGGCGTTCCTGATCGGCGCGGTCATCATGGCACTGGTCGGGCTGGTCTATTCGGAGCTCGTCTCAGCCATGCCGCTGGCCGGTGGTGAGCACAACTACCTGCTGCGCGGCTTCGATCCCCGAGTGGCGATGCTGGGCTCCTGGGGGATCGTCGGAGGCTACGTCACGGTGGTGGCCTTCGAAGCGGTGGCCATCCCGCGGACGGTGGCCTACATCTTTCCGCAGGTCCATCAGATTCCGCTGTGGACCATCGCCGACTCCCAGGTGCACCTGACCTGGGCGCTGATCGGATCCGGCACCGCGGTGCTGCTGACCTGGCTGAACATCCGCGGCATCAAGCAGGCCAGTCTGTTCCAGACCTCGGTGATCATGTTCGTGGTGGTCGTCGCCGTGGTCATGCTCGCCGCCGCGCTGTTCGGCGGGGAGCCCTCGAACGCTGAGCCGCTGTTCACGGGAGGGTCAGCCGGGATCATCGCCGTGCTGGTGATGGTGCCCTTCCTGTTCGTCGGCTTCGACGTCATCCCGCAGTCCGCTGAGGAGGTCAGGCTGCCGCCGCAGAAGATCGGGCGGCTGGTGGTCTTCTCCGTGCTGGCCGCCGCGGCCTTCTACGTCCTCATCGTGCTGACCACCTCGGTGGCGCTGCCCGCCGACGAGATGGGCGACTTCGACCTCGCCACCGCTGACGCCATGACCGTGCTGATGGGAGCTCAGTTCTGGGGGAACATCGTGGTGGCCGGTGGGCTGGCCGGCCTGCTCACCTCCTGGAACGCCTTCCTGATCGGCGCCTCCCGGCTCATCTGGGCGATGGCGAACTCGGGGATGCTGCCCGCCTGGTTCGCCACGCTGCATGCCCGCAACGGCACACCGGTCAACGCGCTGCTCTTCATCGGAGGCCTTTCGGTGATCGCCCCGTTCTTCGGGGAGGCGATGCTGGTGTGGCTGGTGGACTCCGGCTCACCGAGCATCGTCATCACCTACCTGCTGGTGGCCGTGGTGTTCCTGGTGCTGCGGCGCCGGGAACCCGAGATGCCCCGGCCCATGCGGGTGGGCGGCCGCTCCGAGGTCGGCGGTCTCGTCGTGGGAGTGAGCGCCGTGGTCGCTTCCGCGGCGATGCTGATCCTGTACCTGCCGGGGATGCCGGCCTTCCTGGAGCCGCAGCCCTGGCTCATGTTCGGGCTGTGGTGGCTGCTGGGGATCACCTTCGCGTTGCGCCTGCCGGGCGGGGTGAAGCCCGGTGCCCGCGCCGAGGAGGACCTGCTGGCCGCGATCTCGGTGCGCCGCCGTCGTCGCAGGGCCCCGTGACCCGGGGATGACCTGAACCTGGGCCGTGTGCCCTGTGACCCCAGGACACACGGCCCAGGATCAGATCGCGCGGATGCTCAGCTTCCCGGCGCTCCGGGCCTTGAGCAGCTGCACGCCCAGCACCGCCACCACCAGCACCGCGCCGACGACGTCGTAGAGGATGTCGGCCGAGAGCATCATCACCGCGCCCACAGCCAGCACGATCCGCAGGTACCAGGCCATCGGCACCATGAAGTGGCCCTCCAGCGCCACGCCCAGCAGCAGCACGGCCAGCAGGGCGGAGGCGACGACGGTGACGCCGGTGATCAGGTCGACGTCGCGCAGGAGCAGATCCGGGTTGTAGACGAACATGTACGGGATGACGAAGCCGGCCGACGCCAGTTTGAACGCCGCGCCGCCGGTGGCCATCGGCTTGCCGCCGCTGATCCCGGAAGCCGCGAAGGCCGCCAGGGCCACCGGGGGAGTGATGTTGGCGAACAGACCGAAGTAGAACACGAACAGATGCGCCACCAGCGGCTCCACCCCGAGGGTGGTCAGGGCCGGGGCGGCCATGGTGGCGGTGACGATGTAGGCAGGGATCGACGGGAGCCCCATCCCGAGCACCAGACAGGCCAGCATCGTCATCACCAGGGTCCAGAACAGCACCCCTCCGGAGAGCTGCACGATGGCTGAGGCCAGGGTCACGCCGAATCCGGAGATGGTCACCACGCCGACGATCACACCCACTGAGGCGCAGGCCACCGCCACGCCCAGCGCGGAGCGGGTGCCGTCCTCCAGGGCCTGCAGGAGGTCTCGGAGGCTCATCCGGCTGGTGCGCCGCAGCATCGCCACAGCGATGGTGACCAGGATGGTCAGGAACGCCGAGTAGAGGATCGTCCGGCCGGAGAAGAACAGCATGTAGAGCAGGAACACCAGGGGGAGCATCAGATGCCCGCGCTCCTTGAGCACCCCGAGCACATCGGGCAGGTTCTCCTTGGCGATGCCCTTCAGGCCCATGCGCGTGGCACGCAGGTGGATCTGCGCGATGAGGCTGACGTAGTACAGCAGAGCGGGCACGATCGCCGCCAGGGCGACCGTGGTGTAGGGGACTCCGATGGTTTCGGCCATGATGAACGCGGCCGCGCCCATGATCGGCGGCAGCACCTGGCCGCCCACAGAGGCGCTGGACTCGACGGCCCCGGCGAAGTTGCGGCTGTAGCCGATCTTCTTCATCAGCGGAATGGTGAACGCCCCGGTGGAGACCACGTTGGCGATGGCCGACCCGTTGATCGAGCCCATGAACCCCGAGGCCAGAGTGGCGACCTTCGCAGGACCTCCGCGGCTCTGACCGGCGATCGCCAGGGCGAGGTCGTTGAACATCTGGCTCATCCCGGACTTCGCCAGGAAGGCTCCGAAGAGGATGAACAGGAAGATGTAGGTGGAGGAGACCCCGATCGCGGTGCCGAAGACTCCCTCGGTGGTGGCGAAGAACTGATAGGCCAGCGTGTCCCAGTCATAGCCGCGATGGCGCAGCAGGCCGGGCAGCTCTCGGCCGTACATGCCGAACAGGATGAAGAGCAGCGCCAGGATCGGCAGCGCCCAGCCCGTCACGCGGCGTGCGGCCTCCAGCACCAGCACCACCAGCAGGCTGGCCACGGCGATGTCGGCGGCGGTGAACCGCCCCGCCTGCAGCACCACTTCTTCATAGTTCAGCCAGATGTAGAGCCAGGGGACCAATGAGGCGATCGCCAACACGGCGTCGGGGATGCGCCACCACTGCGAGGTGGCGCGTGCCGACGGCGGGTAGAGCATGAAGACCAGGAACAGGATCAGACTGACGTGCAGCGAACGGTGGATCAGGGTCGGGGGTGCGCCGAAGTAGGCCGTGTAGAGGTGGTAGAGCGCGGTGAAGATCGCCACTGCACTGATCAGCAGCGCCAACGGACGCCATGGCGCCCGTCGGATGCGGGACTCCGCGTCGTACTTCGAGGCCGCCTCGGCCGCCTCCTGCTCCAGCACCTGCCGTTCCGACTCCGAATCCGGGATCAGCTCCAGTGTTCCGTCGGCGCCGAGGGGAAGGTCGGAGTCGGCGGCGGTGGTCCGCGCATTCCTCGGGTCGCGGGAGGTGCCGCCGTCGTCGGAGGTCTTCTTCTCCTTGATCATCCTGGCCTCAGTTCTAGGGGTTCGCTGTCGGGAAGCTCTCGGGCGTCGATGAGTCCGGTGTCGCCGTCGACGCCGATGCGGTAGTCCACCCGGTGGGAATGGATCCATCGGATCGCCTCGAAGGCACGATCGATGTCCTCGATGACGACTGTGCCGTCCTGGATGCTGACCGTGCCCTCATCCAGGGGCATCCCCGCGCCATATTCTTCGAACTCGGTGCGCACCAGCATCAGGGTGTCTCCGTCGACTCGGTAGCTGTCGGTCCATCGCGAACGCTCGATGGAGTGCATCCACGAGTGGGTGATGATCGAGCCGATCTCCACCGGCACGGAGGCATAGACCTCCTCGGTGCGCTGGTGGCGGCAGATCAGGCGGATCCCGCTGCCGCAGCCGACCAGCAGCAGGGGCGAGGTGAGCGCGACGGCGGCTGCCGCACCGGCATGGGTGAGCAGCCGCCGCCGTGTCAGGCCCTCAGGGAGGTCACTCGTCGTCGGTCTCGTCCTCCGCGTCATCCTCAGCGTCGGCGTCCTCGGCGTCGGCGTCGGTGTCCACACCCTGCTCCTCGAAATACTGCTCGGCTCCGGGGTGCAGCGGCACGACCAGTCCTTCGGTCGCCGTCTCGAGGGTGATGCTCTCCGCCTCGGCATGGGAGGCATGCAGCCGGTCGATGTTGTCGAAGATGGCGGCGGTGACGTCATGGACCGCTTCCTCGCTCATCTCGGAGGAGACCAGCAGGTGATTGGTGACGCTGACCGTCTCCACGTCCTCATCGTCCTCGTAGGTGCCGGCCGGGATGATGTTCTCCTCGAAGAACTCATACTCGGCGAGCAGGTTCTCCCGGCCCTCTCCGTCGATCGGGACGGTGACGAAGTCGGTGTTCGTCGCCAGCTCGGTCAGCGAGGGATTGGGCAGGCCCGAGGTGGCGAAGAGCGCGTCGATGTGGCCGTTGGCCATCTGATCTGTGGCCTCCGCGTAGGAGAGGTAGTCCTCGTTGATGTCGTCGTAGGAGAGGTCGTAGGCGCCCAGCACCATCTGCGCGTTGAGCTCCACCCCGGACCCCACGTCACCGACGGCGACATTGGCGCCCTCAAGGTCCTCCACCGACTCGATGCCTGCATCGGCGCGGGCGATGAGCTGCACGGTGTTGGGGTACATGGTCATGATGGCCAGGAGGCCCTCGCGCGGGTCGTCCTCGAAGGGGCCGGTGCCGTCGAGGGCCTGGACGGTCGCGTCACCCATGGTGAAGGCGATCTCGGCGTTGCCGTCGGTGAGCAGGTTGATGTTCTCTGCGGAGGCGCCGGTGGCCTGCACGGAGGTGTCGGCCCCCAGCTCGTCGGCGAGCAGATCCGCCATGGTGGCGCCGATCTGGTAATAGACGCCCGAAGAGCCGCCGGTGGCGATGGTCAGGAAGTCGGCGTCCTGGCTGCCGACCTCCTCCCCGCCCTCCGCGGCGGAGTCGCCGTCGTCGCCGCAGGCGGTCAGCAGCAGTGCTGAGGCCGCCAGCGCGGCTCCGGCAGTGCGGGCTCGTGCATGGGTGCGGATCATGATGTTCTCCCTCGTCATTCTGCAGTGCTGATGCCGTGCGGAGCACGCAGTGCCGTGACGCACAGCACCATACTAAGTGAGGGGTATCACCTGATGTGCCAGGCCGGCCCGATCAGGCCGACCGGTCAGGCCGACCGGTCAGGCCGGGCCGAAGGGCAGACGGCGCTCGGCGAGGCTGCGGGGACGGCGGGCCATCCGAGAGGCGATCTCGCGCAGCGCGACGCCGGAGGGGGAGTCCGGCGCGGAGAGCACCACCGGAGCGCCGTCGTCGCCGGCCTGCCGCAGGCGGGTGTCCAAGGGGACGCTGCCCAGCAGCGGGACCGAGATCTCGAGCTGTTCGGTGAGCCTGTCGGCGACGATCTGCCCGCCGCCGGTGCCGAAGAGGTCCAGGGTCGTGCCGTCGGGCAGCGTCATCGGACCCATGTTCTCCACCACTCCGGTCACCTTCTGCTCGGTCTGGGTGCTCAGCCCTCCGGCGCGTTCGGCGATGGTCGAGGCGGCCGCCTGCGGAGTGGTGACCACCAGCAGCTCGGAGCCGGGCAGCAGCTGCGCCACCGAGATGGCGATGTCCCCGGTGCCCGGAGGAAGGTCCAGCAGCAGCACGTCGAGGTCGCCGAAATGCACATCGGTGAGGAACTGCTCGACCGCCCGGTGCAGCATCGGTCCGCGCCACGCCACCGCCTGGTTGCCGTCGAGGAACATGCCGATGGAGATCGTCTTCACCCCATGCGCGACCGGGGGCAGGATCATCTCGTCCAGGCGGGTGGGCTTGTCGGTGATGCCCATCAGGCCCGGTACGGAGAACCCATGGATGTCGGCGTCGATGAGTCCGACCTTCAGGCCCTCCGCGGCCAGCGCGCAGGCGAGGTTGACCGTCACTGTCGACTTCCCGACCCCGCCCTTGCCGGAGGCGACCGCGTAGACGCGGGTCAGGCTGTCCGGCTGCGCGAAGCGGATGATGCGCCCGGACTCGCCGCCGCGCAGCTGGTCCTTCAGCTCCGCGCGCTCCTCGGGGGTCATCACTCCCAGCTCCACCGATGCGGTGGTCACGCCCTCGGCGCGCACTGCGGCGGCGGTGACGTCATCGATGATCCGGCTGCGCATCGGACAGCCCTCGATGGTCAGTTTGATGCGGATCTCGGCCGCGCCGGCCTCGTCGACGTGGATCGCCCCGACCATGCCCAGCTGCGTGATCGGGAGCCGGATCTCCGGGTCGAGCACCTCGGAGAGTCGGGTGCGGATGCGCTCGATGACGGGGGATTCAGACACCCCACCAGTCTAGGGGCGCGAGGGGGCTCCCGTGCCGGGATATCGTCCTCGAAGAGTGCGCCCAGTGCGAACGTCGCGCCGCTGAGCCGGCACGACGTCGGAGAGCGGGCAGAATGGTGCCATGTCGACCAATGCTCCGATGACGTCTCCCCAGAACAGCGGGCTGCCCCGGGGTGAGCTGCTGGGCCGGTACCGCTCCTACGAGGACGCCCAGAAGGTGGTGGACCACCTGGCGGCGGCCGAGGACTTCGACATCAAGACGCTCTCCATCGTGGGCAATGACCTGCGCACCGTGGAACATATCCGCCGTCGGCTCTCCTACCCGCGTGTGGCGGGGGCCGGGGCCGCACAGGGCGCCATGTTCGGTGCGTTCATCGGTCTGCTGATCGTGCTGTTCAGCCCGGAGGCCGGCATCCCTGATCTGCTCCTGGCGGTGCTGCTCGGCATGGCGATCTGGATGATCGTCGGGGTGATCAGCTACGCCATCCGGCGGGGGCAGCGCGACTTCGCCTCCTCCTCGCAGCTGGTGGCCACCACCTTCGACGTCGTGTGCGACTTCTCCGTGGCACACCGTGCGCGGCAGCTGGTGGCCGGTGCAGGAGTTCGCGGGGTGACGGCGTATGACGACCCGACCTCCCAACCGCTCGCCCCGGCGCATCGCCCCCATGCCGCGCCCGCCCGGACGGTGGCCGCGCCGCAGGGGGGATCCGAGGCTGCCGGTGCCCCCGCCGCGGGCACCCCGGCCGCGCCGGCCCCACCCGACTCCGCGCATCATGGCCAGCCGGCCGCGCAGGACCAGGCCCGGGAGGACGGCGTCCTCGACCCGACCGCGCAGTTCCGCACCGGGTATGACGACCTCCCCGACGGTCGACCGCGGTTCGGGGTCCGCGTCATGGAGCAGGCGCAGGAGCAGGCGAAGGAGCAGGGGGAGGCACAGCGGGATGTGTCGGACGGCACGGCCCCGGACGAGGCTGCCTCGGACGAGGCTGCCCCGGATGATACCGCGCAGCGGCCGGGCGAGCGCGGCTGACCCGGGCCGAAAGACAGAGAGACGGCGCGCAGAGACGCCCCACACCGAGACACAGGACACCCCGCCAGCACTGAGCTCCCAGATCGTCGGGCAGCGGTGCGGCGGGGTGGCCTTGTCTCTGCTGCTGTGGTGTCTCCGTCTCCGCGGTGACCCCGGTCAGACGTCGGCGCCGCGTCGTCCGGTGATCGCCTGCCAGATGAAGGCGACGATCACGCCGCCACAGATGGCGAACAGCCAGGTCGGGAGATCGAAGAACGCGTCATTCACGTTCACCCCGAAGATGGCGGAGGCGATGAACCCGCCGACCAGGGCGCCGAGCACTCCGGTGATCAGTGCGGCGATCCAGCCTCCCGGCTGCCTGCCGGGCAGGATCGCCCGTGCGATCGCCCCCGCGATGAGACCGAGGATGAGCCAACCGATGATACTCATATGTTCCTCCTGATCGGGTTCTCCGAGCCATGTGGCCGGTGATCACAGGATAGATCGGGAAATCCTGCAACAACAGCATTGTTCGCCCAGGTCAGGCCCCGGATTCCGGGGGCGAGCGCAGGCGCCGTCTGGATTCCGCGCACGACGAGCCCCGGGCGCGGACACAGGGCGCCCGGGGCTCGTCGTGGTCGAGAGGGGTCAGCTCTCCCAGATCCGGCGCATCCAGGCCTCGACCTCGTCAGCGCCCCGCGGGAGCGCCGCCGAGAGGTTCTCCGCGCCGTCGGCGGTCACCAGGACGTCGTCCTCGATCCGCACCCCGATGCTGCGGTACTCCTCCGGCACGGCGAGGTCCTCGGCCTTGAAGTACAGGCCCGGCTCGATGGTGAACACCATGCCCTCCTCGAGCACGCCGTCCAGGTAGAGCTCACGCTTGGCCTGTGCGCAGTCGTGGACGTCGAGCCCCAGGTGATGGGAGGTGCCATGCGGCATCCACCGACGATGATGCTGACCCTCCTCGGAGAGGGCCTCCTCCAGGCCGACCGGCAGCAGACCCCAAGAGTCCAGGTGCTCGGCGAGCACACGGACCGCCGTCTGGTGGATCTCCCGGAACCGGATGCCGGGGCGCACCACCTCGAAGGCGGCGTCGGCGGCCGCCAGCACGGCCTCGTAGACCCGGCGCTGCACCGGGGTGAAACTGCCGCTGACCGGCAGGGTGCGCGTGATGTCCGCCGTGTAGAGGGAGTCCGCCTCCACTCCGGCGTCCAGCAGCAGCAGGTCGCCCTCGCGGACCTCGCCGGTGTTGCGGATCCAGTGCAGCACCGTGGCGTTGTTGCCGCTTGCGGCGATGGTGTCGTAGCCGAGATCGTTGCCCTCCAGGCGTGCCCGGGCGAAGAACGCGCCCTCGACCACCCGCTCTCCGCGGGCGTGACCCACCGCGCGGGGAAGCGCGGCGACGACGTCGTGGAACCCGGCGATCGTGGAGTTCACCGATTCGCGCAGCTGTCCGACCTCCCAGTCGTCCTTGACCAGGCGCAGTGCCGAGAGCGACTCGGCCAGCTCGGCGTCGAGGGCGTCGGAGGCCTCCAGGTCCACACCGGTGTTGATGCGCGACGTGTCCACCAGCGCATCCACATTGAGGTCCACCTCGCGCAGCAGACGGATCCGGGTGCCGCCGATCTCTACCGCGCCGGCGTTCTTGGTCACGCCCACCTCGAGCTCGGAGATGTCTGCCGTGCGGATCCCCAGCCGCTGGCTGAACTCCTCCAGTCCCGGGCGAGGGCCGATCCAGAACTCGCCGTGGCGGGCATCGGCGTAGAACTCCTCGCTGTCCCGGCCGGCCATGGGCTTGAAGTAGAGCGTGCACTCGTGGTGGCCGCCGTCGTCCCCGGTGCCCTCGTCCACCGGCTCGAAGACCAGCGTCGCCTCCGGCTCGTGGTCCACGCCCAGGCCGGTGAGGTGGGCGAAGGCCGAGTGCGGGCGGAACCGGTAGTCGGTGTCGTTGGAGCGGACCTTCAGGGGGCCCGCCGGCAGCACCAGCCGCTCGCCGGGGAACGCCTCGGAGACGCGACGGCGGCGGAGGGCGGCGTGGTCGGCCACGGCGTCCCGCGGATGCTCGACCCTCTCGGCGGGCGCCCAGGAGGAGGCCATGAACTCCCGGAACGCCTCAGAGGTGGGGCGCTGGGAGCGGTTGGAGCCGCGGTCCTGCAGCGGCTGGGCGGCGGAGTCCTCCGCCGACGTCGGGGGCGCTGCGGCGGGCGCCTCGGATGAGGAAGCGTGATTCTGCGAACTGAGCATGGCCCCAGTCTTCCACCTTCGGGAGGCGGCTCCCAGGGGATGACGGTTACAGTGAGTTCATGGGCGTCGATCTCCACACGCATTCGTACTGCTCCGACGGTACGCAGTCGCCGGCAGACGTCGTGGCCAGCGCCCGTCGGGCGGGTCTCGACGGACTGGCGCTCACCGACCACGACACCACCGTCGGGTGGGCGGAGGCGATGCGCGCGGCCCAGGAGCACGAGATCCTGCTGATCCCGGGCATGGAGATCACCACACTGACCGATGATCGGATCAGCGTCCACATGCTCAGCTACCTCCATGACCCCCACCATGAGGGTCTGGCGCGCGCGATCCGCGACGCCCGCTCGGGTCGGATGGTCCGTGCCCGCCGCATGGCGGAGCGGCTGAGCATCGACTTTCCTCTGACCTGGGACGACGTGCTGAATCAGGTGGCCGACGGCGCCACGGTGGGCAGGCCCCACCTGGCCGATGCGCTGGTCGCGGTGGGAGCGGTGGCCGACCGGCAGGAGGCCTTCGACCGCCTGCTGTTCAGGGGCTCGCCCTACTACGTCAGCCAGGAGAACATGCACCCGACGACGGCGATCCGGCTGGTCCGCGAGGCCGGTGGAGTTCCCGTGATCGCCCATTCGATGGCCTCCGGACGTGGACGCACGGTGTCCATGGAGCAGATGGAGGAGATGATCGACGTCGGCCTGGCCGGCGTCGAGGTCTGGCACCGGGACAACCCGGAGCCCGGTCGGCGGACGCTGCTGGAGCTGGCCCGCCGCCACGGACTCCTGGTGACCGGCTCCTCGGACTACCACGGGGCCGGCAAGCCGAACCTCATCGGGGAGAACACCACCGATCTGGACACGGTCGCCGAGCTGATGGATATGGCCTCCGGATCGCCAGCCTACGGGCGGGTGCAGGGGCTCTGAGGGACTCCGGCTGTGCTGGTCGGCGGGGTTCCGTACACTGGGTGTCCATGACACAGGACGAGACCATCTCCGCTCCGGCGCCCCAGCGGGCCAAGCGGATGCCGCGAGAGATGCGGCGACGCCAGCTGCTGGACTGTGCCCTGCAGGTCTTCGTGGCCAAGGGGTACCACAGCGCCTCGATGGACGACATCGCCGACGTCGCGCAGGTCTCCAAACCCGTGCTCTATCAGCACTTCCCGGGCAAGCATGAGCTGTTCCTGGATCTGCTGGACTCCCACCTGGGCCAGCTGGAGCAGATGCTCACCCAGGCTCTGGGCTCCACGGAGGACAACAAGGAGCGCGTCTCGGCCACGATGACGGCGTTCTACGAGTTCATCTCCCGTGAGGACGAGGCCTATCGGCTGCTCTTCACCTCGGGGATGGACAATGACGAAGCCGTGCAGCCCCGCATGGACCGGTTCCATGACAACGTCGCCGTCGCCATCGCCGAGGTCATCGCCGACGACACCGGTCAGCCGATGGCCGAGGCCACGCTGCTGGGCCACGGGCTCATCGGCATGGTCACCTCGGCGGCCCGGCACTGGAGCAGACTCTCCGAGCGGCCGGACCTGGATGTCTCCTCGCAGCTGACCTCTCGTTTGGCTTGGCGCGGAATCTCGGGCTTCCCCAGGGAGCAGGACGGCGTCGTGCCGACACAGTAGGTAGTATCGGATCGGCACAGATCGCGCCGAGTCGAAGGAGTGGCATGGAAATTCGCATCGGAATCCAGAACGTCTCCCGCGAGATCGTCATCGAGACGGACGTCTCCGCGGAGGAGGTCGAGAAGTCGGTGGCCGACGCACTGGAGAACGCCAAGCCGCTGCTGACCCTCACGGACCGTCGTGAGAAGAAGATCGTGGTGCCGGTCGCCAGCATCGGATATGTGGAGATCGGCTCCGACACCAAACAGACTGTCGGCTTCGCCGCAGTCGCCGAATGAAAGTACCTATGACTGAAAAGACTGCTGAATCGGCCGAGGGCCTCGCGCAGGACGACGGCGGCGAGACCGCCGAGTCTGTCGTGACCTTCGCCGACTTCAACGTCCGCCCAGAGATCGTCGAGGCGCTCGCGGAGAAGGGGATCATCACGCCGTTCCCCATCCAGGCCGAGACGCTGCCGATCGCCCTGGGCGGCTATGACATCATCGGGCAGGCCAAGACCGGCACGGGCAAGACCCTCGGTTTCGGAATCCCCGCACTCCAGCGCGTCACCGCGCCGCAGGACCCCGGTTTCGACGAGCTGCCCGTCCCGGGTGCGCCGCAGGCGCTGGTCGTCGCGCCGACCCGTGAGCTGGCCGTGCAGGTCGCCTCGGACATCAAGGTCGCCGGCTCCACGCGCGGCGCCCGGGTGGCCACCATCTACGGCGGACGGGCCTACGAGCCGCAGATCGAGGAGCTGCAGCGCGGCGTCGAGATCGTCGTCGGCACCCCGGGTCGTCTCATCGACCTGCACCGCCAGCGGCACCTGAAGCTGAAGAACGTCCAGATCGTCGTGCTCGACGAGGCCGACGAGATGCTCGACCTGGGCTTCCTGCCCGACGTCGAGACCATCCTCGGCGCTCTGCCCCCGGTGCGTCAGACGATGCTGTTCTCGGCCACCATGCCGGGTCCGGTGGTGAGCATGGCCCGCCGCTACATGACCAAGCCGACCCACATCAGCGCGGCGGACCCCCTGGATGAGGGTGTGACCAAGAAGGACATCCGGCAGGTCGTCTACCGGGCGCACCACCTGGACAAGGACGAGGTCGTGGCCCGGATCCTGCAGGCCGAGGGCCGGGGCCGGACGATCGTCTTCACCCGGACCAAGCGCCAGGCCGACAGGCTCTCCACGGAGCTGATCTCTCGTGGCTTCGCCGCCGGCGCCATCCACGGCGACCTCGGTCAGGGCGCTCGCGAGCAGGCCCTGCGGGCGTTCCGCAATGAGAAGATCGACGTCCTGGTCGCCACCGACGTCGCCGCCCGGGGCATCGACGTCACCGACGTCACCCACGTCATCAATCTGACGGCCCCGGATGACGAGAAGACCTACCTCCACCGCATCGGTCGCACCGGCCGGGCCGGGCAGAAGGGCACTGCGGTGACCTTCGTGGACTGGGAGGACGTCCCGCGCTGGAAGCTGATCAACCGGGCGCTGGACCTGGGCATCGATGACCCCGTGGAGACCTATTCCTCCTCACCGCACCTGTTCGCCGACCTGGACATCCCCAAGGGCACGAAGGGGCGGCTTCCGCGCCATAAGCGCTCCAAGACCAACCTGGACGACGAGACTCTCGAGGACCTCGGCGGGCCCTCTGCCGGCAAGGGCCGCGGCGGCTCCCGCGAGGGCCGCGACTCCCGTTCCGGCGGAGGCTCCCGTGAGGGCGCCCGTGAAGGCTCCCGCGGCGGTTCGCGCGGTGGTTCTCGGGGCGGCCGCGACCGTACGCGTCGTTCCTCCGAGGGGGAGCGTCAGGAGTCCGGGGAGAAGCAGAACGGCACCACGGCCTCGGCCCAGAGCGAGGAGGCCTCGGGCGGGCAGCGGAGGCGCCGCCGCCGTCGTCGCACCGGCTCCGGCTCGAACTCGTCCTCCGCCGACTGAGCGTCCCCGGACCTGCGAGGACCCGAGGATGACCACCTTCGCCGTGGACGGGCCGTCGTTGGTGCTCGAGGGAGAGAACCTCGAACACCTGCGGCGGCTCCCCGACGGGGCCTTCGCGATGATCTACCTGGATCCGCCGTTCAACACCGGGCGGGCCCAACGGGCGGTCCGCACCACCACCGTCCGCCGTCAGGAGGGCACCGGTGGACGCGTCGGATTCGCCGGGCGCAGCTATGACACCTTTCGTGAGCTGCTGGCCCAGTATGACGACTCTTTCCCGGACTACTGGGAGTTCTTGGAGCCCCGCCTGCTCGAAGCCTGGCGGCTGCTCGATGAGACCGGAACCCTCTACCTGCACCTCGATTACCGCGAGGTCCACTACGCCAAGGTCATGTGCGATGTGATCTTCGGGCGGGACAGCTTCCTCAACGAGATCATCTGGGCCTATGACTACGGCGCCCGTACACGGAAGCGCTGGCCCACCAAGCACGAGACCATCCTGGTCTATGTGAAGGACCCCTCGAAGTACCACTTCGACTCCGAGGAGGTCGACCGCGAGCCCTACATGGCCCCCGGTCTCGTGACCCCGGAGAAGGCCGCCCGGGGCAAGCTGCCCACCGACGTCTGGTGGCACACGATCGTCTCCCCGACGGGCAAAGAGAAGACCGGTTACCCCACGCAGAAGCCCGTGGGCCTGGTCCGCCGCATGGTGCAGGCCTCCTCGCGCCCCGGCGACTGGGTGCTCGACTTCTTCGCCGGGTCCGGGACGCTCGGCGCGGCCGCCGTCGAGACCGATCGTCGGTTCGTCTGCATCGACTCCTCCGCGGAAGCCGTGGACGTCATGGCCTCGCGCCTCGAGGAGCACGCGGAGGTGCATCGGGCGCTGCGCGAGGACACTGCGGCAGATGCCGTCCTGGTCGGCGATGAGAGGGAGGCCCCGGCATCATGATCGAGTTCGACCAGGTGACCAAGACCTATCCGGACGGCACGACGGCGGTGCGCAGCTTCAGCCTGACCGTGCCCTCCCACACGACCACAGTGCTGCTGGGCTCCTCCGGCTGCGGCAAGACCACGTTGCTGCGCATGGTCAATCGGATGGTGGAGCCGACCTCCGGGGCGGTGCGCATCGATGGCCAGGACATCGCCGCCCGCCCACCGGTGCAGCTGCGGCGCAGCATCGGATACGTCATGCAGCACTCCGGGCTGATGCCGCACCGTCGGGTGCTGGACAACATCGCCACCGTGCCCCGGCTCAACGGGGTCTCCCGCGCGGAGGCGCATGGGCGCGCCAGGGACCTCATGGAGCTGGTGGACCTGTCTGCGGAGCTGGCGCAGCGTTTCCCAGGCCAGCTCTCCGGGGGGCAGCAGCAGAGGGTTGGTGTGGCGCGTGCGCTGGCCGATGACCCGAACATCCTGCTGATGGACGAGCCCTTCGGCGCGGTGGATCCTCTGGTGCGTGTGGAGCTTCAGGTGCAGCTGAAGCGGCTGCAGGAGGAGCTGCGCAAGACGACCATCTTCGTCACCCATGACATCGACGAGGCGCTCACCCTGGGTGACCAGATCGTGGTGCTGCGCGCCGGGGGAGAGGTGGCGCAGGTCGGTTCTCCCCGCGAGCTCGTGGAGGACCCGGCCGACGCCTTCGTCTCGCGCTTCCTGGGTCTGGAGGAGGGCCGGCGTCGCCTCCATGCCTCACCCCGCGCCGATGGCGGGTGGACCGTCACCGACGGAGTCGGGCGGCCGGTGGGACTGATCGACGGAGCCGCTGGCGCCGAGAGCCTGGGTCATCTGCCCGGAGAGCACTGATGGAGTGGATCCTGGCGAACCTGCCACGCATCCTCGGCCTGACCGCGGACCACCTTCTGCTCAGTCTTCCTGCCGTGGCGGCCGCGTTCCTGATCTCCCTGCCGGTGGGGCGACTCGCCGATCGGCTCGGGCGGCTCCGTGAGCCGCTTCTCGGCTCGGTGGGGCTGCTCTACGCGATCCCGTCCCTGCCGCTGTTCATCGTCCTGCCGATCCTGATCGGTACCGGTGTCCGTGACAGCCTGAACGTCATCGTCGCCCTCACCCTCTTCGGCCTGGCCCTGATGGCCCGTTCCTCTGCGGACGCCTTCGCTGCCGTGTCCGAGGACGTCCGGCTGGCCGCCACGGCGGTGGGCCACTCCCGGTGGGGCGGGTTCCTCACCGTGGAGCTTCCGTTGGCCGGGCCGGCGCTGCTCGCCGGGCTCCGGGTGGTGTCGGTGAGCACCATCAGTATGGTCAGCGTGTCCGCGGTGCTGGGGGTGACCAGCCTCGGATCGCTGTTCACCGACGGGTTTCAGCGCGGCATCGTGCCCTCGATCGTGGCGGGCATCGTGATGACGGTGCTGCTCGCCGTCGTCGTGGACCTGTTGCTGGTGGCGCTGGGTCGGCTGGTCATGCCCTGGCAGCGCCCCCGGAGCCGGGCAGGTGCGGCATGAACCAGCTCGTCGAAGCGCTCCACTGGGTGCTCAGCGCCGAAGCCTGGGCCGGTCCTGGCGGGCTCGGGGCGCGCACGGCCGAACACCTCTGGTACACCCTGATCGCGGTCGGACTCTCGGTGCTGGTGGCTCTGCCGGCGGGCCTGATCATCGGCCATACGGGCCGGGGGCGTGCCGTGGCGGTGCTCTCCACCGGAGCCGCACGCGCGCTGCCCACTCTGGGGCTGATCACGCTGGCCGCACTGGCGGTGGGCATCGGACTCACAGCGCCGATGATCGCCTTCGTGGTGCTCGCGGTGCCCTCGATCATCGCAGGGGCATACTCCGGGGTGGAAGCAGTGGATCGGCGGGTGGTCGACGCGGCCCGCGCACAGGGGTTGAGTCCCTGGCAGGTGCTGACCACGGTCGAGGTGCCGCTGGGGTTGAGGATGATCCTCGGCGGCATCCGCCTGGCGACGCTCCAGGTCATCGCCACAGCCACGCTGGCCGCTTACGTGGGTGCCGGGGGCCTGGGCCGGCCGCTGTTCCTGGGCCTGCGCAACCATGACTATGCCATGATGCTGGGAGCGTCGCTCATGGTCATCGCCGTGGCGGTCCTGGTCGACGCCATGTTCGTCATCGCCCAGCGGACGCTCAGGAGGATCCCCGGGATCGTCTGAGCCTCAGGAGAGGATGGTCCCCGTGCCCAGCCCCATCAGTGAATCTTCCGGCCCTCGCACCGTTCGTGTGCGTCTCGCCCTCTCCTTGGTCGGCGTGGCCGCTCTCGGTCTGACCGCCTGTGCAGCGGATGATCCGCTGGCGGAGGGCGGGGGTGGCGACGACGGCGGGGGAGAAGGGGGCCCGATCGTCGTCGGCTCCCAGCAGTACTACTCGAACACGATCATCGCGGAGCTGTACGCCCAGCGTCTGGAGGCGGCCGGCCACGAGGTGGACCGGCAGTTCGACATCGGCCAGCGGGAGGTCTACATGCCGGAGCTGGAGGCCGGGGACATCGACGTCTTCCCCGAGTACGCCGGGAACCTGCTGCAGTATGTGGACTCGGAGTCGGAGGCCGCGGACCTGGAGAGCATCCTGAGCGGTCTCGAGGAGGGCCTGCCGGAGGGGATCACCGCGCTGGCGCCTGCCGAGGCCACCGATCAGGACAGCTTCGTGGTCACCGAGGATTTCGCCCAGGAGCATGGGCTCAGCAGCGTGGGGGATCTGGCCGGGGTCGAGGAGGAGCTGCGGATCGCGGCGAACTCCGAGTTCGAGACCCGGCCCTACGGGCCGGACGGCCTGCAGGAGGTCTACGGGGTGGAGGTCACCCTGGTGCCGGTGGAGGACTCCGGAGGGCCGTTGACCGTGCAGGCGCTGCTGGACGGCGACGTGCAGGTGGCCGACATCTACAGCGCCGATCCCGCCATCGAGGCCAATGACCTGGTCATGCTGGAGGACCCTGAGGATCTGGTGCTTCCGCAGAACATCGTCCCCCTGGTCTCGGAGGCCGTGGATGAGGAGGCGGCTGCGCTGATCGAGGAGGTCAACGCGGAGCTGACCCAGGAGGAGCTCAACGGACTCAACGCCGTCAGCGTCGATGACCAGGCCGCGGCCGCGGACGTCGCCGCCCAGTGGCTCGAGGAGCAAGGGCTCGACGACGCCTGAGCACCTCCGCCTCTCATCGAGTGGGGGATCCACTGCCGCTATGGCGCCGATTTCGCCTGAAAGCGGTAGCGAATCCCCCACTCGACGGGATCGGCAGCGCGTCCGCGGCTCCGTCGCGACCACCGCGCAATCCTGAATGAACACATGAACATAGATGACGGCATATGACGTCTTATCTTCTCCTGTGCCCTGACGTGCAGTAGCGTGGTGCTCACCACCGACCATCCAGAGCGGCCGAGAGATCTGGCTCCACGACGCCGCAGCAACCCGGGAGAGCCGGGTGCTCACGCCAGAACCGATGGAGGAGCATGAGCACCGATGTGTCTGCCGTGTCCACTCGCCGGCCGCAGAAGCGCCCGAACGGACAGTGGAAGATCGATGGCACCGAGCCGCTGAACCACAACGAAGAGTTCAAACAGGACGACAACGGATTGAACGTCCGCGAGCGCATCGAGACGATCTACTCGAAGCAGGGCTTCGACTCCATCGACCAGGACGACCTGCGCGGCCGCTTCCGCTGGTGGGGTCTCTACACCCAGCGCCGCCCGGGAGTGCCGGCAGGCGCGCACAACTCGCTGCCGCCCGAAGAGGTGGATGACAAGTACTTCATGCTCCGGGTGCGCATCGACGGCGGCGCGCTGACCACCGAGCAGCTGCGGGTCATCGGGGAGATCTCCCGGGAGTTCGCCCGAGACACCGCCGACGTCACCGACCGGCAGAACATCCAGCTGCACTGGGTCGCCGTGGAGGACGTCCCGGAGATCTGGCGCCGTCTCGAATCCGTCGGCCTGGGCACCACCGAGGCCTGCGGGGACACCCCGCGGGTGATCCTCGGGTCTCCTGTGGCCGGCATCGCCGCCGACGAGATCATCGATCCCACCCCGGTCATCCAGGAGATCGCACAGCTCTACATCGGAGACCCGGAGCTGGCGAACCTGCCGCGCAAGTACAAGTCGGCCATCACCGGCCACCCCTCCCAGGACGTCGTCCATGAGATCAACGACTTCGCGCTGGTCGGCGTCGTGCACCCCGACCACGGCCCCGGCTACGACCTGTGGGTCGGGGGCGGACTCTCCACCAATGCCCGGCTGGCCGAGCGGCTGGGGGTCTTCGTCCGGCAGGAGGAGGCCGCCGAGGTCTGGCACGCCGTCACCCAGACCTTCCGCGACTACGGCTTCCGTCGGCTGCGGAACAAGGCCCGGCTGAAGTTCCTGCTGGCCGAATGGGGTCCTGAGAAGTTCCGTCGGATCATCGAGGACGAGTACCTCGGCCGGCGTCTCACCGACGGTCCGGCGCCCGCCGCCCCGGACACCCCGGGAGACCACGTGGGCGTCCACCGGCAGAAGGACGGGAAGTTCTACATCGGGATCACCCCCACGGTGGGTCGGGTCTCCGGCACGCTGCTGGTCCAGCTGGCCGATCTGCTCGAGAAGCACGGCTCCCACCGGCTGCGCACCACCCCCCACCAGAAGCTGGTGGTCCTCGACCTCCCGGAGAAGGAGGTCGAGGCCGCCTCCGCCGCGCTGGCCGACCTGGGGCTGGACCCCCGGCCGAGCGTCTTCCGCCGCTCCACCATCGCCTGCACCGGCATCGAGTTCTGCAAGCTGGCCATCGTGGAGACCAAGACCACCGCGGCTCGGACCATCGACGCCCTGGAGGAGCGCCTGGCCGACGTCGCCGACCAGATGCCGGTGCGGCTGACCCTGCACATCAACGGCTGCCCCAACTCCTGCGCCCGCATCCAGACCGCCGACATCGGGCTCAAGGGCCAGCTGCTGCCCGACGGCGACGGCGGCACGAGCCCGGGGTTCCAGGTCCATCTCGGCGGCGGGCTCACCTTCGTGGACCGCGACGAGGCCGGCCTGGGGCGCACCGTGCGCGGACTGAAGGTCACCGCCGAGGAGCTCGTCGACTATGTGGAGCTGCTGGTGCGTCGCTATCTCGCAGGACGCCAGACGGGCGAGACCTTCGCCCGATGGAGTCACCGCGTGGACGAGTCCGAGCTGCAGAAGGAGGCCGAGCCGGCATGACGGCCACGACTGACCCCCAGACCGACCAGCAGCTGCGGGCGCTGGCCGCCGCCGGCGCCGAGGAGCTCGGCTGGGACGCCCCTGCCGAGCAGATCATCGGCTGGGTGGCTCGGAACGTCGCCACCGCCGACGTCGCCGTCGCCTGCTCCATGGCCGACGCGGTGCTGCCGGCGCTGGTCGCCGAGCAGCTGCCCGGGGTGGATGTGCTGTTCCTCGAGACCGGCTACCACTTCAGTGAGACCATCGCCGCCCGTGACGAGGTCGCCCGCCGGCTGGACGTCAACGTCGTCGACGTGACTCCGCGGCTGACCGTGGCGGAGCAGGATGTCGAGCACGGCAAGGACCTCTTCAGCAGGGACCCCGCCGCCTGCTGCCGGATGCGGAAGATGGAGCCCCTCGGGGAGGCGCTGAGCGGGTACAGGCTCTGGTTCACCGGAGTGCGTCGTGACGAGGCGCCCACCCGCGTGGACACCCCGCTGATCACCTTCGACGAGCTGCACGGGCTGATCAAGGTCAACCCGGTCGCCCCCTGGACCTTCGACGACCTCGTCGACCACTCGAACCGTCACGACCTCCCGGTGAACCTGCTGCTGCAGAACGGCTACCCCTCCATCGGCTGCCGTCCCTGCACCCGCCCGGTCGCCGCGGGCGAGGACCCCCGAGCCGGCCGCTGGGCCGGCAGCGGGAAGGTCGAATGCGGCATCCACACCACCACCGCCACAGGAGCCTGAGATGAGCACCGCCACCGCCGCACCCGCCCAGCGGGCCGCCGACGTCGTCGACCTCACCGGCCAGTCCGCCCTGGCCCGGCTGGAGGCCGAGTCCATCCACATCATCCGCGAGGTCGTCGCCGAGTTCGACCGCCCCGCCATGCTCTTCTCCGGAGGCAAGGACTCGGTGGTGATGCTGCACCTGGCTGCCAAGGCCTTCTGGCCCGGGAAGATCCCGTTCCCCGTGGTGCACATCGACACCGGCCACAACTTCGAGGAGGTCCTGGACTTCCGGGACCGCACCGTGGAGCGGCTCGGCCTGAAGCTGGTGGTCGGCAGCGTCCAGGAGCTCATCGACTCCGGGGAGCTGGCAGAACGTGCCGACGGCACCCGGAACCCGCTGCAGACCGTGCCGCTGCTGCGCACCATCGCCCAGCACCGCTTCGACGCCGTCTTCGGCGGCGCCCGCCGGGACGAGGACCGCGCCCGGGCCAAGGAGCGCATCCTCTCGCTGCGTGACGAGTTCGGCCAGTGGGACCCGCGCAGCCAGCGCCCCGAGCTGTGGAACCTCTACAACGGTCGCCACCGCCCGGGCCAGCACGTGCGGGCCTTCCCGATCAGCAACTGGACCGAGCTGGACGTGTGGCGCTACATCGCCGCCGAGGAGATCGAGCTGCCCCCGCTGTACTACGCCCATGAGCGCGAGGTCTTCCACCGCGACGGCATGATCCGGGCCGTGGGGCCGCACAGCCTGCCCACCCCTGAGGAGCCCACGGAGCAGCTGCGCGTGCGCTACCGGACGGTGGGGGACATGTCCTGCACCGGGGCAGTGCTCTCCGATGCCGCGGACAACGCCGCGGTGCTGCGCGAGGTCGCCGCCGCCACCATCACCGAACGTGGCGCGACCCGCGCTGACGACCGGCTCTCCGAAGCTGCCATGGAGGACCGCAAGAAGGACGGATACTTCTGATGACCGCCACACTGTTCCGGCTGGCCACCGCCGGCAGCGTCGACGACGGCAAGTCCACCCTGGTGGGCCGCCTGCTCCACGATGCCCAGGCCATCCTCTCCGATCAGCTCGACGCCGTCGCACGCTCCTCCAAGGACCGCGGCTTCGGCGAGGACGGCGCGGAGCTGGACCTCGCCCTGCTCACCGACGGTCTGCGCGCCGAGCGCGAGCAGGGGATCACCATCGACGTCGCCTACCGCTACTTCGCCACGGATCGGCGCAGCTTCGTGCTCGCCGACTGCCCCGGGCACGTGCAGTACACGCGCAACACGGTCACGGGCACCTCCACTGCGGATGCGGTGGTGCTGCTGGTCGACGTCCGCCACGGCGTGGTCGAGCAGACCCGTCGCCACCTGGCGGTGGCGCACCTGCTGAGGGTGGAGCATGTGATCATCGCGGTCAACAAGATCGACGCGGTCGACCACCGGGAGGAGCCCTTCCGACAGGTGGAGGCCGACGTCGCCGGCATCGCCGCCGAGCTCGGAGCGGGCTCCAGCGGAGTCTCCGGAGCGTGCGCCCCGATCGTGGTCCCGGTCTCCGCGCTGCGCGGAGACAACGTGGTGGCGCCCTCGGATAACACCCCCTGGTACGAGGGCGAGGCGCTGCTGCCCATCCTGGAGCGGCTGCCCGACGCCGACCACGCCCGGCGCCGCACCGAGCCGCTGCGGCTGCCGGTGCAGACCGTCATCCGTCCCCATTCGGAGTTCCGCGGCTATGCCGGACAGATCGTCTCCGGCTCCCTGGCCGCCGGGGACGAGGTGCTGATCCAGCCCGGCGGGCATCGCACCGCGGTGACCGCCGTGCACCGGACCGCGCTGCAGGCCCGTGCCGCCGCAGAGCAGGGTGGAGCGAGTCTTCGCGCCGAGGCTCCGGAGTCCGTCGTGGTGGAGCTGGCAGGTCAGTTCGACGTCGCCCGAGGCCACCTGCTGGCCGCTCTCGAGGCTCCTGCCACGGAGCGTGACGAGCTGGCCCTGGCCCTGGCTTGGCTCGGCGACGGCGCGCTCACTCCGGGCGCCCGTGTGCTGGTCAAGCACGGCACCCAGACCGTGAAGGGCCTGGTCGAGGAGATCACCGATCGGCTGGACCTGGCCACGCTGACCGCCCAGCCGACCCGGGAGCTGGTCCTCAATGACATCGGGACCGTCACCCTGCGGCTGGCCGGAGCGCTGCCGGTGGACGACTACGCCACTGCCAAGCGCACCGGCGCGGTGCTGCTCATCGATCCGGACAGCGGGGACACCCTGGCCGCCGGCATGGTGCGTCTTCCGGTCCTCGAGGAGTCTGAGGACCAGGACGACGACGCCGCGTGGCTGGCGGGGTGAGCCATGCGTCGCGTCCGCATCACCTCTGAGCTGACGACTGCGCCCGACGGGCGGGTCCTCACCCGGGCCGCGGGGCCGCGGCGCGCGCTCGTGCTCGCCGTCGCCTCCGGCACCGCCCTGCTGGTGGGCAGCACCGCGGTGTTGGGAGCGACCTGGCAGGGAGAGCCGGAGCCTGGTGCGGAGATCTCCGCCGAGGAGCTCTACGCCGGGGACCAGCGGGCAGACTCGGTGCGACTGGGGTACTTCCCCAACGTCACCCACGCTCCCGCACTGGTGGGTCTGCAGGCGGAGCTCTTCACCGAGCATCTCGCGGGGACCGCCTTTCACGCCGAGACCTTCAACGCGGGCCCTGCAGCGGTGGAGGCGCTCACCGCCGGTGCGGTGGACGCCGCGTTCATCGGTCCCACCCCAGCGATCCACTCCTACGCCCAGTCGGCGGGGGAGAGCCTCTACGTGGTCTCCGGGGCGGCAGCCGGAGGAGTCCAGCTCATCGTCCGAGAAGGGATCGAGAGCCCGGAGGACCTGGCCGGGGCCGACCTGGCCACCCCGCAGCTGGGAGGGACCCAGGACGTCGCCGCCCGGGTGTGGCTGGCCGAGCAGGGCCTGACCGAGGACGTGGCGATCACGCCCACGGACAATCCGCAGGTGCTGCGGCTCTTCGAACAGGGCAGGATCGACGCCGCCTGGGTGCCCGAGCCGTGGGCCTCCCGGCTGGTGCACGAGGCCGGCGGGCAGGTGCTCGTCGACGAGCGGGACCTGTGGCCCGAGGGCCAGTTCCCCACCACGGTGCTCGCGGTGAACCAGGAGTTCGCCCAGACATATCCGCAGACGGTCAAGGATCTGGCGGCAGCCACGGAGGCCGCCGTCACCTGGCTGGACGACACCGACGAAGGCCAGGTGCACCGCACCCTGAACGCCCAGCTGGACGAGGATCTGGGCCTGGAGCTTCCTGCTCCGGTGCTCACGCGGTCCCTGGAGCAGCTGAGTTTCACCACCGATCCGCTTCAGGAGGCCTTCCCCCAGCTGGTGGAGGACTCCGAGACCGCCGGCACCGGTGAGGCCGTCGACGTCGGCGGCTTGGTCATCCCGGCACCGGGGGAGACCCCCACAGACCAGAACGGCGCCCCGGGCGTCGAGGAGGAGGACTGATGAACGAGGCCGTGGTCTTCGACGCCGTGGACAAGTCCTTCGCCGCGGGACCGGAGGTGCTCTCCCAGGTCAGCTTCGACATCGCCGAGGGAGAGTTCGTCTGCCTGCTGGGCGCCTCCGGATGCGGGAAGTCGACCCTGCTGAGCATGATCGCCCAGCTGGAGCGGCCCACCGGGGGCGCCATCGAGGTCACCGAGGGCGGGGCGGCGTTCATGTTCCAGGACCCCTCGCTGTTCCCCTGGCTGACCGCCGAGCAGAACATCATGCTCGCCCTGCGTCTGGCCGAGGGCCGCTGCCAGATCCGTCAGCGGAAGGCTCGGCGCGAGCGTGCGGCCGCGCTGCTGGATCTGGTGCGGCTCTCCGACCACGCCGGCCGCCGGCCCCACGAGCTCTCCGGCGGCATGCGCCAGCGGGTGGCACTGGCCCGTGCGCTGGCGCAGGAGCGGCCGGTGATGCTCATGGACGAGCCCTTCGGAGCCCTGGACGCCATCACCCGCTCCCTGCTGCACGAGGAGCTCCTGCGTATCTGGCGGGCCACCGGGCGCACCGTCGTCTTCGTGACGCACTCAGTGGACGAGGCGGTGCATCTGGGGCAGCGGGTGCTCCTGCTCTCCTCCCGCCCGGGCCGGATCATCGGTGAGTGGGAGGTCGAAGAGCAGGACCGTGAGGGCGCTCGGCGAGCAGGACTGGTCGACGAGATCACCGAGCGGCTGCGGAACGAGGTGGGGCGCCATGGTGGTCACGCGAACTGAGGAGCACGCCCACCACGGTGCCTCCCGGGGCACCGGGCAGGGCCTCGGCGGCGCCGAGGCGGGCACCGGCTCCCAGACCCTCCCTGGCGGGTCAGCGCCCGACGTCGCCGACGTCTCCCGCGGCCTGGACGCTCTGGAGCCCCCGGGTTCATCCGCCCGGAGGCGACTGGACCCGCAGTCGGTGCTGCTGCCGGTGGCCGCCCTCGCGGTGGTCATCGTCGCCTGGCAGCTCTACGTGATGACCGGCCACCGGCGTGGGGACCTGGTCCCCGGGCCCTTCGACGTCGCCGCCACCGCCTGGGAGCTCTGGCTCACCGGAGCGTTCTGGGAGGCGGTGAGCACGTCACTGGGGCGAGGGCTCACCGGATTCGCGCTGAGCATCCTCATCGCTACCCCGGTCGGGCTGATCATCGCGCAGGTGCGTCTGCTGCGGCAGGCCTTCGGCCCGCTGATCTCCGGGCTGCAGGTGCTTCCTTCGGTGGCCTGGGTGCCCGCGGCGATCATCTGGTTCGGACTCACCGACGCCACCGTGTACTTCGTGATCTTCATGGGCGCCATCCCCTCGGTGGTCAACGGGCTCATCGCCGGCGTGCGGCAGGTCCCGCCCCAGCACCATCGGGTCGGCCGGGTGCTGGGAGCCGGGCGATGGCAGATGACGACCCGCATCCTGCTGCCGGCCATCCTGCCCTCCTACGTCGGGGGCCTGCGGCAGGGCTGGGCCTTCTCCTGGCGGTCGCTGATGGCCGCCGAGATCATCGCCACCGGTGGCTCCATGGGCTACGGGCTGGGCACGCTGCTGGACCAGGGACGAGCGCTCGCCGACATGTCGGTGGTATTGACCGCGGTGCTGATCATCCTGCTGGTCGGGGTGATCGTGGAGCTGCTGGTCTTCGCCCCGATCGAACGCCGTCTGCTGAAGACGAGAGGACTTCTGGAACGATGAGAGAGACCACGAACATCCATCCCCGCACCTCGCGGACCGACGTGCCCGCTCCGGGCGGCCATGTGGCCCTGATCGGCGGAGGCCCGGCCCAGGCGGACCTGATCACCCATCGCGGCCATGAGCTGCTGCTGGCCGCCGACGTCGTGGTGGCAGACAGGC
Organism: Nesterenkonia sp. HG001; assembly: GCF_034438835.1. Classification (NCBI taxonomy): domain Bacteria; kingdom Bacillati; phylum Actinomycetota; class Actinomycetes; order Micrococcales; family Micrococcaceae; genus Nesterenkonia; species Nesterenkonia sp. HG001. Next base: position 443,174 of record NZ_JAOSZD010000001.1, on the reverse strand, counting down.
TGGGCCCCCGGGCCCTGCTGGAGGAGCTCGCCGAGGGCGTCGAGGTGATCGACGTCGGCAAGGCTCCGGGCTGCCACACCGCCACCCAGGACGAGATCAACGACCTGCTGGTGGACCGGGCGCTGCGCGGACTGCGGGTGGCCCGGCTGAAGGGCGGCGACCCCTACGTGCTGGGCCGCGGATCCGAGGAGCGGGAGCATTGCCGCCGCTTCGGGATCCCCGTGGAGGTGGTCCCCGGGATCACCTCGGCGGTCGGAGTCCCGGCGGAGGCCGGCATCCCGCTGACCCACCGCGGTCTGTCGCGCGGCTTCACCGTGATCACCGGTCATGACGACCTCGATGTGGTCCCGCGCTCCGAGCAGCACACTCTGGTGATCCTCATGGGTGTCTCCACCCTGCGGCGCACCGCCACACATCTGATGGTCAACGGTCATGACGCATCCACTCCGGTGGCGATCATCGAGTCAGGCGGCACCCCGGAGCAGCGGGTCACCCTGTCCAGGCTCCACGCGGTGGCCGACGTCGCCGCCCGCCGGAAGGTGGCCAATCCTGCGGTGATCGTCGTGGGTGCGGTGGTGACCTTGGCCGACGACTGGCCGCTGGAGCTCGACACCGACGCTCCGCTCTCGGGCCGCCGCACCGCGGCCACTGTGACCTCCCCCTGACGAACGAAGGACAGACAAGACTATGAGCACTGACATCACGCATCGCGTCGCCGTGGTCGGCGCCGGCCCGGCCGGCGTCTACGCCGCCGACATCATCGCCCGCTCGGAGCATGGCGAGCAGATCGCCATCGATCTCTTCGACCGCTATCCGGCGCCCTTCGGACTGATCCGCTACGGCGTCGCCCCGGACCACCCGCGGATCAAGGGCATCATCAAGGCATTGCACAAGGTGATGGACCGCGGCGGCATCCGGTTCATCGGCAATGTGGACTTCGGCACTGACATCACGCTGGCGGAGCTTCAGGAGCATTACGACGCCGTCATCTTCTCCACCGGGGCGATCGACGATGCCGCACTGAACATCGAGGGCATCGACCTCGAGGGCTCCTTCGGCGCGGCCGACTTCGTCTCCTGGTACGACGGGCACCCCGACTACCCCCGCGAGTGGCCGCTGGAGGCGAAGGAGATCGCGGTGATCGGCAACGGGAACGTCGCCCTCGACGTGGCCCGGGTGCTTTCCAAGCATGCTGACGACCTGCTCACCACCGAGATCCCGGACAATGTGTACCAGGGGCTGAAGGCCTCCCCCGTGACGGACGTGCATGTCTTCGGACGTCGTGGCCCCGCACAGGTGAAGTTCACCCCGCTGGAGCTGCGTGAGCTGGCGCACAGTCATGACGTGGACATCGTCCTGCACCCGGAGGACTTCGAGTTCGACGCCGGCTCTGACGAGGCGATCAAGTCCAACAACCAGGTCAAGACGATGGTCAACACCCTCACCAACTGGCTGGTGGAGCAGGAGGAGCGTGAGGAGGACCCGGAACACCGCCCGGCCTCCCGGCGGCTGCACCTGCACTTCCTGCAGTCCCCGGTGGAGATCCTCGCCGGCGAGGGGGATCGGGCCGGGAAGGTGGACGGCATCCGGCTGGAGCGCCAGGAGCTCGACGGCACCGGCAACGTCCGCGGCACCGGAGAGTTCCTCGAGTACCCGGTGCAGGCGGTGTATCGCGCGGTGGGCTACTTCGGCTCTCCGCTGGCGGACATCCCCTTCGACGCCGACCGCGGCGTCATCCCGCACGAGGCCGGACGGGTGCTCGGCGAGGACGGCCAACCGCTGCCCGGCGTCTACGCCACCGGCTGGATCAAGCGGGGGCCGGTGGGGCTGATCGGCCACACCAAGGGCGATGCGCTGGAGACGGTGGGCTGTCTGCTGGAGGACCTGCCCGCGCTGCCCGGCCGGACCGGGGGAGGGGAAGAGGTCGACGTCGTCGAGCTGCTCGAGTCCCGCGGGGTGGAGGTCACCTCATGGGATGGCTGGCTGCGGCTGGACGATCACGAGCGCACCTTGGGGGCGGAGTACGGCGAGCTGCCGGACGGCTCGGCCCGCGAGCGGGTGAAGGTCGTCGAGCGCGCGGAGATGGTGGGCGTCTCCCGCAGCGGCAGCGCCGTGCGTGTGTGAGGCGCCCCTAGCATCCGTTGAGCTGGTGAGTTTCCGCCCGAATCAGCGCTCACAGAGCCGCATAAGGGCGGAAACTCACCAGCTCAACGTGCTTTCGGGTGGGAACGTCAGTGGGTGATCGTAGTCTGCTGGTACAGGACCAGCCGGGCACGTCCGTCGAGCAGTCGGTATGTGCTGGACATGAGCGCCACGAACGGGTCCTCACCGGTGCGGGAGGCGCGGGCCCGATACATCAGCGCCGCACAGTCTGCACCCAGCGGGATCAGCGCCGGGTCGGTGATCTCGTAGGTGTCCCAGGCGGGAGCCCCATCGAGAGAACCGACGACGCCGTCACGGTCCAGCACCATACCGTTGACCAGGATCATCCGCGCGTCGGGGGCCATCAGGTCGCCGTAGAACGCGCCGCCCCGATTCTCACACAGGGCGTTCCAGCCCTCGTGCTCCAAGGTCAGCAGGGTCGAGAGATCGAGCATGAGGGCACGGTAGCAGCGGAGGCGATGTCCTGGGCACCGTGAGCGACCAGCGCCTCTCGCGCCGGGAAGAGCGGGGCCCGGAGACGGGGAAGGGAGATGCTGTGCGGGAAGGCCCTCAGGAGGCTTGGGCCTCGGCCAGCCGCTGGGCGATCGCGAGGCGCTCCACGGCGAACTCACCGGGGCGGTGGTGCTGGCAGAAGCCTCCGTCGGGGACCTTCTGCAGGTGCGCGGCCATCTGGGCCAGCTCCACGGGGCTGAACTCCTCGGCACGACGGCGCTTGGCCGGCTGCGCGCGTTCGGGCCTGTCCCGCGGCTCGACCTCCAGGCCGAACACGTCCTCCAGCGCCTTCACATAGTCCTCGGTGCGGCCCTCGGCGGCCAGCTCCCGGGCACGGACGGTGGGGGTGTGCAGCAGCTTGCGGACGATCCGCCGCACGGCGAACTCGACCTCCTCGGCCGCCGCGGTGCAGCCGTGCTGCCTGCGGACCTTCTCCATCTCCCCGTCCAGCACGGACTGGGTGTGGCGGCGCAGCGCCACGATGGCGTCGTCGGCGCTCCGCTGCTGACGCTCGGTCAGGTACTCCTGGACCGCCGACTGCACGACCTCGCGGGCCTGCTCCAGGGAGTCCTCGGTCTCGGAGGGGGCTGCCATCTTCACCGACTCCAGGGTGATCAGCTCGACGCCGGGCAGCTCGGCCACATCAGGGGTGAAGTCGTGCGAGAGCGCAAGGTCGATGATCGTCAGGTCCTTCTGGCGACCGGTGGGGCCGACCCCGGCCAGGGAGCGGATCTCCCGGGCGGTGATCTGCCGGTTTCCCCCCGAGCAGCCGATGATGAGGTCCGCGGAGGCGAAGGCCTCGGCCAGATCCTCCATCCTCAGCGCACGGGCCGCGGCACCACGCTCGGCGACGAACTGCTCAGCACGTCCGGAACCGGAGAAGACGGCGATGTCGTGCACCCCGCGTTCCTGCAGCTGGGCCAGTGAGGTGCCCGCGTAGGCGCCGGTGCCGACCAGCACGACGGAGGCGCCGCGATAGAAGGAGGCGCCGTCGCCACGCATGTCTCCGGCGATGTCCAGGGCCACCGAGACGATGGAGCGGCCGCGGGAGCCCAGAGCGGTGCGGGTGCCGACGTCCTTGGCGGTGCGGGTGGCGGTCTCGAACAGCCGGGTGAGGCTGCCGGAGACGGTGCCGGAGTTCTGTGCGTCGGCCAGGGACTTGCGCACCTGTCCGGCGATCTCCCGCTCACCGACCACTGCGGAGTCCAGGCCCGCACCGACCTCGAAGAGGTGGCTGACGGCGTCGTCCTCCACCAGAGTCCGGAACGTGGAGGCGATGGTCTGGCGGTCGACGCCGGAGGTCTCGGCCACCGCGTCGATGAGCTGCTCACGGCTGGACTCGACGGCGGCGGGATCGTCGGCGGGGGACTCGGCGTAGATCTCCAGGCGATTGCAGGTGGCCAGCGTGACGGCAGGCACATTGACAGAACCGGCCACTTCGGCCGCTCCTGAGCTGAGGATGCCGACGGTCTCGAGATCGAGATCGGCGTGGGTTGCCACCAGGGAGAACAGAGTCACGACAGAGTCAATTCTACAACGCGTCGTAGAAAGAGGCAGAATTGGGGGCATGTCTTCTGAAACATTCTCCGGCATGGCCGCCACCTCGCCCCTCACGGCACCCGTGCGGACCGTCGAGGTCCGCCGCGCCGCGGCCGGCAGGAACACCCGGACCGTCGGGTCCGCGCTGCCCGCCGACCATCCGCTGACCAGCGGCGTCACCGCGGACTCCCCGCTGCTCGTGGAGTACCGCGGTGGTCGCGACGCCGCGGGGAACCCGGCCCGCCCGGACCGCCGCCCGGTGTGGTTCATGCGACAGGCCGGCCGCTCGCTGCCGGAGTACCGGACGCTGCGCGAGGGCACCTCCATGCTCGACGCCTGCCTGGACCCGGAGATGGCGGCGGAGATCACCCTCCAGCCGGTGCGCCGCCACGACGTCGACGCCGCGATCTTCTTCTCGGACATCGTGATCCCGCTGCGCCTGGCCGGCATCGACGTCGAGATCGTCCCCAATGTGGGCCCGGTCCTCGGCAGCCCGGTCCGCACCCGTGCAGACGTCGAAGCGCTGCCGACGCTCGACGACGACGCCTTCGCGCCGATCACCGAGGCAGTACGTCGGACCGTGGAGCAGCTGGGCTCCACCCCGCTGATCGGCTTCGCCGGTGCGCCGTTCACCTTGGCCGCCTACATGGTGGAAGGGCGTCCCTCACGTGACCACCTGGGTCCACGCACCATGATGCACGCGGACCCGGAGACCTGGGACGCGCTGGCCTCCTGGGCCGCCGACGTCTCCGGCCGATTCATGCGAGCCCAGCTGATGGCGGGCGCCTCGGCGGCGCAGCTCTTCGACTCCTGGGCCGGTTCGCTGGGCCGGGACGACTACGCCGCTCACGTCCAGAAGCACTCCGCCGCCGCGTTCTCCCACGTCGCCGGCCTCGGCGCCCCGCTGATCCACTTCGGCACCGGCACCGGCGAGATTCTGGACCTGCTGAAGGAGGCCGGGGCTGACATCGTGGGCATCGACTACCGGGTGAACCTGGCCGAGGCCACCCGCCGCCTGGGCGCGGAGACCCCGCTGCAGGGCAACATCGACCCGGCGCTTCTCACCGCGGACTGGGACGTGCTGGAGGCCCATGTGCGCGAGGTCATCGCCGCCGGCTCCGGGGCTGCGGGCCATGTGCTCAACCTGGGCCACGGAGTGCCGCCGAGCACCGATCCGGAGGTCCTGACCCGGGTGGTCTCGCTGATCCACGAGATCAGCCCCGCGCAGCCATGAGGCGGCGGGTCGCCGTCGTCGGCGGGGGAATCGCCGGTCTGGTGGTCGCCTGGGATCTGGTCCGCGGCGGCTGCGCGGTGACCCTCCTCGAGGCCGGTCCCCGGCTCGGGGGAGCCATCGGCACTCATCGGCTGGGCGGCGTCGAGGTCGACGCCGGCGCCGAGTCCTTCGCCACGCGCTCCGCCGCGGTGCCCCGGCTGATCGGGGAGCTGGGCCTGCAGGACTCGGTCATCGCGCCTGATCCCTCCGGGGCCTGGCTGCAGCTGCCCGACCTCGCCGCGCCGCTGCCGGCCACCGGGATCCTGGGCATCCCCGCGGACCCGCTCGCCGCTGACGTGGTGCGCATCATCGGTGCAGAGGCCGCCGCGCGGGCGGCGGAGGATCGTGGGATGCCGGTGGATGCCTGGCGCGGACGTGAGGACATCACCGTCGGGGAGCTCGTGCTCGAGCGGATGGGCCCGGCAGTGCTGGAGAAGCTGGTCACGCCCATCGTCTCCGGGGTGCACTCGGCCCGGCCCGAGCAGCTCGACGCAGGCAACGCCGCCCCCGGGCTGGTCGAGGCGATGCTGCGCGAGGGGTCTCTGGCCGGAGCGGTGGCCTCGGTGAAGGCCCAGGCCCCGGCCGGCGCGGCGGTGAACTCGCTGCACGGGGGTCTCTCCACCCTGATCCGCGCGCTCGAGGAGGCGCTGCGCGCCCAGGGTGTCGAGGTCCGGCTGGGTGAGCGGGTCACGGATCTGCCGGCGCTGCTGAGCGCGCACGACCATGTGGTGCTGGCCGTCGACGCCCCGGCCGCCCTCCGGCTGCTGGAGCCTGTCGCCCCGCAGGCGTCCGCGCAGCATGACACCGGGCAGCACGACACCGGCGCCCCGGGTGAACCCGCTGCGTCCCGCGTCGGACGCGGCGTCGCCCTGGTCTCCCTGCTGCTGGACGCGCCCGAGCTGGATGCCCGCCCGCGGGGCACGGGGATGCTCGTGGCCCCCGGCGTGGACGGGGTGGGTGCGAAAGCCATGACCCATGTCTCCTCGAAGTGGCCCTGGGTGGCCGAGGCGCTGGGGCCCGGTCGGCATCTCGTGCGGCTCTCCTACGGGCGTGTCACGGACGTCCCGGGCACCGGTGCACTGGGCTTGGAGTCTGCTGATGAGCTCCTGCTCGCTGCTGCACGCGCCGACGTCGCCACGCTCTTCGAGCTGCCGCAGCTGGGGGAGCAGGTCCTGGAGGCCGATGTGGTGCGCTGGGAGAAGGCGCTGCCGCAGGCCTCGGCCGGGCACGCCCGGCGGATCCGAGGCCTGCGCGAGGAGCTGGCCGACTCGGCCGTCAGCGTGGTGGGTAGCTGGTTCGCCGGCACGGGTCTGGCCCGGGTGGTGCCCGACGCCCGGAGGGCTGCGGCGGAGATCCTCGCCACATGACCTCGGCGGTGACTTTGCGGAGCACCGAATTTTCTACAGAATGTAGAAGGACGATCCGGCGCCGTGTCATTCCCTCCCGCTAGGCTGGGACGGCGTCGAGAAGCAGGAGGAATACATGAGCTACGGTCGCAATGCCCAGAGGACCCCGGAAGAGGTCAACGCCTCGGGACGGGACTGGTACACCCTGTACACCGTCTTCGCCCGCGCGGACAGCTCCGATCGGGTCGTCCGCGGCCCGCAGGCCAGCCCTGAGGAGATCGCGCCGCTGGCCGAGGAGTTCGACGCCGTCGTCGCCGGCTTGGACCAGGACGAGGTCATCCTTCGCGGGGTCTATGACGTCTCCGGGATGCGTGCCGAGGCCGATGTCATGACCTGGCTGACCGGCCACTCCGCCGAGGCCCTGCAGGCTGCCCTGCGCCGGCTTCACCGCACCGCCCTGCTGGGCTCCTCGCGCATCGTGTTCTCGGCTCTGGGCGTGCACCGCACCGCGGAGTTCGCCCGCAGCCATGTGCCGGCCTTCGCCCGCGGCGTCGAGGCCGAGGACTGGCTGGTGGTCTACCCGTTCAACCGGTCCTATGACTGGTACCTGATGGACCCGAAGAAGCGCGGGGCCCTGCTGCGTGAGCACGGCATGCTCGGCCAGGAGTTCCCCTCCGTGCTGGCCAACACCACCAGCGCCTTCGCCCTGAACGACTGGGAGTGGCTGCTCGCCCTGGAGTCGCCCCAGCTGACCGACCTCGTGGACATGATGCGGCGTCTGCGGGAGTCGGAGACCCGATACCACGTCCGGGACGAGACCCCGTTCTACACCGGACGCCGCCTCCCCACCACCACCGAGATCGCAGAGGTGCTGCGCTGACATGAGCTCCCCGACGAATGACGCCGGCTTCGACCCCCGCCAGGGCTACGACACCGAGGGCGTCATGGCACCCAAACAGTACGATGCCGTCCTCCTCGCCTCCTTCGGGGGGCCGGAGGGGCAGGATGACGTGATCCCGTTCTTGCGCAACGTGACCCGGGGGCGGGGGATCCCGGATGAGCGCCTCGAAGAGGTCGCCACGCACTACCGGGCCAACGGCGGCGTGAGCCCGATCAATGCGCAGAACCGTGCGCTGAAGGCGGCGCTGGAAGCCGAGCTCGCCGCGCGCGAGATCGACCTGCCCGTGTACTGGGGCAACCGAAACTGGGCGCCCTACGTGCCCGAGACCCTCCAGGAGATCCACGACGCCGGGCACCGTCGGGTGCTGACCGTGACCACCTCGGCCTACTCCTGCTACTCCTCCTGCCGCCAGTACCGTGAGGACCTCGGGGTGGCGCTGCGCGAGACCGGGCTGGAAGGCCGCCTCGAGGTGGACAAGATCCGCCAGTACTTCGACCACCCCGGCTTCGTGAAGGCCTTCCTGCCGGGCCTGCAGGCTGGGCTGGCGCAGATGCGGGAGGCTGCGGGCCAGGACGGCAAGGTCCATGTGCTCTTCGCCACCCACTCGATCCCGAACTCCGACGCCGCCGCGGCCGGTCCGCGTCCGCTGGCCGCCGAGCTGGTCGAGCAGACCGGCGCCGCAGCCGGGGAGGCCAACGGCGCCGACGTGTACTCCGCCCAGCACCTGGCGGTGGCCGAGCTGCTGATGGCGATGGCACCCGAGGCCGAGGGCGTCGACTGGTCCCTGGTGTACCAGTCCCGGTCGGGCCCGCCCTCGGTGCCCTGGCTGGAGCCTGACATCAATGACGCCATGGAGACCCTCGCCGAGGAGCAGGGCGTCACCGCCGTCGTCGTGGTCCCGCTGGGCTTCGTCTCGGACCACATGGAGGTCCTCTGGGACCTCGACACTGAGGCCAAGGAGACCGCGGAGGAGCTGGGCCTGGACTTCGTCCGGACTCCGACCCCGGGCACTCACCAGGAGTTCGTGGGCGGACTCGTGGACCTGATCGGCGAGCGGCTCGCCCAGGCGGAGGACCGCCCTGCCCGGGAGGGGCTGACGGACTTCGGGCCCTGGTACGACGTCTGCCGGCCCAACTGCTGCGTGAAGGTCATGCTGGACGGTACGGAGAAGCCCACGGTGGCCGCGGTGGACTCCGAGGTCGGAGTGCCGCAGGCCTGATGGTGGACTCCCGCATGTTCCGCGTCGGTACGCGCGGCAGCCGGCTCGCGCTGACCCAGACCACCCTCGTGGCCGAGGCGCTCACAGCGGCCTCGGGGATGAGCCATGAGCTGATCACCGTGCGCACCGACGGCGACATCCTCACTGGTCCGCTCGCACAGATGGGCGGCACCGGCGTCTTCGCCTCCGCCCTGCGGCAGGCGCTGTTCGACCGCACCTGCGACGTCGCGGTCCACTCCCTGAAGGACCTGCCGGCCAAGGATCTCGACGGGCTGAGCATCGCCGCGGTCCCGGTGCGCGAGGACGTCCGTGACGCCCTGTGCTCCGCCGGGGATGTGCCGCTGGCCGACCTTCGGGACGGTGCCACCGTGGGCACAGGATCCCCGCGGCGCGCCGCCCAGCTGCTCGCGGCGAGACCTGATCTGCGGGTCGTGGACATCCGCGGCAATGTCGGCACCCGCCTGGCCCGGGTGAAGGGTCGCGAGGACGCCGCCGAGGTCTCCACCCAGGCGCCCGATGCCGCCCGCGGCGACCTGGACGCCGTCGTGCTGGCCGGCGCCGGGCTGCGCCGGCTGGGGCTGGAGCATCACATCTCCGAGCTGCTGGAGCCGGGCATCATGCTGCCTGCTCCCGGGCAGGGAGCCCTGGCGGTGGAGGTCCGCGCCGAGGATGTCGCCGTCGGTGCTCCGTTGGCCGCGGCGCTCAGCGAGTACGACGACGTCGCCGCCCGCCTGGAGACCACCGCCGAGCGGGCCCTGCTGGCGCGGCTCAACGCCGGCTGCTCGGCCCCGATCGGTGGACTCGCGAGGTTCTCTGAGGACACCGACGGCCCGGCGGTGCTGCAGCTGGACTCCATGGTCTGTGCCCCGGACGGTTCGGCCGTCCAGCGCGCGCGGGCCGAGGTGTCCTTCAGCCGCAGCGCAGAGTCCCTGCAGGCGGCCGTCGAGCTGGGCACCCGGGTGGCCGAGCAGCTGCTCGCCGAGGACACCGGGCTGCTGGCCCACGTCATCGACACCTGACCCCCCCCTCACGGTGGAGGGCCTCATCCTGCGGGATGAGGCCGGGTTCAGCCTGTGCTCCGATGCGCCCGGGGCCTCCGGCGGAGGATGCTGGAGGCATGATCACCACCGCCCCGCCTGTGCTGCAGGCGCACTCGCTCTCGAAGACCTATGGCTCCGCCCAGGCGCTCGTCGACGCCGGGCTGACCGTCCACCCCGGAGAATCGGTGGCCATCATGGGCCCCTCCGGCTCCGGGAAGACCACGCTGATGCATGTGCTCTCCGGCATCATCGAGCCGGACACCGGCGACGTCGTCTTCACCCCCGCACCGGGTCACGCGCCGGTGAACCTCGCCACCCGGACCTCCGAACAGCGGGCCCGGCTGCGCCGTGAGCACATCGGGTTCGTCTTTCAAGACGGTCTGCTGCTGCCGGAGCTGACCGCCCTGGAGAACGTGGCCGTCGCCCGCATGGTCGCCGGAGTGCCGCGGGCCCAGGCCCAGCAGGAGGCCGCGGGCTGGCTGGGGGCCCTGGGGCTGGCCGGCTATGAGCAGCGGCGCCCGGGACAGCTCTCCGGCGGTCAGGCCCAGCGGGTCGCCATCGCCCGCGCGCAGGTGACCGGCCCCGCCGTCGTCTTCGCCGATGAGCCCACCGGTGCGCTGGACTCGGCGACCTCCGAGGCGGTGCTGGATGCGCTGCTGGGCTCCACGGTCTCCCGAGGTGCCCCGCTGGTGATGGTCACCCATGACGAGGCAGTCGCCGCACGCTGCTCCCGGCTGATCCGGCTTCAGGACGGACGGGTCGTCCATGACTCCGCAGGGGTGCACGCATGAACCGGCTGTTCCTCTCCCGTCTCCTCTCCCAGCGTCAGGTGTGGGGGCTGCCGGTGGCGGCGTTCGCGATCACCAGCGGCATCGCCTATATGGTGATCGGCGGTGCCGGGTGGTTCTTCCAGCTCGAGGGGGAGCTGGCCGGGCTGTATCTGATGCTGGCCGCCATCGCGCTGGTGCTGCTGGCGGTGCCGATGGTGCTGCTCATGGCATCCTCCGCACGGCTGATGGCCCGACGGCGCGATGAGCGGTTCTCCAGCCTGCGGCTGCTCGGCGCCTCGAGCCGACAGCTGCGCGGACTGGCCCTGTCCGAGGCCGCGGTGCTGGCCGCCGTCGGCGTCGGGCTGGGTGCGGTGCTCTACCTGGCGCTGATGCCGCTGGTGGGTCTGCTGCCCTTCGCCGGCTCCCGGATCGGGACGGAGGGACTCTGGATGGGGCCGCTGGCGCTCGGGGCCACAGCGGCGGGGCTGCTGGCCGTGGCCGTGGCCAGTGCCGCCGCCGGGATGCGGCGCATCGAGATCACCCCGCTGGGGGTGCGCACCCGCACCCTGCCGGCCCGTGTCCATTGGATCCGGCTGCTGATCGCCGCCGTCGGCTTCGTGCTGGCCCAGGTGATCGCCCAGGTGGTCGGCGTCGGATCCATGGCGGTGCTGGTGGCCATGGTCCTGGCGATCATCGCCGTGCCCCTGGTGGCGGTGCATCTGCTCGGCCCCTGGGTGCTGAAGCTGGTGGCGCACCTCCAGCTGCGCCGGGCACGCACCGCGGAACGGCTGATCGCCGCACGCAGCGTGCTGGAGTCGCCGCAGCAGATGTGGCAGCAGATCGGCGGGGTCGCGATCACCACGTATGTGGGGGTGATCGCCGGCGCGGGGATGGGCCTGGCGTCTCTGGGGATGACTGGGGCGGATGCCGAGGAGCTCGTGCTGCTGGGTGACATCCAGCGAGGCGTGCTGCTCACGCTGGGTGTCTCCTTCGTGATGACCGCCTGCGCGGTGGGCATCAGCCAGACCGCCCAGGTGCTGGATCGTCGGGACCTCTACTCCTCCCTGGCGAAGGTGGGCCTGGAGCTCTCGCAGCTCTCGGCGATCCGCCGGCTGGCGGTGATGCGTTCGTTGATCGCCGTGGTGGTCATCGCGGTGATCGCCGCCGCGCTGAGCGCTCTGCCGCTGCTGGGCGCGGCCGTGCTGCTGGCCCCGGCCTCCACCGCCACTGTGGCGGGCGTGCTGATGGCCGGGGTGCTGGTGGTGCTGCTGGGCGTGCTGGCCAGTCGGCCGACGCTGCGCCGGGTCATCGCTGTCTGACGGCCACCGTTCCCGCAGCATACGACGACGCCGGGAGCCGCCCCTCGGCGGCCCCCGGCGGTGAGCGCGTGGCAGACTGTGGGGCATGCGCATCGTCCTCACCCGCTGGCCCCATCAGGCCGGCCGTCTGGAGGAAGGGCTGCGTGCGGCAAGGCTCGAGGTCGGCTTCCTCCCGCTCACCGAGCAACGGCTGCCCGCCGATCTCACCGTGCTGCGGGCCGCGGTGACTGATCTGGCCGAGGGTCGGTTCCAGTGGCTGCTGCTGACCAGTGCCACCACGGTCTGGGCGCTGCAGGAGGCCGGCTGGGACGGCGGCGTGCCCGAGGGCACCCGCATCGGGGTGACCGGCCCCGGGACCGCACAGGCGCTCCCGAGTGCCGCGCCGCAGGCCTGGATGCCCCACCAGGAGGCCAGCGCGGCCGGGATCCTCGCCGAGCTGCCCGCACCGCGCCCGGGGGAGCAGGTCCTGCTGCCGCAGTCCGCCCAGGCTCGGCCCCAGCTGGTCAACGGCCTGCGGTCCGCCGGATGGGAGGTCACCCAGGTGACCGCCTACGAGACCGTGGACCGGGTCCATGAGGGCACCCTGCCGCCGTCGGGAGCCGACGACCGGTGTGCCGGCGTCGTCGGCACCGCGGAGCTGGCCGGGGCCGAGGCCGTGCTGATCACCAGCTCCACAGCCGCTCGTGCCTGGGCTGGTCTCACGCTGCCCGGGGAGTCCGACACCCCCGCGCTGCTGGCGATCGGCAGACCCACCGCGCAGACGCTGGACGAGCTGCAACTCTCGGCCCGGATGCTGGAGGATGTCTCTGCGGCGGCCGTCCTCCGGGCGCTCGGCGTCGCCCCGGGCCCTGAGCGCGCACCGCACAGTCCGGTGGATCGCAGGCCGGGGACCGGTCACTAGAATGGAGGCGGTGCCGGTGCCGCCACCGTGGTGCTCCGACCGCCCGGCGTCAGCCGCAGCCCCTGCGCCGCAGGGCCTGGACCGGCGCCGCACTTCGGCCGCGAAGACCCGTGCGCCGGAGCATCGTCTGCACGATCGCCGTCCCCGACACTCTGGAGAGCCTGCGTGAGTTTCCCCGCCCGCCGTCCGCGACGGCTGCGCCGCACCCCCGCCCTGCGCCGACTGGTGGCCGAGACCCGGCTGCACCCGGCCGACCTGATCCTGCCGGTCTTCGTCCGGGAGGGTCTGGACGCGCCTGCTCCGATCAGCTCCATGCCCGGGGTGGTGCAGCACAGCGAGGCCTCCCTGCTGGAGGCCGCCGAGGAGGCCCGCGAGCTGGGGCTGGGCGGCATCATGCTCTTCGGCATCCCCGCCGTCCGAGACGCCGTCGGAACCGCCTCCCTGGATCCGGAGGGCATTCTTAACCGCAGCATCCGTGAGGTGAAGGCACGGGTGGGGGTGGACCTGCCGGTGATGAGCGACCTCTGCCTGGACGAGTTCACTGATCACGGCCACTGCGGAGTGCTCACCGCCGAGGGCGCGGTGGACAACGACGCCACCCTGGAGATCTACGCGCAGATGGGTGTGGCCCAGGCCGAGGCCGGTGCCGACGTCGTCGCGCCCTCCGGGATGATGGACGGCCAGGTCGCGGTGATCCGTCAGGCGCTCGACGAGGCCGGTCACCAGGAGGTGCCGATCCTGGCGTACTCGGCGAAGTACGCCTCGGCGTTCTACGGTCCCTTCCGAGAGGCCGTGGACTCCCAGCTCACCGGGGACCGGCGCACCTACCAGATGGACGCCCCGAACCGCACCGAGGCGCTGCGCGAGGCCGAGATGGACATCACCGAGGGCGCGGACATGATCATGGTCAAGCCCGCCACCGCCTATCTGGACATCCTGGCCGACGTCGCCGCGTTCAGCGACGTCCCCGTGGCCGCCTACCAGGTCAGCGGCGAGTACGCGATGATCGAGGCCGCCGCCGCCCAGGGCTGGGTGGATCGCCGAGGGGTCATCCTCGAGTCCGTCACCGCGATCCGCCGCGCCGGAGCGACGAACGTGCTGACCTATCACGCCGCCGAGATCGCCGGCTGGCTCCGCGAGGGCTGAGGCCCGCGCCGCCGTCGTCGCGCCTGCGGCCCCGACCTTGCCGAACCCCCGACCTTCCTTAACCATTGACCCCGTGATCCGAGAGGACCCTGTGACTGACCCGCAGACCACCAACCAGCAGCTCTTCGACTCGGCCCGTGACCTGATGCCTGGCGGGGTGAACTCCCCGGTGCGAGCGTTCGGCTCGGTCGGCGGCACCCCGGCGTTCATGGTCTCCGCGGAGGGACCCCACCTCACCGACGCCGAGGGCACGCAGTACGTGGACCTCGTCGGCTCCTGGGGCCCGGCCCTGCTGGGCCACACACACCCTCGTGTCATCGAGGCAGTCCACGCCGCCGTCGACGCCGGCCTGGGCTTCGGCACCTCTCACCCCTCAGAGACCCGACTGGCCGAGCTGGTGCGCTCCCGAGTGCCCGGGGCGGAGATGATCCGCATGGTCTCCACCGGCACCGAAGCCACGATGACGGCGATCCGCCTGGCGCGCGGGGCCACCGGCCGCAACCTGGTGGTCAAGTTCGCCGGCTGCTACCACGGCCACTCCGACGGGCTGCTCGCCGCCGCCGGATCCGGGGTCGCCACTCTGGGGCTTCCAGGCTCCGCGGGCGTCACCGAGGCTCAGGCCTCGGAGACCATCGTCGTGGAATACAACGACCAGGAGGCCCTGGAGCAGGTCTTCGCCGAGCGGGGCGACGACGTCGCCGCCGTCATCACCGAGGCCACTCCGGCCAACATGGGCGTGGTGCCCCCGGCGGAGGGCTTCAACGCGTTCCTCCGGGAGATCACCGAGCGGCACGGTGCGCTGATGATCTTCGACGAGGTCATGACCGGCTTCCGCATCACCGAGGCCGGCTACTGGGGCGCCTCCGGGCGCACCGAAGGCTGGACCCCGGACCTGTTCACCTTCGGGAAGGTCATCGGCGGCGGCCTGCCCACCGCGGCGGTGGCCGGGCGCCGCGACGTCATGGAGCACCTGGCGCCGACCGGGCCGGTGTACCACGCGGGCACGCTGTCCGGGAACCCGGTGGCGATGTCCGCCGGAGTGGCCACCCTGGAGCACGCCACCTCGGAGGTCTACCAGCACATCGACCGGCAGGCCGAGGTCGTGGCCTCCGCCCTGGGTCAGGCGTTGGACGCCGCCGGGGTGGACCACTCGATCCAGAAGGTCGGCTCGCTGTTCTCGCTGGCCTTCGGCACCTCCGCCACCGGGGTGAAGGACTATGCCGCCGCCCAGGCGCAGGAGACCTTCCGGTACGGCCCGTTCTTCCACGCGATGCTTCAGGCCGGGGTGTACCTCCCGCCGAGCGTCTTCGAGGCCTGGTTCCTCTCCGCCGCGCATGACGACGCCGCCGTCCAGCGGATCGTCGACGCACTGCCGGCTGCAGCCGAGGCCGCGGCCGCTGCAGAGGCTCCCGCGGGCTGAGGCCCCAGATAGACCGAGTGGCCACGAATCACCGGATCTTCCGGGTGACACGCCGTGCGTGCCCCGGAGATGCCGTGATTCGTGGCCACTCGATATGTGTGAGCAGGCCTCAGGGCCTGGGCCGGCTCAGCGCCCGGCGTCGCGGATGGTGCCGTACTCCAGGGCGGACCAGAAGTCGCCGCGCACGTATCGCTGCTCCGGCTCCGGGTTGAAGTCGAAGCTGCGGACCGTGCCCTGCTGCAGCGACGAGGCCACCAGACGACGGCGGCCCTGGCTGGCCAGGACCTTCGCCTCCAGCCCGGTGAGGTCGTACCGCGCGTCCAGCTCTGCGTGCAGGGCGGCGACGACGTCGGCATGCCCCGGGTCCGAAGCCAGGTTGCGCAGTTCGTCTGGATCAGTCTCCAGGTCGAAGAGCTGGTCCGGGTCCCCGGGGCAGGTGATGTACTTGTGCCGCCCGCGCACGATCGTCAGCTGGGGACGGTAGGTGCCCTCGGCCAGATACTCGATGACCACGTCCCGATCCTCCGGACCCAGCTCCCCGGCACGCTCCCGGCGGGCCACCTCCAGCACAGAGTCCCCGGGGGTCTCGGCCGCGGGTGCCCGGCCCAGCTCCAGCAGGGTGGGCATCAGGTCCAGCAGCGAGACCGCCGTGCTGAACCGTCCGCGCGGCACCAGACGCTCCGGGCCATAGACGATCAGCGGCACCCGCGAGGACTGCTCATAGGGGGACATCTTGTACCAGAGGCCCTTCTCACCGAGCATGTCGCCGTGGTCGGAGGTCACGATGATCACCGTGTTCTCCGCCAAGCCGAGCGTGTCGAGGCGCTCGCGGATGCGACCCACGTGGTCGTCGATGTAGCTGACGGCCGCGTAGTAGGCGCGTCGGGCTCGTCGGACCTCCTCGATCCCCGGCTCCCGGACGTCGAAGCCGCTCATCGCCCGCAGCCGGTGGCTGTGCGGGTCGGTCGCGGCGTCGGGCACCTGAGGATGCGCGGGGTCGGGAATGTCGCTGTCGGTGAACCGGTCCCAGTGCTCCGGCGGCGGCTCGTAGGGGTCGTGCGGGTGGATGAAGCTGCTGACCATCAGGAATGGCCGCGCCTGTTCGCCGTGGGAGGCTGCCCACTGGTTCGCGCGGGCCCGGTCGTTGAGATGGCGCAGCGTGCGGAAGCCCACCTCGTCGTCGAAGTCCTGCTGGACGGTGGCCTTCGAGACACCGGCGGAGAAGACGGCGTCGGCGTCGTGGTACCACTGCAGCTTCTGGTCCAGCGGCCGGGTCCAGTCCGGGACCATGTCCAGATCGGCGGGGTAGACGTCGGTGGTGAGACGCTCCTCGAACCCGTGCTGCTGGTCCGGGCCGATGAAGTGCATCCGGCCCACCAGCGCCGTGTGGTATCCGGCGTTGCGCAGATGGTGCGCGAAAGTCGGCGTCGAGGATTGGAAATCATCGCCGTTGTCGTAGCAGCCCAGCTCCGAGGGCATGAGGCCGGTCATCATCGACGCGCGGGACGGGGCGCACAGCGGGGTGTTGCAGTACGCCCGGTCGAAGACGGCTCCCTCGGCGGCGAGGGCATCCATGTGCGGGGTCTTCGCGGCCTGATCGCCGTAGGCCCCCATCGCCTGGGCGGCCATCTGGTCCGCCTGAATGACGACGATGTTCGGAGGGGAGACGGTGGCTCCGTCGGCAGGGGGAGACACGGTTCCGTCGTGGTGGGAGACGTGTTCTGCTGTCATCCTGCATCCCTCCTTCGGGGTCGTTCCGGGGTGACCTGCGACGTGCAGGCCGTGGCCAGCGTACAGGTTCGCGATGGCTAAGCTGGAGGGCATGGTCTCCACGCATGACGCACCCTCCTGCTGCGGAGCCTCCCGCGGAGAGGTCGACGACGCTGGCGCATCAGAGTTTGCGGAGAGCGAGTCCGGTGGGCCAGGTGCCATGCCGGCCCCGCCCCGCGAGATGCTCCAGGCGCTCACGGCCGCCGCCCCGGGGCAGCTGTCCCTGCTGGGGCTCGACGGCGGCGCCTTCCAGATGGGCAGCGAGGATCAGCTGGCCTATCCGCAGGACGGCGAAGGGCCGGTGCGACGCGTGAAGGTGACGCCGTTCGCGATCGCGGCGACCACGGTGACGGTGGCGGAGTTCGCCACATTCGTGCTGGCCACCGGGTATCGCAGCGATGCGGAACGAATGGGGGACTCGCTGGTGTTCAGCGGAAAGCTCGAGTCCGGGGTGGCTGATTCGCTGCCCCGGGTGGCGGACGCGCCCTGGTGGGCTGTGGTGCCGGGGGCCACGTGGTTCTCACCCGAAGGGCCAGGCTCCGAGGTGCGCGGACGCGAGGATCATCCGGTCACCCACGTCTCCCAGCGGGACGCTCAGGCCTATGCCGAGTGGGTTGGGGCTCGACTGCCCACTGAGGAAGAGTGGGAGTTCGCGGCCCGTGGGGGCCTGGACCAGCAGCCGTACCCGTGGGGTGGGGTGCGGGATCCTGAGGGGCAGCGTCGCATGAACATCTTCCCGGGCAGCTTCCCGGATGCTCCCGACGGGCCGGTGGGCACCGTCCCGGTGCGGTCCTACGCGCCGAACGGGTATGGGCTGTTCAACGTCACCGGCAACGTGTGGGAGTGGACGGCGAGCCCGTTCCACGGCGACCGGGCGGTGCCGGCGATGCGCGGCGGCTCCTATATGTGCCATGAGTCCTACTGCCGCCGGTACCGGACCTCGGCACGCAGCTCGGCCACGGCCGACACCTCGCTGGGGCATACGGGGTTCCGGCTCGCGCTGAGCCGCTGAGCCGCTGAGCCCGTGGCCGGGGCACAGACGCTGCTTCGGCCGGTGGACTTCAGGTGAGCTCGGAGCTCTTCTGAGGGTCGTGGGAGATCACGGCCTGCAACGGCGCGACGGCCAGCGTGGCGATGGTCAGGCAGGCGATGGCGTAACCGACGTGGCTGTCCAGGGAGTCCCGCAGGTGCGGAAGCACCCACATGATCAGTGCCGTCACCGCGGCGAGCAGGGACATCAGCGGCATCGCAGCACCGGTCAGGTGTGTGGCACCGTGGGCGCGCATTCCGTAGTGGATGGATCCGATGACTGCACCGCCGAGGAGGACCGTGTTCAGAAGAAGCAACATCCAGTAGCTGGGTGAGTGGTGCTCGGTGAGGACTGGCAGGGATCCGTGGCCGAAGAAGAACGCCGCCGCCGAGATCGTCAACAGGAATGCCGCGTACCCGTCATGAGGTGCCCCGAGACCCGGTTTCGCCACGGTCGTGTCCTGGTTCTGTTCCGTCTGCGGATCAACCATGGATCCACTGCATCACACCGGCCAGCTCGGATCCACGACGGCGTCCGGCCGGGTCTTGCGGAAGTGGTCCTGCAACGAGGCGGCCTGCTCGGCCTTCCACCCGATCTGCAGCTGGTGGAGCTCGTCCGCGGCGATCTGGATCTGCGGGAAGCGGGCGGCCAGGGCATCGGCGACCTCGACGGCGGCTCGGGCGTCGGCGGAAGCCGAGTGGGCGTCGTCGAGCACCACGCGATAATGCTCGGAGAGGTGGCCCAGGGTGCGCTTGCCGCGGCGGAACCTGTCCACCTGCTTGTCGATCACCAGGGGGTCGATGACCGGAGCCGCCTCGGGGAAGTCTGCCCCGTAGCGCAGGGCCTCCTCGGCGAGGACGGTGAGGTCGTAGGGAGCGTTGAAGACCACCACCGGGGTTCCGGTGGCGAACTCCTGGGAGAGCGCGTAGACGATCTGCGGGATCGCTTCGGCGGCGAGCTGACCCTCGGCCTGCGCACGTTCAGTGGTGATGCCATGGATGGCGGTGGTCTCCGCGGGGACCTCGACCCCCGGGTTGACCAGCCAGTCCTGCACACGCACTGCGGGTTCGGGTGCGCTCAGGCCGGGAGCGACCTCGGCCTGGGGTTCGAAGATCACCAGGGCCGCGGAGACGATCCGAGCGACTCGGGGGTCTCGGGAGGTGGTCTCCAGGTCGAAGCCGACTCGGCGGCCGAGGTGCCATGAGTCGCCGTTGGCGGGGAGGTCGAAGAGCATCGGGTTGTCCACACCTCCAGACTATCCCGGTCCCATGACATGTCTGCGACGGTCATGCGGGCCGGGACCTGCGTGTCACACCGCTCTGGTTGAATGACTGGCATGGAGTTCGATGAGTCCCAGCGCCAGGTCCTCGCCGCCGTCGCCGAGCCCGGCCACGGCCCGATCCTGGTGCACGGCGGACCAGGCAGCGGCAAGTCCACGCTCGCGGTGGAGCTGGCCCTGCGTCACCTGGAGTCCGGCCAAGACTCCCATCGACTCCTCGTGCTCTCACCCACCCGGGCGACGTCGGCGGCGCTGCGCGACGAGATCGAGACCTCCTGGGCGCGCCGGGACACCAGCGGCCGCGGCGGCTCCCTCTCCGAGCAGCCGTCGCGTTCCTTCTCCTCCTACGCCTTCTGGCTGCTGGGCGAGGCCCGCCGCCGCGAGATCCTCACCTTCCGCGCCCGCCAGCCACGCCTGCTCTCCGGTGCGGAGCAGGACAGCATCATTCGTCAGCTGCTGGCACCGGACCCCGCCACCGGGCTGACCACGATCAGCTGGCCGGCCGCACTGCAGGAAGCGGCAGGCACCGACGGATTCCGCAAGGAGATCCGCGAGCTCTTCGACCGCGCCGCCGAGTACGGGGTCTCGCCGGAGCGCCTGCGCGCGCTGGCCGAGTCCTGCCGTCGCCCCGAGTGGCGGGCCGCGGCCGACCTCTACGAGCAGTACCGGGAGGATCTCGATGCCGGCTCCAACGCGGACGCCTTCGACCCCGCCGGGCTGATCAACGAAGCCTGCAACCTGTTGGAGGAGAACCCTCAGCTGCTCGAGGACGAACGCCTGCGCCTGCGCCGGATCATCGTCGACGACATCCAGGAGGCCACTCCCAGCGTCTTCCGTCTGCTGCGGCTCGTCGGCGCCGGTGGGGACGTCGTCGCCTTCGCGAATCCGGAGACGGCGGTCCAGGGATTCCGCGGCGCCCGTCCGGACAAGCTGCGCAATTGGACGACATCTCCGCAGCGTCTCAGCTCCGAGGCCGCCGCCGGACTGGATCCGGAGACCGACCTCGACGTGGACGGCATCGTGCGCCGCAGCGTCTCCGGGGCGATGACGCCGGATCCGCACGGTGGACTGCCCGGGGCAGAGCCTGCAGTCATGGGGCTGGAGGAGAACCACCGGATCGCGCCGGCGCTGGGCCGGGTCTACGCCCGGGTGCTGCGTCGGCTGGCTCCGATCGGACCTCAGTCGGCCCGCAGGCGATGGGAGGATCTGCTGGCGGCCGGTGGTGAGGACGTCGGCCAGGGCACCAGCACTCACGACGGCGAGGAGGACGACGCCGTCCCCGGCTCCTGCGCTGTGGAGGTCGTGCCCCAGGACTATCTGGCTGAACAGTTCGTGCTCCAGGAGGTGCTCGACCGGCATCACCGGGCCGGAGTGCCCTTCGAGGAGATCGCCGTCATCGCCCGCAACGGGACCATGCTGACGCGTCTGGTGCGCATGTTCCAGGCCCAGGGCGTCCCGGTGCGGCAGTCGATGAGCGACGTCATCCTCAACCAGGAGCCCGGTGTGGCGCCGCTGCTGCAGGTGCTGAGCATCGTCGCTGACCCGGAGGCCAGGGAGGTCGAGCTGCCGGAGGTGCTGGTGCTGCTCACCAGCCGCTACGGGGATGCTGACTCGATGTCACTGCGCAGCCTGCGCCAGGTGCTCCGGCAGCAGGAGCGCCGCAGCGTCGAGGGTGAGCCGCGCAGCTCGGACGAGCTGCTGTGTGCGGCGATCAACTCCCCGGAGGATCCGGTCGTCGCCGCGGTGCGTGCCCAGGAGCGATACCGGCACCTCACCCGCGGGGTGGAGCGTATCGCCGCGATGATCCGTGCCGGGCGCACGGCCTTCGACGCCGCCGCCGGGCCTGAGGAGCTGCTCTGGGAGATCTGGGATGCCGCCGGGGTCAGCGCCCACTGGGCGGGGGTCTCCCGCAAGCCCACCGCTGAGGGTCGGGTCGCGGACCAGGACCTCGACGCCGTGATGGCGTTGTTCCAGGCGGCCGAGCGCTTCGCCGACCAGAATCCCGGGGCCACGCCGCAGGCCTTCGTGGATCACATGGAGCGCCTCGAGCTGCCCATGGACACCCTGGCAAAGACCTCCGCGGGCGACCATGCCGTGGAGGTGCTCACCCCCGCCAGTGCGGCCGGGCGGGAGTTCGACACGGTGATCCTCACGGGCCTGCAGGAGGGCGCCTGGCCGAACCTGAATCCGCGAGGCCAGCTGCTCGGCAGCGGACAGCTGGTCGACGTCGTCGAGGGGCGCACTGATGCCGCGGCCCAGTCGCCGCTGGTGAAGCGGATGCACGTGCTGCAGGACGAGTACCGGCTCTTCGCCTCCGCCGTCTCCCGCGCCAAGCGCCGGCTCTTCGCCGTCGCCGTCCACGGGCAGGAGGAGAGCCCTTCGATGCTGCTGGACCTGGTGGTCCCTCCGGATGAGCGCACGGCCCGCGGATCGGCCATCCCACGGCCCATCACCGCGCCCCGGCTCATCGCGGAGCTGCGCCGTCACCTGGAGGACAGTGTCCAACAGGAGCTCGACGGCGCCGAGGTCGGTCCCGCGGTTGTCCAGGAGCGGGAGGCTGCCGCTCGGGCACTGGCCCGCCTGGCTTCGGCCGGCCTCACCGGAGCCGACCCGGACCAGTGGTGGGGCCTGCCCGAGCTCAGCACCGATGCGCCGTTGCTGGGCCCCGAGGAGGTCGTGCGCGTCTCGCCGTCGAGCGTGCAGACCGCTGTGGAGTCGCCGCTGCAGTGGTTCACCCAGGCCGCCGGGGGAGTGGAGCCCACCGACTTCACCCGCATGCTGGGCTCGTTGATCCATGAGATCGCCGAACACCACCCCACAGAGACCGACCTCGAGGTGCTGCACCGGGAGCTGGAGGACCGGTGGCACACCCTGGGGCGCGATGAGGGCTGGGAATCCGAGAAGGACCGGCGGCGGGCCGAGCAGATGATCGGCAAGCTGGCCCAGTACTATCGCGCCGTCGAACGCGACGGCCGCGAGGTCGCCGCCCGAGAGCTGAAGGTCGAAGCGACCCTGGAGGTCCCCGCGGCCGAGCCCGACCATGGCGGTGCCGAAGCTCCCGGGCGCCGCACGGTCCAGATCCGCGGTGTGATCGACCGGGTCGAGCGCACGGAAGACGGCCAGCTGTTCGTCATCGACCTGAAGACTGGAAAGAGCAAGCCTCCTGACAAGGACATCGCCACCTATGCCCAGCTCGGTGCCTACCAGCTGATGGTCTCACTCGGCGCTGTCGACGCGGCCCTGGCCGGTGACGAGGGGGCATCCGGAGGAAGCGGAGAGGACGGTTCGCCGGATGCCGGCTCCGAGTCCCTCGGCGCTGCGCTGCTGCACGTGGGGAGGGGCGTGGCGAAGGTCGACCTGCAGGGACAGCCCGCCCTGTCCGAGGACGAGGACTGGCCGGTCCAGCAGGTCACTCTGGCGGCTCGGGTGATGTCCGGGTCCCGCTTCGACGCCTACCACCCCAATGGCCAGCAGTCCTGCCGCATCGGGGCACTCTGCCCGCTCTGCGAGGACGCGAAACAGGTGACCCAGCCATGAGCACACCGACGCACACCACGACCACGGGGGAGACCATGACTGCCCGCCTTGCGGTGCGCTACACCGCCTGTGACATCGTCGATGCCCTGCAGCGGGACGTCCCGCCGGAGAAGCGTCTCTATCCCACCGCCGAACAGCAGGCTGTGATCGAGGCCGGCATGGATCCGATGCTCGTGGTCGCCGGCGCCGGCTCGGGGAAGACCGCCACCATGGCTGACCGCGTGGTGTGGCTGGTGGCCAACGGCATCGTCCGGCCGGATCAGATCCTCGGGGTCACCTTCACCAAGAAGGCCGCTGGGGAGCTCAAGGAACGGATCGCCGGACGGCTGCGCCAGCTCGTCGACGCCGAGCTGATCGCCCCGGAGGACATCGTTCCCGCCGAGCTGGCGGAGTCGGCCCGCACCCAGTCCCTCTCCGATCTGCTGGCCCCGGCGGTGTCGACCTACCACTCCTATGCGAACACTCTGGTCAGCGAGTACGGACTGCAGATCGGCCTGGAGCCGGAGACCCAGCTGATCGGTGAGGCCAAGGCCTGGCAGATGGTCCACCAGATCGCGAGCAGCTATGAACGAGCCCAGGTGCTGGTGGATGCGGATCAGTCCGCCGGCGCCCTGGCCGGGCATGTCATGCAGCTCGCCTCGGACTGTGCCGAGCACCTGCGCACTCCCGACGACGTCGAGGCGCACCTGGACATCGAGCTCGCCCGCTACGACGGGTGGGTTACCGCCGGGGCGAAGCCGACCAAGGACCAGTCTGGGCTCGCCCAGAACCTCCGGGTGCGCCGGGAGATGGCCGAGTTGGTGCGCCGCTTCCAGGACACCAAGCACCGCGAGGGCGTGATGGACTTCGGTGACCTGCTGCGTTTCGCCGCGCGCATCGCCATGGAGGTCCCCAGCGCCGGAGCCGCCGAGCGGGAGAAGTATCAGGTGGTCCTCCTGGACGAGTTCCAGGACACCTCCTACGCCCAGCTCGCCCTTTTCTCCAGCCTCTTCGGTGTCGGCACCGGCGGAGATGGTGGAGCCGGAGACGGCGATGCCGGGGCAGGGGCTGGTCACGCGGTCACGGCTGTGGGTGACCCGAACCAGTCGATCTACGGGTTTCGGGGCGCCTCGGCCGGGCAGCTCTTCGACTTTCCCCATACGTTCCCCGCCGTTGACTCGGCCAGTGGTGAGCGTCGTCCTGCTGATTTGAAGCAGCTCACTGTGGCCTGGCGCAACGGGCGCAGCATCCTGGATGTCGCCAACCGGATGGTGGGGCCGTTCCGACCGGACTCGGCGGACTCTCTGGGCAAGCCCTGGAGGCAGCACAACGCTCTTCTGCGGGACCAGCTCAAGCCGCTCAGCTCCCCGTCCGGCGCGGCCGGTGGCACGGTGAGCTACGGCTGGTTCGCCTCGGAGGCTGAGGAAGCCGGTGCCATCGCCCAGCAGCTGGGGGCGGCCTTGGACGTGCCGGACGCCTCGGCACGGCCTAGCTGCGCGGTGCTGGCCCGCACTCGGGCGCAGCTGGGGACCGTGGCGGAACATCTGCGGGCCGCGGGCATCGAGTATGAGCTGGTGGGGCTCTCGGGCCTGCTACGGACCCCGGAGGTCGCGGAGGTGCTGGCCTATCTCCGCGTCATCGCGGACCCGGGCCGCTCGGATGCGCTGATCCGCATCCTGGGCGGTGCGCGCTACCGGATCGGTCCGAAGGACCTCGTCCAGCTGCAGCGCTCGGCGCGTGACCTGGAGGGCTTCCGACAGCGTGTCGACAGCGGCGGCGAAGTGCAGAGCGAGTCGGCCGACGCCCCGGATGCCGAGGACCGGTATGAGTCCACGGTCCTGGAGATGGACGAACGGTCGTCTCTGGTGGAGGCTTTGGAGCGGCTGCGGGACGCCCCAGAGCAGGCGGAGCGTCTGGGACTCTCGGCGGAAGGACACCGCCGGCTGCTGCTGGCCAAGGAGCAGATCCGTCGCCTGCGGCAGTGGGCCGGACTGGACCTGGGCGTGCTGATCCAGCGGATCGTCAGTGACACGGGCCTGGATGTGGAGGTCGCGGCCCGCCCCTGGGAGGAGCAGCACTACGCGACTCGGCAGCTGGACGCGCTGATCGATGAGGCGGAGGGCTACGCCT
Organism: Nesterenkonia sp. HG001; assembly: GCF_034438835.1. Classification (NCBI taxonomy): domain Bacteria; kingdom Bacillati; phylum Actinomycetota; class Actinomycetes; order Micrococcales; family Micrococcaceae; genus Nesterenkonia; species Nesterenkonia sp. HG001. The sequence continues at coordinate 417,920 of NZ_JAOSZD010000001.1, read as the reverse complement.
CCACCGAGACCACGCCGGATCTGCGCAGCTTCTTGGACTGGCTCGATGCCGCCGAGGAGAAGGAGCGAGGGCTCGAGCAGGCCGACATCGAACCCCAGGAGGGCGCGGTGCAGCTGCTGACCATCCATGCCTCGAAGGGCTTGGAGTGGGACGTGGTCGTCGTCGCCGGGCTGCGGGAGGAGAAGTTCCCCACCCAGCAGACGGACCGGTGGACCGGGAAGAAGGGGATGCTTCCGGCCCGGCTGCGGGGTGACCGGCTGAGCATTCCGCAGTGGGAGTCGGATCAGGACACCTTGCAGGAATGGGCTGTGGCCGCCGGTGCCGGGAACTTGAAATCGTTCACGGACGAGAACTCTGTCTACTCGCAGGACATGGAGGACTTCAGCCGGGAGGAGGAGCGTCGCCTGGCCTATGTGGCCGTCACCCGGGCGAAGAAGCTGCTGATCTGCACAGGAGCGTGCTTCTACGCGCATACCAAGGGCAAGGGGCCCTCGGAGTTCCTGGAGGAGATCCGCGAGGTCCTCGACGCCGGCGGTGGGGCTGGGCGGAACCAGTTGGCGTGGGCCGAGGTCGAGGACATGACCTCCAACCCGTTGGCGGGGCAGATGTTGGGGGCGCACTGGCCCTATGATCCGCTGGCGCCGATGCCCATCGCCCGCTATCAGGAGCAGAAGGCGCCCGAAGGTGAGGCCCGGCTGGCGACCAAGGAGCAGATCGACGCCCCGGCGCAGGATCCTGGACGCCGTCCGGCACTCACCCGCGCCGCGGAGATGGTCCGGCAGGCCAGGGGACGGGAGGCGTACTCGAGCGAGGGCGAGCTGACTCCGTGGGAGCAGGAGGCCAAATGGATCGTGGACCGGGCCCGCGCTCAGCAGCGGGGCAGCGGGTTGCCGGCGTTCCCCGCGCACATCAGTGTCTCTGGAGTGGTGGGCATGGCGCGCAATGCGAAGGGAATGGCCGAGTTCGCGAGGCGGCCGGTGCCGGTGAAGCCCTCCCAAGCCGCCCGCCGCGGCACGGTGATGCATGAGTGGATCGAGGAGTTCTACGAGACGCGCAGTCGCCTGCCGGACATCGAGGAGCCCGGGCGTGGAGACGAGGAGCTCGACGACGCCTTCGACCTGGCCCGGGTCAAGGAGCAGTTCACCCGGACCGAATGGGCGCAGCGGCAGTTGTACGCGGCCGAGATACCGGTGGAGACCTCCATCGACGGCGTGGTGGTCCGCGGACGTATTGACGCCGTGTTTGGGCGGACCGAGGACGGCCGCGACCTCACCGCTGCGGACCAGCACCGCTGGGAACTGATGCCTGGAGAGGAACGCGACGCCCAGATGCGCCGCTGCACCTGGCACCTGGTGGACTGGAAGACCGGCATGGTCCCCACCGGCAAGGACCTCACCGAGAAGCAGCTGCAGCTGGCCGTCTACCGACTGGCCTTCCACCGGCTCTACGGAATCCCGCTGGACCAGATTGAGGCCTCGTTCTTCTACGTGGAGCGCGGGGAGACAGTTCCCGGGACCAACCTGCCGGAGGCCGAAGCGCTGGAGGAGCACATCCGATTCGCACGTTGTCACTTCGGATAAGAGACAGTCCTTCGGCCTTGAGGGAAGTCGCAGCAACTCCATCGATGATGGTTGCGTTGCATGGTTGCTGCGACAGCACGGTCGCAGTTGCCCGGGAGGCTGGAGTTTCCGCTCGGAAATGGGCTTCGCCCCTGGATCTGGCGCAGCGGCCCTGAGGGTGGGGCCAGCACCGTTACTTCCACAACTGTGATCTCTTGACCGACTTCGACGGACTGCACGTCATCGATGTCCAACGTCCGGCCCGGAGGGGCTCACTTCACCGGTGCGCCTCAGTGCCGCCCCAGGGTCGCTTCTGACGAGGCAGTGTACGGCCTCTGGGATCATCATGATGCGCCGGGAGAACTTCTCCGTGGTGTAAGCAGGCTCGCCTGCTCGGCGTCGATTGATATACCACCCGGAGAGCCATCCGTCCCCTGCCGGAGGCCTCCGCAGATGACATTCAGAACTGGTAGGCAGCGTCGAAGAAGGCGCGCTCGATGCCCACCACTCGGTGCCAGCGCACAGCGAGGCGAGCGGCTGCGTCATCGTCCTTCGGCGCGACGCGGTTGAGCTCATCGATCAGGAACTGGGTCCAGGCGCGAAACTCATGGCCGCGGTGGAGGTCGATCCAACCGCGGTGCTTGGGTGCCGTGGGCAACTCACGCTCCAACTCTCCCCAATCCAGGTACAGCCACTCAGCGACCGCCAGAACCACGAGCAGGTCCGCGTAGTCCCGGGCCTGGGCCACCTCCCACATCTGAGCCACGAACTCCTCCGTGGTGCGCGTCAGCTGCGGATCCTCCACATCCTGCTGCGGGACCCCCAGTTCCGTGAAGGCCTGCTGAAAGTAGCCGTCCTCATCCGCGGCGAGCATGCCCAGCTGCTGGGAGAAGCGCAGTCGCGCGGACTTCGAGTCCGTGGTGGCGACGCAGGCACCCAACATGGCCACGAACGCATCGAAGAACTGGTAATCCTGCACCAGGTACCGCGCCAGGACCTCGTCACTGACCGTACTGGCGAAGAGCTCCTCCACGAAACGATGATGCACCGCCGCGTCCCAGTCTTCAGCAGAGGCCGCCCGGAGCCGACCGGCGAAGGAGCCTGGGTGAACATCAGCAGGGGTGGTGAACGACGTGTCAGCCATGCTCCCATCCTAGGTATGCAGCCCAGGGAGCTAGGGGTGAGCATCTTATTAATCTGCCACACCGAGTTCGCCGGTTCGAGTGAAGGTCGCAGATACTGAACCCATGCCCGAAGGTGACAGCGTCTTCCGCGAAGCGGCCATGCTCCACGAAGCACTGGCCGGCCGCACCCTGCTCTCCACCGACTTCCGAGTACCGGCCTTCGCCACTGTCGACTTCGCCGGGCAGACGGTGGGCCGGGTCCAGGCGCGAGGCAAGCACCTGCTGATCACCGTCGGTGACGCCGTCGTGCATTCCCATCTGAAGATGGAGGGTACCTGGCACGTCTACCCGCGCGGTACCGGTGGGCCAGGAGCCAGACGAGGGGGACCCCGGTGGAAGCGCCCCGCCCATACCGCCCGATGCGTGCTGACCGCCGAGCATCACCAGGCGGTCGGCTTCTCCTTGGGGGAGCTGCACGTCTTCACCCCCGCCGAGATGGATGAACACATCGCCCATCTCGGCCCTGACCTGCTCGGAGAGGACTGGAACCCAGCCGACGCTGCACGCCGGATGGGCTCCCAGCCGGACCGGGCCATCGGCGTCGCGCTGCTGGACCAGCGCAATCTGGCCGGGGTCGGCAACGTCTACCGCAGTGAGATCTGCTTCCTCGCCGGCGTCCACCCGGACACCCCGGTCGGCGCAGTCCCGGATCTGAGCCGGATCATCGACCTTGCCCATCGGCTGCTGCAGATCAACAAGCTCCGCGGCCGCCGGAGCACCACCGGCACGCCGACCGCAGCGGTGCAGTACTGGGTCTACGGGCGAGGTGGGAAGCTCTGCCTGCGCTGCCAGAGTCGCATCATCCGGTCCCACTCTGGGGAGGAGTCCCAGCGACGCGCAGCTCAGGAGGACCGGGTCATCTACGTCTGCCCGACCTGCCAGCCATCACCCGGCCAGCCGAGCTGAGCAGGCTTCTACACGACCTGCCCAGCACCTCACCAACCCGGAGGGACTCAGCCGTGCGCCTGCTCCCGCCGGCTCAGCCAGATGACGTACCCGGCGATCAGCACCCCTACCGCCGCGGCGGCGGCGCCGACGTAGCTGGGTGCGCGCAGGCCCCACCCAGCGTCGATCACCGAGGCACCGATGATCGCGCCCAGGGCGTTGGCGGCGTTGAACGCCGAATGATGCAGGGAGGCGGCCAGCTGCGGGGCTCGCGGAGCCGAGTCGATCAGGTAGGTCTGCATCGAAGGACTCAGCGCAGAGGCTGAGGCGCCCACCAGGAAGAGGAACACTAGGGCCAGCAGCGCGATGTGCGCCGTGGCGGCGAAGAGCACCATGAACACGGAGATGAGCGCCATCGAGATGATCACCGTCCCCAGCACGGACTTGTCCGCCGCCCACCCGCCGATGAAGTTCCCGACCACCATGCCGACGCCGTACAGACCCACCACATAAGGCAGGTAGCGGGCATCCAGCAGGGCCACATCCGTCATCACCGGGGAGATGTAGGAGTACAGGGCGAACATTCCGCAGAACCCGACCACGGCCAGCAGGATCCCGACCCAGAGTCGCTGGGACTTCAGCCCCTTGAGCTCTCCCTTCATGGAGGCATGCTTCGAGGGCATCTGCCGGGGCGCGAAGGTCGCCACCGCCGCCATGGTGATCAGCGCCAGCACCATCACGATGGCGAACATCCACCGCCAGCCGAACTGCTGACCGGCCCAGGTCACCACCGGCACGCCGATCACATTCGCGATCGCCAGACCACCCAGCACCGCGGCGATCGCCTTCGAGCGCCGCGTGGGTCCCGCCATCTGGGCAGCCATCAGCGCGGCCACCGCGAAGTAGGCTCCATGCGGTAGGCCCGAGATGAATCGCGCCGCCAACATGGTCTCGTAGTTCGGAGCCAGCAGGCTCAGCCCATGGCCCACCACGAACAGCGCCAGCAGGAACAGCGCGTACTTCCGCCGCTCACGGGTCGCCCCGGGAAGGGCCAGCAGCGGAGCACCGACCACCACGCCCAGCGCGTAGGCGCTGATCAGATGCCCACCCTGGGGGATGGTGATCTCCAGATCAGCCACCGCTTCCTGCAGCAGCCCCATGATGGCGAACTCGGTGACACCGATCGCGAAGCCACCCAGGGACAGCGCCACGATCGCGATGACGATCTGGCGTCGGGAGAATCGCGGATCCTCCGTCACCAGGGGAACGTCGCTGGTGGCAGGGTGCGCGGAGTCGTGCTGAGGAGTGCGGGTGGAGGTCGGCACAGAGAGTCCCCTCGATCAATCAGGTGTGCACGCCAGGGGAGGCGCGGGATACAGGTCTGCGTTCGTCAGAAGAGAGCACACCGATGTGCTGAACACGCAGGCGACAACTCGGCCGGGGGCGGGCCCATTCCCCGCAGAAGGAGAGATTGCTGTCACAGCACAGGGCATGTCACCCGATCGGCGGAGGCCGGTGCATGCCATGACGGCGGTGCGTCGCCCCGCTGGCACAGGGGAAGCGAGCCAGCGAAGCAGCGCTCACCGGTCAGGATCCCGGCGGGCGAAGCCCTGGGTAGGTCGAGTAGATGGCGCTGCGGGGAGAGGAGCCCGACGACGGCGACCCTTCGCCCTCGTCGGTCGGCTCGGACGAGCTAGTGCCCTCCACCGTCGCGTCCCGCTCCGAACTGCCCCGAGCTGTCGGTTCCACGGCGGTGGTTCCCTGCCCGCCGGACTCGTGGGATGGAGACGCATCGCCGCGGGCCTCGTCGGGAACGTCGGCGGGCGGGACCACCGGGTTCGTGCCGGTGTCGGCGCTGGGAGCCGACCGTGCGCTGTCCGCGGACTGCGCGGGGAAGAAGTTCTTCTGCTTGGCCCGCTTCTCGGACTCCGCATCAGCCAGGATCGGCAACGACCCGGACTCCGGCCGCCGTGACTGCCCCTCAGCAGTCTCCGGCACCGGAGAGATCGTCCCGGTCGGGGTGTCGTCTTCGTCCAGGAAGAGCGAATCATCCACGACGCGGGGAATGTCCCCGGTGGGCTGCTCATCCGCGGCGGGGGAGCGCGTGGAGGCGGCACCGTCGTCCACCGGGGAAGCGGGGGAGACCGGAGAAGAGGGGGACTCCGGGGAGCCAGGAGAGGCCGGCGACGCCGGGGACACGGCGGGGAGTTGGCCGGTCGGGGCGTCGTCGTCGAGCGCAAACTCAGCCGGAGCCGTCGCCGGCTCGTCACCGTCGGAGACCTCGGGCTCGTCACCAGGCCCTTCTGCGCTCTCCTCAGCGGCCTCCGAAGGGGAGGGCTCCGAGGAGTCCTCGGCAGAAGCATCGGTGATGACCACCGGCTCATGGTCATCCGCGCCGGACTCGGCCCACTCGCCGGTGTCAGCCACCGTGGCGGCCGCTCCGGCACGGGCCACCGGCCGCGAGTCCTGCTCCGAGGCCGGTTCCTCTCCCTGCATCGGGGTCAGTGAGATCGGCTGTCCACCGTGGGCCTCGATGTCCTCCACCAGCTGACGCAGCAGGCCCCGTGCCTCCTCGACCATCTCCTGGTTCTCGGTGGCGTGACCGCGCACCAGCCACTGGGCCAGCGCGAACTCAGCGGTCAGTGCCGCCCGGCGCATCAGGTAAGGGTCGCTCGGGCCCCTGCGGTGCTGCTGATAGGAGGTCAGAACCGCCTGGGCGAATTCAGGATCGGGGGCGGCGGCCAGCCACGCGAAGTCATCCGCCGGGTCACCGATGTGCAGATCGGTCCACCCGGTCACCGCCACCACGCGCTCGCCCTCGACGAGCAGATTGTCCTCGTGCAGATCCCCGTGGCCCACCGTCGGAGTGAAGTCCCACAGGAGCTTCTCTTCCATGGCATGCTCCCAACGGCGCAGCAGCGAGGAGGGGATCTGGCCGGTGGTCGCGGCCTGGTCGAGCTCGTTGAGCCGCCGCTGGCGGAACCGCTCGGCCGAGTAGCGGGGCAGATCCGCATGGTCCACCACCGACTCATCCAGATCGTGGATCGCAGCGATGGTGCGACCGACGTCCCCGATCACCTCGGCACCGCTGGCGGTCAGCTCCTCCAGCTCGAGGGTGCGTCCCGGCAGATGGTTGTACACGAAGGTGCGCATCTCACCGCGCCGCACCGCACCCGCCACTGACGGCACGCGAAAGGGAAGCTCCGCGCGGATCGCCGTGGAGAAACCACGCAGCACCTGCAGCTCGGTCTCCAGACGCATCGCCGCCTCCTGATGCTGCGGAGAACGGATGCGCCAGCGGTTGCCCTCGGAATCGATGACGATCGCCGAGGTGAAGTCTCGGGCGTCGTCGGCGACGGCGGCCACTCCCGTCGGGGAGAGGCCCGGCACAGCGGCGGTGGCCAGAGCCGCCAGTTCCATCGATGTCCATCGCACGGTCACCAGCGTATGGTCTCCTGATGCTCCTGGTCCGCTAGGGCACGCCGTGTTCCGGAACTTCTGTCATACCTGCCACAGCGCGTGGGCGGCGCCCCGGGCGACGCCGGGAGCCCGACTGGTCCGGAGAGGGCAGGCCTCCTCGGACGCGTGCTCAGCAGTCACCGGTGAGCGCTACGGTAGATCCATGCAGTCTGCACCTGGTGTCCTCGACCTCCCGCTGTCCCGGCCGCGCATCGACCGCCGCGACCAGGACCGCCAGCGCCCCGACTGGCTCGCCCAGGTGTGGCAGTCTCCGGGCGCCCGTGTCCTGCGGCTCGACGACGGCCGCGCGCCCGTGCGGGATGAGGCCGTCGCATCGGACGCTCCGGTCGCAACCCTCGGGCGGGACGGCGCACCGTCTCGCCTCGCCCGCCTGCGACTGGACCTGCGGGCCCCGCACGGGGCGCTGCCTGCGGATGCCGTCTACCTGGGTGCGGACGGCACGGCAGCCGACGGGTCACCGCGTCATCTGGTGGCCGTGCCCGCGCCCGGCGAGGCCCATGACGGCGAACGGGCTCCATCGCGCACCGGCCACGCGGACAGCGGGGTGATGCGTCGCGAGACCGACGCCACCGAGGCAGACGGCCGACCCTCGGTCCGCTGGGCTGACCTACGCAGGGCCGGCGCGCACCTCGACGCCCTGGAGGCCGAGCTGCTCACCCAGGCCACCGCTGTGCTGAACTGGCACGCCACCTCCCCCTTCTGTCCCCGCTGCGGCTCCGCCACCGAGATCCGCAGCTCGGGCTGGATGCGACGGTGCCCCGCCTGCGGGGCGGAGCACTTCCCCCGCACGGATCCGGCCGTGATCACCGCCGTCGTCGCCCCTGATGACACGCTTCTGCTGGGATCGGCCACCCGCTGGGACGCTCGCATGTACTCGACCTTCGCCGGATTCGTGGAGGCTGGCGAGTCCCTGGAGGACGCCGTGGTCCGTGAGGTCGCCGAGGAGGCAGGGGCCACAGTGGAGCGCGTCGAGTACATCGGTTCCCAGGCCTGGCCGTTTCCACGCTCGCTGATGCTCGGGTACCTCGCCCACGCACGGGACACCCAGGCCCGTGCCGACCAGGACGAGATCCGCGACGTACGCTGGTTCACCCGCACCGAACTCCACGAGCAGGTCGCCGGCGGGCACGTGGGCATCCCGCCCCGATCCTCGATCTCTCGGGCGCTGATCGAACACTGGTACGGTGACACGTTGCCCGACGTCGACATCTGGAGCAGAGGAGTGCGATGACCTCGTCCCCGTCCGACCCCCAGGCTCCGGACGCGGTCCTCGACGGGCTCGACGAGGAGCAGCGCCAGGCCGCCAGCACCCTGAGCGGACCGGTGTGCATCCTCGCCGGTGCCGGGACCGGCAAGACGCGGGCGATCACCCACCGCATCGCCTACGGGGTCCGCGCCGGCGTCTACGATCCCCACCGGCTGCTCGCGGTCACATTCACTGCCCGCGCAGCCGCCGAGATGCGCTCCCGGCTCAACGCCCTGGGCGCCCCCGGTGTGCAGGCCCGCACCTTCCACGCCGCGGCCCTGCGCCAGCTGCAGTACTTCTGGCCGATGGCCATCGGCGGGGTGATGCCGGAGATCCTCGACCACAAGGTCCGGCTGCTCACCGAGGCCGCCCGGCGCCTGCACATCACCACGGACCGGGCCGCCCTGCGCGACCTCGCCTCCGAGATCGAGTGGGCCAAGGTCTCCACCCTGACCCCCGACTCCTACCTGGAGCTCGCCGGGGACCGCCCTCCGCCCGGGGGAGTGGACCACCGGACGTTCGCCAAGCTGTACCAGTCCTATGAGGACGTGAAGCTGGACAAGCACCTCATCGACTTCGAGGACGTGCTGCTGCTGACCGTGGGCATGCTCGAGGACGACGAGCGGGTCGCTGCCCAGGTCCGCCAGCAGTACCGGCACTTCGTGGTCGACGAATACCAGGACGTCTCCCCGCTGCAGCAGCGCCTGCTGGACCTCTGGCTCGGTGGCCGCGAGGAGCTGTGCGTGGTGGGAGACGCCTCCCAGACGATCTACTCCTTCACCGGTGCGACCCCCGACTACCTGTTGAAGTTCACTCGACGCCACCCGGAGGCCACGGTGGTCCGGCTGGTCCGCGACTACCGCTCCACCCCTCAGGTGGTGCAGATGGCCAACGTGCTGCTGGCCGACCGCACCCGGGAACAGGCGCGGATTCGCACCCAGCTGCAGGCCCAGGGCGAGTACGCGCCCTCCTGGCCGGACCCGCTGCGGCTGATCTCCCAGCGTGAGCACGGCCCTACCCCCTCGGTCACCCAGCACGCCGACGACGACGCCGAGGCCCGCTGGATCGCCGAGCAGATCGGTGCCCTGCAGGAGAAGGGCGTGCCGCTGAGCGAGGTGGCGGTGCTCTACCGCACCAACGGGCAGTCCCAGGCCTTCGAGCAGGCACTGACCTCGGCGGGGATCTCCTATCAGCTGCGTGGCTCGGAGCGGTTCTTCTCCCGCCGCGAAGTCCGCGAGGCGCTCGCCGCGCTGCGTACCTCCTCCCTGGTGGAGGAGGGTGAGGACGGTGTGCCGAAGACGGTGCGGAACATCCTCTCCTCCCACGGCTGGCGTCGCGAGGCCCCCGAGGGCACCGGAGCAGTGCGGGAACGCTGGGAGTCGATGGCGGCGCTGGTCGGGCTCGCCGACCAGATCCACGCCGGCAGGGAGGCGCTCGGCGAAACCCTGACCATGCGGGAATTCACCTCCGAGCTGGACGAGCGCTCCGCTGCCCAGCACGCCCCCACCGTGGAAGGGGTCACGCTGGCCTCCTTGCACTCGGCCAAGGGGCTGGAGTGGGACGCGGTGTTCCTGGCCGGGCTCAACGAAGGCCTGATGCCGATCACCTTCGCCAAGACCCAGCGGGAGGTCGACGAGGAGCGGCGGCTGCTCTACGTGGGCATCACCCGCGCCCGCAAGCATCTCTACATGTCCTCCGCGCAGGCCCGGCACTCGGGCGGCCGCGGCCGGCGCAGCCCCTCCCGGTTCCTGCGTCCGCTGCGCCGGGAGCTCGGACTGGAGGAGCCCACCCGGAAGATCGCGCCGTCCTCGGGCGCGGTGAATCCCAATTCCCGCGCGAAGCGGAAGACGGCGACCTGCACCACGTGTGGGATGGTGCTGACCACCGGGACGGAGGTCAAGCGCCGGCGCTGCGAGGACTGCCCCGCACGCTATGACGAGGAGCTCTACGCCCGCCTGCGCACCTGGCGCTCCGCCCACGCCAAGGAGCTCGACGTGCCGGCCTTCGTGGTCTTCACCGACGCCACCTTGGAGGTCATCGCCGAGCGGCTTCCCCGCACTGACGCGGAGCTGCTCGAGGTCCCCGGGGTGGGGGAGCGGAAGCTGGAGAAGCACGGCGAGGCGCTCAAGTCGGTGCTCAGCGAGGCCACCGAGGCACGACGCGGCTGACGTCGCACCGGCCTGCCCACGCCCGTGACGTGATCCGGAGCGCGACGGAGGCTCACCATCGGCTCACCGCGGGTGGTTCCAGCCGAAGCTGACCCCCTCCAGGAACGCATCGGCCTCCCGGGTCCGCGGGTATCTGGCCACCAGCGCCTGGAACTGGGGGCCATGGTCGGGCTCGATCAGGTGCGCCAGCTCGTGGACTAGCACCGCGTCCTGCACCCACAGCGGCATCTCCTGGAGGCGGGTGGACAGCCTGATCGTGCCGTCGGTGGAGGTCGTGGAGCCCCAGCGGGTCGACTGCCGGGTGGACCACACCACGCTGGTGGGATCCGGGATGCCGTCGAGGTGTTGCCGGGAGAGCTCCCTGGCGCGGCGGAGGAGGTCGTCGTCGCTGCGCCGGCGTCGGGCAGAGCGGCGCTTCAGCTTCTGCTGGAACGCTCGGGCATGCTCGTCCACCTGTGTCCGACTCAGCCGGGACGGCACTCTGAGCCGCAGCCGTCCGTCCACCTGGTCGGCGGTGACGGTGCGTGTCCGCCGAGGCGAACGGATCACCAGCACCTCGGCGCCGTCCACCATGATCGTCTGCTCGGCCGACTGGCCGCCGGAGCCGCTGCGGCGGGTGGTGCTGCGAGGCATCGGTCCTCCTGGAGGGGTCTCGGGCGGGACAGGGGATCAGTCGGGGATCAGTCGGGGATCAGGCGGGCAGATCCTCAGGTGGGCAGAGCACAGTGCGCGACGAGTCTAACCCTGCGGCCTGTGGATAACTCCGGATGCCCACGGTCGAGTTCTGCCACCATGTCTGCATGGACGTCACGACATCTGCTCTGATCTATCGGCTGCCGCCGGACGCCGTCGCCACGGTGCTAGACGAGGCCACTGTGCGCCTGCAGGCCGGAGATGCCTCCGTGCTGGTCGACGGCGACGCCGAGACTGTCCTGGCCGCCACCAAGAGCCTGGCCTGGGGAGTCCCGGTGGCCGCCGCCCCCGAGGTGGTGGAGCAGCTCTGGACCCACGGGGTGCTTCAGCGCGACGACGGCGCCCCCACCGCCGAGCTGCGCCGGGCCCGGCTGGCGATGTCCTGCGTCCTGGTGGACGGTCTCAGCGACTGCGGGGCCCGCCTGGCCGAGCTGCTGGTGGACCTGGGGGTGGGGACGGTGGTGCTGCGTGACGGCACCGAGATCTCCGAGGAGGACGAGGGCGAACGCCTCCGAGTGGGGCACCGAGGACGCCGGCGGGCCGAGGTCCTCACCGAGCTGCTCCGCGGGTCCGCTGGCGGGACAGCCGTGCTGGAGTGCCCGCCCGAGGGCGGCGTCCAGGGCGCTGATGTGCAGGTTCTGGTGCGTGCTGAAGGGGCGTCCTGGCCCGTCCGGGAGCAGCTCCAGGCCCGGCTGCGGGAGACCTCACGGGTGCTGCCGATCAGCGTGGGGGAGCAGGGCGCGCTGCTCGGGCCGGTGGTCGCAGCAGCCGGCCCGTCGCCCTGCCCTGCCTGCCTCGAGAGTCATCGCCCCGGCACAGCAGAGGCGTCGCCCTCAGGGGCCCGATCGACGGGCGGCTCGCCGCTGCCCGGGTTGTGCGCCCACCTGGCGGCTCTGCAGCTCAGAGAGCTTCTGGCGGGGCAGCAGCTCCCGGACCTGACGGACACCGTGATGCACATCGACGCCGGCACCGGTACGGTCCGTTCCCGGCCGGTGCCACCCGCCGCGGACTGCCCCTGCCGGGCTCAGTCCGAGCTGTTCGGGGTCCCCTCAGAGTCACCAGCGTCACCAGCGTCACCAGAGTCACTGGAGTCACTGGAGTCACCGGAGCTGTCGGAGGTCCCGGGGTCGTCGGAATCGGTCGACGTCGAAGGACCGTCGTAGCCGCCGTCGAGCAGCTTCTGCAGCTCCTCGTCGATGCGGGCCGATTCGGCCTCGCGCTCGGCCTGCCGGGCGAGGAAGCCGTGGGGGTCGTCCAGGTCCTCCTCGGTGGGCTGCACATCTGGGTGCGACCACACCTCGTCGCGACCGGACATCCCGGAGGTCTCCCGCAGATGAGCCCACAGGGCGGCGGCGTCACGAAGGCGGCGCGGGCGCAGCTCCAGGCCCACCAGGGCGGCGAAGGTGTCCTCAGCCGGGCCGCCCACCGCACGGCGTCGGTTCAGCGTCTCGCGCAGCGCCGGAAGCGACTCCAGATGTTCGGCCGCCTGGGCGACGACGTCGTCCACCCAGCCCTCGACCAGGGCCAAGGTGGTCTCGATGCGGGTCAGCGCCGCGTCCTGCATGGGAGTCCGTTCGGGGGTGAACAGACCCTGTGACAGGACCTCCTGCATGGCCTCCGGGTTGGTGGGATCGATCTGGGAGGCGGCCTCCTCGACCCGGCTCATGTCGATGTGGATGCCGGCGGCGTACTGGGCCACCGCGTTGAACAGATCCTGCTCCAGCCACGGGCAGCGCGCGAACAGCCGCATCCGTGCGGCCTCGCGCAGCGCCAGGAACAGCAGCACCTCCTGCTTGTCCACCTGCAGGCCCTTGCTGAACTCCCCGACGTTCCTGGGCAGCAGAGCCATCGTCTGGCCGGCCAGAGGAAGGCCGATGTCTGAGGAGGAGTGGACCTCCTTGGCCAGCGTGCCCACGGCCTGGCCCAGCTGCATGCCGAAGGCCATGCCGCCCATGGACTGGATCATCCCGCTGATCTGCTCGGAGCCGGCGCCGCCCATCATCGCTTGCATCTCCGGGGGGACCGCTGAGCCCTGCTCGTCGAGCTGTTCCTTGATCGCCCCGGAGAGCGCCTCGGAGACGGACTCGGCCACCGGTTCGGTCAGCCGGCGCCAGGCGTCGAACGTCTCCTCCACCCACTGCGCCCGGGACCAGGCCTTGCCGATCTGCCCCACCGACTCGAAGCTGGTGGCGCCGTCGAGCCACATGTCAGCCAGCCGCAGGGCCTCGTCGATGGCGCGGCTCTCGGCGGGGGAGACGCTGGGGTCATCCCCGGCGGCGGCCTGTCGGGCCGCCTGCTTGGCCATGTTCCAGTTCACGGGGCCCTGGCGGTCGCCCTCGGAGGAGGACTGCATCGCGGAGAACATGGCCTGCACCTGGCCCATGATCTGCTGCATCATCTGCGGGTCCATCGGCGGCAGGCCCAGCTGCGCGGGGTCGAATCCCTCGGGGAGCTGGGGGCCGCCCTGTCCTGGGGTTCCGGTGAAGCCGATCGACGGTCCCTGGCCGGGCGTCGCGGGGCCCTGGGCGGCGTCCCCGCCGCCGAAGAGCTGACGGAACATCTCCTCCATGGGGTCCTGGGGCTCACCGCCCTGGTTCTCGTCACGGCCCTCGTCGTCACGGCCCTCGTCATCGCGGCTCCCGCCGCGGCGTCCGGAATCGTCGGCATTCATGAGCTGCTCCCTGACTGGTCGATCAGCATGGGTCTGGAGCTCCAAGACTACTGCCGCCTGTGCGGCGCTGTCTGTGCGCCGTGTGGCCAGTTCGCGGAGGGAGGAAGCGCCTGGTGGGCCGAGTTCGCCGTCGTCGGCGCGTGATGAGACAATGGCCCGGATCACTATGACTGAAAGATTCACATCCCCGGGCCGGCCGTCGGAATCGTCGCGCCCAGGAGACGCTGCAGCCGGTGGGGACCCGGCGCAGCGGCCCGGACCGGCAGAATCCATCCCAGCGCCCTGGGAGGCTGACGCGCTTCCACCCGGGCCCACGCACAGTTGGACCCTGCGTCGCACCGTGCGGCTGGGCGCCGGCCTGGGGGCCGTCGTGCTCGGCGCGGCGCTGCTGGGCACCCCGGCCCCCTATCTGACCGAAGCGCCCGGGCCGGTGTTCAACACCATCGGCGAGTTCGGGGATGAGCCGATGATCAGCATCTCCGGGCAGGACACCCACCCCACTGAGGGCGCGCTGAGCATGACCACCGTCTTCGTCAACGGGGCCCCAACCTCCACCGTCTACGTCCCGCAGGTCATCAAGGGCTGGTTGGACCCCAGTGTGGACGTCATGCCGCAGGAGCTCGTCTATCCCTCCGGGACCACCGCCGAGGACGTCCGGCAGATGAACACCGCCGCCATGACCAGTTCCCAGGATCTGGCCACCGCTGCGGCCCTGGACGCCTTGGACATCGATCACAGCCAACGCCTGCGCGTCATCGACTTCACCCCGCAGGCCGCCGACGTCGGCACCACTGAGGTGCTGGAGGTCGGCGACGAGGTCCTCGCAGCCGAGGGCGAGCCCGTCACCGGGGTGGAGGGCCTGCGTGAAGTGGTGAACGACGCCGCAGGTCAGCCGGTAGAATTGACGGTGACCAGAGATGGTGAGGACCTCGACGTCGAGGTTCCCACCTATCAGGAGGCCGACGGGGACTACTACGTGGGCATCCTGCTCCAGGGTGACTTCGACTTCCCTGTGGATGTGGAGATCACCTTGGAGGACGTCGGCGGGCCCAGTGCCGGGCTGATGTTCACCCTGGGGATCATCGATCATCTGACCGAGACGTCGATGACCGGCGGGGAGGACTGGGCCGGCACCGGCACCGTGGACCCTGACGGCACGGTCGGCCCCATCGGCGGGATCGCGCAGAAGGTCGTCGGAGCCCGCGACGCCGGGGCGGATCATTTCCTGGTCCCGCGCGAGAACTGCGCCGAGCTCGAGGGCAGGGTCCCGCGCGGACTGGAGGTCCACGGCGTCGACGACGTGGACCAGGCCCGCCAGGTCGTCGAGGCGGTGAGGGACGCGGACGACGCGCTCCTCGAATCCCTCGAGAGCTGCGGGAGCTGACGTCCGGGAAGCCCCGGGCCCGTGCAGCACACAGACGTTCAGACACACCAGCGCAGAACTCCACCAGCAGACCAGCACAACAGCACAACGTCCCGCGCAGGCCGAGCACCGACGGCCCTGACCGGGACGAAGAGAGGGTAGATGTGAGTTTCTCCCAGGGATTCGGTTCGACGAACCCCTTCGGCGGCTCCGGCCTGTTCGGCTCGGGCGGCTCCGACGACGGCGGCTCCGACCGCGGAGGTTCCGGCGGAGGGAGCGGGGGTCCGCAGCGCAGTCAGCGCAGCGGACCGCGCCGTCCGTCGGCGCTGACGCTGACGATCATCATCATCGCGCTGCTGATCGGCGCGTTCGTCATATTCTCCGGCTTCTATGCCGAGATCATGTGGTACAACCAGCTGGGCTACTCGGAGATCTTCTGGACCGAGCGCCTGAGCCGGCTGGGCATCTTCGCCGCCGGTTTCGTGGTGATGGGCTCCCTGGTCTGGCTGAGCCTGTTCCTCGCGTTCCGGAGCCGGCCGCAGACCCTGGACCGGCAGATGAACGAGTCCATCCAGCGGTATCAGAACACGCTGACGTCCATGCGCCGGCTGCTGATGATCGGTCTGCCCGCCCTCATGGGCTTCTTCGCCGGGACTGCCGCCTCGGGAGCCTGGGAGGACGTGCTGCTGTTCTTCAACCAGGAGCCGTTCGGGATGACCGATCCGGAGTTCGGCCTGGACTTCGCGTTCTTCGTCTTCACGATGCCCTTCCTCGGCTTCATCAACGGATTCCTGATCTCGGCGGTCCTGGTGGCTGGGATCGCCGGCATCATCTGCCACTACCTCTATGGCGGCATCCGCATCGAGCCCAGCGGCAAGTTCGTCATCGAGAAGGCCGCCCGGTGGCACATCGCCGTGACCGCTGCGGTCTTCGTGGTGCTCCAGGGTGTGAACTGGTGGCTTGACCGCTACGGCACCCTGACGAGCCAGGACGGCAACTGGGCTGGCGCGATGTACACCGATGTCAACGCGGTCATCCCGGCTCAGGCGATCCTCGCGGTGGCCGCAGTGCTGGTGGCCGGCATCTTCATCGTCACCGCGGTCACCGGCCGCTGGCGGTTCAGCATCATCGGCACGGCCATGCTGATCGTGACCGCCATCGTCGGCGGTGCGGTCTACCCGTTCCTGGTGCAGGAGTACCAGGTGCGTCCCTCGGAGCGCACCCTGGAGAGCCAGTACATCGAGCGCAACATGGAGCTGACCCGGTACGCCTACGGGCTGCAGGACATCGAGCAGCAGGGCTATGACGCCGAGGTCTCGGCAGCAGAGGGCGCGCTGGCCGAGGACGCGGCCAACATCCAGAACATCCGTCTGTTGGACCCGAACCTGGTGTCGGCGGCCTTCGGCCAGCTGCAGCAGTTCCGTCAGTACTACGCCTTCAGTGACACGCTGAGCTTCGACCGCTACGAGATCGACGGCGAGAACGAGGACACGGTTATCTCGGCCCGAGAGGTCAACGTCGCCGACGACGCCTCCTGGGTCAACAGGCACCTGATCTACACCCACGGCTACGGACTCGTCGCAGCGAACGCCTCGGCGGTCTCGCCGGAGGGGCGCCCGGACTTCACCCTGCAGGACATCCCCACTCAGGGCGACCTGGCCAGTGATGAGGACTACGAGCCGCGCATCTACTTCGGTGAGAACACCACCGACTTCTCGATTGCTGGGGCTCCAGAGGGTGCGGACCCGATGGAGCTGGACCGTCCGGCGTCGGCGAACTCGGATGCGGACACCGTCTACACCTTCTCCGGCGACGGCGGTCCCTCGGTGGGTAACCTGCTCAACCGGGTGATCTATGCGATCCAGTTCCAGTCCCCGGAGATCCTGCTCTCGGGGGACATGAACGAGGAGTCTCAGATCCTCTACGACCGTCACCCGCGGGAGCGCGTGGAGAAGGTCGCGCCGTTCCTTGAGGTAGACCAGAACATCTACCCGGCGATCGTCGACGGCCGCGTGCAGTGGATCGTGGAGGGTTACACCACCTCGGAGAACTTCCCGTACTCCGCTGAGCAGCAGCTGGAGTCGGCCACCACCGACGCCCTGACCCAGGGCGGGCAGGTCCTCTCCGGGCAGGTCAACTACATGCGTAACTCGGTGAAGGCCACCGTGGATGCCTATGACGGCTCGGTCACCCTCTACGCGTGGGACGAGGAGGATCCGATCCTCAAGGCCTGGGAGAACGTCTTCCCGGAGTCCCTGGAGCCCTACTCCGAGATGAGCGCCGAGCTCATGGATCACGTCCGCTATCCGGAGGACATGTTCCGTGTGCAGCGCGAGCTCCTGGGCCGTTACCACGTGACGGACCCCGGCGCCTTCTACGAGAACAACGACGCCTGGTCCGTCCCGGACGACCCGACCGTCGAGGACGGCACTGTCAACCAGCCGCCGTACTACATGACCCTGCAGATGCCGGGTCAGGACGAGCCGAAGTTCTCGCTGACCTCCACCTTCATCCCGCAGATCACCGAGGGCGCCCAGCAGCGCAATGTGCTCTACGGCTTCCTGGCAGCCAACGGCGACGCCGGCACCGGTGAGGACGGGGAGAAGGCCGAGGACTACGGCGGCCTGCAGCTTCTCGAGCTGCCGCGTGACACCGCGGTCCCCGGACCGGGCCAGACGCAGGCGAACTTCGACTCCAACGCCGAGGTCTCCCAGGAGCTCAACCTGCTGCGTCAGGGCGCTTCCGAGGTCATCAACGGCAACATGGTGACCTTGCCGGCCGGAGACGGAATGCTCTACGTGCAGCCGGTCTACGTCCAGTCCACCGGTACGACCGCCTACCCGCTGCTGCGCAAGGTGCTGGTCTCCTACGGTGAGGAGGTCGGCTTCGCCGACAGCCTCGGGGAGGCCCTGGATCAGGTCTTCGGCGGAGACGCCGGTGCCGAAGCGGCCGAAGGCGCCGGAGTCGAGGGTGAAGCCGTCGACGAGGGCGTGGAAGCACCTGTGGAGGATGACGCCACGGCCGAGGACGAGGACGTTCCGTCCCCGACTGAGGATGAGGCCACCACCGAGGATGACGAGGACGAGGCCACCGAGGACGACGACCCCACGGTGGAGGATGCGCCGGCCGGTTCTCCGGAGGAGCAGCTGGCTGACGCTCTCGAGCGCGCCAACGAGGCTATGCAGGACTCCCAGCAGGCCCTCGAGGACGGCGACTTCGCCGCCTACGGGGAAGCCCAGGCGGAGCTCCAGCAGGCAGTGGAGGACGCCCTGGCGGCTGAGGAAGCGATCGCCGGCGACTGATCCTCCTCCGGCGCGGCGTCCCGTGATCGGGCCGTCGGAGTCGGGAGCTGAGGTGCTGAGCACGGCCCAGGACGGTGGGGTCGGTTCCCTGAAGAGGGGACCGGCCCCACCGTCGTCTGTGTCCGGGGCGGTCACCTGCGGGCCGGACTCCCTCGCCCGAGGACGGCGCGATGTCCGGTCAGCTCAGTTCGCCCCAGACTGCCTCTGCGCCGCTGTGTCCGGCCAGGACTGTGAACGTCACCGCGGCGATCGCGCTGAGGATCGTGAGCACTCCGAAGACGCTCCTGGCGACTCGGTGGCGGATGAAGAACCACAGCAGGGCGGTCAGCGCCATCGCGGAGGAGGAGTACACCGTGGGCAGCCCCCAGCGGATGTGCTCCTCGGGGGTCCCGACGTAGTCGGTCAGGATCGAGCCGGACTGGTCGGCGACGACGGCGGAGATCGCGCCCAGCACGGCCAGGATCACCCCGAGCGGGCCACAGACTCCACGCAGGCGGGGCACGCAGACGGCCAGCACGAGCAGCAGGGCGGCCAGCGGCACGAGGATCACCACGGCGTGGACCACCAGCGGGTGGATCGGCAGGTCGAAGATCATGGGGGCTCCGGTCGGGTCGCGGGCGCTGGGGGGACCGACGGTACCGGACGCTGACCTGGAGCGTCACGGCTCCATGGCCGAGGAGACGCAGATCACCCCGGGATCGTTCGTCTCGATTTTGCATGCCGCTCACGCACCGGTAAAGTAGGACAAGTCAACGCGGGGTGGAGCAGTTCGGTAGCTCGCCGGGCTCATAACCCGGAGGTCGCAAGTTCAAATCTTGCCCCCGCAACGAGAAGACGAAGGCCCCTGATCGGAAGAGATTCCAGATCAGGGGTCTTCGTGCGTGCCCGGACATCTTACTCCGCGCGGAGCGTCAGGGCCAGAGCACTGACCAGCTCCTGACCCGCCGCAGTTGGGCCGTCAGCGGAGGCCGGACGTGACCTCGTCGTCCCGGACGGCGGCGTAGAGCAGCATGTCCCGCCGTCGGCCTCCGATCTCCTGGTGGCTGCGCAGCAGTCCCTCCCTCACGTATCCGGCACGTTCGGCGGTGCGCACCGAGGCGGTGTTCCAGGGTTCGATGAGCAGCTCGATCCGATGCAGGCCCTCCAGGCTCCAGCCGAAGTGGGTGAGAGCGGCGAGCGCATCTCCGGCCAGCCCGCTTCCTCGTGCCGAGGGAGCCAGCGCGTAGCCGGCGGTGGCGCGTCCGTGGGCGAACAGGCGCAGCCACAGGCCGCAGTGGCCCACCGGGGCGTCGTCGGTGTCGGCGATGGTGAAGGCGAAACCCGCCCCTTCGGCATGCCGAGACTGCTGGCGGTGCACCCAGTCGAGCAGCTCCTGCGTGCTCCCGTGGACCGGCAGCGTGCCGATCAGCGGCACGTAGGGGTCGGTGGACAGCTCGCGGGCCATCACGACGTCGGACTCGCGCACCTCGCGCAGCACCACCCGCCCATGGTGCGGGGGTTCGGTGGGCCAGGGCGGCAGAGGTTCCGTCTCGGAGGTCATCGCGCGGCGCCCACCGTCGGCTCGGCCACGGCTGGCTCAGTAGATGCTGTTCCGGGTGGAGGAGAGGTTGATGCCCTCTCCGGTGAGCTGGTTCCAGCAGGACATCTGAGAGGGGAACGATGCGCAGGCGAAGAAGCCGTTGGCGGCGGTCTGCCCGTACTGCAGCACCTCCGGCTCATCCTCAGAGGAGACCTGGTTCTCGCAGTCGGGCTCCGGCCCTTCGTCCACGCTGATTCGGTAGGTGGTGCCGTCTTCACAGCCCTCAGGGGCCTCGAAGGAGTGGTCCAGCACCCGGCAGCGCAGGGACTCGCCGAGCTCGCAGACCACGTTGCCGGTGGGAGCGGAGAAGGTGGTCATCTCCCGGGCGCCGGTGGCCGGGTAGGCGTAGTTGAACCAGTCGGTGCCCATGCCGCCCACGGCGGTGCTGAGCGCGTCATGCTCGGCCCCCTCGCCGCTGAGCAGCTGGAAGACACGAGCGGCGTAGGGGTCCCCGCACTCGTCCTGGAGGTCCTCCACGACGTCCTGGGAGAGGTCCGCGTGCTCCTGGGTCCACGCGTCCTCCTCGTCGCCGCGCTCAGCCAGGAGCTCGAAGACCTCTGCATCCTGAGCGGGGTCCTCACAGCTGGTCTCCTCCGGGAGATCCTGCAGGGCGGCGCGAGCCTCCTCCACCGTGGGCCCCTCGACCTCGGGCTCCTCAGGAGAGGGCTCCGGCGACTCCTCGGGCTCCGTGGTGGTCTGCTCCGGTTCGGGAGCCGGCGACTGCTCAGCGGCAGGGGTGCTTCGGTCACCGAGCAGGGTCAGCCCGAGGGCCAGGATCGCCCCGACCGCGATCAGGGGCAACAGCACGGCTAGGACGATGAAGCCGACCCGTCGCCCTCGTCTCTGCTCCCCGGCTTCCGGGGCGTCCTCGTCCGCGCCGTCCGCGCCGTCCGCGCCGTCCACAGCATCGTCCGCAGCGGCGGTCGCCCCGACGGCAAGGACGCCAGGTTCGTCATCGTGGAGCGGATCTGGATGCGGCTCCCGGGGCTGATCGTCGCCGGGCAGCAGAATCCCGGCCTCCTGCAGATCCGGCTCGGGATCTGGCTCAGGGTCCGGCTCGGACTCTGGCTCCGGTTCAGGTTCAGCTGCACCCTCCGTGACCGGGAGCTCGTCCTCGGGCCAGAATCGTCGCATCAGGGCGGCGTTGATCGCCGGATCGTCGAGATCCGCGAGAGCCTCGAGCAGCTCCGGGTAGGTGCTCGGGTTCGCAGCGACCTCAGGACGGAGCTCCGGGTGGTTCTCCGCGATCCAGTGCAGAATGTCCCAGTCTGTGGCCGGGTCAGAGGCCATCCGTCTGACGTCGTCGTGTTCAGTCATGCGTTCCTCGGGGCGCGGCGGGCGGGACCGCAGGTGCGGCGATCGGTTACGAGCTTACAAGCCCATGCCGATGAGACGCACCTCACGCGTCCCTGGCGATCTCCACGAACAGGCGATGCAGACGGGGATCATCGGTCAGCTCGGGGTGGAAGCTCGTCGCCAACATCCGTCCTGCACGCAGGGCCACGGGAATGCCTCGTGACTCTGCGAGCACCTGAACCCCCGCTCCGACCTCCTCGACCACCGGCGCGCGGATGAACACCGCCTCCAGCGGCTCCTCCAGACCGACGATGTCGAGCGGTTCGGTGAAGGAGTCCTGCTGACTGCCGTATCCGTTGCGTCGGGCGACGACGTCGAGTCCGCCGATGCGCGGGAAGCCGGCCAGCGCCTCCGGGTCGGCCACCTCTCGGGCCAAGAGGATCAGACCCGCGCAGGTGCCGAACAGCGCCAGCCCATCGTGCTGGGCCTCACGGATGTGCTCCATCATGCGCACCGGGGCGGCCAGCCGTGCCATCGTGGTCGACTCTCCGCCCGGCACGACAAGCCCGTCGAGAGCGTCCAGCTCGGCAGGCCGGCGTACGGTGCGGACCTCGGCGCCGGAGGCCGTGAGCGCCTGCGCGTGCTCGGCCACGGCCCCCTGCAGCGCGAGGACTCCGATCCGCGGGCTCACCAGCCGCGCTCGGCCAGACGGTGCGGGGCCGGGACGTCGGCAACGTTGAGACCGACCATGGCCTCGCCCAGGCCCTTGGAGACCTCGGCGATCACGGAGGGGTCGTCGTAGTAGGTGGTGGCCTTCACGATGGCCTCGGCGCGGGCGGCCGGGTTGCCGGACTTGAAGATGCCCGAGCCGACGAACACCCCGTCGGCGCCCATCTGCATCATCATCGCGGCGTCCGCCGGGGTGGCGACACCTCCGGCGACGAACAGGACCACCGGGAGGCGACCGTCCTTGGCGACCTTCTTCACCAGCTCGTACGGCGCCTGAAGCTCCTTGGCGGCCAGGTACAGCTCGTCCTCGGCCGTGGAGCCCAGCTGAGCGATCTCGGCGTTGATGGTGCGGATGTGCTTCATCGCCTCGGAGACGTCGCCGGTGCCGGCCTCACCCTTGGAGCGGATCATCGATGCGCCCTCGGTGATCCGGCGCAGCGCCTCACCCAAATTGGTGGCGCCGCAGACGAAGGGGACCTTGAACGTCGACTTGTCGATGTGGTGGACGTAGTCGGCGGGGGAGAGGACTTCGGATTCGTCGATGTAGTCCACCTTCAGGTGCTCCAGCACCTGGGCCTCCACGAAGTGGCCGATGCGGACCTTGGCCATCACCGGGATGGAGACGGTCTCGATGATGCCGTTGATCAGGTCCGGGTCCGACATGCGGGCCACACCGCCAGTGGCGCGGATGTCCGCGGGCACACGTTCCAAGGCCATGACGGCCACGGCGCCGGCGTCCTCAGCGATCTTCGCCTGGTCGGGGGTCACCACGTCCATGATGACGCCGCCCTTGAGCATGTGGGCCAGGCCGGTGTTGACCGTGGTCGCGCCCTGCTCGGCGGACTCTCGGGACTCGGTGTTCTCAGTGGACACGGAAGGACTCCTCATCGATGGATCCAGGTGACGGTTGCCAGACGTCCATTGAAGCAGAATTTCGCAGGGCACAGACACCGAGCGAGCCTCAGACGTCATCTGAGCCCGCCCGGTGTCCTGACAGAGCGCTTCAGCAGTGCGGAGCGTCGTCCTCGCTCACTTCTGCTGCTCGTTGCCCTCCAGTGCCGAGTCCAGCTCGGCCAGGCCGGCCAGATCGGCCTCGGTGACACCAGTGCCCGACTCGCCGGCACCGGCCCCCAGCGCTGCCGGGGTGGAGGCCCCACCCTTGAGCGCGGCCAGCCGCGCCTCGATCTCGGTCTGCTCGCCGAGGTCCTCCAGGGACTCGAACTGCGCGTCCAGGCTGGAGGCGGCCAGCTCGTTCTGCCCGCGCACCCGAGCCTCCTCACGGCGGATCTTCTCCTCGAAGCGGCCCACCTCGGAGGTCGGGTCCATGACGTCGATGGACTTCACGGCGTCGTGCACCTGGGACTGCGCGTGGGCGGCGCGAGAGCGTGCCACCAGTTCGTCACGCTTGCTGATGAGCTGCTGACGCTTGGTCTTCATCTGCTCAAGCCCCTGCTTGAGCTTGTCGACGATCTCGCGCTGGGACTGGATCGTCGGCTCAGCCGACCGGGCGGAGCTCTCCGAGTCCATCTGCCGCTGGATGGCGACCTTGGCGAGGTTGTCGAACTTCTCGGCGTCGGTCGGGTCGTCGGCCGCCCGGAACTCGTCGGCCTTCCGCGAAGCGGCCAGAGCCTTCTGCCCCCAGGAGCGCGCGGTGTCGAGGTCCTCGCGGTAGTCGTCCTCCATCATCCGCAGGTTCCCGATGGTCTGGGCCACGGCCTCTTCAGCTTCGGCGATGTTGTTGGTGAAGTCCCGGACCATCTGGTCCAGCATCTTCTCGGGGTCTTCGGCCCGGTCCAGCATCGCGTTGACGTTCGCACGCATCAGCTGGGACATCCTGCCGAAGATGGACTGCTTGGACACGGTGATCACCTTTCCTGGAGTGTTTCAGATCAGTCTAGTCAGTGGGCACGCTAGGACACAGGGGGTATCGACGCACAACCGGCCCGGGCTCAGAGCCACCGACGTCGTCCGTGCCGCATGCCGTAGCGCATCATCCGCCGGCCGGCCCGGCCATGGCTGCGCTGCCGACCGTACCCGGTGCCGTATCCGCCCCCGTAGCCGCCGCCCCAGTGGCGCCCGGAGCCGCCGAAGCCACCGAAGCCTCCGGACCCGGCGAGGTTCTCCTCGGCCCGGTCCCGGTCGGCGATCTGGGCGGCCTGCACGGCCAGGGTCTTGGCCTGGGTGGCGAAGTCCAGGGCGCGGGCGGGCTGGGTCTCGGCGAAGGACTGGGCCTCGGAGAGGCAGCGCTCGGCCTCGGCCATACGGGTCCGGGCGGTGGTCCCCACTCGGTGGGCGCGGGAGCGGAGGAAGTCCTGGGAGGACTGCACCTGGTTCCGTGCGGTCAGCAGCTCGGTCTGCAGCATCTCGCGGGCGCGGCGGTCCTTGGCCTGCCGGTCGCGCACCGAGTTCAGCGGGGCGTCCAGCTCCCGGTGGGCCAGTTCCAGTCCCAGCAGCAGGTCCAGCGGGTCGTATCTGCCGTCGGAGTCCAGGGTGCGGCGCACTCTGGCGACGGCGGCCTCGGCGGCCGCGATGGGTCCGGCAAGCTCGGGTGCCTGGCCGGCGTCGCGGGTGGCTCGGGCCTGGGCGACGTCCTGCTCCGTCTGAGCGAGCCCGACGTCAAGGTTCTTCCGCGCGTCATGCAGCTGGGAGATGGTCTGCTCCGCAGAGTCCAGCAGCTCACCGGCCTGCCCGGCGCTCTGCTCCCCGGAGTGGATGGCCACCACGGCGTCCGATGTGCGCTGCTCCTCCGCGGCGGAGCGGGCGGCGTCCCGTTGGGTTCCGGCCTGGCTGATCAGCTCCTCGGTGCGGTGCAGATTCTTCTCCAGCCCGCGGAGCGGCTCACCCTCGTAGCGCGCCTGCAGCTCCGGCAGCTGGGCGCCGAGCTGCTGCAGACGCTGTCCCAGGCCTGTGAGGCGCTCGTCGAGCTGCTCCACCGCCGGGCCTGGGCTGCGTTCGAGATCGCGCAGTCCTTCGAATTCCTGGCGGTGCGCATCGAGCGAGGCGTCCAGCTCTTCGCAGTGGTCCATGATCTGCTTGACGATCGACCGTGCCTGAGCCTCCTCCGACGGAGGCTGCTGATCGAGCTGCTGCTGCAGACGGAAGGCGTCGCGCAGATGCCCCTTGGACTTCTCGATGTCCTCCCGGAAGACCGCGACGGCCTCGTCCCCGTAGGCGGCCTGGGCGAAGAGGATCTCCTGCTCGGAGGAACGCACCGCCTCGTCGGCGGCCACCAGCAGGGAGCCCGCCTGCTGACGGAGCTGATCGAAGGGCATGGAGTCCCGCGGATCGACGGGGGCGCTCTGGCCCTGCTGACCGCCCGGGCCCAGCCCGGGAGCGCCAGGGGCCGAGGAGAGCCGACGCGTCTGCTTCCTGCCTCCGGAGAGGTACATGGCCCCCAGGCCGATGAGTACGAGGACCCCCGCACCGATGATCAAGGGGCCCACGAAGATGGCCCCGACGGGCAGGGGCAGGGGCAGCGCAGCGGCTTCGAGCATGGGCTCAGTCTATGAGCACCCCGGTGAGGCGTCCACGAGGCCGAGCGGCCCTGTGGACTGCGGACCTCTGTGCTGAGCGGGTCATGCCGAACGCAGGAATCGCACAGGTGGCACCCAGCGAGTTATCGTCAAAGGCACAGGATGGACGAGCACAATGCATCGAGTGCGCCGCCGTGGCACTATGCGGAGGCCCGAGATCCCACGCTCGCCCGGCGGGCGGCGTCGTCAGGTTGAAGGTAGGTTTCTCATGACTACAGACCCTCAGGACCACGCTGAGTCCCAGGACCGTGAGCAGGCGTCGACGACGCCCGGCGGTCAGCAGGATCGAGCGGCGGACAGCGGGGAGCAGACCCAGCGGATCCCCGCCTCGCCCGCGGAGGAGACGCGTCCGATCGCCCAGGAGGACGACCCGGCGCAGGATCAGGACCCGGCGCAGGATGAGGGCGAAGCCGAAGAGCCTCGGGAGAGGGGCCTCGGTCAGCCGGCCCGGACGTCTGAGGACCCCACGCAGGGTACTCTGCAGCGGCCCGAGGATCAGCCCACCCAGGCGCTTCCCGCCTACGGCCGACAGCCCACCTCGGACCCTGCTGCCTCTGCGTCAGACGCCGATGCCTCCAGCGTCCCCGGTGCCTCAGCCGGCTCCGTGCCGACATCGGGTTCAGCCGCGCCTGCTCCCTCGGCGCCGTCCGCGCCTGCCCCCGGCACGGCAGCGCCCGCGGGCAGTCATGACCGTGCGGCACCAGGGCCGCATCCCGCTCCGCGCGGAGTTCAGCCCTATGCCGGGCAGCCCCATCACGGACAGTCCCTCCATGCCCAATTCCACCACGGACCGCCTCATGGCAGGCAGCCGCATCAGAACCCCCCGGCGCAGCCCTACGGACAGCCGGGCCAGGCCCGCTCGGGCTACGCCCACCCCGCCCCCTGGGCCACCGGCCAGACGCGTCTGCCCGCAGGTGGGCAGCCGGTCCACCCAGGTCAGCCCGGTCAGCCAGGTCAGCCCGGTCAGTCAAGCCACCCAGATCACCCGGGCCACCCTGGTGGGGCCGCGGAGGAGAAGCGTCGTCGTGGTGTCGGCGTCCCCCTGTTCCTCGTCGGGGTCCTGGCCGCGGGACTCATCGGCGGCGGTGTCGGTGCCGGCGCGGTCGGCCTGTTCGGCAGCGACCAGATCGACGTCGGCGGCTCCGGGATCGAGATCAACAATCCGGAGAGCGCCACTGCGGTGACCGCCGCAGCGGCGAAAGCCTCACCCTCCGTGGTGACCCTCTCCGTGGCAGGGTCCAACGCTGCCGGCTCAGGTTCCGGCATCATCCTCGACGACGAGGGCCACATCCTGACCAACACCCACGTGGTGACCCTCGGCGGCGCGACCGCCGAGGCCGAGATCCAGGTCAAGCTCTCCGACGGCTCCGTGCGCCAGGCGGAGGTGGTCGGCACCGACCCGCTCTCCGACCTCGCGGTGATCAGACTCGACGACGCCGAGGGGGTCCAGCCGGCCGAACTCGGCTCCTCCTCGGACCTCAACGTCGGGGACCGGGCGATCGCGATCGGCGCCCCGCTGGGCCTGGACGGCACTGTCACCGACGGGATCATCTCCACCCTGGAGCGCACCATCTCGGTGGCCTCTGCCGCGGTGGACGAGGAGTCCCCCGACGCACCTCAGCCCGAGGAAGGCGACCCGGGCGACGACGGCTTCGAGTTCTACTTCCCGGACCTGGAGAACTCCCCCTCGCAGGGCTCCATCCACATCAATGTCATCCAGACGGACGCCGCCATCAACCAGGGCAACTCAGGAGGTGCGCTGGTGGACGGCGAAGGCCGGGTCATCGGGGTCAATGTCGCGATCGCCTCCACCGGTGGCGGGATCTCCGAGGCTGAAGCGGGAAGCATCGGCGTCGGCTTCTCCATCCCCATCGACTACGCCCAGCGCGTGGCCGAGGATCTCATCGCTGACGGTGAGGTCTCCCACGGCCTGCTGGGTGTCACCGTCAACGCTGCAGGTGCGGGGGAGCAGCCGCTGGAGACCGGCGGCGGTTTCACCACCGGTGCCTACGTGGAGGAAGTGGTGGCGGACTCCCCGGCCGACGCGGCTGACTTGGAGCCCGGCGACATCATCACCCAGGTCGGGGATCGCCGCATCGAGGACAGCCTGACGTTGACCGCCACCGTGAGGGAGTACCGTGCAGGGGAGACCGTGACCGTCAGCTACCTGCGCGAAGGTCAGGAGTACGAGGCCGAGGTCACCCTCGGCGGGATGTGAGAGATCCGATGCCCCAGTCCCCGCAGAGCCCCGAGTGGCTCATCGACACCCTCGGGGCGCGCCGGGTCCTCGCCTTCGGGGCCCACCCCGACGACGTCGACTTCGGTGCGGCCGCCACGCTCGCGGCGCTGACCGAGCGGGGAGTCGAGGTGACCCTGTGCCTGCTCACCGCCGGCGACGCCGGAGGCTTCGAAGTGGGCCAGGACCGGGCCGAGATGGCGCGCCGGCGGCAGGCTGAGCAGGAGGCGGCAGCCGCCGTGCTCGGCATCAAGGAGGTCATCCTGCTCGACGAGCGGGACGGCTGGGTGGAGTCCACCCCGGACCTGATCCGCAGCATCGTGCGGGTGATGCGGCAGGTGCAGCCCGACGTCGTGATGTCCCCGCATCCGGAGCGGGCCTGGGACCGCCTGCAGAAGTCACACCCGGATCACCTGGCCTGCGGCGAGGCCGTGGTGCGGGCGAGCTATCCGGCGGTGGAGAACCCCTTCGCCTTCCCTGAGCTGGCGGAGCAGGAGGGGCTGGCGGCGTTCAAGGTCCGGCATCTGATGCTGATGGCGGCGCCCGAGGAACGGATCAATCTCCGGGTGGACGTGACCGACCACGTGGGGCAGAAGCTCGAGGCGCTGCGCAAGCACTTCAGCCAGCACCCAGATCCGGTCCGGATGGAGGAGTTCGTGCTCTCCCGACTGCGCCGGATCCATGCAGCCGGGACGGCCGAGGGCGCCCCGGAGGGCCATGCCGAGGACTTCCACTGGGTCGTGGTCAACGGCCCGGAGACGTTCGCGGGCTTCTGACCTGTCGGTTCAGCGCTCGACGAGGATCCCGTCCTCGTCGCTGTGCAGCCGCGCGCCAGGGCGGAACACCACTCCGCCGAACTCCACCGGCACGTCCTGGTCCCCGGTGCCCTCCTTGGAGGACTTCCGCGGGTTCGTGCCCAGCGCCTTGACCCCGAGGTCCAGCTGAGCGACGGCGACTCGGTCGCGGATCGCTCCGTTGATCACCACACCCGCCCAGCCGTGGGTCACCGCGGCCTCGGCGATCATGTCACCCATCAGGGCCGACTCCAGCGAGCCGTCCCCGTCGATGACCAGCACGGCCCCGTCACCGGGGGAGTTCAATGTGGCCTTGACCAGCCCGTTGTCCCGGAAGCAGCGGATCGTGCGCACCGGGCCCCGGAACCGAGCCCGGCCGCCCAGGTTCTGCATCTGCAGAGAGACCGACTGCAGGGACTCGTCGGCGTCGTAGAGGTCGCAGGTGGTGAACTCGACGGTCATCGTCGGCTCCTCCTCAGCTCGTCGGCGGGTGTCAGTCCTCGGGCTCGGTGACGTCCTCGTCCTCGGCGTCGTCCTCGGTCGGGGCGGAGCCACCGCCGCCGTACTGCGGCCCCTCCGTGAGGCGATCGCGCAGCGGCACCTCCACGATCACCTCTCCGGTGGGTCGCTCCTCACCGCGGACCTGCTCAGTGGTGACCAGCAGCTGGTCGTAGCCGGAGATGCTGCGCAGGGTGACCACCTCATCCTCGAGCTCGCCTGCGGTGAAGCTGCCCAGCGAGCTGGGCGGACGCTCGTCGGAGGGGAGCAGCCACACCTGGTAGGTGAGGCCGTCCAGAGCACCGACGTCCTCGAAGTCCACGTAGCCGACGTCCTCGGTCTCGGAGAACACCGCTCGAGCGGTGCCGCCCTCCTCCAGCTCCAGACCTTCGAGCTCGCGGGCGTCCTCGGCGCCGTCAGCGGCCGCGATGATGTCCTGACCGCCGGTGAACCGCCAGATCAGCACGATCGCCAGCAGCAGCACCACCACGAAGCCAGTCACCACCATCCAGCGCTTCATGATCGGCTCGCGCTTGGGGGCCTCCTCGGTGTGCGAGGAGAACTCCTCCACCATGCCCATGCCGACCTCCTGGTCGCCGAGGTCCAGCAGCACCTCTTCGAGCAGGTGCGCCGGGGGCACTACAGGGTGGGCGGTGAAGATCTCAGCCAGGGTGCGGCGGGCGGCCAACACACGGGTGTCCCACTGCTGGGCGGTGCGCTCATCGGCGTCGAGGACGAACTCGTCGAGCAGGGAGCGTTCGCGATCATCGAGCGCGTCCAGGGCGTAGACCTCGGCCAGCTCCACCAGCAGACCCTTCTGCAGGTCGGCCGAGACCTCCCGGGTGAAGTTGCGGTTGACCCCGGTGCCGCGCTCGAGGTCCCGGCGGGTCACGGCGGCGCGCAGGATCGGATCGAACTCTTCGTCGCGGGCGACGCGCTGGCTGTGCAGGCGGGTCATGCCGTCCCGGAGCCGGGACTTCACCGCGGGGATCGCCGCGCCGGCCGTCTGCGCGACCTGCTGGTGCGTCGCCCCCGCCAGGTAGCTGAGCGCCAGTGCCTGGGACTGGGAGTCGGAGAGCACCTCGAAGTCGCCCAGCACCTCTTCGGGCAGGCCCGCGACGCCGGGGCCGTCGGGCAGAGCCGTGAGACCGATGGGGGCGGCCGAGCCGTCGCGGAAACGCTCGACCATGATCCTGTGCGCCAAGGGCACCAGCCATTCGAGGACGAGCTCATACTCACTGGGACGGTAGCTGGCCTCGGCGTCGGCGTGCTCGTCGGTGAGCATCTCCGAGGCGGCCGTCTGCAGACGCAGGTCGCGCGCCCGGACGTCAGCCTGGTCCCACAGGTGGTGGTAGACGGCCACGGTGGAGGCATCGGCGCCGTCGGGATCCTCATGCATCAGCAGGGCGAGTCCATAGACGACGTCGGCGGTCGCCTCGTAGAACGCGGCGAAGGAGGCCTGGTCCCCGTGGGCGGTCGCGGTGAGCAGCTCGCCCAGGGTCGGGTCCTCGGACAGCACCGGCGTGGCGGTGCCCTCCTCCGTCTCCCCCCAGATGGGGTCCTCCGGCTGGTCCTGGGCGGCCTCGGGAGGCTGGACGGGATCGGGGGAGGAGGCGCGTTCGTCCGTGTCGATGGGCGTCCCGGACGCCCCCGACGCCTCCTGGTCCTCTGGGTGAGGTTGGTCGCCGTCACGGCGCGGGGAAGCTGTCTCCATATTTCGTGAGTCTAGCGACCTCAGCGGCCGGCTTCAGGGACCGACGCACACGTGCGGCGAGGCCACACAGATTCACCAGGCCCCGTCGAAGCCCCGCTGCCGCCAGGCCTCGTAGACGGCGATCGAGACGGAGTTGGCCAGGTTCAGGGAGCGTCGCGAGGGCAGCATCGGGATGCGCACCTTCGCGGTGATGCGCGGGTCGGACTTGACGGGGCCGTCCAGGCCGGTGGACTCCCGGCCGAAGAGGAGCACGTCCCCCGGACGGTAGCCGATCGCCGTGTGGGAGGTGTCACCGTCGCCGGTGAAGGCGAAGATCCGCTGCGGGGCGAGCGTGGCCCAGGCGGCCTCCAGGCTGGGGTGGACGGTCATCACCGCCAGATCGTGGTAGTCCAGACCGGCGCGCCGCAGCTTGGCGTCGCTGAAGTCGAAGCCCAGCGGTTCGGCCAGGTGCAGCTGCATCCCGGTCACGGCCGCCAGGCGGATCAGGTTGCCCGTGTTGCCGGGAATCTCGGGCTGGTCGACGAGCACTCTGATCGGATTGTCCACGGCGACCATCCTAAGCCCGTCGGGTCACTGTCCTGTCTGTCCGTCCTCCGGAGCGCCGCGGGGCCGAGCCCTCAGGAGCCCTCCTCAGGGGAGCTGAGCTGGTCCCGCAGGATCGCGAGCAGGTGACGGTCCACCACGTTGGCCTGGGAGGAGGCGGCCAGCTGGCCGACGATGCGCCTGGCCGCCCGTGCCACCGCCAGCGGAGGAGATCCGCCGCCGCGGGTGGTCTCGACCACCGGCGAGAGCAGCCCGCCGTCGGGGGAGTGGAGGATCACCTGGTGGTCCACGGTGAGCAGCACCTCGTGGCCCCGTTCATCGAGCAGCCGCTGCATCAGCGTCTCGCGCAGCTGCCGTGCCTGGGCGGCCAGGTCGGGCAGAGCGAGGCCGCGACCCGCGGCACGCAGCACCTGCCCGTCCCAGGAGGCGGCCGGCGTGGGGACCTCAAGGGAGAAGATAACGGTGAGCATGTCCCCGCAGACCAGCACATGCTCAGCACGGTCCCCGCTGTTCCCGCGGCGCCGTGCTGTCCGCTCCCGGCGGTGCCCGCCGGCCTGAGGCTCCAGCAGGACGTCGTTGAACAGCCGAGCGGCGGGGAGCTCGTCGAGGACGTGACGTTGCAGCACCTCGATGGTGCGCGCGTGGCGGCGCTGGATCCGGCCCCGCGAGAAGAGGCCCTGGGAACGGAACTCACCGTGGACCCGCTGGCTGGTCAGCGAGAGGGACAACGGCCGGGAGTCGGAGAGATCGGGGCGGTACTCCGGGGGCAGGTGAGCGTTGCCCGACGCGCTGCGCTGGGCGCCGCGCTCGTACCCGCCGCGGGATCGTGCGGCGGGTGCCGCCCAGGTGCGGGCGGGGCCGTAGCGGACCGCGTCGACGTCGTCGGGACCGACACTGTGCGCGGCCCGGCCGTCTGTGCGGGTGCTGTCATAGGCGGCGCGGGCGGCTTCGGAGCGAAGCACCTCCCAGGCGGCCTGGACACGATGGAACTCCTCGGCCGATCCGCCGCGGTCCGGGTGGGAGTCACGGGCCTGCCTCCGGTAGGCGGACCGGATGGTCTTCAGGTCCGCCTCCGGGGACACGCCCAGCACGGCGTACAGGTCGGCGCCGGACGCTCCGGGGGCAGAGGATCGATTGCTCATCGCTCATTCACGATAGCGCCTCAGCGAGGCCGACTGCCCACGCAGGTCGGCGATCAGCCGACCGCGGACACGGCGGACGGCCGTGCACACCGGCTCGCCGTCCCCGGGCACCTCGTAGAATCGGGACACGATGACGACGCCCTCCCGGTACTTCGACCACGCCGCCACCACCCCGGTCCGCGAGACCGCTGTGCGTGTGCTCACCGAGAAGATGCCCCAGCTGGCCAATCCCTCCTCGCTGCACGGGGCAGGTCGCCGCGCCCGGCTGGAGGTGGACTCCGCCCGTGCCCGGCTGGCCGCCTCGCTCGGTGCGGACCCCAGCGAGGTCATCTTCACCTCCGGCGGGACCGAATCCGACAACCTCGCGCTCAAGGGCCTGTACTGGAGTCGCCGGGCCCAGGATCCTCGACGTCGTCGGGTGCTGCTGACCGGGATCGAGCACCCCGCGGTGCTGGACACCGCCGAGTGGCTGGAGGCCCACGAGGGCGCGGAGCTGGTGATCCTCCCGGTGGACGACGAGGGGGTGCTGGAGTTCGACGCCGCCGTGCACCAGCTCCAGGACCTGCAGGCCGAAGAGGCCGAATCCGTGGCGCTGGCGTCGCTGATGTGGGCCAACAGCGAGACCGGTGCCGTCCAGCCGGTGGCCGCTCTCGCCCGAGCCTGTGCCGAGTTCGGGATCCCGCTGCACACCGATGCCGTGCAGGCCTTCGGCGGAGAGCCCGTCGGCGCGGAGCCGGTGGACTTTGCGGCATCGGGTGCGGCGACCCTGGCGGTCAGCGCCCACAAGATCGGCGGGCCGGTGGGGCTCGGAGCACTCCTGGTGCGGCGCGATGTGCCCCTGACGCCGGTGCTGCACGGTGGTGGCCAGGAGCGTGACATCCGCTCCGGCACCCTGGATGCCCCCGGCATCTGCGCCTTCGCCGCCGTCGCCGAAGAGGTCGTCGCGCATCGGGGTCACGAGTCTGCCCGGCTGGCCGCACTGCGCGACCGGCTGCTGGCGGTTGTGGTCGATGTCGAGGGCGTGACCTTGCGGGGACCTGATCCACGCACGGCCGGGCACCGGCGTCTGCCGAACAACCTGCACATCACCGTGGACGGGGCCGAGGGCGACTCCCTGCTGTTCATGCTGGACATGGCCGGCTTCGACACCTCCACCGGTTCCGCCTGCACCGCGGGGGTGCCCCGACCCTCACGGGTGCTGCTGGCGATGGGGCTGGACGAGGACTCCGCCCGCGGCGCCCAGCGCTTCACCCTGGGTCACACGACCACCGACGAGGACGTCGACGCGCTCGCCGAGGCGCTTCCCGGCATCATCGCTCGAGCGCGGGCGGCAGGCATGGCGGCTGGCCGGCGCTGAGCACGTCCCGAGTGACCTCCGCGTGCTCGAGATGCTGGCTGATCTCCTCGAAGACGTGCAGCAGCACCCCGTGGCAGCTGCCGGTCCAGAGATGCTCACGTCCCGGCGGAACTGCGGCCGGGGCGGCAGCAGGGTCCGTGAGGGCGACGTCGTGGAGGAACCCCCGCCGGGTGTGCGCTGCGATCTCCAACACCTCGTCCACCGGCATCTGCGCCGAAAACTCCGTCTCCCGGTCTCGGGGGACAGGCACGTCCAGGTTCACCGTGGAGGACCAGCGGCGCAGCATCCCGCAGACGTGGGTCAGCAGCTGCACCGCAGAGTTCGTCCCGATCCCTGCTGGGACCAGTCCGGCAAGGTCCCGATTGGCGGTGGCATCATCCAGGGAGCCCACCAGGTCCACCAGCGCATCGAACTTCTCCAGGATGAACAGCACAAGCACCTCGGAGTGCTCGGGAGGGCCTGCGGGTGCGCCCGCGTCGTCGTGTGCCATGGGCGGTCTCCTCTCTGCGGGGTAGGCCTCAGCCCTGCATCGTCTCGGTCAGCGCATCGGCGGCGTCGCGGACTCGGGAGATCAGCCGCAGCGCGTCGACCTCGCTGGCCTGCGCCAGCTGCTCGCGGATGCCGCTGACCAGGGGAGTCAGAGTCATCGCAGCCAGTCCGGCGGCTGGCATCCCCAGCGCCTGCCAGGGGTCGGTGATCCGCCGGACGAGATCGCTGACCTGGGGCAGCGTCTGCGCCGAGCCTGGGAGGGAGCCCAGCAGACCGGCCAGGAACCGGGTCTCCTGCTCGGCCAGCTCGGCGATGCGCTCCCAATCGCCGGGCTGCAGGGCAGGCACGGGGAGGCCGAAGCCGTCCACCTGGGAGCTCGACGGCGACCGGTGGTCCTCCACATGCTCGAGCAGCGGCGCCTCGCCCAGGTCCAGGAGGACCTCGTCGGCGCCCCCGGCGCGCAGTGCCTCGACGACGACCCCCAGCATCCGCCGCGAGTCGTCCCGTGGCAGGGCGCGGATCGTCCGGTAGCCGCTCACGGTGGGCACGGCCCCGGCCCGCACCCGGGCGTGGTCGGGTTCGTGGAGGACCACGCGCAGTGCCGCGGGTGTGCAGGCTCGGCGCACGTGCTCGAGGTGGCCCTGCACCCCGGTGGCCAGAGACTCGGCCAGGTCGCGGCGGGCCCCGTGGTCCACCAGCAGCTTCTCCCCACCGGGCAGGGCCAGCTGGGAGGCCAGGCTCACCGGCCCCAGCAGGTGCAGCATGAGCTCGGAGGGCCCGTGATCGGTGCCGGCCTCGGCCCGGGCGCCGCGCACGTCGGCCAGGGTGTCGACGTCGGCACGGAGCAGCTGGACGGCGCGGCGGTGGTCAGCCCCGGGTCGGCCCACCAGGCGCCACCCATAGGAGACCAGTTCGGCCGGCAGCTCGGCCAGCAGGGCGAGCGTCCGGCCCAGCAGCTCGGCGTGGAGCCCACGGCTGGGCAGCTCGGTCAGGGCCGGGAGGTGGCCGCTGAGCTCAGTCTCCAGGTGTTGCGCGGAGCGGAGCGCGTCAGTGCCTGGCATGACACCGCCGGCCGCGGCGAGCACAGCGTCGGCAGGGGCGCGGAGACTCATCGGGGCTCGGCGGAGTCGGAGGGGTGGGAGTACTCCGAGCGGGTGTCGGCCTCGGGTGCAGAGACTGTCTCCGAGGCGGAGATCGCCTGGTGGTGGCGGATGACCTCGTCGATGATGAAGTTGAGGAACTTCTCGGCGAACTCCGGGTCGAGCTGGGCGTCCTCGGCCAGGCGCTTCAGCCGGGCGATCTGGTTGCGCTCGCGGGCCGGGTCGGCCGGGGGCAGCTGATGCCGGGCCTTCAGCACACCCACCCGCTGGGTTGCCTTGAATCGCTCAGCGAGCAGATACACCAGCGTGGCGTCGATATTGTCGATGCTGGCGCGCATCGCCAGCAGCTCCTCCAGGACCTCGGGGTCCACGTGATGTGCGGCGTCTCCGGCGCGCTGATCAGGGCTCGAACTCATGGCCCCAGCTTACGTGGGCCGAGTGGCCACGACTGACCGCATCTCGCCGGTGACACGCCGTCAGCGGGCACCAGATGCCGTGATCCATGGCCGCTCGATGCGCCGGGAGGCGAGCACCGTTCAGGCTGTGCTGTCAGCCGGCCGGTAGTTCTTCGACCGGGCGGTGTCGATCGTGGCCTGTCCGAGCACCCGGGTGCCCTGGTACATCACCGCGGTCTGGCCGGGGGCGACGCCGCGCAGCGCCTCCTGAAGTTCGACCATCAGGCGCGGGGCGTCCCCCTCGTCGTCGGCGATCCGCGCTCGGGCGGGCACGGGGTCCGCGTGGGCACGGATCTGGAGGTCCACGGGGAACCATGCTCCGGTCTCGGCCTCGGGCACGGGAGGGCCCGCCCAGGAGAGCCGGACCCCGGTGAGTCGGTCGATCTCCAGCAGCTCCCTGGGCCCGGCGACCACAGTGTTCTCCTTGGGACGGATCTCCAGCACGAACCGGGGCTTGCCGTCCGGTGCGGGACGGCCCAGCTTCAGGCCACGCCGCTGGCCGACGGTATAGGCCTGGGAGCCCTCATGGGCGCCGATCTGCTCGCCGTCGGGGTCGAGGATGGGGCCCTCCCGCAGCTCGATCTGTTCGGCCAGCCAGCCGCGGGTGTCGCCGTCGGGGATGAAGCAGATGTCGTGGGAGTCGGGCTTCTTCGCCACCGAGAGCCCGCGCTCGGCGGCTTCGGCGCGCACGAGGTCCTTCGAGGGGGTCTCGCCCAGCGGGAAGAGACAGTGTGCCAGCTGCTGCTCGTCGAGCACCCCCAGCACATAGGACTGGTCCTTGGTCCAGGTGGCCGCACGATGCAGCTCGCGGGTGCCGTCCTCGCCCTCGACGATCTTCGCGTAGTGGCCGGTGGCCACCGCGTCGAAGCCCAGCGCGATCGCCTTGTCCAGCAGCGCCTCGAACTTGATCTTCTCGTTGCAGCGCATGCAGGGGTTCGGGGTCCGCCCGGCGGCGTACTCGGCGATGAAGTCATCGACGACGTCGGCCTTGAAACGGGCGGAGAAGTCCCACACGTAGTAGGGGATGCCGAGCACCTCGCAGGCCCGCCAGGCATCCGAGGAGTCCTCGATGGTGCAGCAGCCGCGGGAACCAGTGCGCAGAGTCCCTGGCATGCGGGACAGCGCCAGGTGCACGCCGACCACCTCGTGGCCGGCGTCGACGGCGCGGGCGGCCGCCACGGCCGAGTCCACGCCTCCGGACATCGCTGCGAGTACCTTCATGACGCCTACCAGGGTCTCACAGCCGCGCCGCGGACACCCAGCCGACGGCTGGCGCGAGGACCAGGGGAGGACCGTCACCGGCCCCAGGTCGGGGGCCCGGCGCAGAGGGCTCGGCGGACGGCGTTCCCCGAGATCACAGTCGGCCGGTCGCCTTGAGCCGGATGTAGGTGTCTGCCAGCAGCGGCGGCAGCTCGTGCGGCGTCGCGTCCACGACTTCCACTCCCATGGCGGTGAGCTGGGCCTTCTTGGCCTCCCGTTCGATGATCTCCCGCTCGGCGGCCGCGGCCCGGTACACCTCGGTGGCGGTCTCGCGCTCGCCGGTGCGGCGGTCCAGATCTGGATCACGCACAGCGGCCAGCAGCACCAGGTGCTTGGCGGTCAGGGCAGGCAGCACGGGCAGCAGACCTTCCTCCAGAGAACCGGATTCCAGGGAGGTCAGCACCACCACCAGGGAGCGCTGGGAACTGATCGCCGCCACGTGGGAAGGCAGCTGGGAGAAGTCGGCCTCCACCAGCTCCGGGTCCATCGTGGCCATCGCGTTGACCATCTTGTGGAGGAAATCACCTGACGAGGAGGATCGTGCCCGCGCCACGATGCCCCGGTCGAAGCCGATGAAGTCCACCCGGTCGCCGGCTCCGGCGGCGAGCACACCCAGCAGCAGCGAGGCCTCCATCCCGGTGTCCAGGCGAGGCTCGTCCTCGATCCGGGCCGCCGAGGTGCGGGAGGAGTCGAGGCAGAGGATGACCCGGCGGTCCCGTTCCGGACGCCAGGTGCGCACCACCAGATTGTGTCCGGCCCCAGTGCGGCGGCGGGCGGTGGCGCGCCAGTCGATCGAGCGGACGTCGTCACCGCGGACGTAGTCACGCAGCGAGTCGAACTCGGTGCCGGCGCCGCGGATCTGTACCGCGGTCTGCCCGTCCAGCTCGCGGAGCCGCTGCAGCTTCGAGGGCAGGTGCCTCCGCGAGCGGAACGGCGGCAGCACACGCTGCAGGTGGCGGGACCGGTGCACGACCTGGCGGCCGGCCAGCCCCATCGGCCCCAGGGAACGGACCGCCGCAGTGGCGCTGACCAGGTCTCCTCGGCGGCGGGGCCGCAGCGGGACGCTGATGCGCTGCCGTCCGCCCGGGGGGATGGCGATCGGCTGTATCGGCCGCTGGGAACCGGCTGACGGCTGCCAGCCGTCCTTGATCGAGCCCCGCAACCGACGACGCCCCTGATGGTGCAGCACCGAGACCGCCGTCGTCGACTGGCCCAGGCGCACGGCTTCTCCGGGGACACGCTCCACGCGGACCTGACGCGGCGATCCGGCCAGCAGCATGTCTGTGGCCACGAGCCCCACCAGCAGAGCCAGGCAGACCCACAGGGTCGCCGCCACCGGAAGTGCGACGACCACGACGCTCAGCGCGAGCGCCAGGTAGAGCAGCCGGCGGGTCAGCACCATGGACGTGTCCTCAGTTCAGCTGGTTCGGGCAGGGTCGGGGGTTCAGGTCGGTGGGCAGGTCAGCCGAGCAGGTCAGCGGGGCACGGGCACAGTGGCGAGGATGCCCTGCAGCACGTCGTCCACGCTGACACCGTCCATGGAGGCCTCGGGCCGCAGGGCGACACGGTGCCGCAGGCAGGGCAGGGCGAGGGACTTGACGTCGTCGGGTGTGACGAAGTCGCGCCCGGAGAGCCAGGCCCAGGCCTTCGCGGAGTTCATCAGCGCGGTGGCGCCTCGTGGCGAGACCCCGAGCTGGAAGCTGGGGGACTGGCGGGTGGCCCGCGCGATGTCCACGATGTAGGCGATGACCTCAGGGGCCAGCGCGACCGACCAGACGGCCTGTCGGGCGGCCTTGATGTCGGCCTCGGAGGCGACCGGGCGGACTCCCGCCGCCGCCAGGTCCGAGGGGTTGAAGCCGGCGGCGTGTCGGCGGATCACCTCGATCTCCTCGCCGCGCTGGGGCAGGTCCAGGGTGATCTTCAGCAGGAACCGGTCCAGCTGCGCCTCCGGCAGCGGGTAGGTGCCTTCGTACTCCACCGGGTTCTGGGTGGCGGCCACCAGGAAGGGATCGGGCAGCGGGCGCCCGATGCCGTCGACCGAGACCTGGCGCTCCTCCATGGCCTCGAGCAGGGAGGCCTGGGTCTTCGGCGGGGTCCGGTTGATCTCGTCGGCGAGCATCAGATTTGTGAACACCGGGCCTTCGCGGAAGGCGAAGTCCCCGGTGGTGGAGTCGTAGACCAACGAGCCGGTGACGTCGCCCGGCATGAGGTCCGGGGTGAACTGCACCCGGGCTGTGCCCAGGGACAGCGATGCCGACATGGCGCGGACCAGCAGGGTCTTCGCCACTCCCGGCACACCTTCGAGGAGCACGTGACCGCGCACCAGCAGTCCGATGAGCACACCGGTGACCGCCCCGTCCTGACCGACGACGGCCTTGGAGACTTCATGCCGGACCTGGTGGAAGCGGTCGCGAAGCGTGTCCGGCGCACCCGAGGGGGACGCGCCGGCCGTCGAGGCGGGTCGTGGCTGGGCCTCGCCCGTCTGCGGGGGGCGGGCTGCCTGCTGTGTCTGAGCCGGCGCCGCCGGCTGCTGCTGATGGGTCTGGTCGGGCTGTTGTGCTGTCACAGTGTCTCTTCCCTCGGCGTCTCGTCCTGTGTGGAGCTGTCCCACGTCTTCTCGTCCTGTGGCCCGCGTGAGGCCGTCGCGCCCGGGCCACGGCGCGGGCCATGGCCAAGCCGGATCCGGATCTCGTCCTCCAGAGCGGCCAGCCCCTGGGCGTATCTCACCATCTGAGAGTTCCCGCTGATCGCTGAGGCATCGACGGCGTGGGCGATCTCTGCGGGCGGCCGGCCGGTCTGTGCGGCGACCGCGGCGATCACGTGCTGCTCCGGGGTGCCCGGGCCCAGACGCAGCAACCGGGTCAGGCGGAGCAGGTGAGCGGAGCGCAGCGTCCTGGCGGCCTCCGACGCAGCGTCGGCCTGCTGGTAGAGCCTTCCGCGACCTTCTGCGGATTCGGAGGCCGGCACCTCCACGGGAAGCGGCTCGATCACCACCGGACCGTGCCGGCGACCGGCCACCAGCATCAGCAGCAGCGTGCAGATCAGCAGCCACCAGGTGAGCCGGTCCACCCAGTCAGGCATGAAGTCCCACGGTGAGGCCCACTCGTCGGAGGCGAGCGAGTCCATGCCAGAGGGGGTGTACCAGATGAGATCCTGCTGCTGGCCGAACAGGCCCAGCGCCAGGGCGGCGTTGCCCTCGGAGGTGATGTGGCGGTTGGTGAACGCCTCCGGGGCGCCGAAGACGAGGCCGCCGCCGGTCTCCGCCAACGCGTGCGCCGAGTCTCCCTCCTCGGAGTCGTGGACGAAGCAGCCGGTGCCGCCGGTGAACAGCTGCCCGGGGGCGCGGATGGCCTCAGCGCGCTCAGCCGGCGCCACGGAGCAGGCCTCTCCGGTCTCCAGGAGCTCGGGGAGCTCGGTGGTGCTGGAGGCCGGGATGGCGCCTGCGGGGCGCAGCTCCTCGAAGGCGCTCAGCCGCGTCGACGCTGTCGGGGAGATCCAGACGATCTCGCGCGTGGACTCGGCCAGCTCCTCCACCAGTCGCGGGCTCGCCTCGGGGCCCTGCTCGAGGACGACGACGGCGGCGTCGGGCAGCTGCTCCAGGTGCTCGCGGGCGATCTCTGCCGTGGGGGCGTGGTGGATGTCCACTCCCTCATCCTGCAGCACCGCGGCGACGGCCGCGTAGCCGTCCAGGTCTGTGTTGCTGAGTCCGTAGCGCTCCTGGTCCTCGACGGTGAGCAGCTGGACGACGACGGCGAACAGCACGCCCAGCACGACCAGCAGCAGCCAGAACTGCCACCGTCGCAGGGTTGTGCGCAAAGCGGATGAAAAGTTCTGCACGGTGGCGCCGCCGCTCGAGCGGGCGGGGCTCTGGGCGGTCATCGGGGCGCCACCACCTGGGGCAGGGCAGCAGCGGCGTCGTCCTGAGGCTGCGCGGCGGTCAGCAGGGCATCAAGCTCGGCGATGTCGTCGCAGTCCTGCAGAGTCAGTGAACGTCCGCCATAGCGGGAGAGGTTGAACAGGTCGGCGGCCATCCCGATGCGCCGCGCGTGGACCGGGAAGGAACGGCCGAGCTCCATGGCCGCCTCGGAGGCAGTGCGGCCCGTCATCTCGGTGAGGATGTCGCGCTCCTCGGCGGCACGCACCACGGCGCGGAAGACATCCCGGTAGGACTCGTCCACCCGTCCGGCCCGCCGGTGGGCCTCGGCACGGGTGCGCAGCTCCTCGCTGCTGATGCCGACCTCGGTGTCCAGCGGGTCATCGGCGCCTGCGGCGCGCTGCAGCCGGGGCCGGACGAGCACGATGGCCAGGACGATCGCGGCGGTCAGCAGCACCAGGATGATCAACGGCCCGTAGGGGATGTCGATGCCCCCGATGGTGCCGAGACGCTCGTCGAGCCAGCGCAGAACGTCTTCGATGGCCTGACGGATCGGTCCTGTCAGCTCTCGCTGGTACGCGGGGTCGGCCAGCTCGCGCTCGAGCAGGTCCTGAGCCTCGTCACGGCTGGGAGACAGCGGTGTGGAGGCCAGGGGCGCGACGGCGTGCGGCGCCAGCAGGGTCGACGGGTCCAGGGGCATGTGGCGGCGTCACCTCGGCTGGCCGAAGTCGGGCCCCGACCCGGGCCCATCGGGGCGCGGAGGGTGCCCGGGACGGGACGGATCCTGCGGGGACTGGCCGTAAGGGTTCTGACCGTAGGGGTTCTGACCATGGGGCGCCTGGCCGTAGGGGTTCTGGCCGTAGGGCGCCTGCCCGTACGGTCTCTGCCCGGCGGTCGGCTGGTGGCCGCCCCAGTGATCACCACCGGCCGGGGGACCGTGCCACTGCGGGGCCGCCGCCGTCGGCTGGCCCAGGTGCTGCACGGAAGCGGGGATGACCGTACCGTCGTCGACCGCGCCCTCGGCGACTGTCAGCAGCGCGACATCGAGGCTCTCCTGATGGATGCGGCAGTTGAGGTACATCACCGTCACCAGCGCGCCGACTAGGCCGAGGAACACGGCGCTGACGGCCGAGTCGAAGAAGCTGGCCAGGGTGAACAGCACCATCGACATCGTCGTGCCGCCGTCAGGGGACGCCATCGCCATCTCCCCGCCGATCACCGAGATGATGCCGATCGGCATGGAGGCGATCATGACCATCACGAACGTCATGAGGTAGATCAGCGCCACCGTGCCGATGTTGATCCACCAGCGCCCGCGGTTCAGCCGCCAGGAGCGGGCCATCGCGGCGAACGGGCCGCGATCCTCGACCAGCAGCACGATCGGGGCGTACATCAGCCCGGCGGTGATCCAGGCGCCGAGCAGCAGCGCTCCCGGCAGCACCAGGATGAGCCCGATGCCGAACGTGGCCACCGCGAGCAGCAGGACGAGGACGAACACAGCGGCGCCCAGGACCATCACCAGGATGCTGAGCAGGAGCAGGTGCAGCACCAGCCAGCCGATGCGGCCGGAGCGCAGCCGCAGCGTCTGGGTGAAGCTGGTGCGGTAGCCGTAGGCGGCGCGCAGGGTGGGGAGGGCGACGAGCGAGTACGCCACGGCGAGCACGAAGTACTGCACGACCGAGACGACGATGAGCCCCAGCCAGAAGGCCAGGCTGGTGAACACGCTGTACAGGAGCTCCTCGTCCTCAAAGGCCATCGGGTCATACATCAGGCGCAGGATGTTGCCCGAGGGGGTCATCGTGAACACCAGCATCGACAGCAGGAAGCTGACCATCCCGGCCACGAAGGGCACCCCGATCACGGCCTTCGGCGCGTGCCGGAGCATCGAGAACCCGCCGCCGAGCACCTCGCCGAGAGTCATGCGTCGGATCGGGAACACGCGGCCCGGGTAGGCAGGCGTCGACTCCTCGGTGCTCCACCCCGTCGTCATGGTTCCCCTCCTGATCACAAGTCCTGACGTCGTGCAGGCTTTCACCCTATAGCCCGTGTCCTGTGGCTGACACCCCTGTGACGCGCTGACCAGCCGGTCTGCGGCACCTTGTCATATATCCTGGCGGGATGGACCGGGCACGTGCAGGGCGAGAGGAACAGGAGAGCTGATGAAAGCCAGGATTCTGGTCGTCGATGACGATGAGGCGCTGGCCGAGATGATCGGCATCGTGCTGCGCAATGACGGCTTCGAACCCACCTTCTGCGCCACCGGAGAACGGGCGCTCGAGGAGTTCCGCAGCACCAAGCCCGACGTCGTCCTGCTCGACCTCATGCTTCCGGGCAAGGACGGCATCGAGGTGTGCCGGGAGATCCGTGACGAGGCCGACACCCCGATCATCATGCTCACCGCGAAGTCGGACACCGCCGACGTGGTGCGCGGCCTGGAGGCCGGTGCAGACGACTACGTGCCCAAGCCCTTCAAACCGGCCGAGCTGGTGGCCCGCGTCCGTGCACGGCTGCGGCCGGCAGAGACGCATCCCCGGCCGGAGTCCGAGCAGCTCACCATCGGTGACCTGACCATCGACGTCGCCGGCCACGAGGTCCGTCGCGGCGAGACGAGGATCTCCCTGACTCCGCTGGAGTTCGACCTGCTCACCGCGCTGGCGAAGAAGCCCTGGCAGGTGTGGAACCGGGAGATGCTGCTCGAAGAGGTCTGGGGCTACCGCCATCAGGCGGACACGCGGCTGGTCAACGTCCACGTGCAACGCCTGCGGTCGAAGATCGAGAAGGACCCGGAGCACCCCGAGATCGTCCAGACGGTCCGCGGCGTGGGGTACAAGGCTGGCGGCGGACAGGGGTAGACCATCACCGAGGATGAAGGCCGCGCCTCCGCCTCCCGAGCGATCGCCACCACCACCGGAGCTGTCCCGGTGATCCGCCCGGCACGCACCGAGGCGCCGACGACGGCGGAGAACCCGCAGGTCGGGGCGGGCAGGTCCGACGCCGGCCTGTTCCGTCGCGCCGGCCGACGCCTGGCGCGGCTCCCTCGTCTGTGGGGGCGCTCGCTGCTGTTCCGGGCGGTGGCCTTCACAGGACTGCTGACCATGCTCGGCACCGGCCTGGTGGCGGCCTTCCTCGCCCAACAGGTCACCACCGGGCTCTTCCAGGAGCGCTTCGACCAGATCGAGCTCGAGGCATCCAACGGGATGCAGCAGATCCGCAACGAGTTCATCTCGGCCTCCACCGCGGACCGCAGCGAAGCTGACGGGCTGGTCGCCGACACGCTCACCCAGCAGGAGGACACCGGATCACAGATCCACCGCTACGTCTTCCTGGTGCCGCTGGACGACACCGACATCGACACCCAGTCCGTGGCCGGCCGTATCCCGCGAGGGCTGAGCGAGGACGTCACCGAAGCGGTGGTCTCCGATGAGCTGCGCGCAGCGGTGGCCGGCGGCACCGGCCAGTACTGGCAGTCGGTGTCCTTCGAACGGGAC
This sequence comes from Nesterenkonia sp. HG001, assembly GCF_034438835.1. NCBI lineage: Bacteria > Bacillati > Actinomycetota > Actinomycetes > Micrococcales > Micrococcaceae > Nesterenkonia > Nesterenkonia sp. HG001. The sequence goes on along the minus strand of NZ_JAOSZD010000001.1, from coordinate 373,282 downwards.
GACGTCGAGACCCCCGGGGTCATCTTCGGCACCCAGGTGACTCTTCCTCCGGGGGACATCATGGGTCTCTACTTCCTCTATGACTTCTCCACCGTGCAGGAGACCTTGGCGTTCCTGACCCGCATCATGCTGCTGGCCGGTCTGGCGCTGCTTGTGCTCAACATGGCCGTGGCGGCCTGGGTGACCCGCTCGGTGGTCTCCCCGATCTCCCAAGCGGCGGAGGTCTCCGAACGGATCGCCGCCGGGCAGCTTGATCAGCGCCTGGCGGTGCGCGGCGAGGACGAGATCGCCCGGCTGGGCATCTCCTTCAACCGCATGGCCTCCAACCTGCAGGAGCAGATCACCCAGCTGGCGAACCTGTCCAAGATGCAGCAGCGTTTCGTCTCCGACGTCTCCCACGAGCTGCGCACCCCGCTGACCACCGTGCGCATGGCCGCCGAGGTCCTGCACGAGTCCCGCGAGGACTTCGACCCGGTCAACCAGCGGTCCACCGAGCTGCTCTACCACCAGGTGGAGAGGTTCCAGGCGATGCTCTCGGACCTGCTGGAGATGTCCCGCTTCGACGCCGGCGCCGCCGAGCTGGCCCTGACCGACGTGGACCTGCGCAGCCTGGCCCAGGACGCACTGACCACCGCGCTGCCGCTGGCCGACCGCTCGCAGACCCCACTCTCGTTCGTGGTGCAGGGGGAGGGCTTCGTCGTCGAGGCCGACCCGCGCCGGATCGACAGGATCCTGCGCAACCTCATCAACAACGCCATCGAGCACGCGGAGTCTCGCCCCGTGGATCTGGTCATCGCCTCCTCACCGACCGCCGTGGGAGTCGCGGTGCGGGACCACGGCCTGGGGATGAGCCCCTCCGAGGTGGCTCACGTCTTCGACCGCTTCTGGCGCGCCGACCCGGCTCGGGCGCGCACCACCGGCGGATCCGGGCTGGGGCTGTCCATCGCCACCGAGGACACGCGGCTTCATCATGGCGCGCTGGACGCGTGGGGGCAGAAGGGCCAGGGCTCCTGCTTCCGCCTGGTCCTGCCACGTCGGCAGGACGAGCCGTACAGAGCCTCCCCGTTGGCCCTGCCCCCGGTCTATCGCTCCTCGGATCGCCGGAGGGTCTCCATGCCGGTGGACGGTGCCCCTGCCACCGGAGAAGTCGATCACGACCGCGTCACCGAACAGTCCCTGAACCGCCCGAAGGAGATGGACTGATGTTGCGCCATCGCCTGACCGCCCTGATCGCCGCGCTGAGCGCTGTCGTCCTCTTCGCCGCCGGGTGCACACCGATGCTGCCCACCGACGGCCCGGTGGGGACCTCCGAGCCCGACGTCGGCGGCGACCCCGCCTACAACATCCAGGCACGCTCGCCGGTGGAGGGCATGAGCCCCGACGACATCGTGCTGGGCTTCATCAACGCCGGGGTCGAGCCCAGCAGCCAGTATGAGGTCGCCCGTGAGTACATGACCGAAGAAGCTGGGGCCGAGTGGATCTCCGGGGCCCGCACCCTCGTCTACGCCGGGGACCCGAATGTGCTCGCCATGGGAGATGACACCTATTCGGTGCAGATGGAGGTGGAGTCCGCCATCGACGAGTCCGGGATCATGACGCAGTTCCCGGAGGGTCAGACCCAGACGGAGGAGTTCCGGCTTGAGGAGGTCGACGGGGAGTGGCGCATCGCCGAGGCGCCGGAGGGCACGATGGTGACCTCCGGATCGTTCGCCACCGTCTATGAGGCCCACACCCTCTCCTTCTACGACCCGCAGCGGCTCTATGCGGTCCCCGACATCCGCTGGTTCCGCAGCAACCGGGACGGCATCACCACCGAGATCGTCAGCGCCCTTCTCGAGGGCCCGGCCGCCTACCTGGAGCCGGCGGTGAGTTCGGCGTTCTCCAACGGCACCGCGCTGCAGCGGCCGTCGGTGCCGGTGGAGGAGGGGGTCGCAGTCGTCGACCTGGATCCGGAGCACCTGCGCGGGGCGAGCAATCAGGAGCGTCTGCTGATGCAGCATCAGCTGGAGCTGGCGCTGCTCGATCTCCCCGGTGTGCGAGCCGTGGAGATCACAGCGGGGCAGGCCGAGTATGAGATGCCCGATCAGTCCACCGACGCGCTGGGGATCGAGGATCGGCCCAGCGTGGGCAACACGCAGGTCGGTGTCCTGGACGACACGCTGGTCCGTGTGCAGGACCTCCAGACCCTGTCCATCGGCTCCCTGCCGGACATCTCGGACCTGGAGCCGCAGAAGCCTGCTCTGCCCGCCGAGGCGGAGGAGATCTTCGCCTTCCTGGACGGCGAGGGGGAGGAGCTCTACCACCTGCGGCCGCACCGGAGTCCTGATCTGGTGCTCTCCGGGGAGGAGCTCACTCGGCCCTCGATGGACAACTTCGGGTGGACCTGGAGCGCCAGCAACGAGGATGACGGGGCCCATGTGCACGTCGCCGCCTATGACGAGACCCTGGCTCAGACCGCTTTGGAGGTCAGCGCAGACTGGCTGGTCGATCTGGAGGTGAAGTCCCTGCGGATCGCCCAGGACGGTGCCCGGGCCGCGGTCGTGGTCGACGACGGCGGCGAGTCCCGGCTCTATCTGGCGGGGGTCGTGCGCGACTCCTCCGGGACGCCGCGAGGCCTCGGTGAGCCGATCGCACTGCAGACGACCACGGCAGAACCCGGTGACGTCCGGTGGCTGGAGCAGGATGCCCTGGTCATCTGGTCCACCTCCGACGACTCCGCTGTGGAGGTCGAGAGGGTGAACCTCAACGGCTCCAACCAGTCGCTGGGCAGCCCGCTGCTCGGTCTGCAGAACGTCTCCGCCGGGGAGGGGCTGCGTACGGTGTTCGCCGAGCGGGTCGATGCGCCGTACAACTCCCGCAGCGGTGACAGCTGGGACATCAATGAAGAGGTCGAGGTCCGGGACTACGCCTTCCCCGGCTGACGCTCGCGAGCTGTTCCTCCACAGGAAGGCATGAGGGGGCACGGCGCGCCCGCCTCTCCACAGCGTGCCGGTGCCAGGTGATCTGCTGCCTCGAGCCCGTGAGGCTGGAGCTATGTCATGTGCTGCTGGCTCTCCGCACTCTCCGCGGAGCCGTCGACCTGCCCGTGGACCCTGGATCTGGTCTGTCCGTCGACTCCTCCGGGAGGTCGCCGGGGTCATCTCCCCGGTGTGGTGCGCCGGGTGCGGGCGTGAGGACGTCGTGCTGTGTGGGGACTGTGGCGAGCTGCTGCGGGACCTCACCCGCCTGCCCTTCCGCGCGGAGGAGCAGGCGCTGGCCCTGCCGCTGGTGCCCCCGGCGGGCGGTGGTGACCAGGACGGTGTCGAGCTGGTGGTGTTGCCTGCGGTGTCCGCGTCCCGGTATGAGGGGCTGGTCGCGCGGACGGTCCTGGCCTACAAGGACCACGAGGTGACCGGACTGGCCCGTGTGCTCGCCCCTGCCCTGCACCGCGCGGTGGCCGGAGCCTGCGCGCAGCTGCACCCGGGGTCAGCTCCGCTGCTCGTCTGCCCGCCCTCGACGCCGGCAGCCCGACTGCGTCGCAGCCATCGCCCCGTGGAGCATCTGCTCGGCGCCTGCGGCCTGCGTCCTGCCTCCGGTCTGGTGGCTCCCACCGTGTCCGCGGCGCTGCGCTCCCTGCTGCCCGGGTCCGGGCAGAAGGCCCGTGGGATGGGGGCACGCCGCCGAGCCCTGCGCGGTACGCTGCGGATCACCGCCGCCGGCCGCCTGATCCTGCCGGGGTCCGAGGTGATCCTGGTGGACGACGTGCTCACCACCGGGGCGACGCTGCACGAGCTGCACAGGGCCCTCGCCGGAGCCGGCGCCGTCGTGCGCGGTGCCGCGGTGCTGGCCGCCTCCCGGCGTCGGAGCCCGGGGGCGGAGGGCTCCGGACGGGCCGCCTCGGCGTGTCGCCCGACGCCGAGGACCAGTTCCGGATCTGCCCGTGACGAATGAGTGGATTCGTCCTAGGGTGGAGTATGGGTATCTTCACGATGGGTCCCATCGCAGCGGCGACGGGACGCATGTCCCGGTCGGCCGTCGTGCTGTCATCGGAAACGAGGAGGACACCATGACCCTTCAGGTCAGCTATACCGGACGGAACATCCAGATCCCCTCCGCCTTCAAGGAACACGTCCAGGACAAGATCGACAAGATCGAGCAGCTCGCGGACAAAGGGCATCGCCTGGAAGTCAAAGTCGCCTCCGAGAACGCCCACCGTCGCGCAGACACTGCGCTGACCGTGGAGCTGACCGTCATCGGTCGGGGCAAAGTGGTGCGTTCGGAGGCTCAGGCCGAGGACAAGTTCGCCGCGTTCGAGATCGCGCTCAACAAGCTGACCGAGCGTCTCCGCCGCGTCCGTGACCGTAAGAAGTCCCGCGCGCACAACGCCTCCCGGAACGGAGCACCTGACGTCGCCACCGCGATGGCCGGGCTCGATCCCGTCTCCACGGATCGCCCCCTCTATGAGCAGGTCCTGGACGCAGAGGCTGCGGATGACCATCCGCCGGCTGAGGACGACGTCGACGCCGGGACGGTCAAGATCCGTCGCAAGGTGTTCCCCGCTGAGCCCATGAGCGTGGACGCGGCTGTCGACGCCATGGAGCTGGTGGGGCATGACTTCTACCTGTACATCGATGATGAGACCGGACAGGCCTCGGCGGTGTATCGGCGTCGTGGATGGACCTACGGAGTGATCTCGTTGGACGCCGAGCGGCAGATCGACGAGCCCACCACGGAGGAGCGCAGCTACCGCCCGGAGAACGGCACCACACCGCGGAAGGTCGGGGTGGCCTGAGCCGGTGCCCGGACGGGCACATGACATGCGGGACGACGAGCCGCATCTGACCGTCTGACCGTGACGTGCGGGGCTCGGACATCATGTCCGGGCCCCGCCGTCATGCCCGTGCCGAGACTGCGGCATCCGCACCGAAGATCGTCGCGCGTCGTGGTCCTTTAGGCACCGTCCAGCCTCAGCGCGTAGACTGGCAAGCGGCTCCGTGCAGGTGGCCCGGGACACATCCCGGCACCGTCAGCGCAGCCGAGGACCGATACACACCTGATGGAGAACCGGCCGTGCCTACTCTGCTCGAACGAATCCTCAAGACCGGGGACAAGAAGATCCTCAAGACGCTTGGCGCCTACGCCGACGCCGTCAATCTCTTGGAGGACGAGTTCAAAGAGCTCTCCGACGCTGAGCTGCGTGCGGAGACCGAGCGCTTCAAGGAGCGCCACCGCGACGGCGAGTCGCTGAACTCGCTGCTGCCCGAGGCCTTCGCCGCAGTGCGCGAGGCCGCCGACCGCACCTTGGGCCAGCGTCACTACGACGTCCAGCTCATGGGTGGCGCGGCCCTGCACCTGGGCAACATCGCAGAGATGGGCACCGGTGAGGGCAAGACGCTGGTCGCCACGGCGCCGGCCTACCTCAACGCGCTCTCGGGTAAGGGCGTCCACGTCGTCACCGTCAACGACTACCTGGCGAAGTACCAGTCGGACCTGATGGGACGTGTCTTCCGCTTCCTCGGGATGACCACCGGGACGATCACCAATGATCTCAAGCCGGCCCAGCGCCGTGAAGCCTACGCCGCGGACATCACCTATGGCACGAACAACGAGTTCGGCTTCGACTTCCTCCGGGACAACATGGCCCAGTCGCTGGACGACCTGGTCCAGCGCGAGCACCACTACGCGATCATCGACGAGATCGACTCCATCCTCATCGATGAGGCCCGGACCCCGCTGATCATCTCCGGGGCGGCCTCCGGGGACATCTCCCGCTGGTACACCGACTTCGCGACCCTGGTGAAGAAGCTCCACAAGGACGAGGACTACGAGGTCGACGAGAAGAAGCGCACGGTGGGGGTGCTCGAGCCCGGCATCGACAAGGTCGAGGACTACCTAGGCATCGAGAACCTCTACGAGACCCAGAACACGACGCTGATCCAGTACCTCAACAATGCGATCCGCGCCAAGGAGCTCTACAAGCGCGACACCGACTACGTGGTCGTCAAGAACGAGGTCCACATCGTCGACGAGCACACCGGCCGCATGCTCAAGGGCCGGCGCTACAACGAAGGCCTGCACCAGGCCATCGAGGCCAAGGAGGAGGTGCGGATCAAGGCGGAGAATCAGACCCGCGCCACCGTCACTCTGCAGAACTACTTCCGTGGATACGAGAAGATCTCCGGCATGACCGGCACGGCCGAGACCGAAGCTGCCGAGTTCATGTCCACCTATGGTCTGGGCGTGGTGCCGATCCCGCCGAACAGGCCCCGCCAGCGCGTCGACCACAATGACCTGGTCTACAAGAACGAGGTCGTGAAGTTCGACGCGGTGCTCCAGGACATCGTGGAGCGGCACGAGAAGGGCCAGCCGGTGCTCGTCGGCACCGAGTCGGTGGAGAAGTCCGAGTACCTCTCCAAGCTGCTGGCCAAGGCCGGCATCCGCCATGAGGTCCTCAACGCGAAGAACCACGAGCATGAGGCGGCCATCGTCGCGCAGGCCGGCCGCAAGGGCGCCGTCACCGTGGCCACCAACATGGCCGGCCGAGGCACTGACATCATGCTCGGCGGCAACGCGGAGTTCAACGCCGTCCACGAGATGGAGAAGCTCGGGCTGGACCCGGCGGAGGATGCCGAGGAGTACGAGGCCAAGTGGGACGATGTGTTCACCACGGCCAAGGACGAGGCCGAGAAGGACGGCGACGAGGTCCGTGAGCGTGGCGGACTCTACGTGCTCGGCACCGAGCGCCACCAGTCCCGGCGCATCGACAACCAGCTGCGCGGTCGTTCCGGACGTCAGGGCGACCCCGGTGAGTCGCGCTTCTACATCTCGCTCACCGATGACCTGATGCGCCTGTTCAACCAGGCCGCAGCCCAGCGGATCATGAACTCCAAGGCCATGGATGAGCAGATCCCGGTCGAGCACAAGTTCGTCTCCGGCGCGATCGCCAACGCCCAGCAGCAGCGTGAGGGTCAGAACACCGAGATCCGCAAGAACGTCCTGAAGTACGACGATGTGATGAACCGGCAGCGCGAGGCGATCTACTCTGATCGTCGCCGCATCCTCGAGGGCGACGACGTCCACGAGAAGGTCCAGCACTTCATCGAAGATGCGATCGGCCTGATGATCGACGAGAGGACCTCGTCGAGCTCTTCCGAGGACTGGGACCTGGAGGGCCTCTGGGAGGAGCTGGAGACGTTGTACCCGATCTCGCTGGAGGTCGCGGACATCGTCGAGGAGGCCGGTGGCATCGATCAGATCACCGTGAAGATGCTCAAGCGCGAGATCGTCTCTGATGCCAAGATCGCCTATGAGAACAAGGAGGAGGAGCTCGGCGAGGAAGCCATGCGCCAGCTCGAGCGCCGGGTCCTGCTCTCGGTGATCGATGAGAAGTGGCAGGAGCACCTCTACGAGATGGACTATCTGAAGTCCGGCATCGGTCTGCGCTCGATGGCTCAGCGCGACCCGTTGGTGGAGTATCAGCGTGAGGGCTACCTGCTGTTCCAGACCATGGCCGACTCCATTCGCGAGGACTCCGTGCGCTACCTCTTCAACGCTGAGGTGACCTCAGCGGCGGCCCGTGCCAAGACCACCAGCCTGCCCGGTGTGAAGGAAGGCCGTGTGGCAGCAGCGGGCAAGGAGGTCAGCGTGCCGGGTCTCAAGGACGAGCAGCCCAAGGTGAAGCTCAACTTCACAGCCCCGACCGAGACCGGCGGCAAGCAGACCGAGTCCCGCAGCACCGGCTGATCCCGGCAGCGGCTCGTCGCCTCACCGGCGGGTCGGGGCGGTGTCAGCCCAGCTCGAGGGCGACGGCCCGCCACCTGCCTCGGTGCGCCTCCACTCGCATCGCGCAGGCCCGGGTGCGGGTCTCCTCGCTGAAGATCACCGAGACCTCCCATACCCCTGCCTCGACGGAGTGGGTCCGGATGCGACGCAGGCTGAGGCGTGGGGGCGTCGTCGTCTCTCGAGAGGGGTTCTCGTGGCCGCGGGTCAGTCGCCGTGTGTGCTCGAGCAGCACGCTGCGTTCCTGCACCTTGGCGTAGACGAGGGGATCGAGCCAGCGGCGCAGCTGCTGGACCGGTCGTACCCCGGCCAGCGTCTCCATCGCGGCCTGGCAGATGAGCCGGGACACTGCGATGACCTGTCTTCGTTCCTCGCGCAGTGAGGCCAGTTCTGTGGGCCGTCGGCGATCCCCTCCGGCCGTGGCGTTCACCGAGACGCCGTCGGAGCCCGCGCGGTTCATCAGTCGCTGCACCTCGTCCTCCCGCTGCAGGCGGAAGGTGTTCGGACGTCGCATCGGAGGTCTCGTCCAGCTGGCCTCGGGATCTCGGCGCACCCTGGCGTCCAGCCTGATCAGCGGTTCCAGAGAGTCGATCCGAGTGGTGGTCTGCGCGCCGGTCTGCTCTCGGCTCGCTGACTGCGCGGTGGCCTCCAGGTGCTGCTCTGGGATGGGGGCGGTCATGCTCAGGTCCTCTCTTCGCTGCGGTGCAGCGGGGTGGGGTGATGCGGGCATGTCGGTGGAGCCCGCAGGCGGACGTCACGCGGACTGATCGTGCTCCGGTGGAGTCAGCACCGTGCCGGGCAGCAGATGGCCGGGGTCACCGCCGATAGCCTCTCGATTCGCCTCGTACCACTGGGGCCAGAGCTCGGCGATCTCCCAGTCCGTGGCCTGAGGGCCCAGCTGCTCGGCAGCGATGTCCCACAGGCTGTCCCCGGCGCGGACGGTCACCTCCGCGTCGGACCGCTCACGGGTCTCTGCGCCCTGATGGCGGTCCGCCTCGGGTGCGGGCGGGTCTGGGGTGAACAGCGGGCTCATCGGGTCCTCCTCGGCGGCAGGCGGGTGCTCCTCGACTGGGCCGGGCCCAGGCGTTGCGCTCTGGGCGGTCTCGTCCGGGGGATCCTCGGCGGCGGAGAGGGGCAGCAGCAGGTCCGCCGGACCCGAGGCTGCAGATCGTGTCTCCTCCACGGCTCGGTCGTCGGTGCTGATCGAGCTGATCGAGCTGGATCCCCCAGTGCCGCTCGGAGTGGAGTGGTGGTGCAGCGTCGTCACCGCACCTGCGCCGGTCACCGCCAGCTGCGCGGCCAGGGTGAGCACCACTGTGCGCCTCATGAACCCCGGGGACAGGCGTTCCAAGATGTTCCGCGCCGGGCCGGCATCGAGCCGTCCGAGACGCGCCAGGATCACGAGGATCGTCGACGCGACGGCACCGAGAAGCGCGGCCGCACTCAGCAGAAGGCCCAGGCCGGCGGCACCGAGGCCGACGACGTGTTCGGCCTCGCGCAGCCCGGAGTCGAGCCGGGGGAGGTGCTCCTGCACCACTGATGGTGCCGCTGAGGAGAGCAGGGAACCGACGGGCACGTCCAGGATGGCGGCACCGCAGATGAGCAGCACCGGCCCGACGGCGATGCTCAGCAGGGACAGCACTGCGTCCTGCCGCTGATCGGCCGGCTGCGGCACGTCGAGGCCGGGGTCTCGGCGGATGGTGCGCGATCGGGCGGTCCGGGGCGAGACTGCGGAGCTCCGCGTCGGCTGTCGCCGGGTCGCCCGGTCTGTGGGATTCCCCCTTCCACGCCGTCGATCCCGTCGCCGTTCCGGTGTGGTCGTGCTCATGGCCCCTCCTGATGTCTGCTCGACGACGCCCCTGAGTTTGGGACCTCGTGGGCTGCGGCGTGCGCCGCAAGATGTGTGGATGAAGCTATTCATCATGTGATGATGCGATTTGATGTGATTTGCTAGTATTGGATGCTACACGGATGAGTGGTGATTGGGTAGTGTGTTGCCGCGGCGGCTGGCAGGATGTCGAGGATCAGAGGCGAGAGGGGTCGGGATGCGGTGGGAGGCATTGTTCGCGGACATGGAGGCTCGGTGGGATGCCGAGGCTTCGGCTGAGCTCGAGCGGGACATCGCGGAGGCCACGCGCTTCGAGCAGGCGGCGGTGGGCCTGGTGGACCGTCTGCGTGCGCAGATCGGGGCGATGGTGACCGTGGCCCTTCCGGGGGAGCGCCTTGTGGAGATGCGCCTGGACGCCGTGGGGGAGGACTGGATCGCCGGCAGCGAGGGGCATCAGGGCATCGTCGTGCCGCTGCAGGCCGTGCAGTCGGTGGAGGGGCTGCTGCGGCGCGCGGCGCATGAGCACAGTCATGTGCGCCGGCGGATGGGGCTCTCTATGGTCCTGAGGGGAATGACGCGGGACCGTGCCGTCGTCGAGATCCGTGGCGCCGAGGGCGGGGTCCTCGTCCACGGGCTGCTGGTGAACGTGGGGCGCGACCACTGCGAGGTCGCCCGAACCATCGCCGGAGAGGTCCCGCGCCTGCGTCGTGCTCAGGGCGTGCGCACGGTGCCGTTCGCCGCGATGACGGAGATCAGGGCCGAAGCGCATCCGCCCAGCTGATCAGCGGAGGCAGCGTCCAGGTCGGCGGCGGGTGCTGGAGTGTGCTTCAGGATGAGGGCTGGGATGACGAGTGGGTGGTGCGTCCGCGCTCGCGGCGCGCCTGGCGCTGGACTTCGTACTGGCGTTCGATGTACTCGTCCAGCTTCGCCTCTTCGATCCGCCACTGTCCGCGGCCGCCGACCTGGATGGCCTCGAGGTCGCCGCTGCGCACCAGGCTGCGTGCCTGGTCCATCGAGATGTTCAGCACTTCGGCGACGTCGGGCAACGTGAGGAAGCGCCGCATCGATTCCCTCCGGTCGGTCTGGTCGGTCTGCTCGACCTGCTGGATGCCACGAGCACGTGATCGGGGCCGAGGTCCAGGCAGTCATAGGGTTCAGTGCATTGCAGTCCCAATAGGGCCGATTCTCTCACAGCGGAGACGATTCGGAGCTGTTTGTCCACAGCTGGTGGCATTGTCCACAGGTTGCGTCAAGCAACGACGCAGGCCTGGCCTGTCGGTTACTCTGATGCGGTGTCGGGGTGGTCCTGAGGGGGACACCCCGGGCATCTCACGCACGGAACGGACATCGAGGGGTATGCATGACGGCTGAGACGCACGACGCAGCGACGGCGGCACGCGCCACTGAGGACACTGCCGAGCGACTGCGGCGACCGAGCTGGAAGGACCCCCGCCTCATCGTCGGGGTGCTGATCGTAGTCGCCTCGGTGGCCGGAGTCGTGGCCCTGGTCGCCGCGCAAGACCGCACCGTCCCCGTCTATGCGGCCGATCGCACCCTGGCCGTGGGGGAGCCCGTCGACATCGCGAACCTGCGTGTGGTGGACGTGCGGCTCGACGAGGTCGCCGAGCTCTACCTCAGCGCTGAGCGCGAACCGCGGTCGGACCTGCAGTTCGTCACGGTTGTGGACGAGGGGGAGCTGGTCCCGCTGCGGGCAGTGGGCACCACGGATCCGCTGGGTCGCCAGGCCGTCACCCTGGAGGTCGACGAGGCGCTGGCCCGGGCGGTGGAGCCCGGCCGCACCGTGGATCTCTGGGCGGCCTTCGGCGGGACGGTCGGCGCGGACGCCGAGACTCCGGTGGAACAGATCGTGGAGACCGCCGAGGTCTCCGCGGTCACCGAGTCCACCTCAACCTTCGGAGCCCAGTCCGCGGTCACGGTGGAGCTGCTGGTCGATCCGGAGGACCTGCCCAGCGTCTTGGCCGCGCGCAGCTCCGCCGCGACCCTGTCGCTGGTGCCCGCCGGTGCGGAGGCCCCCCGCGATGCCGAGGAGAGTTCCGACGAGGACACCGACGACGACCTGGAGCACTCCTCCGACCAGGACGCCGAAGGGGACCTCGAGCGCGACGGGGAGGGCTCGTGAGACGCTGCTCGGTCATCACAGCTGGTCATCTCCATCACGACCATATCGCTGCGGTGGAGCGAATCCATGGACCAGTCACGATCGACCGCCGCTGTGCTGACCTTGCTGAGCTCATGGCGGCGGCACGTGCGGGCTGGGCAGACGCCGCGCTGATCATCGGGCAGACGGATGCGCTCACCGGTTCGCTGCTCACCGAGCTCACCGAGCCCGGGATCGTCGTCGTCGTGGTCTCCGACGTCGCCGTGGAGCGCACGCGCCTGAGGAATCTGGGCGCGCTGGCACTTCCCGACGACGTCGACGTCGAAGTCCTGGTCGATGCCCTCCGTGGGCGCCCGGTGCCCGATGAGCTGACGGTGGAGTCAGTCCCCGGGGTGGCATCTGGGGACTGCGCCGGGGTCCTGCCGGCAGCCGATCCCCAGGCTGTCTCCGACTCCGATGCTGGTCCACCGGCCGCAGGTGCCGATCCGCTGGACGACGAACTGGCCGACCTGCTTCGATCGACCGGGCAGCAGGAGTCTCCGGACCTTTCGGACGTTCCTGACTGGGGCTCTGACCGGGACGCTGACGGGGGCTCAGAGCACGATGCAGACGGGGATGCAGACCAGGATGCAGACAGGGATGCAGAGCTCGAATCCGACGACTCGTCGGTGAGCCGTGCCGACGTTCGCCCGATCGCACCGGGGGAGACCAGGATCGCCGGGATCACCACCGTGTGGGGTGCTCCCGGCAGCCCAGGCCGCACCACACTGGCGGTGAACCTCGCCGCCGAGCTGGCGCTCACCGGCGCGCACGTGCTGCTCATCGATGCCGACACGGTGGCCTCCTCCGTGGCCGCCCATCTGGGACTGCTGGAGGAATCCGCCGGTCTGGCGCAGGCATGTCGGCAGGCCGACCTGGGTCGGCTGGACTCTGCGCGTCTGCGCCGGGCGGCCACGGTGGTGGACATCAGCGGCAGCCGTCTGCGTATGCTCACCGGGCTCCCGCGAGCCGACCGCTGGCCCGAGCTGCGCGAAGGGGCCCTGCGCCAGGTGCTGCAGCTCGCTGACAGGGACTTCGACCATGTGATCGTCGATGTGGCAGCACCCACCGAGCAGGACGAGGAGCTGACGTTCGACACCCGTGCCCCGCAGCGGAACGCCGCCACCGTCGTCGCAGTGGAGGAGGCGCACACGCTGCTGGCCGTCGGAGCACCGGATCCCGTCTCCTTCCCCCGGCTGATCAAGGGGCTGGACGATCTGCGGCTCAACGTGCCCCAGGCGCCCCGGCCTCTGGTGCTGATCAACCAGACCCGGCGCGAGGCAGTGGGGCGAGCCCCAGAGGACCAGCTCCGTGAGGCCTGGAGACGATTCGGCTCCGAGGAGCCTCTGGAGATCTTCCTGCCCTGGGACCGTGCTGCCTGCGACGATGCCCTGCTCACCGGCCGTGTGCTCGCTGAGTCGGCGCCCCAGTCGGCCCTGCGACGCGCTGTGGCGGAACTCGCCGGGGCTGATCTGCCGACGCGTCGTCGGAGGCGTCTGAGACGATAGGCTGGCACAGCAAGGCCGGACACCGTGGTCCGGCCCATGGATGGGGCATCGAAGACCCAGAAAGAGTGAGTGCACATGGCCGGTGAGAAGTCCCTCTGGACCCGTGATGACGCTGATCTCAAGAACCTGGAGAGTGCGTATTACGCGCATATCGCTCCAGAGGATCTGTGGTCCGTCAGCTCGGAGCATCAGCGAGAGCGGGTGACCCGCCACCTGGAGGTCGCCCGGCGTCGTACGGACTCCTCGCCCCAGGCCGACGTCGTCACCGTCGGGGGGCGCAGCATCGCCCTGGTCGTGACTGATGACATGCCTCATCTCGTCGACTCCGTCACCGCGGAGATCTCTCGCCAGGGCCACGCCATGTCTCTGGTGGTCCATCCGATCTTCCTGGTCAGCCGGAGCCTGGAGGGCCGTGAGGTGCTCGGCGTGCGCTCCGTCCCCGCACCTCAGCGAGGGCTGTCCTCCGGAGACACCCAGACCCTGCCGGACCTCTCCGTGCTGGCTGACCCCGATCAGCACACTGACGTCGAGTCCTGGATCGCCGTGGAGCTGGATCGAGTGCTGCCCGCCGAGCGGGCGGAATCCCTGGTGAAGGGCCTCTACAGCGTGGTCGACGACGTCAAGGTCAGCCACCGCGACCAGAACCGCATGATCGGCAAGGCCCGTGGCGCCGCCGGGCTGCTGCGCGAGGCCGAAGGGCTCCATGAGTCCCAGGAGTCTGCTGACCTGCTCGACTGGATGGCCGACGGCAACTTCCTGTTCCTGGGCTATCGCGAATACGAGCTCGACGAGCACACCGACGGCTCGGTGCACCTGGAGCCGGTGATCGAGACCGGACTGGGCATCCTCACGCACAACCGTGGGAAGGGCACCCTGCACCGCACCACCGAGCTCTCCGAGGCGGGCCGGGCTCGGGCCCGAGAGCGTCGTGCGCTCGTGATCACCAAGGCCAACTCCCGCTCCACGGTGCGGCGCCGCACCTACATGGACTACGTCGCGGTGAAGACCTTCGGTCCCGACGGCACTGTGCGCGGCGAGCGTCGCTTCGTCGGCCTGTTCAGCCAGCGTGCCTACACCCAGTCCATCCAGAACATCCCGCTGCTGCGGTCGCGGGCGCGCCAGCTGCTGGACCGGTCGGGCTTCAGCCCGAACTCGCATTCGGGGTCGGACCTGATGCAGATCCTCGAGACCTATCCGCGCAATGAGCTGCTGCAGATGGACATCGAGGAGATCGAGGAGACCGCCTGGCAGATCCTGCAGCTGCAGGAGCGCCGTCGGGTGAAGCTGTTCCTGCGCGAGGATCACTACGGGCGGTTCATGACGGCCCTGCTCTTCCTGCCCAGGGACCGCTACAACACGGCAGTGCGTCAGCGCGTGGAGCAGGAGCTGCTGCGCCATATCGATGCCGAGTCCATCGACTTTACGGTGTGGCTCACCGAGTCGGTGCTGGCCCGGGTCTTCTTCCGGCTTCGCCTGGGGGAGGACGCCGCGGAGCTGCAGGTGGGCGTCGACGAGCTGGAGCGGCGTCTGGCCGGGGCAGTGCGGTCCTGGTCGGAGGGGATCTCCCAGGAGGCCGCTGAACGGTATTCCGGCCGACGGGCTGAGGACGTGGCCCGCCGCTGGGGCGAGGCGTTCCCGGAGGACTACCGGGTGCTCTACGAAGTCTCCGACGCGCTGGCCGACATCACGCAGTTCGAGACCCTGGAGCGCCATCCGCAGGACGGACCGCGCATGCAGTTCTACCCGCCGCGCGGCGATGATCCCGCGCATATGCGGCTGAAGCTCTACCTCACCGAGCCCAAGACGCTGACCGACACCCTGCCGACCGTCGATGACTTTGGCCTCTCGATCCTGGACGAGCGTTCGTACACGCTCACCTGTGAAGACGGCACGAACTTCTACCTCTACGATCTCGGTCTGTGCTACCCGACCGGCGTCGATCCGCACACCACGATCGACCTGCTCAAGGAGGCCTACAGCCACGTGCTGGTGGGCACCGCCGAGTCGGACATCTTCTCCCGACTGGTGCTGCGCCTGGGGCTGTCCATCCGCAAGGTCACCGTGCTGCGGGCGTATGCGAAGTACATGCGCCAGCTGGGGTCCGCCCATTCCTACGCGTTCCTGGCCGAGGCGCTGCTGCAGAACCCCGAGGTGTCGGTGGCGCTGGTGGCCTACTTCGAGGCGCGGTTCGCCCCCCACCTGGAGGGCGACCGGCACGAGCTGATGGCCGAGACCCGGCAGCGGGTGGTCCAGACCCTCGAGACCGTGCGCACCCTGGACGCCGATCGTGTGCTCTCCACCCTGCTGAACCTGATCGACTCCACACAGCGCACCAACGCCTACCAGGGGCGGAACTGGCTGTCGATGAAGCTCACCCCCGGCAGCATCGACTCGGCACCGCAGCCGCGTCCCGCCCATGAGATCTGGGTGTACTCTCCCGAGGTCGAAGGTGTGCACCTGCGTTTCGACAAGGTCGCCCGCGGCGGGCTGCGCTGGTCCGACCGTCAGGAGGACTTCCGCACCGAGGTCCTTGGCCTGGTGAAGGCACAGATGGTGAAGAACGCAGTCATCGTCCCCTCCGGAGCGAAGGGCGGCTTCTACGCGAAGCAGCTCCCGGATCCGGCCGAGGACCGCGGCGTCTGGTTCGAAGCCGGCCGGGAGGCCTACAAGGTCTTCATCCGTGCGCTGCTGGACATCACGGACAACCAGGTGGAGCGGGACGGGCAGATGCAGATCGTCCCGCCCGAGGACGTGGTCCGCCACGACGGCGACGACGCGTACCTGGTGGTCGCGGCCGACAAGGGCACCGCCACCTTCTCCGACACCGCGAACGAGGTCTCTGCGGAGTATGGGCACTGGCTGGGGGACGCCTTCGCCTCCGGCGGATCGGTGGGCTATGACCACAAGGCCATGGGCATCACCGCACGCGGCGCCTGGGAGTCGGTCAAGACGCATTTCTCCGAGCTGGGTCACGACACGCAGACCGAGGACTTCACCGTCATCGGCATCGGTGACATGTCCGGCGACGTCTTCGGCAACGGGATGCTGCTCTCCGAGCACATCCGGCTGGTCGCCGCGTTCAACCACCTGCACATCTTCATCGACCCCGACCCGGATTCCGCCGCTTCCTTCCAGGAGCGGAGTCGGCTCTTCGCCGCCCGGCGCTCCGGCTGGGACGCCTATGACCAGGAGCTGATCTCCGACGGCGGCGGGGTGTTCTCCCGGACCGCGAAGACCATCACCATCACCGAGCCGATGCGACGCCGCTTCGACCTTCCTGCCGAGGTCGAGGTCATGACCCCGCCGGAGCTCCTCAACGCGCTGCTGAAGGCACCGGTTGATCTCCTCTACAACGGGGGCATCGGCACCTACGTCAAGGCCTCGCAGGAGACCCACGATGAGGTCGGGGACCGGGCCAACAACGGCATCCGCGTTGATGGTCGGGAGCTGCGTGTGCGTGTCGTCGGTGAGGGTGGCAACCTGGGGCTCACCCAGGCCGGCCGTGTCGAGGCCGCCCAGGGGGGTGTCCGGCTCAACACTGATGCGATCGACAACTCTGCCGGCGTCGACTGCTCCGACCACGAGGTCAACATCAAGATCCTGGTGGACCAGCTGATCTCCTCGGGACACCTGCAGTCGGAGGAACGCACCGAGCTGCTGCGCGAGATGACCGACGACGTCTCCGAGCTGGTGCTGAAGACCAACCGGGACCAGAACATCCTGCTGATGACGGACCGCCACCGGATGGGGGACTGGTCCCCCAGCTTCCAGCGGCTCATGGGCTGGCTCGAAGACTCCGCAGGACTGGACCGCGAGCTGGAGGTGCTGCCCACCGACCTGCAGCTGGAGGAGCGCCGTGACGCGGCCAAGCCGCTGACCTCTCCGGAGCTGGCGGTGCTCGTGGCGTACGCGAAGATCCAGCTCAAGGGCGCCCTGGTCGCCTCAGAGCTGCCAGATGATGACTGGTTCTCCTCTCTGCTGGAGGACTACTTCCCCCAACAGATCACCTCGCGCTTCGCCTCGGAGCTGCCGCGGCACCCGCTTCATCGAGAGATCATCGCCAACGTGCTGGCCAACGATGTGATCAACATGGGCGGAGCCACGTTCGTCTTCCGCGCGATGGAGGAGACCTTCGCCTCGGAGGCGCAGGTGGTGCGTGCCTTCGCCACGGTGCGGGAGCTCTTCCGTCTCGACGAGTTCGACGCCGCGATGCGGAGCCTGCCGGTGAGCTTCCCTCGGGAAGAGTGGGCGCTGACCTACCTGGACATGCGCCGGCTCCTGGACCGGGCGGTGCGCTGGTGCGTGAACCATGCTCCGCGCGGAACCTCCGTGCAGGAGGACGTGGAGCTCCTCGCCGAGCACATCCGCCCGCTCTACGGCCACCTCTCCGAGCACCTGCGCGGCGAGGACCACCTTCGGGTGGTGGAGAAGAAGGCCGAGGTGGTCTCCGCCGGAATGCCGGAGGACCTGGCCGGATGGGTCGCCGAGCTCTTCGAGACGTTCTCGCTGCTCGACGTCGCGGACCTGGCTCGGGAGCACGGGGTCGACTCGACCGAGGTCGCCGCGATCTACTACAAGGTCTACGAGGAGTTCAGCGCGGACTCGCTGCTGGAACGCATCACCGGGCTGCCGCGGAAGGACAAGTGGCAGGCCCTGGCGCGCGGAGCCCAGCGCGACGAGTTGTATCACGCGATCCGGGACGTGACCTCTTCAGTGTTGGAGCGGACCGAGCCGGGATCTGCGGACGAGCGCATGGCTGCCTGGCGGCGGGAGAACGAGACGAAGATCAGTCGGGCGGAGCGGCTGGTGGCGGAGGTCGATCAGCTCAAGACCGACAACATCGCCTCGCTGACGGTGCTGCTGCGGCATCTCCGCGGTCTCATCGGAGGCTGAGCTGTGGCCGTCTTCGAGGATCCGCTGATCCGTCACCCGCATCTT
This sequence comes from Nesterenkonia sp. HG001, assembly GCF_034438835.1. Lineage (NCBI taxonomy): Bacteria > Bacillati > Actinomycetota > Actinomycetes > Micrococcales > Micrococcaceae > Nesterenkonia > Nesterenkonia sp. HG001. Next base: position 355,092 of record NZ_JAOSZD010000001.1, on the reverse strand, counting down.
CATCCGGGTGACGCCGACTGGCTGCACGCGCTGGTGGCCGACTGGCAGATGCTCTCGGACCTGGCCTTCTCGGATCTGGTGCTGTGGTTCCCCCACACCGCAGAGGGTTTCGTCACGGCGGAGGGCCGTTCCTACATCGCACTGGCCCAGGCGCGGCCCTCCACCACTCAGACGGTGGTGCACCGCGACGTCGTCGGGGACAGGATCCGTGCGGACCTCAAACCCATGGTGGAGCGGGCCTGGCGCTACCAGGTGGAGACGAACTCCTCGGACGAGGGGCGTCCTGCGCCCGCGCGGATGCGTGTGACCGCGATCCCGCTGATCCGCGGAGGCAGGACTCTGGCGGTGATGACCCTGCACTTCTCGGTCACCACACTGCGGACCCCCTCCCGGCTTGAGCTGACCTACCGGCGCTGTGCCTCGGACCTGCTGGTCATGGTCCGTGAGGGTCGCTGGCCGGAGACCCATGTGGAGTTCAGCGCCTACGGCGGCGCCCCGCGCGTGGGGGACGGGCTGCTGCGCCTGGACGTGGAGGGCAAGATCACGTTCGCCAGCCCGAACGCCGTCTCCGCGCTGTCCCGGCTGGGGGTGGCCGACTCGTTGGAGGGGCGTTCTCTGGCGGGTATCGGTGCCGAGCTGGAGCGCGCCGCCGGTGGTGTGGTCGATGAGACTCGGCCGCTGCTGCTCACCGGCAGGCGTGCCATGCGCGCGGAGCTCGAGGCCCACGGCGCAGCGGTGACGCTGCGTTCCATCCCCCTGTACAAGGAGGGCGAGCGGTTCGCGGCGCTGGTGCTGTGCCGCGATGTGACGGAGCTGCGTCGTCGTGACCGGCAGCTGATGAGCAAGGATGCGACGATCAAGGAGATCCACCACCGGGTGAAGAACAACCTCCAGACCGTCTCGGCTCTGCTGCGCATGCAGTCGCGCAGGATGGACTCGCAGGAGGGACGGGAAGGGCTGCGCCGGGCGATGCGCCGGGTGGAGACCATCGCCATGGTCCATGATTCGCTCTCCAAAGGGTTGGAGGAGAGCGTCGACGTCGACGAGCTCATGCGTCGGCAGCTCCGCCTGGCCGCGGAGATGGCACAGTCGGAGCGTCGAGTGGAGACACGCCTGACGGGCAGCTTCGGTCAGCTGTCACCGGACATGGTCACCCCGTTGGCACTGGTGATCACCGAGGTCGTGGCCAACGCGGTGGAGCATGGTTTCGGACCAGATCCGGCCGGTCGGAAGCTCGTGGTGCAGATGTCGGTGAGGCGTTCCGCGGATGCGGCCGGACGGGAACGGCTGGAGCTCGAGATTGTCGATGACGGAGTCGGCCTGCCCGCAGAGGGTTGGGAACCGGGCCTCGGACTGCAGATCGTCAAAACCCTGGTACGGGGTGAGCTCTCCGGGGTGATCGAATGGAGCCCGGGCCAGGGACCCGACGGCGAGCCGTCTGGCACACAGGTCATGCTCCGGGCCCCCATTCTGGGGACCCAGCACTGACGTCACCCCGGCAGCCTGACACGACGATGGCTGGCCCGCGCCGTGTGGCGTTGACCAGCCATCGTGAAGTCAGTGGGCCGGTGGGGCGAGGCGGTGCCGTGACGCGAGGTCAGGACCGGTCAGACGTCCCCGGAACCGGCTCAGTCGCCTATGATGCGCGGCGTGCGCGGGCTGCACGACGTTTGAGAGCCCGCCGCTCATCTTCGCTCATGCCACCCCAGACACCGGCGTCCTGACCGGTCTCCAGAGCCCACTGGAGGCAGGTGTCCATCACAGGGCACCGGCGGCAGACGCTCTTAGCCTCCTCGATCTGCAACAGGGCTGGGCCGGTGTTGCCGACGGGGAAGAAGAGCTCGGGGTCCTTGTCCAGGCAGGTGGCTCGACTGCGCCAATCCATGGGGATCACTACTCCTTGCGACCGCTGCGGGCCGCTGTTGCTCGGGTGGGTGCTGCGGCATTTCCTCGACCCGAGGCAGGGAAGCCTCCGGGGAGTCGGTGCCGCCTCCGGGAGGCAGAAGTTCAGTTGTCGGTGCGGGACGATGACCGCGACGGCGCATCTGCGCCGACAGGGTCACAGGACTGCCAGACCCGAATAAGTACGTGCTCAAGGCTGACACGTTAACGGGATGCAAACAAGACTTCGCAGGGCGGAAATGCGCCGGAAACCCTGTGGGATTGATCACAGCAGAAAGGTGGATCTGAGCGGATCCGGAGGTGTTGGTCCTCGCATCGGCGTCCCGGGGTGGGGTGCCTCGCGCCGCGGTGAAGTCCCAGAGGGCTGAGCGGCGCGGCGGCGGGCACGAGGCGTCGAGGTCGGCGCTGAGTGAAGGGTGATTCAATGGGGGCATGCCCGAGAAGGACTCGCCCCGTGACTCGCCCCAGCCGGACTTCAACGCCCCGCAGGGGCCGCGCCGGTTCACGCAGGCTCGCCCGCGCCCCTGGCCGGTATGGGTGATCTTTCTGATCCTGTTGATGCAGGGGCTGGCCCTGGGCATCAACACCGTCGCCTCATTCGTCGTCTCGGAGTCCGCCGTGCTCGACACGGTGGGGATGATCGCCATGCTGGTGCTCTACCTGCTCTTCGGCGCCATCCTGATCCTGCTGGGCTTCCGCATCTTCATGGGGGCGGCCGGAGCGCGCACGCCGGCGATGGTCCTCCAGCTGCTGATCGTGGTGCTCTCGTTCAGCTTCTTCGCCGGGGGTCTGTGGCAGGTGGGACTGCTCTTCGTCGTCCCTGCGGCGCTGGCGATGCTGCTGGCCTTCGTCCAGCCGACTCGGGACTGGCTCGACGCCACGTCCTGAGCCGGCCGGCGGGCCGAGTGGTCAGTTGACCGGGCCGGTCCACTTCTCGCCCGGGCCCTTGCCCGGGGCGTCTGGTACCAGGGACTCCTCCCGGAACGCAAGCTGCAGGGAGCGCAGCCCGTCGCGCAGGGGAGCGGCGTGGGTGGATCCCACCTCGGGAGCCGCGGCGGTGATCAGGCCGGCCAGTGCGGTGATCAGCTTCCGCGCCTCGTCGAGGTCCTTCAGGGCCTCCGCCTCCGGGTCGTCGGCCAGGCCGGTCTTCACGGCGGCGGCACTCATCAGGTGCACCGCCACGGTGTTGATCAGCTCCACGGCCGGAACCTCGGCGATGTCCCGGGCCTGCTGGTCCACGGCCTGTTTCACGTCCTCGGCCTCCGGCGCCTCGGTGGGGGAGTCGGCGTCGGGGTGGTTCTTCTGCTCACTCTGCATGCTGGTAAGCTTGTCATATGTCTCGGTGTGCGCGCGACGCGTGCACTGAGCGCCGAAGCGGGCGTCATCTCGCACCCCGCATGCGGGGCTCTATGCCGACGACGCCCACTCGCCATCGTCATCACAACAGGAGCTAGACAGATCAGCGAACCACGTATCAATGAACGGATCCGAGTTCCGGAAGTCCGCCTCGTCGGCCCGCAGGGGGAGCAGGTCGGCATCGTCAGGATCGAGGACGCCCAGAGGCTGGCCTCCGAGGCGGGTCTGGACCTGGTCGAGGTCGCGCCCAGCGCGAAGCCTCCCGTCTGCAAGCTGATGGACTTCGGCAAGTGGAAGTACGAGGCTGCCGTCAAGGCTCGTGAGTCTCGGAAGAACCAGACCACCACCATTCTCAAAGAGGTGCGTTTCCGCCTCAAGATCGATGATCACGACTATGAGACCAAGGTCGGCCGTGCCCGTCGGTTCCTCGCCGCCGGTGACAAGGTCAAGGCCATGATCCAGTTCCGTGGTCGTGAGCAGCAGCGCCCTGAGATGGGCGTGCGGCTCCTTCAGCGCTTCTCCGAGGACGTGGAGGATCTGGGTTCGGTCGAGTCCTCCCCGCGCCAGGACGGCCGTCACATGGTGATGGTCATCGGCCCGTTGAAGACCAAGGCCGAGGTGAAGAAGCAGGAGGCCGCTGAGGCCGCTGTGGAGGCCGCGGAGGCGGAGCCGAAGGGCACCCCGACCCGCCGCGCCCGGAAGAACCAGGAGCGTGTCTCCACGGAGAAGCAGGACGCCCAGCCGCTGTCCAACTCCATGGCGGACTACCTGCCGGACGAGCTGAAGAACCTCTGAACATCCTGACCTGTTCTGAGGCGGCCACGTCACGCGTGCCGTGCCGAGGACAGGCTCTGTCGGCGTCCTCGTCCTGCTGAGGACCGCTGACGCCGTCGACAGATCTGCCGGAGCAGCCCTCCATCCCGCTGACGTGGGACGGAGGGCTGTCCCATGCCCGACATGCCGTGGGGCGCCACATGGCGTAGAATGGATCTTCGGGTTCACGGCAGGATGCCGCCCGCGCACTGCGCACCGCATCCGGTCGTTCCTATGACAAGGGGGCCGAGGCCCATGGAGTCCTCGTCCACGGCGAATTCAGCCGGGGCTCGGAGACCATGATGCCGATCGGCCCCACCTCTGCGCCGCCGCACGGCGGAGTCTCTCGGAGCTGATCCGTGGGATCCGTGCCGTGCACTGAAGGCGTTGTAGGTCCGCACGAACTAAGGAGAACGGCACCATGCCGAAGATGAAGACCCACTCCGGGGCCAAGAAGCGGTTCAAGCTGACCGGCTCCGGCAAGATCAAGCGCCAGCAGGCGAACCGTCGCCACTACCTGGAGCACAAGTCTTCCCGCCTGACGCGCCGTCTGGCCGGTGACCGCATCGTCACCAAGGCCGACGAGAAGCGCATCAAGCGGATGCTGGGCATCTGAGCGTCCTGCTCTCAGGACCTCGACGCCGATGATCGAGCGCCCGGACCGGCGAACACTGCACGGCACCGGCGCATGAACACCAGAAGACTTACTGCACAAGGAGATTTCACGTGGCACGAGTGAAGAGGGCGGTCAACGCCCACAAGAAGCGCCGCAAGGTCCTCGAGCGGGCCTCCGGCTACCGCGGTCAGCGCTCCCGCCTCTACCGCAAGGCCAAAGAGCAGCTGCTGCACAGCTACACCTACAACTACCAGCACCGCAAGAAGCGCAAGGGCGACTTCCGTCGCCTGTGGATCCAGCGCATCAACGCCGCATCCCGCGCACACGGTCTGACCTACAACCGCTTCATCCAGGGCCTGAAGGCCGCTGAGGTGGAGGTCGACCGCCGCATGCTGGCAGAGCTGGCCGTCACTGACGCCAAGGCCTTCGAGGTCCTGGTCGACGTCGCGCGCAAGGCCCTGCCGCAGGACGTCAACGCCAAGAAGGCCGCCTGAGCCTGATCGGCTGACACCGATTCACGACGGCGCCCGTCCCTGGACCCCAGGGACGGGCGCCGTCGTCGTGCGGGCCGTCGACCGCCGTCGGCCCGTGAACACAGACCCAGTGAGGAAGAATGGCAGCCATGACTGATCCCGAGGTGCTGAGCAACCCCCGGGCGGACCGGGTCAAGAAGGTCGCAGCCCTGGCCACCCGCGCCGGTCGACGCCGGCAGCGGCTCTTCCTCGCTGAAGGGCCCCAGCCGGTGCGCGAGGCCCTGGCCCTGTGGTTGCGCCACTGGGAGCAGGGGGCGGGCCCGGAGAGCACGGCTGCCGGCCTGCCCACGCTGGATGCCCTCTACTTCGACGCCGAGGCGCTGGCCTCCCACCCGGACGTGCAGGCGCTGCTGGACCAGGCCCGCGGAGAGCTGTACGACCCGCAGTCCACCCTGCCTCGGGAGGCCCGTTTCTTCCTACGAGAGGCCACCGCAGAGGTGCTCGCCGCCATGGGAGACACGGAGACCTCCCAGGGAGTGCTCGCCGTGTGCCGGATCCCGGAGACACGCGGCGGCGAGGGCGCAGGCGACCCTGTGGACGTCCTGCTCGGCGCGGCCGATGCGGCAGGGACGGGTCCCCAGCCTGCCGGGCTCGTCGCCGGCCTGCTGAGTCTGCAGGACCCTGGCAACGTGGGCACCATCATCCGGACGGCGGACGCCGCCGGGGCTGCCGCCGTCGTCCTCATCCCGGGCAGTGCGGACCCCTGGGCGCCCAAAGTGGTGCGCTCGGCCGCCGGATCGCACTTTCACCTGCCGCTGGTCGCCGGGGTCGACCCGCAGCGACTCGTCGACGCCGCCCGCGCGGCGGGACTGCAGGTCCTCGCCGCTGACGCTGGAGGAGAGGCCAGTCTGCCGGACCTCGAGCATCCGGCAGCCCCGACTCTGTGGCTGCTCGGCAACGAGGCCCACGGTCTCTCCGCCGAGCATCAGGCGCTGGCAGACGTCCGAGTCTCCATACCGCTCTATGGTCAGGCTGAGTCGCTCAACGTCGCCACGGCGGCGACGGTGTGCCTCTATGCCTCCGCCATGGCACGTCATGACCGAGCATCAGGATCCATCCCGGGGTCCGTCCCGACCGGCCGATGAGTCGCGCCGCGGAGAACACCGGCTTCATCTGCGGACACTGCGGCCGTCAGGTCAGCCCGCAGTCCGGGGGCAGCTACCGCAACCACTGTCCGTTCTGCCTGCATTCACGGCATGTGGACCTCACGCCCGGTGACCGGGGCGCCGACTGCGGTGCGGTGATGGTGCCGATCGGGGTCGACCACTCGGGAAAGAAGGGCTTCATCCTGATCCATCGATGCTCCGCCTGCGGCGGCGTCGACCGCAACCGGCTGGCCCCGGATGACGACATGGACGCCGTCATCGCCCTCCAGCGTCCTCGGTGACTCCGGTGACTCCGGTGACTCCGGTGACCCGAGCTCAGTTCGAGGCGTGTCAGCCGCCGACCGGGGTGAAGTCTCGGCTGCCGAGGAACTCGGGACGCGGCGCCGGTGCCGCGAACGGCTCCACCGGGGTGTTCTCCACCGAGTTGTAGACGATGAACACGTTGGACCGGGAGTAGGGCGTCACATTGCCGTTGGAGGCGTGCATGCAGTTCGAGTCGAACATGATCGCGCCTCCCGCGGGCCCTTCGAGGACATCGATGCCGAAGCGGTCGGCGAACTCCGTCAGAGTGTCGGGATCGGGCACTCCGGCGCCCTGCATGACGAGGGACTGCTTGAAGTTGTCCTCCGGAGTGCCGCCCGCCGCACTGATGTAGTGCTTATGGGAGCCGGGCATGATCATCAGCGGCCCGTTGAAGGAGTAGTTGTCGGTCAGCGAGATCGAGATGCTCACCGCCCGCGGGGCGGGCATCCCGTCCTCAGCGTGCCAGGTCTCGAAGTCCGAGTGCCACGTGAAGTCCTTGCCCACGAAGCCGGGCTTGTAGTTGATCCGGCTCTGGTGGATGTAGACCTCGGACCCGAGGATCTGACGGGCCCGCTCCACCACACGCGGGTCCTCGGCGATCCTCCGGAACACCTCATTGGAGCGGTGGATGTCGAAGATCGACCGGACCTCCTGGGACTTCGCCTCGACGACGGTCCGCTCATCGGCCTTCACCGTGGGGTCGTGCGCCATTCGGTGGAGCTCCTCGCGGAAGAGCCGCAGCTCCTCGTCGCTGATCAGCTTCTCGATGGTCAGATAGCCCCGCTCATCGAATCCGCGCAGCGCCTCGGCGTCCAGGGGGCCCTGCTCGGCGGTGCCCTGCACCACCGGATCCTGGCGCGGGATCACCCGGGGTGCCTCATCCTGGCGGGTGGGGTACTGGTCCGTCACGTCGGGGACGGTGGTCGTCATGTGAAGACCTCCTTCATCGGGGGACGTTCCGTGCACGCCGCGCCCCGGCATGAGGTGCGGCAGGCGCGGCGCCGGCCGGTGTGGAGGCTCCGACGCCGCCACTTCGGACCCTAGCAGCTCAGTTGAGGACTGCAACCGCAGATGCGCTAGGGTTCCCTTTATGGTTGCACAACGAAACTATGCTATCGCGGGTGCGCACATCGTGCCTGTCACCGGGGAGCCTTTCGCCGGGACCCTGGTGGTCACCGACGGGAAGATCGCCGCCCTGGGACCGGACGTCGAGGCACCCGAGGGGCACGAGCTCATCGAGGCCGCGGGCCGCTGGGTGCTGCCCGGCCTCGTGGACGCCCATGTCCATCTCGGGGTCCACGAGGAGGGGGAGGGCTGGGCCGGCGCGGACGTCAACGAGACCACCGACCCGGTCACCGCCGCCGCCCGTGCGGTGGACGCCATCAACCCGACAGAGGTCGGGTTCGACGATGCCCTGGCGGGCGGGGTCACCAGTGTCAACGTCAACCCGGGCTCCGCCAACCCCATCGGCGGGTTGGCCGTGGCGATCAAGACCCATGGCCGGATCGTCGACGAGATGGTGCTGCGCTCGCCCTCCGGGCTGAAGGCGGCGTTGGGTGAGAACCCGAAGCGGGTCTACGGAGAGCAGAACAAGACGCCGAACACCCGTCTCGGTGTCGCGCTCACCATGCGCAAGGCCTTCGCGGAGGCGCGTGGCTGGGCGGAGAAGCCGGTGGAGGATCGCCCGGTGGACCTGGTCTCTGAGGCGTTGGTGCAGGTGCTGGACCGAGAGATCCCGTGGCGGCAGCACTGTCATCGCGCTGACGACATCGCCACTGCGATCAGGCTGGCCGACGAGTTCGGCTACGAGCTGGTCCTCGACCACGGCACGGAGTCCCACAAGCTGGTCGATGTCATCGCTGAGCGGGGCATCCCGGTGCTCTACGGGCCGCTGATCGTCTCACGGAGCAAGGTGGAGGTGCGCCACCGCACCCCGACCGCGCCGGGGATCCTCGCCGCCGCCGGGGTGAAGGTCTCCCTCATCACCGACCACCCGGTGGTGCCGATCGACTTCCTCATGCACCAGGCGGCCCTGGCCGTCCGCGAGGGGATGGAGCCGTCGGAGGCGCTGAGGGCCGTCACCATCAACCCCGCTCAGGTGCTGGGCGTGGCTGAGCGGATCGGGTCCCTGGAGGTCGACAAGGACGCCGATCTCGTGCTGTGGTCAGGCGATCCGCTGGACACTCGGAACCGGGTGCTGCGCACCTGGATCGACGGTCTCGAGGTCTACGCCTACGACCAGGAGACCCGCACCGGCTCGGTGCTCGAGCGCTGGTGAGCACCCCGCTCAGGGGCGGGGCGGCGGGGCCGGTGCCCCGCGCGGCGGGCTGATCCTGGGCTGACGGCCGGCGGCGTCCGCCGGAGCAGGAGAGTCCGTCTCTCCCCCGTCGGCACGCGCAGGGGCCAGCCGGTGCGGTGAAGGGTCCCAGCCGACGTCGACGACCTTCTTCTGCACCAGGATGGCGGAGGCGAGCACCAGCAGCCCCAGGGCGCCGACGACGATCAGCCCGCCCCAGGATCCGATCGAGGCCCCGTAGCCGATCAGGATGCCGAACCAGCCGAAGTCAGTGTCGCCGAAGGTCGTGTTGGCCTCGGCGAGATCGCCGAGGACCAGCAGCAGCCCCGCCGGCAGAAAGGTGATGAGCAGGCCGTTGACGAACCCGCCGGCCACCGCGCCCCGGCGTCCGCCGGTGGCGTTGCCGTAGACCCCGGCCGCGCCTCCGGTGAAGAAGTGCGGCACCAGCCCGGGCAGGATGAGGGCGAGCCCCAGAGCAGGGTTCAGCCACAGGGACAGTGTCGCCAGGCCGAGCAGGCCGCCGATGAAGCTGGAGATGAAGCCCACCAGCACGGCGTTCTGCGCGTAGGGGAAGACGATCGGTGCGTCCAGGGCGGGGATGGCCCCGGGCACCAGTCGGGCGGCGATGCCCTGGAACGCGGGGACGATCTCCCCGAGGATGGTGCGCACGCCGAAGAGGATCACCGCCACGGCGATCCCGAACTGCAGGCCCTGGGTGACTGCCTGCATCATGAAGTTGCCCAGATTCTCTGCGCCGCCGTCGAACGCCTCGTAGGCGGTCTCGCCCTCGCGTGCGACGTAGATGGCCGCGATCACCACGTACATCAGCACCATGGACAGTGCGGTGGCGACCATCGAGTCTCGCAGGAAGCGCAGGGACTCCGGCAGCCGGAGCTCCTCGGTGGATCGGCTCCTGCGCCCGCCGACCAGGCGGCCCGCCGCGCCGGCGGCGACGTAGCCTGCCGTGCCGAAGTGCCCGATGGCGATGCTGTCGTCCCCGGTGATGCGCCGGGTCCACGGATGGGCCAGGGCGGGCAGCGACACCATCAGGATGCCCAGCAGGGCGCCGCCGACCAGCACGGTGACGGTGCCGGAGTAGCCGGCGGTGGCCAGCACGATGGTCAGCAGGGTGGCCATGAACAGGATGTGATGGCCGGTGAGGAACACGTAGCGCAGGGGAGTGAGCCGGGCCAGCACCAGGGAGACGGCGAATCCGAGGATCATCAGCCAGGCCACCTGGGATCCGTGGTGCTCCTGGGCGATGCCGACGATGGCCTCGTTGGTGGGGATCACCCCATGGGCGCCGGTGGCGCCCTGGATCATCACGCCCAGCGGATCCAGGGAGGCGACGACGAGCGTGGCACCGGCGCCGATGAGCAGGAAGCCCAGCGTGGCCTTCAGCGCCCCGCCGATCACCTGGCCGGCTGATCGCCGCAGGGCGAGGAGCCCGACGGCGGTGATGATGCCGATCAGGTAGGCGGGGACGCTGAGGATCTCGTTGACGAGAAACAGGGAGGCGGCGACGAGCCAGTCCATGGGACGGTCCTTCCGTCAGGGAGCGATCGGGGAGGAGGAGGCGCCGGCAGCGGCGTCAGACGTCGTAGAGGTCGCGCAGGGCGGCGTCGAGCTCGACGGTGCTGGTGAAGTTCTCCACCACCCGCACCGGGACCCCGACGTCTCCCAGAGTGCGGGCGATCTCCCCGGAGGTCAGGATGGCGACCGACTCGGAGGCACGACCCCGCGCAGAGATCGTGTCGGTGGCCTCGACCGTGAGGAAGGGGGACCAGCCCCACGTGTCGAGGACCTGCTCCAGGGTGTTCTTCAGGAAGAGGGAGGTGCCGAGGCCGTTGCCGCAGACGGTGAGGATGAGGTGCCGCCCGGGGGCTGAGGCTGCGCGGGGCTCGTCATCCGGCGCCGGGGGTGCGGCCTCGGGCGGCGGCTCGGCGCCGAGCAGGCCCATGACCTCCTCTGCGGAGGTCGCCGCGTCCAACTGCTTCCGGGTGGCGGGGTCGCCCACGGTCCGGGCCAGCTGGGCCATGGCACGGGTGTGGGCAGTGGAGTCGACGGCGGCGAGTGCGACCACCAGGGTCACCGGATCGTTGGTCTCGTGGCCGAAGGAGACGGGCGTGGCCAGGCGCAGCCAGGCCAGCCCGGTGCGGGCCACACCCTCGCTGGGCCGCGCATGGGCGAAGGCGAACCCCGGGGCCACCACGATGTAGGGGCCCTTCTCCTCCACAGAGGTGATCATGGCCTGGGTGTAGTCGTGATCGGCGATGCCCTGGGACTCCAGGAGGGCGCCGGCGGTGCGGAGGGCCTCGCGCCAGTCGGGGACGTCCACGTCCAGGCGCATTCCGGCAGGTGTCAGCAGCTCGGAGAGGGATGACATACGGGGCACAGTATCACCGGCTGGTGGATCCCGGACCCGCCTGGTTCACTGGTGCTATGGCAGATGAGTCCGCAGATCGACCGGCCCCCTCCCGTGGCTGCACCACCGGACGGCTGCTGCGTGTCCGCGGCCGGGTACAGGGGGTGTTCTTCCGTGCCTCCACGCAGTCCGAGGCCGAGGACCTCAGTCTCACCGGCTGGGTGCGCAACACCGACCAGGGCGCCGTCGAGGTCCTCATCGGGGGCCAGGGGCCGGCGGTGGACGCCTTGATCCGCTGGTGCCACCGCGGCCCGGAGAAGGCGCGCGTGGACCATGTGGACGAACGTGGCGCCACCGACGAGGAGCTGGCTTCGCTGCCGGCCTCGGGCTTCGAGATCCGGCGCTGAATCAGGCGTCGGAGGCTGTTCCGGCGTCTCAGTCGTCTCAGTCGTCCTGGGTCGGAGGAGTCAGCCCGAGCTCCGCAGGCAGGTCCCGACTCTCGCCCAGCACGTGCTCCGCCAGGAAGCCGAGGACCACCTCGTACCAGATCTTCGCGTGGTGCGGGGTGAGGATCCAGTGGTTCTCCTGCGGGAAGTGCAGGAACCGGTGAACGGTGTTCCCCTCCGCGTCGGCCGGCAGGCCGGACTTCTCCAGCAGCTCGTACCAGAGGCGCAGACCCTCGCCGATCGGCACCCGGTAGTCCTTGTCCCCGTGGATCACCAGCATCGGGGTGACGATGTCCTCCACGAATCGATGCGGGGAGTGGTTCTGCTCCATGGCCGTGTCGATCTGCCTGCGCCAGAAGAAGGAGGCGTCCGTGGTGGGCCCGAACTGGTCCAGCGCCCACAGCGAGGCATGGGTGACGATCGCGGAGAAGCGGTCGGTGTGCCCGGCCACCCAGTTGGCCATATACCCGCCGAAGGAGCCTCCCATGGCGGCCGTGCGGGTCTGGTCGATGTCCGGCCGAGCTTCGGCGGCATCGGTGATCGCCATCAGGTCGGTGAAGGGTGCCTCTCCCCAGGAGTTCCAGCCGCGCTGGATGAACTCCTGGCCGTAGCCGGTGGACAGCGCAGGGTCCGGCAGCAGCACCGCGTACCCCCGTGCCACCATCAGCCACGGGTTCCACCGCCAGGACCACTGGTTCCACGAGCTCAGCGGGCCCCCGTGGATCCACAGCAGCAGCGGGGCCGGGTCCTCCGGGCTCGCGCCCTCGGGAAGCGCCAGCCAGGCGCGCACTCGCACCCCGTCCTCGGCGTGGGTCTCCACCTCGGTCAGTGTGCCGGGGAGCTCCGGGCGTCGGACGGGGTTCCTCAGCCGGGTCACCGAGCCCTCGTCCAGCTCGACCCGCACCACCTCGGAGGGGTGGGCGTAGCTGCTTCGCACCCCCAACACGGCGGCGCCGTCCGGGGAGACGACGGCGGCGGAGTAGGTGGCGTCGTCATGGGTGAGCTGGCTGACGGCACCGTCGGTGACATCGACCCGGAACAGCGGCCCCCGGCCGTCGGCATCGGCGACGGCGATGACACCGGATCCGTCGGGCAGCCAGTCGAAGGCGGTGAGCCACAGATCGGCGTCAGCCGTGGGGGAGAGCCCTCCGGTCTCCAGGTCCAGCAGATGCAGTCTCGACTCGAGGGCCCGGCTCGGGACGGGTCGCCGGGTGACCGTCACCACCGCCCTGCGACCGTCAGGGCTGAAGGGGCCCGGTGCGTGGTCGTGGTCGGGGTCGTCGGCGATCATCCTGCGCTCGCCGGAGACCAGGTCCACCAGGGCGAGCGCGGTGCGCCGGTCGGCATCGGGCTCTGGCACATGCACCGAGATCAGCGCCCGGGTGCCGTCGGGACTGAGCGTGACGTCCCCGCCGAATCGGCTGCCCAGGCCCTCTGTGACGTGGCGCAGCCTGCGGGGGAGCCCATCCTCGGTGCGCGGCAGCAGTTGCTCTGGAGACTCCTGCTCGTCCACCGTGAACAGGGCGGAACGGGCAGGTCCGAGGTCGTGGTCCCAGGAGCGGACGGGATAGGAGTCATGGAGGATCGCGGTGACCGATCCGTCCGTGCGTGCCCCATGCAGGACGGCGTGCTGACTCTCGTCGGAGGCCCCCGGCAGCAGCGGAGCGGTGACCACGGTGACATCGGCCGATCGTGCGCAGATCACCTGGTTGATGCCGCCGGGTCGACGGTTCACCACAGTGGCCTCGCCGCCCTCTGCGGGGAGGCGCCACAGAGCGGTGTCGTCGGATTCGCCGGTCTCTCCCGGCCGGCACGACGTGAACCAGAGGTCCCCGGAGGCGGAGAAGGTAGGACCGCCCTCTCCCGCGGCGCTCCGGGTCAGCCGGCGGGCGGCCCGTGCACCCGAAGGGTCTACCTCCCAGAGCGCGGTGACGTAGCCGGTGCGCTTCTCGTCGAGCGTGGTCACGGTGGTGACGAGCCGGGAGCCGTCGGGACTCATGGTCAGGCCGGCCAGTCGCGGGAAGGCCATGTGGTGGTCGAGGTCGTGGAGGTCTTCTGCTGCGCCGTCGGTCATGGGAACTTTGTATCACCGGAGCAGCCCCTCACTGTTGCATTGCGCAACTGTCCGTGAGTCGTCCAGAAGGCCCCTGGTGGCGCGATATCGGGCTCCGGGCCAGGGGGAGCACCACGAGGAGGAGAGCCCACCATGATGGACCACGGCGACGGCATCCCTGCGCACCCGTTGTGCCCGCATCGTTTCAGCGCACGCCCCGAGGCGATGGTCGACTTCCTGCAGACGCTGGGGATGCGGCCACGATTCGCCCAGCACGGAGACTCCTTCGGGGTGCTCGCCGCAGCGGCAGGACTGATCGCGGTGCATGCGCTCGACCCGGACGATGCCGCGGTGGCCGGTGCGTCCCACGGGGAGACGCGGCTGGTGTTCCTGGCCGAGGATGCGCGGCACACCGCCGGCCGACTGCAGGAGGACGGGTTGAGAAGCATGTGGTGGGACGCGCGCCGAGGTCGCCACGCCGGAGTGACCGGCCCGCACGGGGAGGGCATCTGGTTCACCGAGGACGCCGGCCACCACCGGCAGCGCGAGCTCCTCGAGAGTCCCCTGACACCGGGGCTCACCGTGGTGGCGGTGCGCAGCAGCCACGCCCTCCAGGCGGACGTCGCCTTCTTCGCCCACCTCGGGTACGTGCCTGCACCCGGTGCCGCCGCTGGGGACTGGCTCCCCATCGCCGTGCCGAACGCCCCGAGCGGGATCATCGGACTGCACGCGTCGGACGACGAGCAACCTGTGTCCGCCCTCGACCGGCCGTCGGAGAAGAGCAACCCGGCGGGGCGCAGCGCGCGGGTGGACCTGGGCTTCCTGACCACCGAAGGGATCCCTGAGCTGGCCGCACGGCTCACCGCCGCCGGGTATCCGGCGGAGCGGGTCGAGGGGCCGGGGCCCGCGCTGACCGTGCGGGACCCCGACGGGCGGCGCCTGACGATCCATCAGGCCTGATGCGGTCCCTGTCTGGCGCCGGCGTCTTCTGTCCCGGGTCTGGGCTAAGGTGCCGGTATGCCTGAGCACGAGCAGCACGACGTGATCCCCGGTCCGCCCGCCGACGCGGAGGGGCTGGTGGTCGGCTCCGACGGACTGGCCCGCACCGCATGGGCCATGGGCAGTGAGATGATGCGCCACTACTACGACACCGAGTGGGGGATGCCGGTCCGCGACGAGCGCGGCCTGTTCGAGCGGCTCAGTCTCGAGGGCTTCCAGGCGGGGCTTTCCTGGGCGACGATCCTGGCCAAGCGGGAGAACTTCCGGCGGGCCTTCGCCGACTTCGACCCTGACGCCGTCGCGCGCTTCGACCAGCACGACCTCGATCGGCTGCTCCAGGACGCCGGCATCATCCGCCATCGGGGGAAGATCACCGCCACGATCGGCAATGCGCGGGCCACCGTGGCCCTGCGCGAGAAGGGCGGGCTCGCGGAGCTGATCTGGTCCCACCAGCCGAAGCAGACGCCGGCCCCGCGCAGCCTCGCCGAGGTGCCCACGCGGTCGCCGGAGTCCGAGGCGCTCGCCAAGCGGCTGCGCGCGGCCGGGTTTCGATTCGTGGGCCCCACCACCATGTTCGCTCTCATGGAAGCGGTCGGAGTCGTGGACACCCACCTGGTGGGCTCCCATCGACGGGGCGTCTCCGGCGTCTGGAGCTGAGATCCGCGGGAGGCTCGTTCTCCGGTCCGCGGCGGCCCGGTTGAGTCATCTGTGCCGCTGGCGCTCCTGCGCGGCGTTCTCTGCCGTCTCCAGCTGAAAGGTCGAGTGCTCCAGACTGACGTCGAAATGCTCGGCCACACAGGTGCGCAGCTGGTGCAGGATCGCGGGCGCGTGCCCGTCGTGGAAGCATCCGTCGTCGACCACCACGTGGCCGGTGATCACCGGCAGTCCGGACGCCACAGTGGAGGCGTGCAGGTCGTGGACCTCGTGGACGTGCGGCTGGGCGAGCATGTGCTCACGGACCTCGTCCAGGTCGATCCCTCGCGGAGTGAACTCCATCAGAATGCGCCCGGCCTCCCGCAGCAGCAGCGCCGCGCGCGGCAGGATCATCGCGGCGATGACCAGGGCCGCCACGGCGTCGGCCTGCTGCCAGCCCGTGAGGGTGATCACCGCGGCCGCGGCGATCACCCCCAGGGATCCGAGCGCGTCGGCGAGGACCTCCAGGAACGCGGCCCGCAGGTTCAGGCTGCTGCGGCGGCCGGAGCTCAGCACGGCCAGCGAGATCACATTGCCCACGAGCCCGATCGCCCCGAAGAGCAGGAGCTCCCCGGCAGGCACGGAGGGGGGAGAGCTGAGCCGGGCGACGCCCTCGACAGCAGCGTAAATGCCGATGCCGAGCAGCAGCAGGGCCTGGACCGCGGCCGCGAGGACCTCGATCCTCCGGAAGCCCCAGGTGTGGCCCGAGGTCGGAGCTCTGCCCATGAGGGAGGCGGCGAGCAGTGCGATCAGCAGGCCGATGGAGTCGGTGAGCGAGTGGACGGCGTCGGTGAGCAGCGCCAGCGAGCCGGTCAGCCAGGCGCCTAGGAACTGGGCGACGACGACCCCGCAGGTGATCCCGCAGGCCAGGGCCAGGCGGCCGCGGTGGGTCGGTACGCTCTCGGGAGGGTCTGGTTGGTGGGAGCTCAAGGGAAGGCCTCCTGAACCGCTGGTCCGTGGACTTCGATTCTAGGGGGCCGGGGCGCGGCACATCAGGAGAGGCTGCGTGCAGGTGTCTCCGGTGCGCGGTCAGCGCGAGGTGAACCAGCGGTTCGACGACGGCAGCCACAGCAGCAGCACCATGACTGCCATGATGCCGAGATCCCACCGCAGTCCCATGCCGATCACACTCGGGTAGGCCCAGCTGCGCAGCACCGCCTCGAGGGTGGAGATCGCCAGCAGCACCGTCAGCAGGAGACGGACCCACTCGAGGCGCTCGGGGACTTTGAGGACGAGCGCGATCTGCAGGATGCCCAGAGCGGAGCTCACCATGACCACCAGGAGCCCGACGATCCCCGGACCGAGGCCGGCCACCTGGGTGATGGTGTTGAGCCCCGTCAGATAGATGAGGAAGCTGGGCAGGAGGAAGATCAGCATCAGGCCGCTCATCGCCAGCATGCCGACATAGGCGATCCGCGAGATGAACGGCATGTGGTGGACACTGAGCGTCGAGCTCAGCGCTCGGCGAGGCACCAGGTCACCGAGCCCCTGGGGCCAGGTGGCCGGGAGCCGGTAGGCGGGGCGCGGTCGATCGGACCGTGCGACGGAGGTGAGATGCTGTGTGCTCATGTCAGCCTTATGATAGCCCGGGATCGCCTCTATGACAGGGATCCAGGGGGTGTCGCACGCGCCCGGCCCTGCGGCGCGTCCTGTTCCGGGGAGAGACGGGAGCGCCGCAGGTACGGCCGCGACTCGGCGGAGCAATGAACTCACAGTCCCGTCGTGGGCGCGTATCCTGTCCGCATGATGTCTGATCGTCTGCACCCCCGTGCCCTGCCCCTGACCGCCCTCGCTGTCGGATTCGGCCTCGTGCTGGCCGGCTGCGGGGGGACCGATGAAGAGCCCCCGGGGCAGGATGAGGGTCAGGAAAATGGCGCGGCCGGTGACGAGCACGGTTCCGAGGAGGACCCGGCCGGCGGTGAGGACGAGGGTTCGGCAGGCGAGGCGTTCGCCCAGGCCCAGCTCGCCGACGCGGCGGGCAATGACCTCGGTCAGGTGACCTTCACCGAGACGGACGGCGGCGTGCAGGTCCAGGCGGACGTCCAGGATCTGGCGGCGGGCTTCCACGGGTTCCACATCCATGAGATCGGCCTCTGCGAGCCGCAGTCCGAGAACGACGCTGGCGAGATCGGTGACTTCTTCTCCGCCGGCGGGCATCTGGCCGGTGAGGGCGAGGACGACCTGGGCGTCGTCGAGGGTGAGGAGGCTCCCGAGACGGAGAATGTGGATGAGGAGGAGATGCCTGATGTCGACGCCGACGCCCACGCCGAGGTGCACCATCCCGACCACGCGGGGGACCTGCCCAACCTCATGGTCGCCCAGGACGGCACCGCTCAGCTGAGCGTGGTGACCGACCGGCTCACTCCGGAGCTGCTGACCGCCGAGGACGGTGCCGCCGTCATCGTGCACTCCCAGCCGGACAACCACGGCAATGTGCCGGAGCGCTACGCGCCCGGCGGCCCGGACGAGGACACCCTCGCGACCGGTGATGCCGGTGAGCGAACAGCCTGCGGCGTGATCGAGGACTCGTGACCCTCCTCACACGCCGGGGTTCCGCGCCCTCCCGATGAGCAGTCCGCTGACGGGCTCCCTGTGCCGCGCCGGGGCGGGGGAGCAGCGCTGCTCCCCGGACGCGCCGTGAGCCCCCGCAGAGCATGAGGAGAATTGCCCGGGCTGTGATGTGGTCGATATAGTCACCTTCGGTGTGCCGGGAAGACTGGTCGGCGATGAGTAGTGTCTATGTGTGGAGTACGTGACCTGAGACGAATGGGTGCAGAACCGGTTCGTCAGCCGTGTCGACTCCGCCCATGGGGGCTTCCTCACGACGATGACGCCTGGACCGCTGGCGACATGTTCCCCGCACCGACAGGAGGCCCGCACCATGCACCTGCCCCTCTGCACGCCTCCCTCCTGTGCGCCGGGAGGCCGCCGCAGTCTCTGGGCTGACAGCGCGGCAGGGCGGAATCGGGCGGTGGGCCGCTGATGACGGTCATGGTGCTGCTCTTCCTCACGCTGATCCTCGTTCCGGCCTCCGCGCTGGTCCACCGTGCCCTGGGCCGTGACACCGGATGGTTCGCCGCCGTGGCGCTGATCGGACTCGGAGCCGCGACGCTACCGTGGATCGGCTCGATCGCGGACGGCGAGGTGCTCGAGGAGCACCTGCCATGGATGCCCACCGTCGACGTCGGCATCTCCCTGCGGCTGGACGGCCTGGGCCTGGTGTTCCTGCTCCTCGTGCTGTTCATCGGTGCCCTCGTGATGGCCTACAGCGCCCGGTACTTCTCCCCGCAGAAGCGCACCAACGACTACTACATCTGGATGCTGCTGTTCGTCTTCGCGATGAGCGGCATGGTCATGGCCGATGACCTCATCCTGCTGTTCGTGTTCTGGGAGTTCACGACCCTCTGCTCGTTCTTCCTGATCAACCGCTCCGGGGACAAGGCCCCGGCTCCGGCGCAGCGCACGCTGCTGATCACCATGGCCGGCGGGCTCGGACTGCTCACCGCAGTGCTGATGATCATCGTCGCCACCGGCACCACGCGGATCTCCGAGGCGCTGCAGCATGGGATCTGGCAGGAGGACGGCGTGTTCACCTCCGTGGTGGCCGTGCTGGTGGTGCTCGCGGCGTTCACCAAGTCCGCGCAGTTCCCGTTCCACCTCTGGCTCCCCGATGCGATGGTTGCCCCGGCTCCGGTCTCCGCCTATCTGCACGCGGCGGCCATGGTCAAGGCCGGCATCTATCTGCTGCTGCGCTTCTCGCCGGTCTTCCAGGGAGTCGCGATCTGGCAGACGCTGCTGATCGGCTGCGGCCTGATCACCGCGCTGATCGGTGCCCTGTTCGCTCTCCAGCGCCACGACATCAAAGAGATCATGGCCTACTCCACGGTCAGTCAGCTGGGCTTCCTGGTCGCTGTCATCGGTGTGGGCACGCCGACGGCGCTGGCCGCGGCGACCATCCATGTGATCGCCCACGCGCTGTTCAAGTCCTCGCTGTTCATGATGGTCGGGATCATCGAGCATGAGGCGCATTCCCGAGACATCCGGCGGCTCAACGGGCTGCAGCGCACGATGCGGGTCTCAGGGGTGATCACGGTGATCGCCTGTGTCTCTATGGCCGGGATCCCGCCGCTCATGGGCTTCGTCTCCAAGGAGCATCTGCTCGCGGGCCTCCTCTCCGCGGATCTCGGTGCCGGCCTGACCTGGCTGATCACCGGACTGGCCGTGCTGGCCGCCGTCGGGACCTTCGCCTACTGCGGACGCATCGTGCTCGGCGTCTTCACCTCCTACACCGGTGCGGGCCGTCGTGACGAGGTCCATGAGCCGATGCCGGAGGACGGCGCCCACGAGGCTCCGTTGTCCTTCTACCTGCCGGCTCTGCTGCCGGCGGCGGCAGGCCTGGTGCTGGGCTTCTTCCCGCAGATCTTCGACGGGCTGGTCAGCGCGGCGGCCTCGGCGGCCTCGCCGGAGGAGTACCAGGCGCACTTCGCCCTGTGGCACGGCTTCACCGTGGACCTGGCACTCTCCGCCGTGATCATCGTGGTCGGCCTGATCCTCGTGCTGTACCGGGTGCGGGTGGACTCGCTCATCCCACGGACCATCCTGCCGTTCACCGGAGTGCAGGTCGTGGAGAGGCTGCGCACCGGATCCATCTCCTTCGGCCGCCGCGTCGGCGACCTGACGCGCACCGACATGCATGGCCTGCACCTGACCGTGCCGGGCATCCTCTTGGTCGGGATATTCATCGCCGGCCTGATGACGGCCCCGTTCGTCGGTGAGCTGACCCCCGGCCACACCCGCCCCACGGACTGGGTGCTGATCGGTCTGCTCGTGTTCTTCCTCATCGGCACGGTGATCACCCAGAGCCGGACGGCCGCGGTGGTGCTCGCCGGTGGTGCCGGCTTCGTCGTGGCCGCCTGGTACTTCCTGCTCGGCGCGATCGACGTGGGCATGACGCAGCTGCTCGTCGAGATCCTCACCGTGGTCGTGCTCGTCCTGGTGCTGCGGAAGCTGCCCAAGCGGTTCCACGCCGTCTCCCGCACGCGCACCGTGGTGTCCGCGACGGTGGCGATCGGCTTCGGCGTGATGGCCTTCATCGCCGCCTTCGCGCTGACCGGCCGGCGCGGGCAGTCCCCGGTGGCCGAGTGGTACCTGGAGAACACCTATGATGCCACGCATGCGACCAACACGGTCAATTCGATCCTGGTCGACTTCCGGGCCTTGGACACCTTCGGGGAGCTCACCGTCCTCGGTGTCGCCGGATTCGCCATCCTGGCGCTGCTGAACTCCGCGTTCTCCACCTCGGACAACGCCCCGGCGGCGTCCCAGCTGTGGGTCGGCACGCCGATCTACAACGCGGAGGACAACACCACGGCGATGCGCATGGTGTTCAACTGGATGGCGCCGTTCATCATCCTGCTGTCGCTGGTGCTGCTGGTGCGCGGCCACTACGAGTCCGGCGGCGGCTTCATCGCCGCCCTGGTGGCCGGCGGGTTCTTCGCCCTGCGGTACCTGGTGGCGCCGTCGGACTCTGCGGTGAAGCTGCGCTTCGACTACGCCATGGTCATCGTCGGGGGCATCATGACCGGTGCGGCCATCGGCGTGGTGGGCTACCTCGAGGGCTCCTATCTGCGGCCGATCATGTGGGACATTCCGCTGCCCTGGGGCGGAGAGTACGCGTTCACCACCGCGCTCATCTTTGACCTGGGCATCTACCTGGCGGTCATCGGAGCGGTGCTGGTGGCACTGGATCGACTCGGTCAGGCCCAGCGCTACCCGGCCGAGCTGCTGCGGACCCATCGGCGCGCCTTCGGCACCCCGGAGGGGGAGCAGCACGGCTCCGCCCACCGGTACGTGGACCCTGGTGACGTGCCCTTCGAAGTGGATCCGACGGTCGACGAGGACGAGACGAGCATCCAGGAGGTGAGGAACCGATGAGCATCGCCATCGCCATCGGGGTCCTGACGGCAGCGGCCGTCTACCTCTTCATGCAGCGCGGCATGGTCCGCATCGTGCTCGGCTTCGTCCTGGCCTCCCACGCGGCGAACCTGCTGCTCTTCTCCGCCGGCAACGTGGCCTACCGCGGAGTTCCCTACATCGGCTCCGGAGAAGTCGGCGAGCAGGCTGACCCGCTGCCCCAGGCCTTCGTGCTGACCGCGATCGTCATCGCCTTCTCCATCACCATGTTCATGGTGACCCTGGCGATCACCACGACCACCGACGACGACACCGAGAACGAGGAGGAGTCGCCGATCATGGTGCTCACCGGCGGCACCGGTGACATCAACGACGCCGGCATGATGCGCCACGACATCGAGTGCACCGGCGCCGCGGGCGCGGGCACGGGTGGGGCGCATGCGAGCCCGCTGAGTCCGGTCCATGACTTTGAAGGCCCGGAGCTCAGCCCGGGGCTGACAGATGAGCAGGGCGGCGGCACCGGTGACATCAACGACGCCGGCGCCGATCCGGGCATCGGGAAGGGGGGTCCGCGATGAGCGAGATCCTGGGACCTCTGCTGCCGTTGCTGGTCGGCGTGCCGCTGTTCCTCGGTGCGTTGGGGGCGCTGTTCCGACGGAACAAGCTCGCCCGGCACATCATCTGTCTGGGCACTCTGACGGGGCTGCTCGCCTTCTCGCTCCTGCTGGTCGTGGAGACCCACGACGGCACTGTGATCGCCCACCAGGTGGGCCTGTGGGAGTACGGGGTCTCCATCCCGTTCGTGGTCGATGCGCTCTCCTCCCTGGTGCTGATGATCATCAGCATCCTGGGCATCGCCTCGGTGCTGTTCGCCATGGCCACCCACGAGGCCCGGGCGCGGTTCTATCACCCGTTCGTGCTGGTGCTGATGGCGGGTGTCGCCGGGGCGCTGATGACCGGGGACCTCTTCAACCTCTTCGTGTTCATCGAGGTCATGCTGCTGCCCTCCTACGGCCTGCTGGCCATGATGGGGGCGAAGCTCGGAGCCCACGGGGCCCGGATCTATGTCTCGATGAACCTGCTGGCCTCCACCCTGCTGCTGGTCGGAGTCGGGCTGGTCTACGCCACCGCAGGCACCGTGAACTTGGCCGAGCTGCATGGAGCGGCCGCGGAGGACCCGGCTGTGGCGGTGGCCGGGGGAGTGGTGCTGACCGCGATCGCCATCAAGGCCGCCGTCGTGCCGGTGCATGGCTGGCTGACCCGCACCTACGCCCTCACCTCTCCGGCGGTGACCGCCCTGTTCTCCGGCATCCACACCAAGGTCGCGATCTACGCGATCTACCGGATCTACGCGCTGCTCTTCGACGGGGACCAGCGCTTCCTGTGGGTGGCCCTGCTGATCACCAGCCTGACGATGCTGATCGGCGTGCTGGGGGCGATCGGGGAGAAGACGACCCGCTCGATCCTGGTGTTCCACATGATCAGCCAGATCGGCTACATCCTCATCGGTGTGGGGCTGTTCACCACCCTGGGGCTGACCGCGGCGATCTTCTACCTGCTCCACCACATGATCGTGAAGGCCTCGCTGTTCCTCTCCACCGGCGCGATCGAGGAGACCTACGGCACCGGAGAGATCGACAAGCTCGGCGGCATGCTCAAGCGGGAGCCGCTGGTCGCGATCACCTTCATGGTGGCCGCGCTGTCGCTGGCCGGGCTGCCCCCGTTCTCCGGGTTCGTGGCGAAGTTCTCCATCATCCAGGCCACCTTGGAGCAGTCGCACTACTGGGTCGCGGCCGTGGCCGTGGTGGTCTCGGTGTTCACGCTGCTCTCGATGCTGAAGATCTGGACCGGGGTGTTCATGGGCTCGGAGCCGGAGAATCTGGAGAAGCGGGCCCTCATCCACCAGCAGCGCACCCACGGCAAGCGATACCTGCGTGTGGAGGCCCAGGCAGGCGCTCCGACATTGACCATCGGTCCGCCGACGACGACCACCACCCGGGTGCTGGCCGGGGAGCAGGCGGTGAAGGTCCCCGCCAAGCTCATCGTGCCGGGGGCGCTGCTGGCGGTGGTGACGCTCTTCTTCGGGCTGGGCGCGGAGCTGCTGCTCAGCCTCTCGGCCACAGCGGCGGAGAACCTGTTGAATCCGATCGACTATGTGAGGGCGGTGAGCGGCGCATGAGTCTGGAGAATCTGGCCAGGCGGCCCTGGCCGCTGCGCATCATGAGCTTCCTGTTCTGGTACGTCCGCGAGTTCGTGCTCGCGAACGGGCAGGTCACCGTCGAAGTGCTCCGCCCGCGCCGACGGATGAGGATGGCTCCGGCCATCGTGGCGATCCCGGCGGCGTCCCGCACGGACACCGAGTGGACGATGATCTCCACCCTGATCACGCTGACGCCGGGGACGCTGACCATCACCCTCTCGAAGGAGCACGGCATCCTCTACGTGCATGGCATGTTCGTGGAGGGGCGGGAGTCCTTCGTGGCGGAGATCCAGGAGATGGAGGACCGGCTGCTCCACGCGATGCGTCGCGACGTCGGGGACCTCACCCGACCGGTCCAGGCCCCGGTGGTCGCCCCGGTGGAGGTCGACGAGGACGAAGCAGGTGATCCGCTGTGATCACGGAGATCACCCTGGAAGTGGCTCTGGTGCTGCTGGGCATCGGCATGCTGATCGCAGGTGTGCGCGGATTCCTGGGGCCACGCACCTCGGACCGTGCGGTCGCCTCGGATCTGATCTTCTTCGCCATGATCGGCTTCATCGCCCTGATCGGCCTGCGGATCGACATCGAGGCGCTCTTCGACATCATCCTCATCGCCACACTGCTGGGCTTCATGGCCGCCATATCCATGGCACGACTCGGATCAGGAGGGCAGCGCTGATGGACCTGCAGATCATCGAGATGAGCGCTCATGTGGCTGGCATGGTGCTGATCTTCTTGGGCATCTTCGTCATCATGGTCTCCGCGATCAGCCTCTTCCGGCTGCCGGACCTCTACCTGCGCGCCTCCGGCGTCGGCACCTCTGCCGGACTCGGAGTGGCGACGATCGTCGTCGGCGCCCTGTTGGTGGATTTCTCCGCGATGAATCTGGTGAAGGCGCTCATCGCCGTCGTTGCCCAGCTGCTGACCTCCGCCGTGGGCTCGATGGCGATCGCACGGTCCGGCTACCTCAACAACTCGTTGCCGGCCGCGATCACCCACATCGACGACCTGCGGCTGACCCGCCGCGACACCGCCGCCGAGTGACCGGGCCCCTCCGTGCCGGCGTGCCGGACCGTGATTGGTGATTCTCGGGCGGTGGTTCTCGACCGATCCGCCCGGACCCGCTGACCTGGAGCGTCGTTGCGGCTAGGGTGACCTCATGAGCTTCGAGCCGCAGCAGGATCCCCATGCGACCGACGACGGCCTTCGCCCCTACAGGGCACGGGAAGACATGGCCGAGGACCGAGACGTCCTCGATGAGCAGGCGACCTATCAGGATGCCCGGCGCCCTGGCACTGTGGCTGCGGCGGCGGATCAGCCGCTGTCCGTGAAGAGCCGGCAGCGCATGGACTTCGCCGCATCCGAGGAGGCCCCCGAGAAGCCGCGTGTCCCGTGGAGGCTGACCGGGGCGACCTGGCGGTACAGCCTGAAGCGGACTCTCGCGGAGTTCAGCCGGGACCAGTGCACCGACTTGGCCGCCGGCCTGACCTACTATGCGGTGCTCTCGCTGTTCCCGGCGCTGATCGCGTTCGTCTCGCTGCTCTCTGTGGTCGGGCAGGCTCAGGCCACTCAGGACTTCATCCTGGAGACGATGTCGGAGCTCGTGGACGAGGAGTTCATGGACACCGTGGAGACCATCGTGGGAGTGGTGACCTCCGCCCCCGGGGCGGGCCTGGGCCTGGCGGTCGGAATCCTGGTGGCGATGTGGACGGCGTCGAACTATGTCAATGCCTTCTCCCGGGCGATGAATCGGATCCACGAGGTTCCGGAGGGACGATCGATGCTGCAGCTGCGGCCGGTGCTCTACAGCGTCACGGTGGGACTGATCGTGCTGGTGGCCCTCTCCGCGGTGATGCTGGTGATCTCCGGACCGCTGGCCGAGGCCATCGGGAACACCGTGGGGCTGGGTGAGACCGCAGTGACGGTGTGGGACTACGCGACCTATCCGGTGCTGCTGCTGGTGGCGGCCGCCTGCGTCGGGCTGCTCTACTACGCGACGCCGAACGTTCGACAGCCCGGGCCGCTCTGGATCTCGCCCGGCGCCCTGGTCGCCATCGTGGTGATGGTGCTGGCCACGATAGGGGTGGGGTTCTACATCGGAAACTTCGCCAGCTACGAGGCCACCTACGGGGCGCTGGCCGGGGTGATCATCTTCCTGTTCTGGATCTACATCATGAATGTGGTCCTGCTGCTGGGAGCTGAGCTCGACGCCGAGCTGGAGCGTGGCCGGCAGCTCCAGGCCGGCATCGAGGCGGAGCGGACGCTCATGCTCTCCCCGCGGCAGCTCAAGTCGGCGGAGAAGTCCGCACAGAAGTACGAGCAGCTCGTGGCCCAAGGGCAGGCGTTGCGGATGAGCGAGGGACGGACCTTCGACGCGGAGGACGTCTGGCGACAGTGATCAGATCGTGACCTGCAGCACGCGCATCGAGGTGGATCTGAAACACTTGTGAAAAGTTTCCTTGATAGACTCCGGTCATCGGGTGACGTACGCAACATCGGGACGTGCTGATGCGTTCTGATGAGGCATGCGTGACCGACCACTGAGCGGGTCGCCGCAGCGACGACCTGCTCGACTGCAGTCGCGGCTGGGTTTGAAACCCGTCGCTCGCACCCATGAGGAGAACATCGCAGATGCGCACACACAGAACCTTCAGCCGCGGGGCGGTGGCCGTCTCTGCGGCGGCAGCCCTGACGCTGACCGCCTGCGGCGGCAACGGAGGCAACGGCGACGGCGGCGACGGTGACGCCCAGGCAGCAGATGGCGGCGGCACGGTCTCCGCCTACAACTGCGAGCCCCAGTTCCTGGTCCCCGGCAACTCGACCGAGGTCTGCGGCTCTTGGGTCCTGGAGAACCTGTTCACCGGCCTGACCCAGATCGACTACGACACCCTGGAGGCCGGCGCCGGTGTCGCCGAGAGCTGGGAGACCGAGGACAACGTCACTTGGACCTTTGAGCTCGGCGAGGACTGGACCTTCCACAACGGCGACCCGATCACCGCCCAGACCTTCGTCGACACGTGGAACTGGGTCGTGGCAGAGGACAACGCTCAGCAGAACGCGAACTTCCATGACAAGTTCCTCGGCTACGACGACGTGGCCAGCGGCGACGCCGAGGAGATGGAGGGCGTCCGCGCGGTGGATGACTACACTCTCGAGCTCGAGCTCACCGAGCCTTTCTCCCCGCTGCCGATGATGCTCTCCTACACCGGCTTCTACCCGATGCCGGATGTCGCCTTCGAGGACATCGAGGCCTTCGAGCAGGCCCCGGTCGGCAACGGTCGCTATCAGATGGACGGTGAGTGGGTACACGACGAGGAGATCGCCGTGGAGCGCTTCGATGACTGGGCCGGCGAGGACCCGGGTGTCCCGCAGCGCATCGAGTGGAAGATCTACGCCGACATCGACACCGCCTACATGGACGTCCAGGCCGGGAACCTGGACATCATGGACTCCGTGCCGCCGCATCTGCGGCCCAACATGGAGGCCGACTTCGGCGAGGACCAGGAGACCTTCGACACCTCCTCCTTCACCTACATGGGCTTCCCGCTCTACCAGGAGGACTTCGAGGACGAGGATGTCCGCCACGCGCTCTCCATGGCCATCGATCGCCAGGAGATCATCGACACCATCCACAACGGAGCCTTCACTCCGGCGTCGAACATCATCCCGCCGATGCTGCCCGAGGCTCGCGAGGACGCCTGCGAGTACTGCGAGTTCGATCCTGACGCAGCCGCTGAGCTTTACGAGGAGGCCGGCGGTCCTGAGGACCTGACGGTGTACTTCAACTCCGGTGCGGGGCATGAGGAGTGGACCGAGGCCATCGCCAACCAGTGGCAGCAGCACCTGGGTGTGGAGAACGTGAGCTTCGAGTCCCTGGAGTTCGCCCAGTACCTCGACCTGCACGACAACGATGAGATCACCGGACCGTACCGTCTGGGCTGGGTGCTCTCCTACCCCTCGCCGCAGTACGCGATGGAGCCGATCTACACCACTGGCCAGTCCTCGAACTACGCGGGCTTCTCCAATGAGGAGTTCGACGACCTCATCGACGAGGCGAACGCTGCTTTGGAGGAGGACGAGGCCGCCGAGCTCTACCAGCAGGCCGAGGACATCCTGCTGGAGGAGATGCCGGTCATCCCCCTGTGGTTCCAGAACTTCGGCGTGGTCCACTCGGACCGCATCGACGGCGACAGCGTCCTGATGGACCCGCGCACCTTCCTGCGTGTCGAGCAGCTCGTCGTCGCCGAGGACTGAGGGCCCGAGCGCCACAGCATGAGGACGCGGTCCGTGCCGGCCACAAGCCTGGACGGGCCGCGTCCTTCTGCCGGGAAGAGGCACGACGTCGCCTCTTCCCCCCCCCCCCCAATCACCGGCCGCACACGCTGCGGCGCTGCCCGCGGCACACCCGCACCGCGCGACACAGACGACCCCGACCGGCCTGGGTCACGAGCCCGGCCCGGTGAAGGAGCCCCGTGAAGAGCACCAGCCATAGACCCTCGTCCCTCCACGCCCGGGGGACACCCACACGTCTGACCGACTCCCGCTCCGGCCGCTCCGCGCTGGCCGGTGCCGGCCTCAGCACCGCCCTGGTGCTCAGCGCCTGCGGTGAAGGCGGCGAAGAGTCGGACGTCTCGGATGGGGGCGAGTTCAGCGCCTACACCTGCGAGCCCCAGAGCCTGACGCCGGGCGACACCTCGGAGGTCTGCGGGGCACGAGTGCTCGAGCAGCTCTTCACCGGGCTCACCGAGATCGACTACGACACCTTCGAGGCCGCCCCGGGTGTGGCCACGGAGTGGGAGTCCGAGGACAACGTCACCTGGACATTCCAGCTGCGCGATGACTACACCTTCCACAACGGCGACCCGATCGACGCCCACACGTTCGTCGACACCTTCACCTGGACGGCCGACACGGAGAACGCGCAGGCGAACTCAGAGTTCTACGAGATCATCGCTGGCTACGAGGAGCTCCAGGAGGGTGAGACCGAGGAGCTCGCCGGTGTGCGCGCCCTGGACGACCACACTCTGGAGATCGAGCTCTCCGAGCCGTTCGGGCAGCTGCCAGTCCACGTGGGCCTGCTGGGCTTCTCACCTCTCCCGGACGTGGCCTACGAGGACATGGACGCCTTCGAGCAGGCTCCGATCGGCAACGGCCGCTACCAGATGGACGGGGAGTGGGTGCATGACACCGAGATCGCCGTGACGCGCCACGAGGACTGGCCCGGTGAGGTGCCCGGCCAGGCGGAGCGCATCCAGTGGAAGATCTACTCGGACGTCGGCACGGCCTACATGGATGTTCAGGCGGGGGAGCTCGACCTGCTCGAACAGGCCCCGCCGGAGCAGATCCCGCACATGGAGGCGGACTTCGGAGAGAATCAGGACGCCTTCGAGACCGGCACCTTCACCTACCTCGGCTTCCCGCTCTATCAGGAGGAGTTCCAGGATCCTGATGTCCGCCGGGCGCTGTCCATGGCGATCGACCGGGACTCGATCGTGGAGACCATCTTCGACGGCGGCATGCAGCCTGCACGCTCCATCATCCCTCCGGTCCTCCCGGAGGGTCGCGAGGATGCCTGCGAGGCCTGTGCCCATGACCCGGAGGCCGCGGCCGACCTCTACGAGTCCGCCGGCGGGCCCACCGAGCTGGAGATCTACTTCAACTCGGGAGCCGGCCACGATGACTGGGTGGAGGCCGTCACCCACCAGTGGCAGCAGCACCTGGGCATCGAGGACATCACCTTCCGTTCCCTGGACTTCGCCCAGTACCTGGACGACCTCACCGAGGAGAACGCGGCCGGGCCCTTCCGCCTCGGGTGGACCCTCTCCTCGCCGAGCGCCCAGTACGCGATGGAGCCGATCTACTCCTCCGGCGCCTCCAGGAACTTCGCGGGCTACTCCAGCGAGGACTTCGACGCTCTCATCGCCGAGGCCAATGCGGCGGACGTCGAGGAGGCTGGTCCGCTCTACCACGAGGTCGAGGACGTCCTGCTGGAGGACCTGCCGGTCATTCCGCTGTGGTTCAACCAGCAGCATGTGGTGCACACCGAGCGCATCTCCGACGTCGAGGTCAGCCCGCGCGGCCTGCCCCGCGTCGAGTCCATCACCGTCACCGAGTGAGGCGGCCCGGTCGGGCACCATGCTCCCCAGGACCGCATCCTGCTGCAAGGAAGTGAACATCTGATGAGGACACATTCAGCACCCGCCCGTCTCGTCGCCGTCGGCTCGGCCGCAGCTCTGCTGCTGACCGCCTGCGGAGACGACGACGGCGAGACCCAGGCTGCCGGCGACGACGACGGCGGCACGCTGAGCATCTACAACTGCGAGCCGCAGAACCTGATGCCCGGCAACAACACCGAGAACTGCGGCTCGCGGATCCTCGAGCAGCTCTTCACCGGGCTCACCCAGATCGACTACGAGAACTACGAGGCCGTGCCTGCTGTGGCGGAGAGCTGGGAGACCGAGGACCAGACCACCTGGACGTTCCACCTGCGGGAGGACTTCACCTTCCACAACGGGGACCCGGTCACCGCACAGACCTTCGTCGACACGTTCAACTGGGTCGTGGACCCGGACAACGCGCAGGCCGGGGCCACCTTCCATGACAAGTTCCTCGGCTATGACGAGGTCCTCGCGGGAGAGGCGGAGGAGATGGAGGGTGTCCGCGCCGTCGACGAGCACACTCTGGAGCTGGAGCTCACCGAGGCCTTCGGCCAGCTGCCGGTGGTGCTGACCTACACGTCCTTCTTCCCGATGCCGGAGGTCGCCTTCGAGGACATGGAGGCCTTCCAGACCGCACCGATCGGCAACGGGCGCTACCAGATGGACGGTGAGTGGGTCCACGACGTCGAGGTCGCCATGGAACGCTATGAGGAGTGGCCCGGCGAGGAGCCCGGATCCCCGCAGCGCCTCGAATGGATGATCTACAACGACGTCGACACCGCCTACACGGACGTGCTCGCCGGGAACCTCGACATCCTCGGGGAAGTCCCACCACATCGGATCACCGGCATCGAGGACGACTTCGGCGACGACTGGTCCCAGCACGAGAGCTCGCGATTCGTCTACATGGGCTTCCCCCTCTACGACGAGGAGTTCCAGGACGCGGACCTGCGTCACGCGATGTCCATGGCGATCGACCGGGAGGAGATCATCGAGAACATCTTCGACGGCTCCCAGACCGCCGCCCGCTCCATCCTGCCGCCGGTGCTGCCGCAGGGCCGCGAAGATGCCTGCGAGCACTGCCACTTCGACCCGGAGGCGGCTGCCGATCTCTATGAGGCAGCCGGCGGCCCCGAGGAGCTGACGCTCTATACGGACACCGGCACCGGTCATGACGACTACGTCGAGGCCATCGGCAACCAGTGGGCCCAGAACCTCGGTGTGGAGGAGATCCGCTACGAGTCCCTGGACTTCGCTCAGTATCTTGACCTGCACGAGTCCGAGGGCGTGACCGGGCCATACCGACTGGGCTGGCTGCTGGCCTACCCGTCCCCGCAGTACGCCATGGAGCCGCTCTACTCGGAAGGGGCGCCCTCGAACTATTCGGGATACGCCTCCGAGGACTTCGACGCGCTCATCGATCAGGCGAACGCCGCGGATGTCGATGACGCCGACGAGATCTACCAGCAGGCCGAGGACATCCTGCTGGAGGACCTTCCGGTCATTCCGCTGTGGTTCCAGGACTACTTCATCGTGCACAGCGACCGGGTCGCTGACGTGGAGATGGACCTGCGCAGCTACGTCCGGGTCGAGGATGTGACGGTGACCGACTGACTGAGACCCGGCCGACCGCCTAGTATGAGCTCGGCGTCGTGGGCCCCGTTCGGTCCGCGACGCCGGGCATCTCCCTGACATGCCCTTCAAGACCACCCACCAAGGACTCTCATGACCCGATACATCATTCGGCGTCTGCTCCAGTTCATCCCGGTACTCCTCATCGCGACCTTGTTGGTCTACGCGATGGTGTTCCTCATGCCGGGGGACCCGATCCGCGCACTGGCCGGCGACCGGCCGATGAGCGACGCGGTGCGGGAGACGCTTCGTGAGCAGTACAACCTCGATGACCCCTTCCTCGTCCAGTACGGCAAGTACATCTGGGGAGTCTTCACCGCAGCCGACTTCGGCACGACCTTCACCGGTCGCCCGGTGCTGGACATCATCCAGCAGCGCCTGCCGGTGACCCTCCAACTGGCGGCGGTGGCCCTGGTCATCCAGTCCGTCATCGGCATTATCGCCGGCGCGCTGGCCGCCATCTATCGCGATCGCTTCATCGACCGCCTCGTCCAGGTCTCCACGGTCCTGGTCGTCGCGCTGCCGGTGATCGCCATCGCGTTCCTGCTGCAGCTGGTCTTCGGCCTGAACCTGGGCTGGTTCCCCATCGCCGGCGCCCGGGAAGGGCTGGTCAGCTTCATCCTGCCAGGGGTTGCCATGGCTGCGGTGTCCACCGCGATGGTGGCGCGGCTGCTGCGCGGAGAGCTCATGGACGCTCTGCATTCCGACTACGTCCGCACCGCCACTGCCAAAGGGCTGACACGCG
This sequence comes from Nesterenkonia sp. HG001, assembly GCF_034438835.1. Taxonomy (NCBI): domain Bacteria; kingdom Bacillati; phylum Actinomycetota; class Actinomycetes; order Micrococcales; family Micrococcaceae; genus Nesterenkonia; species Nesterenkonia sp. HG001. Next base: position 322,963 of record NZ_JAOSZD010000001.1, on the reverse strand, counting down.
GACGCGTGGTCGGACGCCATGCGATGCGCAATTCGCTGATCCCCGTGGTCACGTTCCTCGGCGCGGATCTTGCCACGATGATGGGCGGCTCCATCGTCGTTGAATCGATCTTCAACCTTCCGGGCCTGGGCAATCAGGTGTTCCAGTCCATCCAGGCGCAGGAGGGGACCGTCGTCGTCGGCATCGTCACGCTGTTCGTGATCTTCTTCGTCATCGTGAACCTCGTCGTCGACCTTCTCTACGGCCTGCTCGACCCAAGGATCCGCTATGAGTGACACCGCACTGCACACCCAAGATTCTTCCCGCGAACCTGGTCAGCAGAGCCAGACCGAGGTCCAGGATGCGAAGCACACCGAGGAGGCCAGCCTCTGGGCCGATGCCTGGCGGACGCTGCGGAAGAACCCATGGTTCATCGTCGCCGCCACGCTGCTGGTGGTGCTGCTCGCGATGGCGGCCTTCCCTCAGCTCTTCACCAACACCGACCCGCGCGAGTGTCTGCTGAGCCGCAGCCGCCAGGGGCCCTCTGCCGCACACTGGTTTGGCACCGACGTCCAGGGCTGCGACTACTACACCCGCGTCCTCTACGGGGCCCGGAACTCCATCGCCATCGGCTTCATCACCACGATCGGCGTGTTCGTCGTCGCCGTGGTCATGGGGCTTCTGGCCGGCTACTTCGGCCGCATGGTGGACACGGTGCTCGCCCGCCTGGCGGACATGGTCTTCGCCGTGCCCTACATTCTGGCCGCTCTGGTGTTCCTGAACTCCATCGAGGAGCGGGGTGTCACGGAAGTCTCCGGCATCCTGATCTGCTTCACCTGGCCCGTCATGATGCGTCTGATGCGTGGTTCGGTGCTCTCGGTGACCAATTCCGAGTACGTGGTGGCCGCTCGGGCGCTGGGGGCCGGTCATCTGACGATCATGCGTCGCCACATCCTGCCGAACTCGCTGGGTCCGGTGATCGGCTATGCCACCGTGTTCGTCGGCATCATCGTCGGCGCTGAGGCGACGTTGACCTACCTGGGCGTGGGTCTGCAGCTGCCGTCCATCTCGTGGGGTCTGCAGCTGCAGAACGCCCAGCCCTATCTGCAGTCGCACCCGCATCTGATCCTGTTCCCGCTGATCTTCGTCGGTGTGACCGTGTTCGCCTTCATGACACTGGGCGATGCGGTCCGTGACGCGATCGACCCCAAGGGCAGGAAATGAGGCAGGAGACCATGAGCACGTATGAGACACAGCCCGGCACCGGGCAGAGGACGATCAGCCATGGCCCGCTCCTGGAGGTCAAGGACCTTCATGTCGAGTTCCGCACCAAGGCGGGGGTGGCCCAGGCCATCAACGGGCTGAACTTCACCTTGAACGCCGGGGAGACCCTGGCGATCCTCGGGGAGTCCGGTTCGGGCAAGTCGGTGACGGCCCAGACGATCATGGGCATCCTCGACATGCCCCCGGGCCACATCGCTGGCGGGGAGATCCTCTACCGTGGTGAGGACCTGCTGACCATGCCGGTGGAGAAACGGCGCAGGCTGCGCGGCACAGACATCTCCATGATCTTCCAGGACGCGCTGTCCTCGCTGAACCCGGTGCTGCCGGTCGGCTGGCAGATTGCCGAGATGTTCCGCGTCCACCGGGGCATGAAGCGACGCGCGGCCCGGGAGAAAGCCATCGAGATGATGCGACGGGTCGGTATCCCGGCCGCGGAGGAACGCGTGGGGGACTTCCCCCACCAGTTCTCCGGCGGCATGCGCCAGCGCATCATGATCGCCATGGCCATCTCCCTGGATCCCGATGTGCTGATCGCTGACGAGCCCACCACGGCACTGGACGTCACCGTCCAGGCCCAGGTGATGCGCCTGCTGAAGGACCTGCAGGTCGAACACAACATGGGCCTGATCCTCATCACCCATGATCTGGGCGTGGTGGCCGATGTCGCGGACAAGATCGCGGTGATGTATGCCGGCCGTGTGATGGAGGCCGCCGACGTCTTCGAGATCTACCGGCAGCCGGCCCACCCCTACACGCGGGGTCTGTTGGAGTCGATCCCGCGCATCGACGGTGAGGACGAGAGGCTGAAGGCCATCCCAGGCCTGCCCCCGATGCTCACCGACATGCCCCCGGGCTGCCCGTTCAATCCACGGTGCGAGTTCGCCACCGACCTGTGTCGCAGCGAGCGGCCGGAGCTGCGCGAGATCACCCGGGGCCACACATCGGCCTGCCATCATGCGGAGAAGATCTACACCCTCGAGGAGGCTCAGGATGAGTCAGTCTGACCAGAGTCCTGCGGACGGGTCCGCCCCCGGCCCCGACCCGTTCGGCGACGCTGAGGTGGTCCTCGAGGTCGAGGATCTCGTCAAGCACTTCCCGCTCACCCAGGGGATCGTGTTCCAGAAGAAGGTCGGAGCGGTGAAGGCCGTCGACGGTGTCAGCTTCCAGCTGCGCAAGGGGGAGACGCTGGGCATTGTGGGCGAGTCCGGATGTGGGAAGTCCACGCTGGCCAAGCTGCTCATGCGCCTGGAGGACCCCGACTCCGGCTCCGTGAGGTTCGGCGGAGAGGACTTCCTCTCGGTGAAGGGTGAGGCGCTGCGGCATCTGCGGCGGAAGATCCAGATCATCTTCCAGGACCCGTACACGTCGCTGAACCCACGGATGTCGGTCGGAGACATCGTCGGTGAGCCGTTCAAGCTGCACCCGGAGGCCAAGCCCGCACAAGGTATCCGTCCACGGGTCAAGGAGCTGCTGGACCTGGTGGGTCTGAACCCTGACCACATCAACCGGTACCCGCATCAGTTCTCCGGCGGTCAGCGTCAGCGCATCGGCATCGCCCGGGGGCTGGCGCTGAACCCGGACGTCATCATCTGCGATGAGCCGGTCTCCGCCCTGGACGTCTCGGTCCAGGCGCAGGTGATGAACCTGCTGGAGGACCTGCAGAAGGAGCTGGGGCTGTCCTACATCTTCATCGCCCACGATCTCTCGGTGGTCCGGCATATCTCCGACCGGATCGGTGTCATGTACCTGGGCAAGCTGGCGGAGATCGGGACCGAGGAGGAGATCTACTCGGCTCCGGCGCACCCGTACACGCAGGCGCTGCTCTCGGCGGTGCCGGTCCCGGATCCCACGATGCGTGGCCATCGGCAGCAGATCGTGCTCCAGGGGGACCCGCCGAACCCGGCGAACCCTCCCTCGGGATGTCGATTCCGCACGCGGTGCTGGATGGCCACGGACCTGTGTGAGAGCCAGGAGCCGGAGCTCATCCAGCGTCCGGGGATCACGCAGCAGGCGGCTTGTCACTACGCGCAGAGCAACGAGGCCGTCACAGCCTGAGCGCGGGCGGGGATTTTCCGCCCGAAGACGCCGGATGTGATCCACGTAACATGGTGACATCTTGAGTCACGCAGAAGGACCCCGGAGCGAGCTCCGGGGTCCTTCTGCGTGACGAGGATTTTTCGGTCCGCTGTAAGACATATACGAAGATGAGCGGAAGCTGTGCGCCCCCTGACTGCGACCTGGGTGCGGGGATCGCCGGAATGGCGGGGAATTCTGAAAGAAGTCTTGAACGTTTGAGGGAGAGCGGCATGTGTCGCTCAGGGTGACGGGGGTGGGTTGGCCGTGAGGGGGTGCCTCCCGCCAGGGCCTGAAGCATGAAATGTGACTGGAGTAACAATTCGATCACGTGTCTCAGGCGGTGCTGGAGGGGCATCGCTCCGCCCGTATTGTGGTGCACACCTTGTCCCGGTGTCAGGTACGTCACATGACTGGTGGCTGCATGGCCCGGGAATGACTTGCACTGTAGTGAGGAGAAGCTGTGAAGCTTAGGAAGCTCTCGAGTGCCGTGGCGGTGTTGGCGTCTGGCGCACTTGTCTTGACGGCATGTGCCCCTGACGCCGGCAACGGCGACGGCGACAACGGCAACGGCGGCGACAACGGAGGTGCTGAGGACCCCATCACCGCGGAGGGTCAGCAGTACACCGTCGAGCCGGAAGACACGGGCAAGGTCACTCTCGAGGACGACTGGGAGACTCTCGATGATGAGATCTCGGTGTCTCTGGGAGACACAGAGTTCACCAGCTACAACGGTGAGACTCCCGAGACCTACAACGTCTACAACTCGACGGTCGTGAACCATCTCTTCGGCGGCTTCGGCTATTGGGGAACCGACAACGTCTGGTATGCGGACGAGGACTTCGGGAGCTATGAGGTCATCGAGGAGGACCCGTGGACGGTGGAGTACACCATCAACGATGAGGTCACCTGGTCCGATGGGACCCCTGTCACGGTGGCCGACTACGTCCTCGACTGGGCTCGGCAGAACCCGGCGTTCACCGACGAGGATGACTCTCCTCTCTTCAACTCGGTGTCCCACACCTATGGTGAGTACGTCACCGAAGGGCCCCAGGGAGACCCTGAGGGCAAGACTTTCACCATCGAGTTCACCGAATCGTTCGCGGACTGGGAGATCCTGGTCTCGGAAGCTCACCCGGCGCACGTGGTCGCGGAGCAGAGCGGCATGGAGCTTGACGAGCTGGTGGACGCCGTGCGTGAGGAAGACATGGACACCCTCACAGAAGCCGCGGAGTTCTGGAACGAGGGCGACTGGTTCACCAACCCGGGCGAGCTGCCTGATGAGGAGCTCATCCCGAGCTCCGGTCCCTACGTGCTGGACAACTGGCAGGCTGGTGAGTCCATCACCCTCTCGGCCAACCCGGACTACTGGGGCACCCCGGCGGGAACTGAGCGCCTCGTCTTCCGGTTCGTCGATGACGGAGCCCACGTGCAGGCCTTGGAGAACGGTGACCTCAACGTCGTGCGACCTCAGGCCACTGTGGACACCCGCGGACAGCTGGAGCGGCTGGAAGGCCAGTTCGTGATGCATGAGGGTGAAGCCGCCACGTGGGAGCACCTGGACTACAACTTCGCCGACAGTTCGGTCTTCTCTGACAGCCCCGACCTGCGTGAAGCCTTCGCGATGTGTGTTCCGCGGCAGCAGATCGTGGACAACCTGATCGTGCCGGTCAACCCCGACGCGACGGTTCTCAATGCTCGTGAAGTGCTGACGTTCGAGGAGCACTACGACGACATCGTGTCCGAGAGCTATGACGGTCGCTATGACGACGTCGATGTGGACGGAGCGCGGGACATCGTCGAGGCTGAGGGCGCGGAAGGCACCGAGATCCGGATCGGCTACCAGGCTCCCAACCCGCGGCGCACCGACATCGTGGCAGAGATCAAGGCCTCCTGCGATGAGGCCGGCTTCGAGATCATCGACGATGGCGCAGATGACTTCTTCGCGCCGGGCGGTGCGCAGGAGACGGGGGACTTCGAGATTGCTCTCTTCGCCTGGGCGGGCTCGGGGCAGATCGTCTCCGGTCGCAACATCTACTCCACGGACCTTCCCCAGAACTACGGGGAGTACTCCAGCGAGACCGTCGACGACCTGTGGAACCAGGTGGCCGCCTCAGAGGATGAGGCTGAGCAGCAGGAGCTGGTGACACAGATCGAGCAGGAGCTGTGGGAGGACCTGCACGGGATTCCTCTCTTCGTGCACCCCCAGCTGTCCGGCTCGGACTCGTCCATCTACAACGTCCGTGACACGGCGTCTCAGGACCAGATCACGTGGAACGCCGAGCAGTGGCAGCGGGTGGAGTGATCAGCACGAGCTGATATGAGGCTCCGTCCCCAGCATGGCGGACCTTCTGGAACCGGTGGGATTCGGCGACGACGCCGTCGTCGAATCCCACCGGATCCTGTCCACCGCATCTCGACAAAGGCGACGTCTTTCCAGTGTTTACTTATGCTCTGAAGCGCCTCGGCAGTTCGGCGCTCGTCCTCTTGGGCTCGTCCCTCCTCGTCTTCATCCTCGTCATCAATTCCGGAGATCCCTTGCAGGAGCTGCGGGAGTCCAACGCCGAGAACGTCGAGTTCCTCATCCAGCAGCGGATCGAGTTCATGAACCTCGATCAGCCCTGGTACCAGCGGTACTGGACGTGGCTGACCGGTCTCGCCGGATGTGTCGTGGGAAACTGCGACCTCGGAACGAACATGCAGGGCCAGGACGTCGGCGCGCTGGTCCAGCAGGCGGCCGGCGCCTCCCTGCGCCTGGTCTTCCTGGCGACTCTCTTCTCGATCATCATCGGTGTGCTGACGGGCATCGTGACGGCGATCCGGCAGTACTCAACCTTGGACTATGCGGTCTCGTTCCTCATTTTCCTGTTCTTCTCGCTGCCGGTCTTCTGGGCCGCCGTCCTGGCCAAAGAATGGATGGGGATCCGATTCAACAATTGGATGGCGGACCCCTCGTTCACCTGGGCGCAGACCGGGATCGTCGCAGCGGTCGCGGCGATCGTGGTGCCCGGCATCATCGGTGGATCGCTCCGGCGCCGTCTGGGCACCGGCGCGGTGATGTTCGCCTTCGTCCTGGTCGTCATGCCGCTGTTCGACTGGCTCAACTACGCGCGGCAGCCGCAGCTCGGTCCACTCGTCATCACGCTGCTCGGCGTGGCCGTCGCCTTCGGCCTCACAGCTCTGCTCTCCGGTCTGCAGAACCGTCGCGTGCTGTATTCCGCGCTGGTCACCGTCGGACTTGGGCTCGTGTCGTACTACGCGACCTTCTGGCTGCTGCTGGATCCGGCCGGAGGCTGGTGGACCATATTCGGGCTGTTCGCCGTGGCCATGCTGCTCGCCGTCGCGACGGGACGCCTTCTGGGCGGACATGCCCGGGGGCAGGCGACGGCCGTCAGCATCCTCACGGCCGCGATCTACTCAGGTCTGGTGCTCCTCGATCACTTCATGCGGCATTGGCCGGGATTCCTCAGCCTGAAGCCGCGTCCCATCTCCACGATCGGTTCCTCGTCCCCCAACTTCGCCGGCAGCTTCTGGGAGGTCTCGTTGGACCAGGGAACACAGCTTCTGCTGCCCACGACGCTCCTGATGGTCGTCTCCGTGGCGACCTACACCCGATACACACGAGCATCGATGCTCGAAGCCATCAACCAGGACTACATCCGGACAGCACGAGCTAAGGGAGTCAATGAGCGCACGGTGATCTTCAAACACGCCTTCCGCAACTCCATGATCCCGGTGACCACGATCGTCGCCTTCGACTTCGCCGGTCTGATCGGCGGATCCGTCATCGTGGAGCGGGTCTTCGGCTGGCGCGGCATGGGCGACCTGTTCGCCACCGGACTGGGCAATTCGGACCCGGCACCTGTGATGGCCTTCGTCCTGGTGACGGGGACGGCCGCGGTGCTCTTCAACCTGATCGCTGACCTGCTCTACGCAGTGCTGGACCCAAGGATTCGTGTATGAGTGCGAGCAACAGCTCCGAGAACGAGCACACCGAGATCGCAGACCTGGCCGAAGCGGAGGATGCGCGGCTCCGCGGACGTGAGAGGTCCTACTCCCAGAGTCAGCTGATCCGCCGCCGATTCTTCGCCCACAAACCTGCGGTCATCTCGATGATCGTGCTGATCAGCATCATCGTGCTGGCCTTCACCTCCATCGGCCCGACTGGCCAGGGCGGATGGTGGGACAAGAGCTTCCTCCAGACCAACCCGGTGGTCGACGGCGGACGCCCCACCATGTTCCAGGACGGCTTCCTCGGGGAGTATCCCTTCGGTCAGGACAACAACGGCAGGGACTACTTCGCGTTGGTGATGCGAGGCGCCCAGCAGTCCCTGATCGTCGCTTTCGGCGTGGCGTTCTCCTCGACGGTCCTCGGGGTGCTGGTGGGAGCCCTGGCCGGGTACTTCCGGGGGTGGGTCGAGTCTCTTCTGATGCGCATCACCGACACCGTGATCGTGGTGCCGCTGCTGGCATTGGCGGCGGTCTTCGGAAGCTACGCGCAGAATCTCCCGGGCGGCACGTTCACGTTGGCGCTCCTGCTGGGGTGTGTGACGTGGACGGGAATGGCCCGACTGGTCCGAGCTGAGGTGCTCTCGCTCCGCGAGAAGGAGTATGTGGCTGCTGCGACGGCCATGGGCGCCCATCCGGCGCGGATCATCGTGAAACACATGCTGCCCAACAGCGTGGGTGTCATCATCGTCAACGCCACCTTCGCCGTCGCGGCGGCGATCCTGCTGGAGACCTCGCTGTCGTTCCTGGGCTTCGGGATCCAGTTTCCTGAGTCCTCATTGGGCCTGCTGATCGACATGAACCAGAACGCGTTCACCACGCGATCCTGGCTCTTCTGGTTCCCCGGTCTGTTCATCATCGCGATCGCGCTCAGCGTGAACTTCATCGGGGACGGCCTTCGGGACGCGATCGACCCTCGCCAGAAGCGTGCCGGGGACAAGCGCCCCACGCTGCGTGGGGTCCTGGGGTTCCGGGGCGGAGCGAAGGCGGAGCAGCGGCGAACGGCCCTCGCCGGTGGTGACGCTGCTGACGATGTCCCGCTCCCCGACGAGACGAGCGGTCTGGGCGGCACCCCGGATCTGCGGAAGGACGAGGAACGATGACGACACCTGTTCTGAGCTACCGGGACATCCATGTCACGTTCACGACCGAGTTCGGTCACGTGGACGCCGTCAAGGGGGTGAGCTTCGACATCGGCCCGGGGGAGGTCGTCGCCGTCGTGGGCGAGTCTGGTTCTGGAAAGTCCGTCACGTCCTCCACCGCCATGGGTCTGCTGCCCGACAACGCGCGTGTCGAGGGAGACGTGATCCTGCAGGGCCGCAGCGTCATGAAGATGTCTCCCGGAGAGCGACGACGTCTTCGCGGCCAGGACATCTCCATGGTGTTCCAAGAGCCGATGACGGCGCTGAACCCGGTCCTGCGAGTCTCTGATCAGCTGATCGAGTCACTTCAGGTCCACGATGTGGCTTTCGGCGCCCAGGCGATGGAGATGGCGGTCGATCTTCTCGAGAAGGTGGGCATCCCTGACGCCCGCAGGAGGATTCGGGAGTATCCCCACCAGTTCTCCGGTGGTCAGCGCCAGAGGATCGTGATCGCCATGGCGATCGCCTGCGGACCGAAGGTGATCATCGCTGACGAGCCGACCACCGCCCTTGACGTCACCGTGCAGGCCGAGGTGCTGGATCTGCTTCGGCGGCTCAAAGATGAGCTGCAGACCGGGATCCTGCTGATCACCCACAACATGGGCGTCGTCGCTGATATGGCGGACCGTGTGGTCGTGATGCTCAACGGCGAGGTCGTCGAGACCGGCGAGGTGAAGCAGGTGATGTCGGCGCCTCAGCACCCCTATACCCAGCGGCTGCTCGATGCCATGCCTCTGCTGCGGGATCCTGAGCTCCACGTCGAAGACGTCGACCAGGCGCCCTCCGCATCTGCGGACGTCGACCGCCCCGCAGGAGAGACGCCAGCCCTGGAGGCGCGCAACCTCGCACTGGACTACACGTTCCGTCGACAGGCCACGCGCGTGGTGGAGGGCGTCACCTTCACTGTGCAGCAGGGCGAGATCATGGGATTGGTGGGGGAATCAGGTTCTGGCAAGTCCACCGTGGCGAAGGCCGTGCTGGGTCTGCTCGACGTCGCAGAAGGTGATCTGCTGATCCGCGGACGCAACATGCCGACGATGCCTGCCAAGGAGCGCAAAGCGCTCAAGAAGGAGATCGGGGTCGTCTTCCAGGATCCCGCCGCGTCGCTGGACCCTCGTTTCCCGATCGGCGACATCATCGTCGAGCCTATGATCGTGCACAAGGTGGGCACATCGAAGGAACGCGTGAGGCGTGCCGAGGAGCTGCTCGACGCCGTGCGCCTGCCGTCCAGCGTCGTCAACCGATATCCCCACGAGCTCTCCGGGGGTCAGCGCCAGCGCATCAGCATCGCCCGGGCACTCGTGCTCAACCCGACCCTGCTGATCGCGGATGAGCCGACGTCCGCGTTGGACGTCTCCGTCCAGGCCGCGGTGCTTGACATGTTCCGCGAGCTGCAGGAGCAGTACGAGTTCGCGTGCCTCTTCGTCAGCCATGATCTCGCGGTCATCGACACCCTCGCCCATCAGGTGCTCGTGATGCAGAACGGCCGTACCGTGGAGCAGGGCAGCGTGGATCAGGTGCTGAGGTTTCCGAGGCAGGACTACACCCAACGGCTGCTGGCCGCGGCGCCGGTCCCTGACCCGATCAGTCAGGCAGAGCGTCGTGAAGCCCGGAGGCGTCTCTTGGTCAGACAGGGGCTCCGCCTCGATTGATCGGCTTGCTGCGCCTCTCCTGTGCGCAGCCGCCCAGGCGGCCCGGTGGCCGAGAACATGACCACCGGGTCGCCTGAGCGGCCGTGACCGAGGCCGCACCAGCCTGCCATCTGAGGGCAGTACACTGGATCGGGTGCCTGTGCCGTCATGTGCGGCGGTGCGGAGCCCACAACTCTTCTTTCTACTCCGGAAGGCGCTGCCCCGACATGACCACTGCTGCCGTACGCGCACAAGCAGGAACTGACGAGCGTCAGGACCTGCGCAACGTCGCGATCGTCGCCCACGTCGACCACGGCAAGACCACCCTTGTCGACGCCATGCTGCGTCAGACGAAGGCCGTCGGCGGCCATGGTGACCTCGAAGACCGAGTCATGGACTCCGGTGATCTCGAGAAGGAGAAGGGCATCACCATCCTGGCCAAGAACACCACAGTGTTCTACTCCGGCCCGTCCGCGGCCGAGCACGCCGGCCCGGACACCGTCACCATCAACGTCATCGACACCCCCGGCCACGCCGACTTCGGCGGAGAGGTCGAGCGCGGGCTCTCCATGGTCGACGGGGTCGTGCTGCTCGTCGACGCCTCCGAAGGTCCGCTGCCGCAGACCCGCTTCGTGCTGCGCAAGGCGCTCAACGCACAGCTGCCGGTCATCCTCGTGGTCAACAAGACCGACCGTCCCGACGCCCGCATCGACGGCGTCGTCTCCGACACGATGGATCTGCTTCTCGGCCTGGCCTCCGACGTCGCCGAGGAGAACCCGGACCTCGACCTGGACTCTGTGCTCGACGTTCCGGTGGTCTACGCCTCCGGCAAGGCCGGCCGTGCCTCCACCGAGCAGCCCGCCGACGGCGGCCTGCCCGAGAACGAGGACCTCGAGCCGCTGTTCGCGACCATCCTGGAACACGTCCCGGCACCGCGCTACGACGCCGGAGAGGTCCTCCAGGCCCATGTCACCAACCTGGACGCCTCCCCGTTCCTGGGTCGCCTGGCGCTGCTGAGGATCTTCAACGGCACGCTGAAGAAGAACCAGCAGGTCGCTTGGGCCCGCAAGGACGGCAGCACCAAGACCGTCAAGATCACCGAGCTGCTCGCCACCAAGGGCCTGGAGCGCGTCTCCACCGACGCCGCCGGGCCGGGCGAGATCGTCGCCGTGGCCGGCATCGAAGACATCATGATCGGCGAGACTCTCACCGACCTGGAGACCCCCAAGCCGCTGCCGAACATCGTCGTCGACGACCCGGCCATCTCCATGACCGTCGGCATCAACACCTCGCCGATGGCCGGCCGCGTCAAAGGGGCGAAGGTCACCGCGCGCCAGGTCAAGGACCGTCTGGAGAAGGAGCTCATCGGCAACGTCTCCATCAAGGTGCTCCCCACCGAGCGGCCCGACACCTGGGAGGTCCAGGGCCGTGGTGAGCTGGCGCTGGCCATCCTGGTCGAGCAGATGCGCCGCGAGGGCTTCGAGCTGACCGTCGGCAAGCCGCAGGTCGTCACCCGGGAGGTCGACGGTGCGCTGCACGAGCCCATGGAGAACATGACGATCGATGCGCCCGAGGAGTTCATGGGAGCCATCACTCAGCTCATGGCCGCGCGCAAGGGGACCATGACCACCATGACGAACAACGGCACCGGGTGGATCCGCATGGAGTTCCTGGTCCCGGCGCGCGGACTCATCGGCTTCCGCACCAAGTTCCTCACTGAGACCCGCGGTGCGGGCATCGCCTCCTCCTACGCCGCCGGCTACGAGCCGTGGAAGGGCGAGATCGAGTACCGAGTCTCCGGATCCCTGGTCTGCGACCGTTCCGGCACCGCCACTCCTTTCGCGATGATCAATCTGCAGGAGCGGGGCACCTTCTTCATCGAACCGCAGGACGAGGTCTATGAGGGCATGGTGGTCGGTGAGAACTCGCGCAACGAGGACATGGAGGTCAACATCACCAAGGAGAAGAAGCTGACCAACATGCGTGCCGCCAGCGCAGACAGCTTCGAGGGCCTCACCCCTCCCACCAAGCTGACCCTCGAGGAGTCTCTGGAGTTCGCCCGCGAGGACGAGTGCGTGGAGGTCACCCCGGAGTCCATCCGCATCCGCAAGGTGACGCTCTCCTCCTCGGACCGGCTCAAGGAGACCCGGAAGCGGAAGAACGCCTCGCAGTGAGTTCATCTCCCCATCAGAACGGAGCACCCGAGAGCGGCATGTCCGGTCCGACCGGCCAGCCGTCGTCATCGCCGGATCGAGGCCTGCGCTCGCGCCCTGTCCTGATGGGGATCTGCTTCACCGGTGGTGCTGTGATCGGCGTCCTCGGCACCGCCGTGCACGGCAATCTCTGGATGCTGGGGGAGACCCACACCGGCTTCGTCATCCCCTGGGGCGCCGTCGTCGCACTGCTGCTGAGCCTGCTCGGCCAGCTGTGGGCCGGGCTGCGCGCGGACTCGCTGCTGGAGCCCACGGTCATGGGCATCACCACGTTCACCGTGGTGACGATCGCCTACCTGTGGACGGGCCCGGACCAGCTGATGGTGCCCTACAGTGCCGAGGCCATGCAGCTGCTGCCCGGCCCCACGCTGGCGTCGCTGATCTGGTGGCTGGGCAGCGCGGGCATCACCCTGGTCTCGATGGTGCTGGTCAAGTGGATCCTCGCCCGGGACAAGGCCGTCGCTCGAGCAGCGGCGCGTCCGGGTGAGGGATTCCTCATGTGACGGCGGGAACCGGCCCCACCGGACATCCGGGGGTCCGGATCGCTAGACTGGAGGACACCGGCACGCCATGTGCCGTGTGCACCTGAGAAGAGTCGCCGTTCGCCTCGCCCACCGATCGGCAGTCCCGGGTCACCTCTCGGTGACCAGGAGAGACAGAGGAGTCCATGACCTACATCATCGCCCTTCCCTGTGTGGACCTGAAGGACAAGGCCTGCATCGAGGAATGCCCGGTGGACTGCATCTACGAGGGCGAGCGTTCGCTCTACATCCACCCTGACGAATGTGTGGACTGCGGCGCCTGTGAACCGGTCTGCCCCGTGGAGGCCATCTACTACGAGGACGACGTCCCCGAGGAGTGGTCCGAGTACTACCGGGCCAACGTCGAGTTCTTCGACGACGTCGGCTCTCCGGGCGGCGCCGCGAAGGTCGGCAAGATCGACAAGGACCATGAAGTCATCAGTGCCCTGCCCGCGCAGGAGCACTGACCGATTGGACATGCTGACCCTCCCTGAATACCCGTGGGACGCGATGGCTCCGTACTTGGAGCAGGCTGCTTCGCATCCGGACGGTCCCGTCAACCTCTCCATCGGCACTCCGGTGGATTCGACCCCGGCGGTGATCCGGGAGGCGCTGGCCTCCGCGGCCGACGCCCCCGGCTACCCGACGACCCACGGACGCCGTGAGCTCCGTGAGGCGGTGGCTGCCTGGTTCTCCCGGCGACGCGGGGTGCACGACGTCGACCCCGAGGCCGTGCTGCCGACCATGGGCTCCAAGGAGCTGGTGGCCTGGCTGCCGACGCTGCTCGGGATGGGGCAGGACGACGTCGTGCTGCGGCCCAGGGTCGCGTATCCGACCTATGACATCGGAGCCCAGATCGCTGGGGCCACACCGCTGGCGGTGGAGGATCCCGCCGAGCTGGACGAGGACATCCTGGCGCGGGTGAAGCTGATCTGGCTGAACTCGCCGGCGAACCCGACCGGCGCGGTCACCGGGGTGGAGCACATGAGGGCGTGGGTGGAGCTGGCCCGACGCCTCGGCGCCGTCGTCGCCTCGGATGAGTGCTACGCGGAGCTGCCCTGGGAGGTCGACGAGGTCCCGTCGGTGCTTGACCCGCGGGTCAGCGCAGGCGATCATCGGGGGCTGCTGGCGGTCTACTCCGCCTCCAAACAGTCGAACGTGGCCGGCTATCGGGCGGCGTTCGCCGCCGGATGCCCGGAGCTGATCGCCGGACTGGTCAACACCCGCAAGCATGCGGGCATGATCATGCCCGCCCCCGTGCAGGAGGCGCTGCGCGTGGCGCTGACCGATGACGCCCACGTCGAGGCCCAGCGGGAGATCTACGGGCGTCGTCGGGAGCTGCTGCTGCCCGCGCTGCAGGCCTCCGGGCTGCAGGTGCGGGACTCCGTCGCCGGGCTCTACCTGTGGTGCACCGACGGGGTCTCCGACTCTTGGACCCTGGTGGAGAAGATGGCCTCCCGCGGCATCGTCGTGGGGCCGGGAGTGTTCTACGGAGAGCACGGTGACGGGTTCATCAGAGTGGCACTGACGGCCCCGGACGAACGGATCGCCGCGGCCGCGGAACGGCTCGGCTGAACCCGCCGAGACCGGCGCAGCGGCGCCCGCATCGGGCTGGAGAAAGGGTGCGCGAAGGCCCTGTGACGGGCCGTGCGTGGACCACGACACAACTGGCAACGCGACGTGACGACCAGGTAGGTTGTCAGTGTCGCGTACGAGTGTTTCTGACGAGGAGACCGCATGACTGAGCAGACAGCAGCCCGCCTGAGCTATCAGGACCAAGAGCTCGAGCTACCCGTCGAGGGTGCCGTCGAAGGCAACGACGGGCTCGACATCGCTCCGCTGCTGAAGACCACCGGGGCCGTCACCTACGACCCGGGTTTCATGAACACCGCGAACGCGAAGTCTGCGATCACCTACATCGACGGGGACGAGGGCATCCTGCGCTACCGCGGGTACCCGATCGAGCAGCTCGCCGAGCACTCCAACTTCCTCGAGGTCTCCTATCTGCTCATCTATGGGGAGCTTCCCACCCAGGAGCAGCTCGACGCATTCGACAACGTCACCCGACGCCACACCCTGCTCCATGAGGAGCTGAAGGGCTTCTTCGGCGGATTTCCGCGGGATGCCCACCCGATGCCGGTGCTCTCCTCGGCGGTCTCCGCGCTGTCGACCTTCTACCAGGACTCGCTGGATCCCTTCGACGACGAGCACGTTGAGCGCTCCACCTACCGCTTGCTGGCGAAGGTGCCGACCATCGCCTCCTACGCGTACAAGAAGTCCATCGGCCAGCCGATGCTCTACCCGGACAACAACCTGGACCTGGTGGAGAACTTCCTCCGCGGCTGCTTCGGGGTGCCTGCCGAGCAGTACGAGCTGGATCCGGATTTGGTCAACGCCCTGGACACCCTGCTGATCCTGCATGCGGACCATGAGCAGAACTGCTCCACCTCCACGGTGCGTCTGGTCGGCTCCTCGCAGGCCAACATGTTCGCCTCCATCTCTGCCGGCATCAACGCCCTGTTCGGCCCCGCCCACGGCGGAGCGAACGAGGCCGTGCTGAAGATGCTGCGCCAGATCCAGGCCGGCGACGTCAGTCCCGAGGCCTTCATGGAGAAGGTGAAGAACAAGGAGGACGGCGTCCGCCTGATGGGCTTCGGCCACCGGGTGTACAAGAACTACGACCCGCGGGCGCGGGTCGTTAAGGGCATCGCTGATGACATCCTGGCCAAGCTCGGCGGAGACGATGAGCTCTTCGAGATCGCCCAGCGCCTCGAGCAGAAGGCCCTGGAGGACGACTACTTCATCGAGCGCCGGCTCTACCCGAACGTGGACTTCTACACCGGTCTGATCTACAAGGCCATGGGCTTCCCGGAGAAGATGTTCACCGTGCTCTTCGCCCTGGGCCGTCTGCCAGGTTGGATCGCCCAGTGGCGGGAGATGATGAGGGACCCTGCCACCAAGATCGGCCGCCCGCGCCAGCTCTACGTCGGCGCGCCCGAGCGCAGCTACCCGGGCGTGAACTGACCCGGTCACAGCTCACACACAGACGCGGGAGGACCCCGCAGCCGATCCGCCTCAGGGTTCTGGCTGCGGGGTCCTCCCGCGTCCGGGGGCAGAGCGGGGTGAGAGTGTGGGGCATCAGCCGCCGGATGGCCCGCCCAACCCCACGTTCGGCCGATACTCTCGGCTCCGCTCCGACGTCCGGCCGATACTTCCCGTGGGCAAGGGCATTCCCGGGCCTCAGGGGTGGGAGAAACGGCCGAACGTGGGTTCAGCCGGGCCATCCGCGGAAGCGCAGTGCACGGCAGATCTTCTCGATGGCGCGCCGGCCGCCGTCGCGGAGGTGCTCTCTGGTGATCCGGACCTCGATCCAGCCGATCGCCTCCGTGAGCTCCGCCCGGTGGATGTCCTTGAGCATCTGCCCCGGGTCGCGGTGATGCTCCCAGCTGTCGTACTGGATGGCCACCCGATACTGCGGGATCGAGAGATCGGGCTGCACCACCGCGATTCCCGCATCGTCGATGAGCCAGGCGTTGACATCTGGCTCGGGGAGGCCCGCCTGGTGCATCAGGAGTCGCAGACGCGTCTCCTGGGGTGAGTCGCTGCCCTTCCGGCTGAGACTCAGGGCCTGGCGAGCCGTGCGCACACCGGGCGCGGAGCCCCGACGGCGGAGTGCCTCGGTCAGCTCGTGCTTCGTGGCCCACGGCTCGGAGGGCTCGCCGAACTCCGTCCTTCCGGCCCGGATGACCTGATCAGTGAAGATCAGCGCCTCCACGAGAGGGCCGCTGAGCGCGATGTCGGTCCAGGTGCGAGTCACAGAGGTCGTGGGCAGACCATGGATCTGACGGATGTCCTCCTCGGGAATGTCACTGCGATGGCCGATGACCATCCCCGAACGTCTGACCCGAGCCGCCAGCCGAGGACTCGTGAGGTGGTAGCGGGGCAGGAGTGGATCGCCCGTGATGCCTTGGAGCTGGGCCGCTGTCGCATGGCTGACCACCCGGTCCCGGCCTGACGTCAGTCCTTGGAGCAGCGCGAGATGCCGATGGTGCTCCTCCGCAGCGGACGAGGGTGCGTAGACCCCGTGAGTGAGCCGGACCAGGTCTCCGCCATGGAGCGCATGGCGGATGTCCCTGGGGGCGAGCCGAGTGGAGAGCTCGGTCCACGGCACCCCTCGGCGGGGCAGCGGATAATCCCGTGGTCGGCGTCGTCGTGGTGAATCCATGTCGGGGATGATCCCCTGCACCGCATCACCACACGAGGGCCATGCGGGCATCTGTGGAGGGTCGTGCGTGTCGCGGCCGCCGCCAGGGCCATTGGGGAAGAATTGACTGCACCCATCCTGCGGCCGAAACTTCCCACAGGCAAGGGCTTTCCCAGGAGGACGAACTGGAAGAATCGGCCGAACGTGCGTCACGGGGGGCGGACGTGCGTCACGGGGGGGGGACGTGCATCATGGGGCTTGGCCGGGGCAGCTCAGGGTCGAGACGAGAGCAGCGCCGGGCGGCCCTTCAGAAGCCGATGGTCACGGCGTCGTCGTTGACCTCGTCCACGCGCGCCCAGCGGCCGGTGTCGCGATCCCACTGATAGGCGCCGGCGTGCACGGACTGGGTGCCGTGGACATCTGCGGTGGCCACAGCCCAGTGCGCCACGGTCCACAGCCGCTGGAGGGTCGAGGCCGCCTCCTCGTCGGAGTCGGGCTCGTCGTCCGCGCCGGGCATGGTGACGGTGACGACGGTGCCCGCCTCCGGTCCGCCATCGACCTCGTCATCGGAGGCCTCGGCCCGGTCGATGAGAATCGGACCGTACTCGTCGAGGTGAGCATCTTCCGCGTCGCCGTCCGCGTCCTCATCCTCGGCAGATTCGCCGTCTTCGTCGGCAATCCGCGCCTCCAATGCGGCCTGGGCGTCCTCGGGCACCTGCAGGGCCCCCGGCATCAGCTCGGCCAGCTCGTGGGCCATGCCGTCCGGGTCTGCCGGCGGTGCGTCCTTGCGGGACAGGTGGCAGGTCATCCCCACAGGCTGCTGACCGGTCAGCGGTCCGGCGAAGGCCCGACCGCGGTCGGCGTGCCGGGGATAGAAGCTGGGGTCCATCGGACGGTCGAGCGCCGTGGCCGCCTCAGAGATGGTGAGCTCAGGGGTCCAAGGGTCCTCGTCTCGGTCCTGTGCGGACTCCAAGGCGTCGTAGAAGCCCTTCACGGATGCGGCCGCCTCCGCGGGGGCGTCGTCGTCGGACCAGCTGGGCGAGCCCCGGCGGAACAGCTCACGGGCGTCCTGCTCCTCGGTGGCCTCCAACATCTGCAGGTCCGACTCCTGCAGAGCGATCCCCAAGGCGTCGGCGGTAGCCTCCTGGGGCAGTGCCCGATCCACTGCCATCGCCGAGATCAGCGCCGCGTTGGCGGCCTGTTCAGGGGAGAGGGTGTGCCGATCCTCACCGACCGGGACCTCACAGCGGGCGTCCAGCAGGAACTCCTGCTCGTCGATGTAGCGCCAAGTGCCCCACACCACGCCCGCCAGCGCCAGCGCCACAAGGGCCAGCACGGCCACAGCCCGACGGCGTCGCTTGCGTCGGACCATCTCGCGCGTCGCCACGATCGGGCGGTCTGCACGGCGTCTGCTCATCATCGTGTGCGTGTCAGCCTCTGCTGCTCGGTCAGGGGACGGGCCGACGCCCCGGTCCGGACGTCTCCCGCGCAGGAGGCGTCCGGACCGGAACGTGGAGGGTCAGTTGGCGTGCAGAGCCGTGTTGAGCTCCACCTTCTGACCCTTACGAGGCACCGCCTCGAGCCGGCCGGAGACAGAGTTGCGGCGGAACAGCAGGTTCGGCACCCCGGAGAGTGCGGAACCCTTGACCACCTCCACCACGTTGCCATGGTCATCGAGAAGGGACACCTTGGTCCCGGCCGTCACGTAGAGCCCCGCCTCGACGACGGCGTCGTCGCCGATGGAGATCCCCACACCGGCATTGGCGCCGAGCAGCACGCGCTCCCCGAGAGCGACCCGCTCCCTGCCGCCGCCGGAGAGCGTGCCCATGATGGAGGCGCCGCCGCCGACGTCGGTGCCGTCGCCCACCACAACTCCGGCGGAGATGCGCCCCTCCACCATCGAGGTGCCCAGGGTCCCGGCGTTGAAGTTCACGAAGCCCTCGTGCATGACGGTGGTGCCCTCCGCCAGGTGGGCGCCGAGACGGACACGGTCGGCGTCGCCGATCCGCACGCCCACCGGCGTCACGTAGTCGACCAGCCGCGGGAACTTGTCGATGCTGAGCACCGTGACGTGGCCGCGGCCGCGCAGCTTCAGACGGGTCGTCTCGAAGCCCTCCACGGCGCAGGGGCCGAAGTTGGTCCAGACGACGTTGGTCAGGTGACCGAAGATGCCGTCGAGGTTGATCGTGTTGGGCTGGGCCAGGCGGTGGGAGAGCAGGTGCAGGCGCAGCCAGACGTCCGAGGTGCCGGCGGCCTCGGCGTCGAGGTCGGCCTCCACGGAGACCACCTCGGTGCGCACGCCTCGGTCCTCGTCGACGCTGGTGGCGGCCTCGAGCGAGGCGATCAGCTCGGCGTCCCCGTTCTCAGCGAGCGGGGTCAGCTGGGGGGAGGGGTACCAGGTGTCCAGCACCGTCCCGTCGGCGGTGACCGTGGCCAGACCATGTCCGGAGGCGACGCGGGAGGTGGATGCAGCAGTGTCCGTCGAAGTCATGACGCCCATCTTACGGACTACAGTGGAGCCATGCCCGTTGACGAGCCTGACGCTGACAGCCCGGTCGAGAGCGCCGCGCCCCGACCCGCTCCGCCGATCCTGGACCTCACCGCCGAGATCACCGAGCTGACCGAGCAGATCATCGCCTGCGAATCGGTCTCCGGGAACGAACGCCGCCTGGCCGACGCGGTGGAGTCCGCCCTGCTGGAGCTGGGCGGGCTGTGGGTCCACCGTGACGGTGACACGGTCATCGCTCGCACCGACACCGGCGCCGACCAGCGGGTCGTGCTCGCCGGCCACCTGGACACCGTGCCGCTGCCCAGCGATCCGGAGACCCGCGGTGCGCCCGGATTCCGCGGCACCGTCCCGCCCCAGTGGATGACCGCCGAGGGCACGCCCTGCGGCACTCCGCCGGCAGCCGGCCGTGCCAAGGACGACGTCCTCTACGGACGCGGGGCCACCGACATGAAGGGCGGGGTCGCGGTGCAGCTCAAGCTCGCCGCCGACGTCGCCGCCCGCCTGCGGACCCTGACCGCTGCGCAGTCACTTGCCCGCGACGTCACCTGGGTCTTCTACGATCATGAGGAGGTGGAGGCCTCCAAGTCCGGTCTCGGACGGGTGCTGCGGACGAGCCCCGATCTGCTGGCCGCCGACTTCGCGGTGCTGCTGGAGCCGACCCACGGTGCCGTGGAGGGCGGCTGCAACGGCACCTGCCGACTGCGGGTGACCATGCCCGGAGTGGCCGCCCACTCCGGGCGCGCCTGGATGGGGCGCAACGCGATCCACGCCACCGCGCCGATCCTGGCCGCGCTGGAGGCTTACGAGCCACGCACCGTCGACGTCGACGGCCTGGCCTACCGCGAAGGCCTCAACGCGGTGTCGATCAGCGGAGGCATCGCCGGCAACGTCATCCCAGACGCCTGCACCGTGGAGATCAACTACCGCTTCGCTCCGGACAAGACCGAGGCGCAGGCGCAGGAACACGTCCGTCAGGTGCTGCGCTCGGCCGGCATCGATGAGGAGCTGACAGAGGTCACCGACTCCTCGCCCGGGGCGCGCCCGGGGCTGGACCACCCCGCCGCGCAGGCGTTCGTGGCTGCAGTCGGCGGCTCGCCCAAGCCCAAGTACGGCTGGACCGACGTCGCACGGTTCTCCGCACTGGGTGTGCCGGCGGTGAACTTCGGTCCCGGAGACCCCCTCCTGGCCCACACCGACGACGAGCACGTCACGGCTGAGGCGTTGCGCGCCTGCTATGCGGCGATGCACCGCTGGCTGAGCTGATCCGCTGGCCCGAGTCGCCGGCCGGATGGGCCCGGGATGACGCCTGGGATGACGCCTGGGCCGGCTTCGGATGATTCCTCCAGATGTGAAGCAGGTAACGATTCTGTCACCAGGGGCGCTCGGCTCCCCGTGGAGGCGGACTCTCGCATAGCCTTACTGGACGAGGTCGGAGGGGGACCCCCGTTCTGACCTGCTCGCATCACGTTCTTGAGGAGGACACCCATGAGGATCCGACGCACTGCCACCGCCATGACGGCGGCCGCAGCAATGGTCGCCCTGTCCGCATGCGGCGGCGACGACGACGCCGAGGGCAACGGCGAGGACGTCGAGGTCGGCAGTGACGAGGACTTCGTCACCGATCTGACCTTCGGCACCGGCGGCACCGCCGGCACCTACTACCCGCTTGGCGGTGAGCTCTCCGACATCTTCGAGGCCAACACCAGCGCCGACTCCGTCAACTACGTGGAGTCCGGCGGTTCCGGCGAGAACCTGGGCCAGATCTTCCAGGAGGAGTGGCAGCTTGGTCTCACCCAGAACGACACCGCCAACGACGGCGTCAACGGTGAGCTGGACGATCTCGACGGCGTCGAGCTGAACAACATCGGTTGGATCGCCAACCTCTACCCGGAGGCCGCGCACATCGTGGTGCGTGCGGATTCGGGCTTCGAGTCGGTGTCTGACCTGGAGGGCGCGACCATCGCAGTCGGCGACGCCGGCTCCGGCACCCGTGCCATCTCCGACGCCATCCTGGCCGCCCACGGCCTGGAGGAGGGCGACTACGACGCGGAGGTCACCGACTTCGGCGCCTCCACCGAGATGCTCGCCGACAACCAGATCGACGCCTCGATCTTCGTCGTGGGCACCCCGGTGGCCGGTCTGACCCAGCTGGCGGCCTCCACCGATGTGGACCTGCTGGCTCTCGACGGCGAGATCGCCGATGAGATCTCGGGAGACTCCGGTGCTGAGCCTTACGACATCTCGACCGAGGCCTACGACTTCCTCGACGAGGACGTCGAGACCGTCTCGGTGTTCGCCGCCCTGGCGGCGTCGACCACGCAGGTCAGCGAGGACCTCGGCTACGAGATCACCGCGGCGATCTTCGACCACGCTGAGGAGATCACCCTGGACGTCGGCGACTCCATCGACATCGAGGAGGCTCTGCTGGGCCTCGGTGACGTGCCGCTGCACCCGGGTGCCGAGCGCTACTACGACGAGCAGGGCGTCGACCTGCCGTGAGCGACGCACCTGCCCCGGGGAAGCTCCCGGCAGGTATGAAGGCGGGCGGTGACGCCCAGGAGAAGGCCGAGAAGGTCCTCCGCGAGCACGACACCTCCAGCCGGTTCCGTACGGACCTCGGCTGGTGGGGTTGGCTCGTGGGGGCCATCTCGGTGGTCTTCACCCTCTATCACCTGTATGCGGCGCTGGAACGCCCCTTCAACAACTGGATGCACGGCTCGCTCCACCTGGCTGGGGCGACGTCGTTGATCTTCCTGCTCTACCCGGTGAGCAGACGCCTGCTGGAGCTGCCGAGCACCGGAGTGCTGTGGAAAGATGCGCTGCTCGGACGCGGCCGCGGAGTGCCCTGGTACGACGTTCTGCTGGCCGCCGCCGGGGTGTTCTGCAATCTGTACATCTTCGTCGAGTACGGGCGTCTGACCGGCAACGCGGTGCAGATCCTCGGCTACACGGACCTGGACCACATCGTGGCGGTCGCCGGCATCCTGCTGGTGTTGGAGGCCACTCGGCGCTGTGTGGGGCTGCCGATCGTCATCATCGCCACCTTGGCGATGGTCTATGCGATCTTCGGCAACCACAGCCCGCTGTTCCCACACCGCGGCATCTCGATGGAGAACTTCGCCACCAGCACGTTCCTCTCCACAGGGCAGGGTGTGTTCGGCACGCCGATCCAGGTGTCCTCGAACTTCATCTTCCTGTTCCTCTTCTTCGCGGTGGTGCTGCTGCGCACCAACATCGGCCAGTTCTTCAACGACCTGGCCTTCCGCGCGGCCGGCCGCTTCACCGGCGGCCCGGCGAAGGCGGCCATCGCGGCCTCAGGCCTGCAGGGGATGGTCTCGGGCTCCTCCGTGGCAAACACGGTGGCCTCCGGTTCCTTCACGATCCCGATCATGAAGAAGGCCGGCTTCAAGCCGCATGTCGCGGCGGCCACCGAGGCCACCGCTTCCACCGGTGGGCAGATGATGCCGCCGATCATGGGCGCGGCGGCGTTTATCATGGCTCAGAACGTGCCTGATGTGGAGTACAACGACCTCATCGTCATCGCGGTGATCCCCGCCCTGCTCTACTTCCTCGGTGCGTTCCTCTCCATCCACTTCGAGGCCAAACGGAACCAGATCCGTGGTCTGCCCGTCGATGAGCTGCCCAGCATCCGATCGCTGGTCACCCGGGCTGACCTGCTGCTCCCGCTGGCCGTGATCATCGGCACGCTGCTCTCGGGGATGTCTCCGATGCGCGCGGCGCTGTTGGGCATCGCCACTGCGTTCGTGCTGAGCTTTCTGCGCTCCTCCACCCGGCTGGGCCCTCGGGGGCTCCTCGAGCTGCTCATCGCGGGTGCGCGCACCGCGCTGCCGGTGATCGCCGCCTGTGCGACCGCCGGGATCGTGGCGGGCACCGTGACGGCGACAGGATTGGGAGGTCAGCTGGGCCGTGGCCTGGTCGACATCGCCGGCGGCAGCTTCCTGCTGGTGCTGGTCATGGTGATGGTGGCCTGCATCGTGCTCGGCATGGGGCTTCCCACCACGGCGAACTACGTGGTCACCGCGACGGTGGCGGCACCGATCCTGTACAACAACTTCGACGTTCCGCTGATCGCCGCCCACCTGTTCGTGTTCTTCTTCGGGATACTCGCCGACATCACGCCACCGGTGTGTCTGGCGGCCTATGCGGGTGCGGGCATCGCCAATGCGAATCCGATGGCGGCCGGCGTGACGGCCCTGCGCATCGCCGTCGCCGGCTTCCTCATCCCGTACGTGTTCATCCTGCAGCCGGCGCTGCTGCTCCAGGGCACCTGGGTGGAGCTGGTGACCGCCCTGAGCACCGTGATCATCGGGATGATCGGGGTCTCCTCGGGGCTGGCCGGGCATCTGGTGGTGCGCGGCAGCCTGCTCGAGCGGTTCCTGCTGGTCGGCGGGGGCTTGGCCCTGATCTATCCGGAGCTGACCGTCTCGCTGGGAGGACTGGCGGCGATGGGAGTGGCAGTGGTCATGCAGCTCGTCCGCCGCCGCGCGGGTCGAGGCTCCGAGGCCGAGGATGTCGACCCTGCTGACGTCCGGGACGTCCGCGCCTGACGGCCTTCCGGCCAGATCGCTAGGCTGGGAGCATGAGCGAATCGAATCCTGCCGCTGCCCTGGAACGTCCCCTCGCCCTGGTCACGGGTGCCACTCGTGGCATCGGACGGGCGATCGCCGAGGACCTCGGCCGCACCCACCATGTGCTGGTCGGCGGAACGTCGGCCGGGCGCGTCTCGGAGGTCGTCGCGACCCTGCCCAGCGCCGGACCCTTCGTCGCCGATCTCACGGATGCCGAAGCGGTCGCTGCCGCGCTGGAGGAGGCCGGTCTGGAACGACTGGACGTCCTGGTGCACTCTGCCGGGGTCGCCGGCTCCGGAGAGGTCGGCACGGCGTCGCTGGAGCGGTGGCGGCACATGTTCGAGGTCAACGTCTTCGCCGTGGCCGAGCTGACCAGGCTGACCCTGCCGGCCCTGCGCACGGCCCGCGGCCAGGTCATCGCCATCAACTCCGGCTCCGGCTACACCTCCCGAGCCGGCGGAGGCATCTACTCGGGCAGCAAATTCGCCCTGCGCGCGCTCACGGACGCGCTGCGGGACGAGGAGCGCGGCACCGTCCGGGTGACCTCCATCCACCCGGGACGGGTGGACACGGACATGCAGCGAGAGCTGCAGTCGCAGATGGGCAACCGGGACTACGACAGCAGCATCTACATCGCCCCGCAGTCGGTGGCCGATACGGTCCGACTGGCGGTGGACATGCCCGAGGCGTCCATGGTTGAGGACCTCTCCATCCGGCCGGTGCATCGGTGAGCGGGGAGACCGCTGCTCAGCAGATCGCTGTGCTTCCGCGCGATCTGGTGCCGACGGCGACGGCGCTCTGGCACGAGGCGGGCCTCACCCGCCCCTGGAACGACCCGGAGGCGGACTGTCTGCGCGCGCTCGACGGAGAGGAGTCCACAGTGCTGTGCCTGCGTCCCGGTGGTGGGTCCTCCCCGCCGGTGGAGCTGCTGGGCACCGTGATGGTCGGGCATGACGGCCACCGCGGATGGATCTATTACCTGGCGGTGCCCGTCACGCTGCGTGGTCAGGGCATCGGGGAGCGGCTGGTCCGCGCCGCCGAGACGTGGCTGCAGGAGCGAGGCATCCCGAAGCTGATGCTCATGGTGCGTCGGGAGAACACCACCGTCCGCGAGTTCTACGACCGGCTGGGCTACTCGGAGCAGGACGTCGTCACACTGGGACGGTTCCTGTGAGCTCGGGCCAGGATGGAGAAGGATGATGACCGGGAGCCGCCACGTGGTGATCGGTGCGGGACTGGCAGGAGCATCGGTGGCCTGGCGCCTGGCGCAGGCCGGACATGAGGTCACCGTCCTCGAGCGAGACGTCCCGGCCAACGCCCAGGGCAGCTCCCATGGCTCGGCGCGGATCTTCCGTCATGCCTACCCGAGTCGCCTCTACACCGAGATGGTCGTCCGTGCGGAGGCCGGCTGGCAGGAGCTCCACGAATCGTCCGGAGTCCAGGCACTCACCCTCACCGGCGCCGTGGACCACGGGGCGCTCCGCCGGCCGACCGCGCTCGCCGAGGTGTTGGAGTCCTGCGGCGTGGCTCATGAGCTGCTCTCCGACGCCGAGGCCCGTCGGCGGTGGCCGATGTTCGCCTTCGAGACCGAGGTCCTCTGGGACTCCGGGGCCGGCGTGATCGACCCCGAGGCCGCAGTCCAGGCCATGCTCGACCTGGCACGAGAGGCTGGAGCCCACGTGGAGACCGGCTGGGAGGTCGGGCGTGTGGAGAGAACCCGGACCGGGCATCGGCTGACCTCGACCGACGGGCGCATCTGCGAGGCCGGGGAGCTGATCGTCTGTGCCGGAGGGTGGCTGCCGCAGCTGCTGAGTGAACTGCCGCTGCCAGCCGGCTTCCTTCCGGCTTCGCACGCGGTCGAGGTCCGCCAGGAGCAGGCCTTCCACTTTCCGTACCGCGGAGGAGCGGGGGAGGCCGCTGCCTGGCCCACCTTCATCCACTCCTCGGCGGACATCACCGTCTATGGCCTGCCGGGCGGGCGCGACGCCGGCCACGCGGGCCAGAAGGTCGCGGAGTTCAACGGCGGGAAGGTCATCCCGTCGGCGGCGGCTCAGGACGGCAGGGTCGACGAGGCCAATCGCCGTCGGGTGACGGGGTTCGTGGCGGAGTTCCTCCCCGGAGTGGAACCAGCGCCCTATGCAGAGACCACCTGTCTGTTCACGAACACGGCCTCCGAGGACTTCCTCATCGACCGGTACGAGCGGCTGACCGTGGTCTCTCCCTGCTCCGGCCACGGCGCGAAGTTCGCCCCGCTCATCGGTGAGCTCGCGCTGGCCGCTGTGACCGGGGAGGGCGAGGTGCCTCGCGAGTTCCGTGTCGTGTGAGACCTGCGGTGTGTGCCACCTGGTTCGCCGTCTTGAGCCCTGTGCGGCACTGCAGTAGCTTGACCTGCATGGACTATTCGCGGCGATCCTTCTTCACACTCGGTGCCGCCGGTGCCACCGCCGTCGGCCTCTCACTCAGCGGGGCTCCGGCTCAGGCCACAAGACCCGATGGAGCGCCTGCGGGCGCCGGGGCTCCCCACGGGGGCGCGCCGGACAGCCAGGACGCGACTCGTCCGACGTCCTATGACGACGACGGGCGGCGGAGGAACCCCGCGAATCCCTTGGGATGTCCTCTGGGCAAGGGGACTTGATCCGTGGACCTCGTCTGGAAACACACCGAGAACTACACGGCCGGCCGTGACGGAACTGCTGTGGACCGGATCGTCATCCATTACATCGTGGGCACCCTCGCAGCGGCCGACGCGACGTTCGCGGACCCGGATTCGGGAGTGAGCGCACACTACGGCATCGGCGAGGGGGCGTTGCATCAGTACGTCAGCGAGGCCAACACCGCCTGGCACGCCGGAGACCTTGCGATGAATCGGCGCAGCATCGGGATCGAGCACTCTGCGGACTCCGACCGGTCGCCCAGTGCGAGCACCTATGAGATGTCGATCGACGTGTGCACCCGCATCTGCCGTGAGTACGGACTCGACCCGCAGACCCAGATCATCCCGCACAGCTCGGTGGTGGCGACGGCGTGTCCGGGCACCGTCGCGATCGCGCGGATTCGTGATGGCGTGGACTCCCGGCTGGGATGAGGTCGACTCGCTCCGCTGTCATGAGCTGACATGGTGAGGTCCGTGCGGAGTCGCAGAGCGCTGCCGCAGACCGCCCGGATCTGACAGGCTGATGCCATGGATCGCACTCTCTGTCTCTTCCGAGACGACCTCCGCATCACCGACAACCCTGCCCTCACGGCCGCACTGGAGCGGCTGGGCTCCGGAGGCGATGTGGTGGCGCTCTACGTCCTCGAGGACTCCACGCCGGGCCTGCGTCCTCTGGGCGGGGCGGCCCGATGGTGGCTGCACGGGGCGCTGGAGGACCTGCGCCGCTCGCTGGAGCAGCTCGGGATCCCTCTGCTGCTGCGCCGGGGAGATTCGCGCCGCATCGTGGCCGAGACGGCGGAGGCCGCCCGGGCGAGCCGTGTTCACCTGACCCGGCGCTACGGCGTCGCCGGCCAGGACGTCGACTCCGAGATCATGACGACCCTGCGACGGTGCGGAGTGGCGGTGGAGGAGTGGCCTGGTCATCTTCTGCACGAGCCCGAGGACGTCGCGACGGTCTCGGGTGAGCACTACAAGGTGTTCACCCCCTTCTGGCGGGCCGTTCGATCGCGTGCCGTGCAGGAGCCCCTTCCAGCCCCTCGTGGGGGTCAGGACCTGCAGAGCGTGCGCCACTCCCTCAACGGTCTGGGTGTGTCTTCAGGCGACTTGTCCCGGTGGGAGCTGAGGCCATCGTCCCCCGACTGGGCGGCCGGGCTGCGGGAGATCTGGGAACCCACAGAGAGGGCCGCGCTGCGGCATCTCGAGGACTTCCTCGACGGCGGGATCGAACGCTACGCCTCGGAACGGGATCTGCCTGCCGCGCCTGCCACGTCGGGGCTGTCGCCATTTCTGCGTTTCGGGCAGATCAGCGCCCGGCAGGTCTGGCACTCGGGGGTCCGGGCCGGCGGGACGGATCGTGATGACTTTCTCTCGGAGCTGGCCTGGCGGGAGTTCCATTGGCACCTGCTGCACCACCACCCCCGGATGGCGGAGCAGAACATGCGTCCCACCTTCGACGCCTATCCGTGGCAGTCCCGGCGAGATGCTCCCGAGCTCTTCCGCGCGTGGGCCCAGGGGCGCACGGGATTCCCGCTCGTCGACGCCGGCCAGCGGGAGCTGTGGCGGACCGGGCATATGCACAACCGTGTGCGGATGGTGTCGGCGAGCCTGCTGGTGAAGAACTTCGGAATCGACTGGCGAGAAGGCGAAGCCTGGTTCTGGGACACGCTGGTGGACGCGGACGCCGCGTCCAATCCGGGAAACTGGCAGTGGGTCGCCGGATGCGGGGTCGACGCCGCGCCGTACTTCCGGATATTCAACCCTGAGCGACAGCGGCAGCGCTTCGACCCCGAGGGGAGATATGTGGCCCGGTGGGTCCCTGAGCTGGGGTCGACCGAGTATCCGGCCCCTGTGGTCGAGCTGCAGGAGAGCCGTCAGGAGGCTCTCGCCCACTACCAGTCACTGGGCTGAGGGGCCGAGGGCAGGCCGGGCCTCCCATGAGAGAGGGCGCATATCAGACAGTGCTGATATGCGCCCTCTCGAAGAGCTCCCCCAGCTGGATTCGAACCAGCAACCCCTCGATTAACAGTCGAGTGCTCTGCCGTTGAGCTATGGAGGAATGCGACTGAAAGAGTGTAGCAGTCGATTCTCGGCCGAGGGAAATCGTCGTGGCCGTGGCAGAGGCGAGCATGCCTGGCGGTCCGAGCGGCGTCCACGTGCCACCACATCGACGGGTCTGTCCGGGCGTGGGCCGACGTCGCTGCGGGCCGGTCCCCGAGTAGCATGGACGCCGTGCTGACCACTGATCATGCCCTTGAGGCCGCCCCGGAGAGCCCTGTCCCGCCTGCCGCCCTGACGGCGAGCGACGCTGTGCAGCTGGAGCAGGGGACCATCCACGTGAGCGCGGTGGTGATCCGCAACTCCGGAGGCGAGGTGCTCACTGTGCGGAAGAGCGGCACCGACCGCTTCATGCTCCCCGGAGGAAAACCTGTGCCCGGGGAGACGCCGGTGCAGACTGCTGTGCGCGAATGCGAAGAGGAGCTCGGCGTCGAGCTCTGGCCGGAGGACCTCCGCGCGCTGGGAACCTTTCAGGCCGTGGCGGCCAACGAGCCGGGGCTGCTCGTCACCGGGGAGGTCTTCGTCCATGATGCCGCCCCAGCCGCCGTCGACGCCGCCCCGGCCGCCGAGATCGCCGAGCTGCGGTGGCTCTGTCCGGCCTCCGCGCCGCTTCCGGAGGACCTCGCCCCGCTGCTGTCCGAGGAGATCCTGCCCGCGCTGCAGGCCGAGGTGGCCACGGCGTGAGGTCTCTGACGGTCTTCACCGGCTCCAGCCACGGCCATGACCCCGTGCACGCCTGTGAAGTGCGCAGGCTCGGCGAGAGGCTGGCCCGGCAGGGTGTCACCGTCGTCTACGGGGGCGGGCAGGTGGGACTCATGGGTGTGCTGGCCGACGCCGCTCTGCAGGCCGGCGGGGAGGTCCATGGGGTGATGCCTCGCGGGCTCGCGGACCGGGAGGCGGCCCATCCTGGGCTGACGCGCCTGGACGTCGTCGCCGACATGCACGAGCGCAAGCGCCGCATGGCCGAGCTGGGCGAGGGGTTCCTCGCCATGCCCGGGGGCGTCGGAACTCTCGAGGAGCTCTTCGAGGTCTGGACCTGGCAGCACCTGGAGATCCACGCCAAACCTGTGGGGCTGTTCGACGTCGACGGCTTCTGGCAGCCGCTGCTGGCCATGGTGGACCACATGATCGCCGCCGGCTTCCTCTCCTCCTCCCGGAGGGAGAGCCTGATCGTGGAGGAGGACGTCGAGCCCCTGATCGCCCGCCTGGGCTCGCGCGCCCAGCAGGCGGCTGCGGAACCCGGCGCTGAGGTGGACGTCTCGAAGATCTGAGCGCCATGCCGGAGCCGCCGCGACTGCTATCCTCTCTTCGACCCCGGCGCCGATTCCCGCCGTGATCCGTCCGGGAGCACCTGCACCCGCCGTCCTCAGATCAGGAGTGAGCATGACCTCCGTCGACGCGTCCCACACCGACATCGCCCGGCTCATCATCAGCTGCCCGGACCAGCCCGGGATCGTCGCCGCCGTCTCGGAAGTGATCACGGACCTGGGCGGGAACATCATCACCCTGGACCAATACAGCACCGGTGTGGCCGGGGGGCGCTTCTTCCAGCGCACCGTCTTCCACCTGCCGGGCCTCGCGGCGGCGCGTCCGGACGTCGAGGAGGCTGTGGAGACCCGCCTCGCGGCCCGCTTCGACATGGACTGGAGCCTGACCGACGCCGGAACGCCCAAACGGGTGGCGATCTTCGCCTCGAAGACCGATCACTGCCTGCTGGACCTGCTCTGGCGGCACCGTCGAGGAGAGATCCCGATGGACATCGCGATGGTGATCTCGAATCACCCCGACCTCGCCGACGACGTCCGCCCGTTCGGCATCCCCTACATCCACGTCCCGGTGGACAAGGACGACAAGGCCGCCGCCGAGGCCCGTCACCTCGAGCTGCTGCAGGGAAACGTGGACCTCATCGTGCTGGCCCGCTACATGCAGATCATCTCAGAGGACTTCCTGGACCAGGTCGGGGCCCCGGTGATCAACATCCACCACAGCTTCCTGCCTGCCTTCATCGGTGCAGGCCCCTATCAGAAGGCCAAGGACCGTGGCGTCAAGCTCATCGGGGCCACCGCCCACTACGTCACCAAGGATCTCGATGAAGGGCCGATCATCGAGCAGGACGTCATCAGGGTCTCCCACGGTGACGAGGTCGCCCAGCTGACTCGGTACGGAGCCGACGTCGAGCGGGCGGTGCTCTCACGCGCGGTGCAGTGGCATTGTGAGGATCGTGTCATCCGCAACGGGCAGACCACCATCGTCTTCTGAGCTGTGTCCTGGCGGTGTGTCCTGGCGGTGTGTCCTGAGAGCCGTGTCTCCTCATGGGTGTCCGGCCGTCCGACCTTGGATTGCCTCATGAGCACGTGACGTTATCCAAGACCAGCAGGTGAGGCTGACCTTTCCTGTAGACTCCGCGGTGCCGACCGTGGAAAGGACCTGCATCGTGTCCCTCGCAGCCTCATCTCGCCCAGACTCCGACCCTCCGACGCCGACGGCCGCCTCCGTCTCCGGACCTCCGGCTCCGGGCGCAGGCCGCCCGGAGCGCGTGCAGCACCTTCTTCAGGTGGAGCGGGTCCAGAGGCTCACTCCGCACCTGGTCCGTGTGGTGCTCGGGGGAGCGGGCTTCGAGGGCATCGAGTTCAAGCCGGCCACGGACCAGTACATCAAGATGCTCTTCGCCGACCCCGCGTTGGGTCTCGAGCGCCCCTATGACATGGACGCCCTCCGCGAGAAGCTTCCGCTGGAGCAGATGCCGGTCAGTCGGACCTACACGATCCGGCACGTCGATCACGCGGCCGAGCAGATCTGGGTCGACATGGTCACCCACGGGGTGGAGGGCCTGGCCGGCCGCTGGGCCCAGGAGGTCCAGCCCGGCGAGCTGATCAGCTTCTTCGGGCCCGGCGGAGCCTATGCTCCGCGCGGCGCGGCCGACTGGCACCTGCTCGCCGGCGACGAGTCCGCGCTGCCGGCGATCGCTGCGGCGCTGGAGTCCATGCCGGCGGATGCGCAGGGCGTGGCCGTCGTGGAGGTGGCCGGACCGGAGGAGGAGATCCCGCTGGCCGCGCCGTCCGGTGTGGAGGTGACGTGGCTGCATCGTGGCGGTGCCTTCTCCTCGACGAGCGCCCGGCTGGTCGATGCCGTCGCTGAGCTGGAGATCCCCGCCGGCGATGTCCAGGTCTTCATCCATGGCGAGCGTGAGCAGATGAAGCTCCTGCGCCGGCTGCTCGTGGAGGACCGTGGTCTGCCGCGCAGGGGGATGTCCCTTTCCGCATACTGGGCCCATGGTCGGGTGGAGGACCAGTTCCAGGCTGAGAAGCGCACCCCGGTGGGACGCATCGATCCGGAGTGATCCGCCGGCCGCCGCGGACTCCTGCCGGCCATGAGCGTCGGCTGCAGGCCCCTGTGCGCTCGGATGGTCAGGGGCTGACTGCGGAGCTGGTCCCGATGACCAGCGCGGCGATGAGGAAGCCGACCAGCACGAGGACTGTGATCGCCGCACAGGGGCCGGCCCACCGGCGGAAGCCGTGGAGCCGCACCTCCTTGCGATCGGACATGGTCCCGCTGAGCAGCAGGAAGAGGTCGATGATCGTCCAGGCGCCCACCACGCCCATGAAGATGAAGCCGAGGTTGAGCGCGCCGGTGGCGAAGCCGACCATCGCCGTGCCGAACATCAGGCTCTTCAGCACCCCGGTGGGGATCCGGCCGAGGTAGTAGCGCTGGGCACCCAGCGGGCCCAGGACCAGTGCCAGGGCCCAGGCGATCAGGAACTTCTTCTCCGAGGTCGGCTGGCTCTCGAAGGCGCGACGATCCTCCTCCGTGTACGTGTTGGCATAGAGGTCGTCCAGATCATGCATCTCGCCCATGGGTCCATGGTAGGCGCGTCGTCGGGCTCCGCGCTGCCGGGCTCCGGCGGGTCCGTGCGATGCCTGCGCGTCGCAGGGGCCGGGGGCGGCCGCTCAGCCCGCACCGGTGCCGGTCACCAGGGTCGATGGTGATAGTTTGGTCCCGAGAGTCTGCGCATGAGGCAGTGCTCAGGTTCACAGGTTCGACCAGTCGTTTCAGGATGGAGGCGCTGTCTTGGCTCAGCAAGGAGCAGGGCACACCCGCACCGCTGCCCCCCGGCCCTCGCTGTTCGACCTGATCAAGGTCGTGCTGCGGCTGGGTCCGAAGCAGATCAATGATGAGATCCAGCTGGCCGTCGGCCAGATGAAGACCAAGGGCATCGCGGCCGGCATCGCCGCCGGCCTGATGGTCGTCGGTCTGGTCTTCGTGACGTTCCTGGTGGTCGCGCTGATCGTGGCGGCGGTCGCCGCCTTCGGCCTGATCTTCGAGCTCTGGGCGGCCGCGCTCATCGTGGCCGGCATATTCCTGCTCATCGCGGCGATCTTCGTGCTCGTGGGGCTGCTTCGTCTGAAGAAGGCCATGCCACTGATGCCCGAGGACGCCATCCGAGGGCTGCGCCTGGACCTGGGCGTGGCCCAGCAGGGCAGCCGCTTCGACCCGCGCACGCTCGACAGGCAGGACGCTGAGCGCCGTCGGAAGAAGGAAGAGGCCAAGCGGGAGGCTCAGGAGCGCAAGAAGCAGGAGGCCAGGACTGCCGGTGCGGGCAGCCCGAAGAAGCCGCCGTACCGCGAGCTGCTGCGCAGGACCACCCAGCGCCGTGACCATCTCGGCAGCCTGCATGATCAGATCCGTGACCGCAGCGACAAGAATTCCCTGAAGTCCGAGGCGCAGGGCGCCGTCGCCGGGCTGAGGGAGAAGGCGCGCACGGCCGGACGCAAAGACCAGACGCACGAGGCGCCCGCACCCGGTGCGTCCACAGGTTCGGCCGACGCGCAGGGCCGGGCCCCGGGAGATGCGAGCACCTCCGGGGCCGGGGACTTCGTCGCAGCCCGCTGGAAGCCGCTGGCCGTGCTGGGCGCTTCGGCCGCAGCGGGAGCTGTGTTCCTGCGCGAGCTGACCAGGCGCTGAGCCGAACGGCGTCGGGGCTCCCCACCGAGCGAGACCAGCAGAGGACCCCGTGAGATTCATCGGTGCTGGAACCCGGGAGGGATTCGAGTACACCCTGCATGAGACATTCTGGACCATCCCGAATGTCATCACCGTCGTGCGTTTCCTGCTTCTCCCAGTCTTCTTCTGGCTTGTGGCGGACGGAGCCTATCTGGCCGCCTTCTGGGTGCTGGCGGTGCTGAGCGCCACCGACTGGGTGGACGGTTACATCGCGCGGCGCTTCGATCAGCTCAGCGTCATCGGGCAATGGCTGGATCCCCTGGCTGACCGGCTCTCGCTGATGATCGTCACCATCACCCTGGTGGTGTTCTCCGTGGCGCCCCTGTGGGTGGTGCTGGCCGTGGTGATCCCCGACCTGGTGCTCCTCCTCAACGTCGTGGTGCTGTTCAAAGGGTCCCCGCAGCTGACGGTCTCGGTGCTCGGCAAGATCCGCACCGCCTGTCTGCTGGTGGGGGCGCCGCTGATCCTGCTGGCCCGGACTCCTCAGCTGGAGGACACGGTGCTGACGCTCACAGCGGAGCTCGTGCTCGCAGCGGGATGTCTGATGCACATCGCCGCGTCGATCGATTATCTTGTGAAGGCGCACGGAAAAGCGCGCCAGCTTCGACGCCGGGGCATCAGGCCCCGCGACCGCGCTCTCTGGGCGAACGGGGCGGGCGGGTGACAATCCCAGGAGGACACGAGCCGCTCATGGTCAGGACGAAGGACACGCTGCGTATCCTCATCGCGGCGGACACCTACCCGCCAGACATCAACGGTGCGGCCGTCTTCTGCCATCGGCTGGCCCGGTACATGACCGGCCTGGGCCATGAGGTCCACGTGGCCGCCGCTCGTCATGACTCCGGCCCGGACACGGTCGAGAGGACCGACGAGGCCACCGTCCACCGTTTCCGCTCGTTCAAGGCCCCCACCCATGAG
Organism: Nesterenkonia sp. HG001; assembly: GCF_034438835.1. Classification (NCBI taxonomy): domain Bacteria; kingdom Bacillati; phylum Actinomycetota; class Actinomycetes; order Micrococcales; family Micrococcaceae; genus Nesterenkonia; species Nesterenkonia sp. HG001. The sequence continues at coordinate 288,183 of NZ_JAOSZD010000001.1, read as the reverse complement.
TACTACCGGCTGTGCCTGCCCTGGCTCGTGGAGCCGGCCATGGACCGGCTGATCGAGGAGATCCAGCCCGACGTCGTCCACGTCCAGTGCCATTACATGGTCGGCAAGGCCGCCATCGAGGCCGCCGAGCGGCGCAGGATCCGCACCATCGCCACCAATCATTTCATGCCGGAGAACCTGGACCCCTTCCTGCCGTTCCCGAGCTGGTTCTGCCGCGTCATCGCAGAAAACTCCTGGCGGGACATGGGCCGCCTGATGGGCAAGGCCTCGGTGGTGACCACGCCGACTCCGCTGGCTGCGCAGACGATGCGCGAGCGTGCGGGCTTCGACCATGTGCTGGCGCTGTCCAACGGCATCGACGTGGACCACTATCAGCCACGGCCGGGGGAGGAGATCCCACGGTCGGAGCGGCCGACCGTGCTCTTCGTGGGCCGGCTGGCGGTGGAGAAGAACGTGGACGTGCTGATCGATGCGGTCGCGCGCACGGACCCGACGTTGAACATCGGTCTGGAGATCGTCGGCGACGGCGAGCAGCGTGACGTGCTGGGGGAGCGGATCTCCGAGCAGGGCCTGCACGGTCGGGTGCGGATGCGCGGGCATGTCGATGAGGAGCAGCTGCGACGCGCCTATATGGAGGCTGACGTGTTCTGTCAGCCTGGGACCGCGGAGCTGCAGTCACTGGTGTCCCTGGAGGCGATGTCTGCCGGTCGTCCGGTGGTGCTAGCCGATGCGCTGGCCCTGCCGCATCTGGTGGAGCCCGGGGCCAACGGTCATCTGTTCACCCCGGGCGACGCCGGTGACCTGGCAGCGAAGCTCGAGGACATCTTCCGGCGCTCGGCGGAGGATCGTGAGGCCATGGGTCGGCGCAGCCGCGAGATCGCCTCCCGGCACAGCATCGCCAAGACCATGGATGCCTTCGAACAGCTCTACCGGGGCGCCGACTGGGTGGACCCCGGCCAGTACGGCAAGGCCCAGGGGTGGCGGCCCGCGGCTCGTCGTCCGCGGCAGCGCAGCACCCGGTAGGATGTCCACGGTCACGGCCCGTGCACCGGCGCGGACCGCCCGGGGGCGTTAGCTCAGCTGGTCAGAGCAGAAGACTCATAATCTTTTGGTCGCGGGTTCAAGCCCCGCACGCCCCACCAGCACGTCGAGGTGCCCGATCTCTAGGTGGAGCGTGCCGTGCGCGCGCTGCGCCAGCCGCTCCTCGCGCCAGCGGCGGACCCGTGCGACGGCGTCGCCGTCCTGCTCGGCGGTGAGCTGCTCCTCGGCGACCTCAGCCCTGTCCCTCACCAGCTGGCCCAGCAGCGCGGTGTCCTGTGGCCCGAGCTGCCACGGGGTCTCCCATGTCTGGGTGGGCAGTCGCAGGTCATCGGCGGCGCTGAGCAGCACCTCGGCGGCGCGGGGCCCGCAGCGTCCGCCGCGCTGCTGATGCCGGTTGAAGGCGGAGGAGACCAACTCGTCGTCAGGGTGACGAGGGCTCGGGTCCATGCCGCCGGTGACCGTGAGCGCGACCAGCAGAGGCACGTGGTGGCGCCCCACCGCCTCGAGGAGCCCGCGGATCTGTGCCGGGGTGAGCAGGTCGAGCAGAGCAGAGGCGATGGTCAGCGTCTCCGGTCCGGCGGATGCCAGCACCTCGTCCAGATCGCCGACGTCGGCCTGTCGGGTCTCGACGGGGCCGCGGGCGCCGCGCTCGGCCAGGCGGTGGGCGGTGCTGGCCAGCAGCTCGGAGTCGTGGTCCAGCAGGATCCAACGCTCATCACCTTCGAGCAGCGGAAGGAGCCAGCGGCCTCCGGCTCCGGTGCCGCAGCCGACGTCGACCACTGTCCGCGGGGCGGCCTCGGCAACGAGTGCGGCCACCGCAGCGCGGGTGGACTCCCGGGCGGCGGCATCGGCGGCCTCGCGCAGACTCAGCCAGTCTGCAGAGATCCGATCAGCTTCTGCCAGTGGTTCGCGGTCTGCTCCCATGAGGGAAGACTATCGGCTCGCGTGCGGGCCGCCTCGGTCCACCGGCTGCGCAGCTGTGGATCTGTCAGCCAGGATTCCAGGAGGCGGGCCCAGTCCTCAGGCTGATCGGGATCTGCGGTGCCTCCGGCCTCGCCGAGGGCTTCCACTGCGCCGGTGCCGGAGGAGACGATCCCCGGCACGCCGTGGGCGCAGGCCTCGGTGACCACCATGCCGTAGGTCTCGGCCCACGAGGGGAGCAGCAGCAGATCAGTGCGGCGCCAGAGTCCGTGCATCTCCTCCGGGGGGAGTGCCCCGAGGTGGACGATCCTGCCGGGGAGGCGACCCTGAAGCTCCTGGAGCACCGCGGCACCTGGCCCCTGCTCGGCGCCGCCGCCGGCGAGCTGCAGCACCCAGTCGTGCTCGAGCAGGGTGGAGAGCGCCTCACCGAGCAGGCGGTGGTTCTTCCGTGGGGTGAAGGAAGCGGCCATGGTCAGTCGCAGGGGAGCCGTCTCGGAGTGCATCCGGCCCGGGTCCACGCTGCTTGGGAGGTCCACGCTGCTCGGAAGGTCCACACCGGGGACGAGGACATCGACCTTCTGGCGACCATGGCGGCGGTGGAGATCCGCGGCCGCCCACCGGCTGGTGGCCACCACGCGGGCAGCCGCCCGCACGGCCTGACCCTCGGCCTCCGCGAGACCGACGGTCCTGGGCTCTGCGGACCCGGTCGTGTGCTCGTACTCGGCAGCCAGCGGCAGATGCACCAGCAGCACATCGCCCAGCGGCTTCTCTGCCCGCGGGCTCGGGGCCGCCGGCCGCTGCGTGGAGTCGTCGGTGAACAGCTCGGACATGCACCCGCCGATCAGGCCGTCCACGATCACCGGCAGCGGGCGGATTTCGCGGTGCAGCCTCGTGAGCCGGTCCAGGATACGGCTGCGGGAGGCCTCATCCGGGTGCGGCCAGGGGCCGGGGACACGCAGCCGGTGCACTGTGGTGCCCAGGCCCTGCAGAGCGTCCACCACTCGGTCGTTGTACAGCGATCCGCCGCTGGGTCCGGGCAGATCAGGCTCGACCCAGATCAGCTCCGTCACATGCGGCTGCGAGTCCTCGCCGCCGAGCGGCCGGTGGAGGCGCCGGGTCACAGTTCGAGACGCACCGAGGCTCGGGCCCGTGGGTTCTCCTCGGCCTCGATCTCGATGGCCGTGAGTCCATGATGCTCCGGAAGCGACTGGGCGAGCTGCTGCGCGATGTAGGCGATGATCACCTCGGTGGTGCTCAGCTTGTTCTCGAAGGCGGGAAGCTCGTCCAGGTTCTGGTGGCGCAGCGGCTCCAGCACCACGGCGAGGAGATCGGTGGCGGCTCCGATGTCCATGACCACACCATGGGTGTCCAGCCCGGGGCGCTCGTAGGTGGCGTGGATATGAAGCGTGGCCCCGTGCAGCCGCTGGGCGGGGCCGAAGAACGGGTCGTCGAGACTGTGCGCGATCATCAGATGGTCATCGACGGTCAGCCGGAATCGCGACATGTGCGCCGAGAGGTGGGAGACGGTCATGGGTGCTCCTGTCGGTGTGGTGGCTCTGCGGTCTCAGGCTTGAAGCGGACGGGGGACAGCTGGTCCGTGCGGTGGTCGACCACGTGGCAGATCGTCCCGGACCAGGTGGGGTCCTCGGCGGCCAGGGCGTCCATCACCTCCGGAAGGTCCTCCAACGGGGAGCGGCCGGTGAGCAGCGCGTCGAAACGCTCGTCGAGCAGGGACAGGGCCAGCTGGAGCCGCTGCCGCCGAGTCCGCCGCAGCCGACGCGGCTGGGCGACCTCGCCCACCTGGGAGGCGACGATCCGCAGCCTCCGAGCATGGAAATCCGCGCCCAGCGGCACGTCCGGATGGTGCTGGCCGTACCAGGACTGCTCCACGATCACCGTGTCATCGCCGGCCACCCTGAGCGCCTCCGCCAGGCCGGCCCCCGTGGCTGAGGAGTGCAGGACCACGTCACGGTCCGTGCTCGCCCGACCCGGCGGCAGGGCGTGCAGGCCTAGGGAGTCGATGAGCTGACGGCGTGCGGCATCGACCTCGACGACCTCGAGCCGTTCCAGCGGCATGCGGTCCGCGAGCAGTGCGGTGGCCAGCCCGATCATCCCTCCGCCGATGACCGTGACCCGGTCACCGAGGCTGACACCGGCCTCCCAGAGCGCGTTGAGGCCCGTCTCGGCGGCGCCGGCGAGCAGGGCTCGCTCCGGCGGACAGCCAGGCGGCAGCGGATGACAGTCCTCGGCGGGGACGGCGACATGCTCGCGGTGGCCGGCGAGGCTGAACACGGTGCGTCCGACCAGCTCGGCGGCCCCTTCTCCCTGGCCGTCCCGGACGACGCCCACGTTGAGGTACCCGTGGCTGACCGGGTGGGGCAGCTCGCCCAGCTGATGTGGTGCCCGCATCAGCTCGGCGGTCTCGGGGGGAACGTCTCCACGGTGGACCATCGATTCGGTGCCGCGGGAGATGCCGCTGACGATCGTCTCCACCAGCACCTCGCCGTCGGCGGGGCGGGGCGGCGAAGCCTGCCTGAGCTCCCCGCGCCCGGGACCGACAGTCCAGAACTGCCTGCTGCTGGGTGCCTCCATGGTCGTATCCTGCCACGTCAGGCCGGGTGAGGGACATGGTCGCCGCGGTTCAGGCGGCACAGGTCCGGAATCCGCGTGCCCCTTATGATCGCTGTCATGGACCTCCGCCGCAGGCCGCTGCTCGGCAGCGCCGCCGTCATCATCGCTGCGGCGCTGCTGCTCGGTGCTCTGCTGCATCTCGACGGAGCGCTGACCAGCCTGCTCCTCAGCGGGCCCGAGGGGATCGAGGACAGCGTCGACGGCCTCCTGGCGCCGGGGGAGGGGCTCGGCGTGCCGGCGGTGACGGCAGGAATGATCGCTTTCGCCTCTTGCCAGCTGCATGCCCTGAGAGGTGCCGGCCGCTTCCGTCTCGCCGATGCCGTGACCCTGCTGCGCTGCATGCTGCTGGGGGTGTTCACCGCCGCCGCGATCCAGGCGACCAGCCCTGCGGAGCTGCCCACCGGTTCAGGGCTGCCTCTGCCGCTGATCTTCCTGGCGGCGATCATCCTGCTCATCGACGGGCTCGACGGCGCGGTGGCCCGCTCCGCCGGTGGAGAGACCCCCGCCGGAGGCCGGTATGACGAGACCTCCGACGCCGTGGTGCTCCTCGTGCTGGCCCTGACGGCCGCGCTCGCAGTGGGCTGGTGGGCGCTGTTGCTGGGACTGCTGCGGCCGGCCTTCGCCGTGGGAGGCCGCATCCGCCCTGCCTGGCGGCAGCCGCTGGACCCCAGCCGTCGTCGCAAGATCTGCGGCATCGCGCCGGGGATCCTCCTGCTGGGGGCCCTTGCACCGTGGCCGGCGATCTCCGGAGTGACCACCGCCGACGTCGAGCTCGGGCTGCGCGCCCTGCCCGTGGCATTGGGCCTGACCCTGGTGACGATCTCCTTCGGGCTGGATGTGCTGCGCCTGGAGAGAGCATCTCAGGACCAGCCTCCGAACCCGGGCACGACGCTGCCGGAGTGACCTGCGATGTGACGTGTCCGGCGCTCCCGCGGCGCCATGGTGTTGACAGAATGGCCTCTGTGCGACTTTTCTTCGACGCCCGCTACACCCGGACCCGGGTTCATGACGGCATCTCTCGCTTCTCCGCCTCGCTGGTCGAGGCCACAGCCCGCCGTGCGGACGTCACCATGCTCATCAGCGATCTCGATCAGCTGGCCCTGCTTCCATCCGACGTCCCCTGGCTGCGGATCAGCTCCCCGACCTCCGCCGCAGAGCCGTGGGTGGCCCGGCAGATCAACCCGCACCGCCCCGACGTCGTCTTCTCCCCGATGCAGACCATGGGCGGCTGGGGGCGCGAGTATCCGCTGATCCTCACCCTGCACGACCTCATCTACTACGAGCATCGCACGCCCCCGCGGAACCTCCCTGGCCCCATCCGGCTGGGATGGCGGCTCTACCACCTCAGCCCGTGGCCGCAGCGGCTCGTCCTGGACCAGGCCGACGCCGTCGCCACCGTCTCGCAGACCACCTGTGACCTCATGCGGTCCAAGCGGCTGACGCGTCGTCCGATCGAGGTGATCCCCAACGCCCCGCAAGCAGTGGCCGAGCCGCGTGACCCCGCGGGACAGCCGCCCCGCCGTCTGGTCTACATGGGGTCTTTCATGGACTACAAGAACGTCGAGGGCGTCATCCGGGGCCTCTCGGAGCTGCCCGAGCACACGCTGCACCTGTGCAGCCCGATCGACGCCCGCCGGCGCGCTGAGCTGACTGCGCTCGCTCCGCGTGAGGACCAGCTGGTCTTCCACGACGGGATCTCCGAGTCCGGCTACCACGACCTGCTCCGAGAGGCGACTGCCCTGGTCACCCTGTCCCGGGCGGAGGGCTACGGTCTGCCGGTGATCGAGGCCATGTCCCACGGCACGCCCGCAGTGGTCTCGGACCTGCCGATCTTCCGGGAGATCGCAGGCTCCGCCCGGGAGGCCGCCGGGGCCCAGGCCGTGAATCCCGACGACCCGCAGGCCTTCGCCGCCGCGGTCCGCAGGCTCGCGGACCCGCAGACCTTCGCCGCCGCCTCCCGAGCTGCCCGGAGGCGCAGCCTCGAGTACGGCTGGGAGGACTCCGCCGATCGCCTGCTGCGTGTGGCCGGGGACGTCTCCCGACCCTGGCGGCGTCGCCGCGCGCCCTGGGACTGAGGATCGGATCCGGAACGCGTCGGCCTGCTGGAGAGACACACCGGGCCCGACGGAGAGGGGCAGCAGCACCGAGGGCTCCAGGTCCCCGGTCAGCAGCAGCGGGTTGAGGTACTCGCCGTGGAGTCGCACGCCCCAGTGCAGGCAGGAGCCCGCCGTGCAGTGGTGCGAGCCGTCGAGTTGACGGGCCAGCGTGCCGATCGGCTCTCCGGCGGCGACGACGTCGCCCACGTCCAGATCGCTCTCCACCGGTTCGAAGGAGCTCACCAGTCCGTCCCCATGGTCGAGGGAGATCACCGGTCGGTCCACCACCACGCCGATGAAGCTCACCTGTGCTGCCGCGGGCGCGAGCACATCGGCGCCCTCCTCGGCCGCCAGATCCACGCCCCGATGGCCGGCCGCCCACGGAGCCGGAGGCGCGGCGAAGGGCCGCAGCACCTCCGGCACCGCGGTCACCGGAGGCTGCCAGTCAGGGGTGGGGGCGGCGGACCCTGCCGCAGAGGTCGCTGCGGCCGGCAGAGTCCCGACTCGGGCTGTCGCGTCCGGGACCGCCGGCCCGCCGATGCTGAGCATCATGATCAGCAGCAGGCACATCATCACCGTGCGTGGCTGCGGGGGAGTGGTCAGCGGAGAGACGAGTTCGACGACAGGGTCGACGCCGGGCTCCGCACGTCGGGCCCGGGGATTCGCGGATCTTCGGCACAGGTCCATGGAGCTATGCTGGAGCGCTGGCCGAGGTCGCGACACAGTCCGTCGCGACCCTGTGGAGAGATCGGCGTGTCACCCCGTCCTGTGCCCGTCCTGTGGAGGATCGGAGCAGGCCGGGGGATCACGATTCTGTAGTACACTGTTGGCCAGCAGTTGACGCTGACGTTCTATCGTCCTGCCCACTTCTGGTCCCTCTCGCGAGGCAGGTCTCTGGGCAGTTGATCGCCGGCCGACGCTGACTACGCGCAGAGCTTGTCTCCGTCAGCACATCCTCTTCGAAGGGCAGCTGGGGGAGGGGGATCCGCTCGGTCCGCACCGGAGGCGCCTGGTTCCAGGCCTCCTGCTTCGGCAGGAACCGGAGCGGTCGGATCCATGATCTCGAATCCCAGCTCTGCCAGGAGCCCCGGTGAACGGGGCAGTACGACGTGACCAACCGAAAAATACCCGCCGGCGCTGCATGGCGTCGTCCCCTCCTCCGGGAGTCAGGGACGGCATCGTGTCTGAAGCCCGGCACCGAAAGGATTCACCATGCCTGTCGTCACCATGCGCCAGCTCCTCGACTCCGGTGTGCACTTCGGCCACCAGACCCGACGCTGGAACCCGAAGATGAAGCGTTACATCTTCACCGAGCGCAACGGCATCTACATCATCGACCTGCAGCAGTCGCTGTCCTACATCGACCGCGCGTTCGACTTCATCAAGCAGACGGTCGCCCACGGCGGCTCCATCCTGTTCGTCGGCACCAAGAAGCAGGGCCAGGAGGCCATCGCGGAGCAGGCCACCCGCGTCGGTCAGCCCTACGTGAACCACCGCTGGCTCGGCGGCATGCTCACCAACTTCGCCACGGTCTCCAAGCGCGTCCAGCGCATGAAGGAGCTCGAGGAGATCGACTTCGACGACGTCGCCGGCTCCGGCCACACCAAGAAGGAGCTGCTGCTGCTCAGCCGCGAGCTGACCAAGCTGCAGGCCAACCTGGGCGGCATCCGCAACCTGACCAAGACGCCGTCGGCGGTCTGGATCGTGGACACCAAGAAGGAGCACCTGGCCGTGGACGAGGCCCGCAAGCTGGGGATCCCGGTCATCGCCATCCTGGACACCAACTGCGACCCCGACGAGGTCGACTACCCGATCCCGGGCAACGACGACGCCATCCGCTCCGTCGACCTGCTCACCCGTGTGATCGCCGACGCCGTCGCCGAGGGCCTGATCGCTCGCGACGAGAAGCGCGGCGGCGGCTCCGGTGCCGCGGCCGAGCCGATGGCCGAGTGGGAGCGTGAGCTCCTCGAGCAGCACGCCGCAGAGAAGGCCGGCAAGGCAGACAAGGCCGAGGGCGAGGCCGTCGAGGCTCCGAAGGTCGAGACCGAGACTGCTGAGACCTCCGAGACTGTCGAGACCTCCGAGACTGACGCCGTCGACACGGTCGAGGTCTCCGAGCCCGCCGAGGCGTCTGCCGCGGACTCCAAGTAAGACTCTCGTCGCTTCAGCGCCTCACGCCCGTCACCTGAATGCCTGATACTCAGGTGGCGGGCGTGAGGGCTGTGGAGCGCGCATCTTCACCGATCTGATTCATCGATCCCCATCGAACCCCAATCTGGAGGACGGGACTATGGCGAACTACACCGCTGCTGACATCAAGGCCCTGCGCGAGCGCACCGGCGCCGGCATGATGGACGTCAAGAAGGCTCTGGACGAGGCCGACGGCAACTTCGAGAAGGCCATCGAGGCCATCCGCATCAAGGGCCTCAAGGGCGCCGCCAAGCGTGAGGGCCGCTCCGCCGCGGAGGGCCTCGTGCTGGCCAAGGTCGTTGACGGTACCAAGGGCTACCTGCTCGAGGTCAACGCCGAGACCGACTTCGTGGCCAAGTCCGACAAGTTCGTGGGGCTGGCTGAGAAGGTCCTCGAAGTGGCCGTGGCCAACGACCTCGGCGATGTCGAGACGCTGCTCGAGGCCGACGTCGACGGCAAGAAGGTCACCGACTACGTCACCGAGGAGGGCGCGGCCGTCCTCGGTGAGAAGATCGTCGTGCGCCGCCTGGCCAAGGTCGAGGGCGCCTTCGTCGATGCCTACCTGCACAAGACCTCCAAGGACCTCCCGGCTCAGGTGGGTGTCCTCTTCGCGGTGGACGCCGACTCCGACGCCGCGAAGACCGCTGCGCACGACGTCGCCGTGCATGCCGCAGCCATCGTGCCGCAGTTCCTCACCCGTGACGAGGTGCCGTCCGAGACCGTGGAGAACGAGCGCCGGATCGCCGAGGAGACGGCCCGCGCCGAGAACAAGCCGGAGCAGGCCATGCCGAAGATCATCGAGGGCCGCACCAACGCCTACTTCAAGGAGAACGTCCTGGTCGACCAGCCGTTCGCCAAGGACCCGAAGCAGACCGTCTCCCAGGTCCTCGAGTCCGCCGGTGCCGGAGCGACTGCCTTCGCCCGCTTCCGGGTCGGCAGCTGAGCCTCTCGCTCGTCCCACCCCGGCTCGTGCCGCAGGGTGCTCGTCTCAGCCGGAGAGGCATGCCTACAATGAGGCAGACCGCATGATCTGAGACATCAGGGGGTGGCCACACTGACGCTGTGGTCACCCCCTTCTCATGCCCGGATCCCGGCATCCAGGCACTGACCGCACTGACCCTTCTGCCGCCCGACACCTGCCGGCCCTGGTCTGCTGCATTGGCAGCTGCCGGAGGCTGGCCTCCGAAAGGACCTCGATGCCGATGACCACCCAGCCTGCCGTCCCCGTCTCCGCCCAGTCCATCGATCTCGAGCTCACGGAAGGGGTCGAGCGCCGCCGCGTGCTCCTCAAACTCTCCGGGGAGGTCTTCGGCGGCGGAAGCGTCGGCGTCGACCCCGCCACGGTGCGCGGCATCGCCGAGCAGATCGCCGCCGTGGGCGGAAAGGTGGAGGTCTCCGTCGTCGTGGGCGGGGGGAACTTCTTCCGCGGAGCCGAGCTCTCCAAGGCGGGCATGGACCGTGCGCGTGCCGACTACATGGGCATGCTGGGCACGGTGATGAACTGTCTGGCGCTGCAGGACTTCCTGGAGCAGGCGGGCCAGCCCACCCGGGTCCAGACGGCCATCACCATGGGGCAGGTGGCCGAGTCCTACATCCCGCTGCGCGCCATCCGGCACATGGAGAAGGGCCGCGTGGTCGTCTTCGGCGCTGGCGCCGGCATGCCCTACTTCTCCACCGACACCGTCTGCGCCCAGCGCGCGCTGGAGGTCGGTGCCGATATGGTGCTCATGGCCAAGTCCGGGGTCGACGGGATCTACACCGCCGACCCGAAGACGAACCCGGACGCCGAGAAGCTCGAGCACATGACCTACACCGACGCGCTGCGCCGCAACATCCGGGTGATGGACCAGACCGCGATGACGATGTGCAACGACAATGACCTCCCGATGCGGGTGTTCGGCATGGAGGGGGAGGGCAACGTCACCCGGGCCCTGCTGGGCGAGGAGATCGGCACCCTGGTCACCTCCTGAGGACCGGGCGCGCCCTGATCCAGGTCAGATCGGTGTCTGACCCGCAGAATCAGCCCCGGCGGGGGCGCTGCACCACGTAGACTGAGACGCAAGTTCCCACCTCAAGGAGACCGACGTGATTGACGAGACCCTGGTCGAAGCCGAAGAGCTCATGGAGCGAGCGGTGGAGGCCACCAGCGAAGACTTCGCCACCGTGCGCACCGGCCGGGCCAATCCGGCGCTGTACTCGAAGGTGCTGGTCGACTACTACGGCTCGGCGACGCCGCTGCAGCAGCTGGCCTCCTTCAACATCCCGGACGCTCGCACCATCCTGATCACCCCCTATGACATCTCGGCGATGCGCGAGATCGAGCGGGCCCTCTCGGACTCCGAGATCGGTGCGAACCCCTCCAACGACGGCAAGCAGATCCGGATCACGATGCCGGACCTGACGGAAGAGCGCCGCAGGGAGTACGTGAAGCTGGTCAAGTCCAAGGGCGAGGACCACAAGGTCTCGGTCCGCAACGCCCGCCGCAAGGCGAAGGACGTCATCGAGAAGGCCGTGAAGAGCGGCGACGTCGGCGAGGACGACGGCGAGCGGGGCACCAAGGAGCTGGAGAACCTCACCAAGACCTACGTGGATCGCATTGACGACATGATCAAGCGCAAGGAAACCGAGCTCCTCGAGGTCTGAGGCCGATGACAGGATCTGAGCGCACCGGAGAGGCCACCGGGCCGGCGAAGCCGGTGCGCACGCCACGGGCGGGTCGTGACCTGCCCGCGGCGATCATCACCGGCGCTGCTCTGCTGATCCCAGCGGTGCTGGGGATCATGTTCTTTCCACTGCTGCTGATCATGCTGGGCGTGGTCCTGCTCTCCATGGGCGTCTGGGAGGTCGCTCGCGCCCTGGAGACCCAGGGCCTGCGACTGCCCAAGCTGCCGCTCTTCCTGGGGGCTGCGGCGATGCCTCTGTCGGCCTACTTCGGCGGGGTCGAGGCCCTGACTCTGGCGCTGATGGTGACCTGCACCGCCATCGCGGTCACGGCCGCGGTGCTGCGCGTGCAGGATCCCGGTCGGTCCATCATGTCCTCGATGTTCGTGGCCTGCTGGGTCCCGTTCCTGGTCTCCTTCGCGGTGCTGCTGCTCAGTCAGCCCGATGGACAGTGGCGCCTCGCCGTCGTCGTGCTGCTGGTGGTCTCCAACGACACCTTCGGCTATATGGTCGGGGTGCTGTTCGGCAAGCACCCGATGGCCCCCAAGATCAGCCCCAAGAAGTCCTGGGAGGGTTTCGCCGGATCCATGGTGGGCTCCGTCCTGGTGGGGGTGCTGACCTCCTGGCTGATCTTCGGGGAGCCGATCCATGTGGGGGCCCTGCTGGCCGCCGCCGTCGTGGTGTCGGCCACTGCCGGGGACTTCTCCGAGTCCATGGTCAAGCGGGAGCTGGGGCTGAAGGACATGTCCCAGATGCTGCCGGGCCATGGCGGGGTGATGGACCGGCTGGACTCCCTGGTGTTCGCGATGCCGACCGCCTACTTCGTGATCGTGGCGCTCACCCGGGATTCCGGGGGAGTTCCATTAGGCTGAGGGCATGGCGCACACAGAGAATGCACTGTTCACCCTGCTGGACCCGGAGGAGCAGGGCTACAACCGCGACGAGGTCGACGAGTTCATGGCCCGCGCCCGCGTGGCCTACGACTCCGGCACGGGGATGCCGCTGGCCGAGATTCGTCAGGCGAGCTTCTCCATGGGCTCCGGCGGCTACGACCCCGCGGAGGTCGATGGAGCATTGGACCGTCTCGAGGACGCCTTCGCCGCCGCCGAGAGGGACCGTTACATCAGCCAGCATGGTGAGGATGCCTGGTATGAGCTGTTGGCCGAGCGGGCCGCGCCGCTGCGGGTCCGTCTCGAGCGCCCGGACGGCAAGCGGTTCCGTGAGCCGGCACATTCCTCGGCCCTCGGGTATCGCAAGGAGCAGGTGGACGAACTCTGCCGGGAGCTAGAGCAGTATCTGGACGGGGAGAACCCGATGAGCGTGGACGAGGTCCGCACCATCGTCTTCGCGGGAGTGCACGGCTCCAACGGCTACGACGAGGCCCAGGTCGATGCCTTCCTGGACCGCATCACCGAGATCATGGCCTCAGTGGGCTGACCGCGAGTCCTGCTGGGACGTAGCGGTGCCGCCCGCGGCAGTCACGGCATCGAGGAGCCGGTCGAGCAACCCGTGCGCCGCCATCCTGCGCGCGTCTCGTTCCTCGCCCCCTTCGGCGATCCACAGGGCGGCATCGTTCATCGCTCCGGAGAGCTGCGCCGTGGCCGCCTCCTGGAGCTGGCCCGAGTAGCCCAGCTGCCCCAGTCCGTCCTTGAGGTGTGCGGCGGCGTTTTCCGCGTCCATCCGGCGCCAGCGGGCCCATCCGAGCACCGAGGGGGCGTCGAGGAGCAGGATTCGCGCACGGGGCGCCTCGGTGATGGCGTCCAGGAATGCGTGACAGCCACGCCGCAGCTGCTGCTCGGCGTCGGCACCGCCCGTCTCGGCGGCGCTGAGGACCTCTTCCCCGACCTGGAGCTGCAGCTCTTCCGCGACAGCGGCGAAGAGCTCCTGCTTGGTGCGGTGCCGGTGATAGACGGCACCCCGTGAGACGCCCACGCCCCGGGCGACGTCGTCGACCGACACTCCGGCGAATCCCTGCTCCGCGAGGAGGGACCTCGCATGGTCGAGGATCGCGCGGGCGGTCTTGGCCGCATCCGCTGCGGACGAGCGGGGCATGAACCCTCCCTTTACATTCGTTGTGTATGTATTCTGCGAGATGTCACATTCACAGTGTATGTATAGGAGGCCCAGCGATGGCCGTCACCAGTGTCTATCCCGTCCTCATGGTCGTCGATGTCCCGTCCGCCGTGGACTTCTTCCGAGAGGTGCTGGACTTTGAGACCGTGTTCGACGCCGGCTGGTACATCAGCCTGCGGCGCGGTCCCCACGAGCTGGCGCTGCTGGCCCATGACCACCCCACGGTCCCGGCAGAGCGTCGATCCACCGTGTCGGGTGTGCTTCTCAATGTCGAGGTCGATGACGTCGATGCGGTGCATCGAGCCGTGGTCGCGCGGTCCGAGGTGCGCCTCCTGGCCCCGTTGAGAGATGAGGACTTCGGCCAACGGCACTTCATCCTCGACGGCCCGGAGGGACTCATGGTCGACGTGATCCAGCCCATCGCGCCCACTGCGGAGTTCAGCGCCGCGTATCGGTGAAGCCCGGGGCAGGTCGCCTCCGCCGACGACGGCGACCCCACCGTGGTGCTGGAGCCGCCGTCGTGCGTGGTGTCTGAGCCGAGTGCGCCGCGCTCAGGCGCCGCAGGTGTCCTTCAGTGCTCGGAGGCCTTCTCCGCGCCCACGCCGGTGAGAGAACGGATCTCCATCTCGGCCTGCTTGACCGGATCCTCGGCGACCGTGGAGGTCTTCGAGCCCACCCAGCCGAGCAGGAACGCCAAAGGGATGGAGACCAGTCCCGGGTTGGCCAGCGGGTACAGCGCCAGGTCCGTCTCGGGGAAGAAGGAGGTCTCCGCGCCCCAGACCACCGGGGAGAAGGCGATCAGCAGGATCGAGGATCCCAGGCCCCCGTACATGGACCACAGTGCGCCACGGGTGGTGAAGCCCTTCCAGAACAGCGAGTACAGGATCGTGGGCAGGTTCGCCGAGGCCGCCACCGCGAAGGCCAGCGCCACCAGGAAGGCGACGTTCTGCCCCTGAGCGCCGATGCCCCCGAGGATCGCCAGGATGCCGACGACGACCACCGTCGTCCGGGCCGCCCGCACTTCGCCCTTATTGTCGATCTTGCCCTTCTTGATGACCTGACCGTAGATGTCGTGGGCGAAGGAGGCCGAGGCCGTGATGGTCAGGCCCGCCACCACTGCCAGGATCGTGGCGAAGGCGACGGCCGCGATGATGCCCAGCAGCAAGGTGCCGCCGAGCTCGTAGGCCAGCAGCGGGGCCGCGGAGTTCTGGCCGCCGGGTGCGGAGAGTATCCTCTCCTGGTCCAGCATCGCGGCGGCGCCGTAGCCCAGCACGAGTGTGAACAGGTAGAACGCGCCGATCAGCCAGATCGCCCAGACCACGGACTTGCGGGCGTCCTTGGCCGTGGGGACGGTGTAGAAGCGGATCAGCACATGCGGCAGGCCCGCGGTGCCCAGCACCAGGGCGAGGCCCAGGGAGAGGAAGTCCATCTTGGTCAGCAGGTCCATGCCGTACTGCAGCCCGGGCTCGAGCAGCGCGTCCTGGCCGGTCCGTTCCACCGAGTCGCCCAGCAGCGCGGAGAAGTTGAAGCCGTAGCGGGCCAGCACCCAGAAGGTCATCACCGCCGAGCCGGCGATGAGCAGCGCGGCTTTGATGATCTGCACCCAGGTGGTGCCCTTCATGCCGCCGATGAACACATAGACGATCATCAGCGCGCCGACCACCGCGATGATCAGCGACTGGCCGGCTCGGGAGTCGATGCCCAGCAGCAGCGAGACCAGAGCGCCGGCGCCGGCCATCTGGGCCAGCAGGTAGAACAGGCAGACCGCCAGGGTGGAGGAGGCCGCGGCGATGCGCACCGGGCCCTGCCGCAGCCGGAAGCTCAGGACGTCGGCCATGGTGAACTTGCCGGTGTTGCGCAGCAGCTCGGCGACCAGGAGCAGCGCGACGAGCCAGGCCACCAGGAAACCGATGGAGTAGAGGAATCCGTCGTACCCGTAGATGGCGATGGCTCCCACGATCCCCAGGAAGGAGGCCGCCGAGAGGTAGTCCCCGGCGATGGCCGTGCCGTTCTGGGTGCCGGAGAATGATCTGCCGCCCGCATAGTAGTCGGCGGCGGTGTTGTTGCTCTTCGAGGCGCGGAGCACGAAGAACAGCGTCACTCCGACGAAGATGAGGAAGATCCCGATGTTCGCCCAGGGGTTGCCGACCTCGGTGGAGAGGACCTCCTCCTCACCGGAGGCGATCGGCGGGTTCAGAGCGGTCAGTGCCGTGATGGTCATCAGCGATCGCCTCCTGCGGTGGTCGGTGCGGGAGTGTCGTCCGGCAGTCCGACGCCGGCGGCCTCCAGCTCATGTCGGATCGCGCTGGACTTTGGGTCCAGGGACTTGTTGGAGAAGGACACATAGGCGGCGGTGATCGCGAAGGTGGTCGCGAACTGGGCCAGTCCGAGCACGATGCCGAGATTGATGTTGCCCAGCACCGGTATGGCCATGATCTGCGGGGCGAAGGCGGCCAGCAGCACGAACCCCAGGTACCAGACCAGGAAGATGACGGCCATCGGGAACACGAAGCTCCGATGCGTCCGTTTCAGCTCCTGGAACTCCGGGCGGTTCTGCACCTCCTGGTAGTCGACGGTCGCCGCGGTGGGCGCGGTCGGTGAGCTCATCGCTCCTCCTTGTGGTCTCGGATGGACGTCGCGTGAATGTCTCCCACGTTCCGCCGGTCCAGGGCGTGGTCCACGCGGTCCCTGCGTGGGGCAGGGCGGGCCCGCCCCGGCACGCTGACCAGAGTGCCGCAGTGACCCAGCTCACGTGAAGCAGGTCACCGTGCTGCTGCGATGAACGGCCTGTTCGGTGCGACGAGCGGTCGCGGTCGGCCCGGGACGAGTCGGACGGCCCGCGACGGCACGCTCGGCTTGGACGGTAGGGTCGGGCGGCGGTGCGGCTGGCCTACGATGGTCCCCATGTTCGACGTGAGCCCGGTCGTGGTCGTCCTGATGGTGCTGGTCGGGGTGCTCACCGCCTGTGTGCTGCTGCTGGCCGGCCGCCGCCCAGGCGCCGCGCCCTCCCGCGGTGAGGCAGGTGCCGCCCGTGCCGATGACAGTGGTCGCGACGTCGTGGGGGCGGGCGCGCCGGACGAGGGGCCCTTCAGCTCGCAGGAGGGCGGGGAGCCGGACTATCGCCGGCTGGCCGAGACGCGGCGGCGTCAGCTGGTGGAGGCCGAGCTGCGCACGCTGCGCGCTCAGATCTCCCCGCACTTCATCTACAACAGTCTCAACGCGATCGCCGCATTCATCCCCACGGAGCCGGTCCGGGCGCGCGAGCTGGTCATCGACTTCGCCGACTTCACCCGGTACAGCCTGCGCGCCGAGGGGGACTTCTCCACTCTGGCCGAGGAGCTGGACGCCGTCGAACGCTATGTGGTCCTGGAGAAGGCCCGCTTCGGGGGCAGGGTCCAGGTGGACCTGCAGATCGCCCCGGAGGTGCTCGGGGTGCGGATCCCCTTTCTGGCGGTCCAGCCGCTGGTGGAGAACGCGGTGCGCCACGGACTGGAGGCTGAGTCCGGGCAGGTGCGGGTGCTGCTCAGAGCTGTCGATGAGGCCACCCATGCGGTGATCTCGGTGGAGGACGACGGCGTAGGGGCGGAGCCCGAACACATGGCCGAGGTCCTCGCCGGGGAGGCCGGCGGTTCGCACATCGGGTTGCGCAATGTGGACCTGCGGCTGCGTCAGGCCTTTGGCGGCGGTCAGGGCCTGGTGATCGACACGGCCGTCGGGGCAGGCATGATGGTGTCCATGCGCATCCCGAAGTTCCAGCCGGAGGTCGACGTCGACACGGAGGTCGCCGCCCGATGAGCGTCAGTGCCTCTACGCCCCGGGCCTCCCAGTCGACGGCCGCCCCGACCGGCCGCGCGCTGCGCGTGCTGGTCGTCGACGACGAGCCTCCGGCGGTGGCTCAGATGCACTGGCTCCTCGAGGCCGACCCGCAGGTCGGGGCGGTGTGCACGGCGTCCAACGTCGCACAGGCCAGGCATCAGCTGGACACCCGGGAGGTCGACGTCATCCTTCTGGATGTCCATATGCCCGGCCCCTCCGGGTTGGCCATGGCGCGGGAGCTGCGGACCAGCGGCGAGCAATGGCCGCAGATCATCTTCGTCACCGCCGACGCCGGACCGGCGGTGGAGGCCTTTGAGCTCGCCGCCCGCGACTATCTGCTCAAGCCGGTGCGCGCGGCGCGGCTCTCCGAGGCGCTGCGTCGCGCCGCGGAGGTCCTGGGCGGCGCCGCCGACGCCGGAGAAGGGGAGCCCCAGCGTGTCTCGGTGCTGCAGGGCGACGCCACCGTGCTGGTGGACATCGCCTCCATCCGCTGGGTGCAGGCCCAGGGCGACTACGCCCGGCTGCACACCGAGGCAGGCTCTTACCTGCTGCGCATCGCCCTGGGCGACCTCGAGGAGCAATGGTCGCGGCAGGGCTTCGTGCGGGTGCATCGCTCGTCTGCGGTGAATCTCCATCATGTGCACCGGGTGGTCCACCGCCAGGGTCGGATGACCGTCCAGCTGCGTGACGGCTCCGGGGGTGCGCAGGAGATCGCAGTGAGCCGGCGGCTGATGCACCACGTCCGCGAACGCCTGGAGGTCCATCGCGTCCGCTCCCCGAGCGGGGGAGGGTCGGGATGAGTCTGCCGGGCGATGCGGAGCCGGATCCGCAGTTTGCGCCGCTGCGCGACCACCGGGTGCGGGTGCATGGCCCGCGGACCGCACCGGAGGCGGACGAGGTCCTGCTGGCCCCGGCGCGGGGGCACGTCCGCCGTCGGGTCTCTTCTGCGCGGGTCAGCAGGCTCATCCGAGATCAGCTGCGCCTCGCGGTGGGCTGGGGGCTCGGCTTCTTCCTGCTGCTGGTTGCTCTGTACTTGGTGCTCTCGACGCTCGACGTGCTGGCCGCGGTGACGGTGCTGGGAGTGCCGCTCCCGTGGCTGGTCCCGGCGCTATGCTTCTACCCGCTGCTGATGCTCGGCGGCTGGCTGCACCTGCGCGGCAGCGAGGCCGCCGAGCGTCGTCTGCTCACCGAGGTCGGCCTCGAGGGCGAGCCCCATGGAGAGTACGAGGTCCGCCCCGCTGACGGGGAGAGCCGCGGATGAGCCCTTCTGCGACGGCGCTGGTCGCCATCGGGCTCGTCTGTCTGGTGTCAGTGGTGATCAGCGTCCACGGCCTTCGGCTCTCGCGGACCACCAGCGACTTCTACGTGGCCTCGCGGCGGGTCCCGCCATGGCTGAACGCCTCCGCCATCGCGGGGGACTATCTCTCGGCGGCCAGCTTTCTGGGAGTGGCGGGGCTCATCGTGGCTTACGGTGCCCAGGGCCTGTGGTTCCCGGTCGGATACGCCGCGGGCTTCTTCACGCTGCTGCTCTTCGTGGCCGCCCCGCTGCGCCGGTCCGGCGCGTACACCTTGCCGGACTTCGCCTCGCTGCGATTCGGCTCTGCCCAGCTTCGGCGGCTGACGGCGATGATCGTGATGATGACGGGCTGGCTCTATGTGGTTCCGCAGCTGCACGGGGCCTCGCTGACGCTGAGCACCACGACGGGCCTGCCCGGGTGGGCGGGTCCGCTCCTGGTGGTGCTGGTGGTGCTGCCGACCGTGCTGGTCGGGGGGATGCGCTCCGTGACGCTGGTCCAGGCGGTGCAGTACTGGATCAAGCTGTGTGCGCTGCTGATCCCCTGTGTGTTCATCCTGCTGCGGCTGGGCCGGGACTCCGGGTCGGGCTCCGGCTCAGCCCGTCCCGGGGGAGTGCTGGAGGGTCTGCCCCCGCTGGGTGAGTTCTGGCAGGCCGGGCTGCTTCCGGATGCGCTCGACGGCGGCGGCGCCGGCCTCTACCAGACCGCTTCTCTGGTGCTGGCACTCATGCTGGGGACTGTGGGGCTGCCGCATGTGCTGGTCCGCTTCTACACGAACCCGGACGGCCCCACCGCTCGGCGCACGACCCTGCTGCTGCTGGGCCTGCTCTCGGTCTTCTACCTGCTGCCCGTGACTCTGGGGGTGATGGCACGTCTGGTGCTGCCGGTGGCTCAGGGCGGTCAGGGGAGCGCGGACCCAGACGGAGGCCCGGCCGGGGTGGGTGCGGGGATCGCCGATGCGGCTCTGCTGCGCCTGCCGGCGGCGGTCTTCGACGGGGCGGCCGCGGATCTGCTGGTGGCGCTGGTGGCCGGCGGGGCCTTCGCCGCGTTCCTGTCGACCTGCTCCGGGCTGGTGGTCTCCATCTCCGGGGTCGTCTCTCAGGAGTTCTTCGCCGGCACAGTGCGGGGGTTCCGGATCGGTGCGGTGGTCGCGCTCGGGCTGCCCCTGGTGGTCGGCACGGTGACCAGCCAGGTGGCGCTGGCGGGTGCCGTGGCGATGGTCTTCACCTTCACCGCTTCGGCGCTGGGTCCGCTGCTCCTGCTGGGGATCTGGTGGCGGGGCCTCACGGAGTCCGGGGTGATCGCCGGGATGGTCTCGGGTGCGGTGGTCTCCTTGTCCTCCCTGGTGATCGGGCTGGGGTTGGGGGAGCACTCCGCCGGCGCGCAGGTCTTCCTCTACCCGGCGCTGTGGTGCATTCCGTTGGCGTTCCTGGTCACCGTGCTGGTCAGTCTGCTCGGACGGGAGGCGCCGCCGCGCACCGCGGAGGCCGTGCTGGCGCGGCTGCACCTTCCTGAGGCGGCTCAGCCCCGGGGGCGGTGAACCACACGGAGCAGCCGGCTGTGTCCGGCGGCGCTCGGCTCCTGCTCCAGCAGCTGCAGATCGATCGGCCCCATGGAGTCCGGCCCCAGGGAGTCGCTGAGCAGGGGAGTGCCGCCGCCGAGGAGCACGGGCACGGTGTTGACCAGCAACAGGTCCACCACCTGGGCCCGGAAGCACTGGCGGGCGACGTCGGCACCCAGGATGCTGACGATTCCCTCGGGTGCGGCGGCGCGGCAGGCAGAGAGCGCGGCGTCGAGATCTGTGGTCACGGTGATGCCTTCCGGCTCAGGCTGCGGGGGTCGGTGGGTCAGCAGGATCTGGGCCCCTTCCCACTGCCCCTCGAGAGGGCCTTCCTTCTCCGGATCCCCGGCGTGGGGGTCGTCGCCGTCAAAGGTGCGGCGGCCGACCAGCAGCGCCTGGAGGTCGGGCATGAGGCGCTCCATGACGGGGTCGGCCCCCATATGGGGAAGCAGCCAGGACATGTCTCCGCCGGGTCCGGCGATCCGGCCGTCCACGGAGGCTGAGGCGGCGTAGAGGAAGGTGGTCATGGGTGCCTCATCCCTGCATCATCGGGCGGACCTCGGTGGACCCGTACTCCAGGTGGGGCATGCGCTCAGCGATCGCATGGGCCTCGGCCTCGTCGGCAGCGGCGATGACGTGCACGGCGAAGACGATGCTCCGGCCCTGGGGCTCCTGCGGGTCGGGAGCCTCCGCGACGTCGTCGGTCCCCGCGCCCAGTCGGACGGTCTGCTCGCCGAGGGCATAGCCGGCGACGAGGTGTCCGCTGCGTCGAAGCTCGGTGCCCAGGGCTTCCCAGGCCTGCATCTCCTCGTGAAGCTCCTCGGTGCCCTCCTGGGGCCCGGTGCCGGGGACGAATCGGTGGATCAGCAGGTGGGTGGCGGTGCGCTCGGTCATGATGTCCTCTCGGTGATCTGTCGGTGACCCGGCGGAGGTCTGTCAGGGGTCCCTAGGCGGGCGGTAGGTCAGCAGGACGTTGCCGGAGCGGAACGCCGTCGTGGGTCCGGCCTGCAGCTCGATGCGCTGCGGCAGAGTGGTGAACAGGCGGTTCCCCCGGCCCAGGAGGACCGGATGGACGAGGATCCGCAGCTCGTCGACGAGACCCTGTTCGAGGAGTGAGGAGGTCAGGTCGGAGCTGCCGAAGACGGCGACGTCCCCGGTGACCTCCGCACCGAGGCGCGCGAGATCGCTTGGCAGGTCACGGCCGTCTGAGTGCCGCGTCCCGGTCCAGGACGGCAGAGATGCCGGGTCTCTGGTGACGACCAGCTTCGGCACCGAGGTCATGAACGTGGCCACGTCGGGCATGTTCTCCCGTGCGGACGGGGAGGTCCAGAACTCGGCGAAATGCTCGTAGGTGCGGCGCCCGAGCACCAGCGCGCCGACCTGACGGTACTGATTCCTGTTCCAGGCGAAGAACTCGGCGTCGTTCAGTGCCCAGTCCAGTTCGTGGTCGGGCCCTTCGAAGCAGCCGTCGAGGGAGGAGAACAGGAACGCGAAGACATGCCGTGCGCGGGGTTGGGCCGCGTCGTCGGGGTGCTGTGCGGGCAAGGATTCGGCGAAGGCTCGGTAGTCCTCTCCTGCGGTGTTCGGTGGCGCAGGGTCCATGGAATCCTCCCGGGAGAGCTCGGCCAAAACTGATTGCGTTCTGCATCTGGTGAGACCTATCCCAGCATGACCAGGTGTAGAATGCAAGCAGTTCTGTCCGTCGAGAGCGAGGTTTCCGCGCATGGCCGCCACCCAGCCCGCAGGGCACCGCTCCGCGTGCCCCATCAACCTCACCGTCGAAGTGCTGGGAGACAGCTGGTCGCTGATCATCATCCGTGACGTCATCTTCGGTGATCGGCGGCACTACCGACGCCTGCTCGAGGAGTCCGAGGAGGGCATCGCCTCCAACATCCTCGGTGATCGGCTCAAGCGCCTGCTCGCCGCAGGGGTGCTGACCCGCGCGCAGGACCCCACACATCGACAGCGTCGGATCTACAGCCTCACCGAGGCCGGCATTCAGCTGGTGCCCGTGCTCGTCCAGCTCGGTGCCTGGGGCAGGAGGCATCAGCCGGCGTCTGCAGAGCTCAGTGTCCGCGCCAGGCTTCTCGAGGAGGGCGGCCCCGCGCTGTGGGAGGAGTTCATGGAGGAGCTACGCGGTCGCCACCTCCGCGGGGATGGGGTGGCAGAAGCGGCCGGGCATCCACCGGCCGAACCGGCACGTGGGCCTCGGCCGGCCCGCTCCGTGCTCGAGCGGCTCGATGCCGCGTACCAGGAGGCCGTGGCGCGCGGCGTCGAGGGATGATCCCGGTGCCGACGAGCACCGCACGGTCGATGGCCGCCGCCGGTGGGTGACGGGCCGGCCTGCGGGAGCAGGGGTGCGCGCTGGGGGCTCAGGCCTCGCCGGGGTATCGCAGGCCGATCTGTGCACGCACCTCGTCAAGGGTTCCCATGATGCCCACCGAGTCGTCGAGGGTCAGCACGTCGCCGTCGAGCTCTCCCTGCTGGATGTAGCGTTCTGCCGCACGCACCTGCAGGTGCATGCCCCGGCCGATGATCTCCGGCTCGAAACGCTCCACCACCCTGCCCTCTGGGGTCGAGACCGTGAAGCTCGCTGCGGTGTACCAGATCCGGTCGATGTCGAGGCGGCCTTCGGATCCGATGATGTGGGCGGTGTTGGGCCCGGCTCCGCGAGAGGAGGACAGCGACGTCGACAGCGCGCCCTGGGCGTGCCGCATGATCGTGGCCACCTCGGTGTCGGCTCCGGTCTCGCCGAACCGAGCCTGCGCGGTGACGGCGCTGGGTGCGCCCAGCAGGTCCCAGGCGAGGGAGATCGGGTAGACGGCGAGATCCAGCAGCGCGCCTCCGCCCAGCGCCAGGTCGTTGATCCGGTGCTCGGGGTCGCTCGACAGGCGCTGGGTGTGGTCGGCTGAGATGGCGCGCACCTCACCGATGGCACCGCCGTGGACCAGCTCGCGGATCCTGGTCATATGCGGCAGGTGTCGGGTCCACATGGCCTCCATGACGAGCAGTCCGCGCTCTCTGGCGAGGTCGCGGAGCGCTTCGGCCTGGGGGCGGTTGAGCGTGAAGGGCTTCTCCACCAGCGCGTGCTTGCCGTTCTCCAGCGCCAACCGCGCGTGTTCGGCGTGGTACGGGTGTGGCGTGGCCACGTAGATGATGTCGATCTCCGGGTCCTCGGCCAGCGCCCGGTAGGAGCCATGTGCCCGGGGGACCCCGTGCTGACGGGCGAAGGTCTCCGCCGAGGCCTGACTCCGGGAGGCGACCGCGCTGACCGTCAGATCCGCAGTGTGCAGGTCGTCGGCGAAGGCGCGGGCGATGCCTCCGGTGGCCATAATTCCCCAGCGAAGTGGTGTCATGATCTCTGAGTCTACCGCAGGAAAGCGCTTGCCAGTGATGGGGGTCACTGTGCTGTGCAAGGATGATCGAGCACGCCGGCGCAGGTCGGGGGCACTCGGCGTGCGGCAGCGGGGAGGAGCTGGACGTTCGATGAGAGAACCGAGCGAAGGACATCCCGGAGTGTCTGACGCAGCGGAGGTGCCACGTGCCCCGCGACCACGGACGGGGCCGCCGCCCGCCGAGCCGCTCCGCAGGCCCTCGTTCGCGCGATTCTTCACCGCCGACGCGGTCACCGCCTGTGGGCTCAGCATCACCGTGGTGGCCGTCGACGTGCTGGTGGTGCAGGTCCTGGAGGCCTCCGAGGCCGAGGTGGGGATGCTGCGGGCTGTGCAGTTCCTGCCATACCTGCTGGTCGGTCTGCTGGCCGGAGCGCTGGTGGACCGGTGGCGGCGCAGACCCGTGCTGGTGGTCTCGCACGCCGCGGCAGGGCTGGCGCTGCTGGCGATTCCTGTGCTGTGGGTGCTGGGGCACCTGACGCTGGCGACGACGGCGGCGATGCTGTTCCTGGTGGGTGTCTGTGGGGTGTTCAGCCTGGCCGCCGAGCAGTCCTCGATCCCGGACCTGGTCGGGCGTGAGCAGTTGGTGCTGGCCAACGCGCGGATCGGACAGTCCCGGACCGTCGCTCAGACGTCCGGGCCTGCCGTCGGCGGTGCGCTGGTGGCCTGGGCGGGTGCACCGCTGGCGCTGCTCGTCACCGCCTTCTCGAGGCTGGCCTCGGCAGCGCTGATGGCCACGGTCCGCTTCGATGTCACTGAAGCCGGTGCCCCCGGATCGGAGCGACACACCTCGGAGCAGAGCACTCCTGAACAGCGCACTCCGATGCAGGGACTCGGGGCTCTGCCGCGGCGGGGCCTGATGTCGTCGATGGGGCAGGGAGTGGCGTTCGTGTACCGGCACCGGACGCTGGCGCCGCTGGCGGTCTCCACGCACGTGTGGTTCCTGGCCAACAGCGCGGCGATGACCGTCTTTGCGATCTATGCGCTGCGTCACCTGGGGCTGTCCCCGGTGCAGTACGGGGCGGTCCTGGCCTGCGCGGGAGTCGGGGGACTCGCCGGTGCGCTGGCGGCACCGCGCATCGTCCGGAGGCTGGGCGAGGGCAGCACGGTCCTGCTGGGGCGAGGCGTGATGCCGCTGGCCTGGGTCGCGATGATTCTGGTGCCCGATGCTTCGGCGGGCTCGGTGGCCCTGCTCGCCGCGGCGAAGATGCTCTACGGTCTCGCGATGGGGGTGGAGGACCCTGCGGAGGCCGGGTACCAGCAGGCTGTGACCCCGCGTGCCATGCTGGGAAGGATGAGCTCCACCATGCGCACGGCCAACCGGGGCTGCGCGGCCCTCGGGGCCCTGGCCGGAGGAGTGGCCGCAGGACTGCTGGGCCTGCGGGAGACGCTCTGGGTCTCAGTGGTGGTGTTCATCCTGGCGGCGCTGATCGTCGGGCTCTCTCCGCTGCGTGGAGCGCGAGCCCTGGACCATCAGGCGCGCTGACGGTGCATGGTCAGGGTCAGCTGAGCTGGAGGATCTTCTCCTGGACCACCTGGGCGCGCACGTTGGAGAAGCTGGACTCCTCGCCCACCTCGGTGAACCCCAGGGACTCGAGGATCTTCAGCGTGCCGACGTTGTCCACCACCACGCGGGCCCGCACCGGACGCTGTGGGAAGTCCTGGAGGAACTTCGAGACCGCCTCGGTGGTGACGCCTCGGCCCCAGAACTGCTTGTCGGTCCAGAACA
Source organism: Nesterenkonia sp. HG001 (assembly GCF_034438835.1). NCBI lineage: Bacteria > Bacillati > Actinomycetota > Actinomycetes > Micrococcales > Micrococcaceae > Nesterenkonia > Nesterenkonia sp. HG001. Next base: position 262,777 of record NZ_JAOSZD010000001.1, on the reverse strand, counting down.
TGATCTCGCGGGCGCCCTCGTCCTCGAAGGCGGCGATGGAGCCGATCGGCTGCCCCTCGAAGTCGATCGTGCGCACGATGGCGTCGGCAGAGTTCAGCAGCTCTCCCCAGTGGTGATCGAAGACGCCACGGTCAGACGGGTTCGTGGAGGCGAAGCCGGCCATGTGGGCGGCGTCGGCGTCCTGCTGGAACTGGAAGAACTGGTCCAGATCGCTCGGCTGTACTTCCCGCAGCGTGATCATCATGTGGCTCCTCGTCGTCGGCCGCACGGCCGAAGGTGGGGACAGGTGCAGTGCGTCCAGGGTACCGGCAGATCTGCACCGGACGTGCATCAGGTCTCATTGCATGAGGAAGCCGGCACGGAGGAGCCAGCGGGGCGGATTCCGGGATATCCAGCTCAGGCCGGGATAATGGGGCGCATGTCGTCCCACCCTTCCGCCGCTCCCTCCTCGCCCGAGTCCAGTGCCGCTGTGCCCGATGCGGTCCGGCGCAGCGACGACGGCGACTTCGCCGCGAGTCCGGAGACCGTGCGCCGGGTGGTGCTGCTGGGCTCCACGGGGTCCATCGGCACCCAGGCGCTGGAGGTCATCGCGGCCAACCCGGGTCGCTTCGAGGTGGTCGGTCTCGCCGCCGGGGCCAACACCGGGCTGCTGGCCGAGCAGGTGCGCGCCACCGGCGCACGGGCCGTGGGGATCGCCGTCGACGGCGGCACCGCCGCCAATCCGGGCCACCCTCCGCTTGCTGAGGCGCTGCGCGCCGCCGGTGTGTCCCATCCGGTCGAGGTCCTCTCCGGTGCCGAGGCTGCGGTGACCTGCGCCGGGCAGCTGGGGGCCGATGTCGTGCTCAACGGCATGACCGGATCCATCGGGCTTCGCCCGACGCTGGCGGCCCTGGCCTCCGGAGCCACCCTGGCCCTGGCCAATAAGGAGTCGCTGGTGGTGGGCGGCGCCCTGGTGGCCGCGGCCCTGCGCCGCCAGGGCCAGGTGGTGCCGGTGGATTCCGAGCATTCTGCGCTGGCGCAGGCGCTGGGCTCCGGTCGGCATGAGCGAGGCCTGTGTACGGCTTCGGTGACCGGACGAAGCGAGGTGCGTCGGCTGATCGTCACGGCCTCGGGCGGGCCGTTCCGGGGATGGGGCGCTGAGCAGCTGCAGGAGGTCACCCCGGCCCAGGCTCTGCGTCATCCGAATTTCGCCATGGGACGTGTGGTCACCACCAACTCAGCCACCATGGTCAACAAGGCTCTGGAGGTCATCGAGGCTCACCTGCTCTTCGACGTCCCGCTGGCCGACATCACGGCAGTGGTCCATCCGCAGCAGATCATCCATTCCCTGGTGGAGTTCCAGGACGGTTCCACGATCGCGCAGGCCGGACCCCCACGGATGTATGTGCCCATCGCCCTGGGGCTGTCCTGGCCGGAGCGGCTGCCGCAGGTGGACGCGCCTGTGGACTGGACGCAGGCGATGAGCTGGGAATTCGAGCCGCTCGACGACGACGCCTTCCCCGCCGTGCGCCTGGCCAAGCAGGCCTGTGCGGCCTCGGCGACGCATATGGCGGTCTACAACGCCGCCAACGAGCAGGCGGTGGACGCCTTCCACGAGGGTGCGCTGCGCTTCACCGACATCCTTCCCACTGTGGAGCGCGTGCTCGCGCACCACGACGGCGGTGTGGGTCCGCCCAGCCTGGAGGATGTGCTCGGTGCCGAGCAAGAGGCTCGGGCCCGGGCTGATGAGCTCATCGCCGCCGCGTCCGTGTCGAGTTCCGGCGCAAGAGCCGGCGCAGGGACCGGCGCGGCGGAGACGAGGCCGGACGACGTGATGGAGGGGCAGGCATGACAGCGCTGCTGATGACCGCTGGAATCCTCATCGTCGCGGTCGGGATCATCTTCTCCATCGCTCTGCACGAGATCGGCCACCTGCTCCCGGCGAAGCTGTTCAAGGTGCGGGTGACCCAGTACATGGTCGGATTCGGCCCCACGCTGTGGTCGACGCGCCGCGGGGAGACCGAGTACGGGGTCAAGGCGGTGCCGCTGGGCGGCTACGTGGCGATGATCGGGATGTATCCGCCTCCGGAGCAGGACGGCGCCGGCAGGGAGCCCGGCGGCGCCGAGGACACCGGTGTGGGCCGGGAGGATCCCGACCCCGGGCCCACGGACCCGTATCTGCGGGAGATCGGTGCCCAGTACGGGCAGCTCGACCAGCCCGACCAGCCCGGCCAGCCAGCCTCCGGATCGGGGGAGGGTGAGACCCCGGTGCGCACTGTCAGCTCGCAGTCCACCGGGCTGTTCCAGCAGATGTCCGCCGAGGCGCGCGAGGGTGCGGCGGAGGACCTGCGCCCCGGCGACGAGGACCGCATGTTCTTCCGCCTGCCGGTCTGGAAGCGGATCATCGTGATGCTCGGCGGGCCCGCCATGAATGGTCTCATCGCCCTGGTGCTCACCGCCGGGATGATCTCCTTCCATGGCACCGCCGAGCCGAACACCCAGGTGCGCGAGGTCTACGAGTGCGTGGTCTCTGCCGAGGCGGCCGATGCCGGGCAGACCGAATGCAGCGAGGATGACCCCGCCGCCCCGGCCTACGAGGCAGGACTGCGCCCCGGGGACGAGATCGTCGCCTACGGGGGGCAGGAGGTCCAGGACTGGGACGAGCTGACGGGTCTGATCCGTGACTCGGCGGGATCCTCGACCCAGGTGGAGTATCTGCGCGCCGGAGAGCGGCACACCACCACCCTGACGCCGATCCTCACCGAGCGTCCGGTGCTGGACGGCCTCGGACGGGCCGAGCGCTCCGGGGACGGCTCCCTGGTCACCGAACCGGTCGGATTCATCGGGATGGGCGCGGAGCAGGAGCTCGTCCAGCAGCCCGTCTGGGAGGCCGGGCCGCTGGTCTGGCAGCAGTCACAGGCGGTGCTCGGCGTCGTCGCCAACCTGCCGGTACGGCTCTATGACGTCGCCGTCTCCACCTTCACCGAGGCCGAACGCGACCCGGACGGGCCGCTGAGCGTGGTAGGGGTCGGTCGGATCGCCGGGGAGCTCTCCGCCCTCGATGAGGTTCCCCTGGAGTCTCGCTTCGCCTCGCTGATCTCGCTGATCGCCGGGGTCAACGTGGCTCTGATGATCTTCAACCTGATCCCGCTGCTGCCGCTGGACGGCGGCCACGTGGCCGGGGCCCTCTACGAGGCGCTGCGTCGGCGTCTGGCGAAGCTTCTCGGGCGCCCGGACCCAGGCCCCTTCGACATCTCCCGGCTGCTGCCGCTGACCTATGTGGTCGCCGCGCTGCTGCTGGCCATGGGTCTGCTGCTGATATACGCCGACATCGTGAATCCCATACGCCTGTTCTCGTAGCGGTCGGGGTCCGGCTCAGGCCGGTGTCGTCTCGGCTGGTGTCGTCTCGGCCGGCGTCGCCTCCGCCAGCGCGTCGATGCCCTCTGGCGAGAGGGCGTGGTGCAGCGCCAGCAGACTGGCGCCCAGCAGGCCGGCGTCCCGTGACTGCGTGGCGGTGTGGATGTCCAGGCGTTGGGTCGCCAACGGCATCGCTCGTTGATAGACGACCTCGCGGACACCGGCCAGCAGGTGCTCCCCGGCGCCGGCCATCCGCCCGCCCACGGCGATCACCTCGGGGTTCAGGAAGCTGATGCTCGCGGCGAGGACCTCGCCGAGGTCGCGTCCGGCCTGCCGCACTGCGCGGATGGCCTCCAGATCGCCGGAGTCCACGAGGCTGACCACGTCACGGCCCCCGAGCACGTCCTGTCGGCCGGCACGGCGCAGTCGGTCCGCCAGCCGTGAGCCGGAGGCCACCGCCTCGAGGCAGCCTTCGTTGCCGCAGTGGCAGTAGACACCGTCGCCGGAGCGGACGCGGACATGTCCGATGTCTCCGGCGATGCCCTGGGCGCCGCGCTGCAGACGTCCCCCGGAGATGATGCCGGCGCCGATGCCGGTGGCGACCTTCACGAACAGGAAGTGCTCCACCGGCCGGGCCAGCCTGCTGTGCTCACCCAGGGCCATGAGGTTGACGTCGTTGTCCACCAGCACCGGTGCGGCGAGGTGCTGATGGAACCATCCGGGCACGTCGAAGCCGTCCCAGCCGGGCATGATCGGAGGGCGGGCGGGGCGACCTGTCTCGAAGTGCACCGGCCCCGGCAGCCCGATGCCCACCGCCATCACGTCCTCGCGGCTTCGGGAGAGCTCGACGAGCAGCTCGTCGGCCCGCCGCATGACCTGCGTCAGCACAGCCTCGGGTCCGGAGGCGATGTCCAGGGGCTCCTCGTAGGTGTTCAGCTGCGCATTGAGCAGGTTCACCACAGCCAGCCGGACGTGGCTGGCCCCAAGGTCGACGGCGAGCGCGAGCCTGGCATCGGGCAGCAGCGCCACGCGCCGTGGAGGGCGCCCTCCGGTGGAGGCGCCGGCGGTGGCGGGCCCGATGAGGCCCAGCTGCGCCAGCGCGGAGAGCCGATCATTGACTGTGGAGCGGGCCAGCCCCGTCAGACCGGCGAGCTCGGTGCGGCTCTTGGGCACGCCATCGCGCAGCAGCTGAAAGAGGTCGCTGGCTCCTGTTCCACCGAGCGCATTGGTGCTTCTGGCCACGTGCATGGACACCAGTGAACCATACTTCCACTGCCGTCCAGGCGTTGAGTGGCGATTCACTGCAGAGTTATGTTGACCTTCGCCAGAAGTGGGTCTACTGTGATCACTGTCGGACGACGTGACAGGCCTCACAGTCTGTGGCGGCGCTCTCATGATCCATCCCGGTCGGCCCGCAGCCCGAGCCTTCCCCGAATCAGCCTGAAGGAGCACGACGCCAGTGCACAATCTGTCCATCCAGCTCTACACCGTCAGGGGAAGCCTCGAGGCCGACCCCGCGTCCGCTCTCGAGCGCCTCGCCTCCATCGGCTTTCGCCAGGTGGAGCCGTTCGGCCTCGTCGACTTCGCCGATCGGCTTGCTGAGCCGTTGGAACGCCTGGGCCTCTCCGCGCCCACGGCCCACGTCAAGCTCGCCGGAGCTGACCTGGACGCGGTCTTCAGCGCCGCCCGTAGCCTGGGCGTCGACACGGTCATCGACCCGATGATCGATCCGGCACGGTGGACGACCCGCGAAGGAGTGGAAGCCGTGGCCGCTGAGCTCCGAGAGGCCTCCGCACGGGCCGCCGAGCAGGGACTGCGCGTGGGCTACCACAACCACGCCTTCGAGCTGGAGAGCCGGATCGCCGGGACCTCTGCCCTGGAGGTCTTCGCCGAGGCAGTGGGCGACGCCGTCGACCTGGAGGTCGATACCTACTGGGCCGAGGTCGGCGGAGAGTCCGCTCCCGAGCTGCTGCGTCGCCTGGGTGAGCGCGTCGTGGCGATCCACGTCAAGGACGGACCGAAGACCAAGGTGAACACGGACCAGGTGGCCGTCGGCGCCGGCAGCATGCCGATCCAGGAGATCCTCGCCGCCGCGCCGCGGGCCCTGCCGGTGGTGGAGCTGGACGACTTCTCCGGAGAGATCTTCGACGCCGTCACCGCCAGCCACTCTCATCTGACCAGCAGCTGATCGATCCTAACGGGACGACCCGCACGAAGAAGCCCGCCTGATGATCCCAGACCAGGAGAACCGCATGGCCCCCAGCACCAGCACCGGAATCACCGCCTCCGAGGCGCCGAAGCAGACCCCCTCGGCCGACGGCCGGGTCGGCGTCGGCATCGTCGGCGCCGGAGTGATCAGCAACGAGTACCTGAAGAACCTCACGGCCTTTCCCGACCTCGCAGTGGCGTTCATCGCTGATCTGGACACGGCTCGCGCGGCCGAGCAGGCCGAGGCCTGGGGTGTGCCGGACTCCGGTTCCTATGCGGAGCTGCTGGCGCGGGAGGACATCGAGATCGTCGTCAACCTGACCATCCCGGCAGTGCATGTGGAGGTGGCGCTGCAGGCGGTGCGGGCCGGCAAGCACGTCTGGAGCGAAAAGCCCTACGCCCTGGACCGCGAGTCCGGGCACCAGCTCAGGCAGGCCGCCGAACAGGCGGGGGTGCGGATCGCCGTCGCCCCCGACACCTTCCTGGGGGCGGGGCTGCAGACGGCGCTGCGCACGGTCCGCAGCGGGGCGATCGGCACCCCGCTGACCGCGCTGACCCTCTTCCAGGTACCCGGACCGGAGTCCTGGCACCCCAGCCCGGAGTTTCTCTTCGCCCGCGGCGCGGGCCCGCTCTTCGACATCGGCCCGTACTACCTGACCACCCTGGTCCAGTTCTTCGGTCCGATCCGTCGGGTGGCCGCCACCGGCTCCCAGGCGCGAGCCACCCGGGTGATCGGCTCGGGTCCCAAAGCCGGGACCGAGTTTCCCGTCGAGGTCCCCACCCATGTCAGCGCGCTCATCGAGTTCGAGTCCGGAGCCAGCGCCCAGTCGGTCTTCAGCTTCGACTCTCAGCTTCCGCGGGCGGGCTTCGTGGAGATCGCCGGCAGCGAGGGCACTGCCGTGCTGCCTGATCCCAACGTCTTCGACGGCGAGACGACGCTGCACACCGGTGGTGCCGAGCCTGAGGTCATCTCCCCTCAGGGCTCCTTCCACACCCGTGGCACCGGCGTCGCCGAGCTGGCGCAGGCGATCAGAGCCGACCGCCGGGAGCGTGTCCCGGGTGACTTGGCGCTGCATGTGCTCGACGCCATGGTCTCCATCGCGGAGGCGGCCGAGTCCGGACAGTTCGTCGAGGTCGCCAGCACTGTGGAGGTCTCGGAGCCGCTCGACATCGACTGGGACCCCACTCGGCCCACCCATTGATCTGATCTTCACTCACCACTCTCACCGTTTGATGAAGGGACCCTTGTCATGGCCACCACCGATCGCCTCGCCGCCCGCGGCGGCACCGTCCGCCGTGTGACCACCCTGCCCCTGGCCGTGCTGGCCGCGGGCACCCTGGCTGCCTGCGGCTCCAGCCCTGCCGAGGATGTGGACACCGAGAACATCTCCGGGTCCATCACCTACTGGGCCTCCAACCAGGGTGACTCCGTCACGGAGGACGAGCAGGTCCTCTCCGAGACCATCGAGCGCTTCACCGAGGAGACCGGTGTGGAGGTGGAGCTGGAGGTCATCCCCTGGAACGACCTGCAGAACCGCATCCTCACGGCGGTCTCTTCTGGAGACGGCCCCGATGTGCTGAACATCGGCAACACCTGGGCGGCCTCGATGCAGGCGACGGGCGCTTTCCTCGAATGGGAGGGCGAGGTGCTGGAGGCCATCGGAGGCGAAGAGCGTTTCATCGGCTCCAGCTGGGCCACCGGCGGCGCGGAGGGTGAGACCCCCACCTCGGTTCCGCTCTACGCGCTGAGCTACTCGCTCTACTACAACACCGAGATCTTCGAGGAGAACGGCATCGAGGAGCCCCCGGGCACCTGGGAGGAGTTCGTCGATGTCGCCCAGGAGCTCACCCAGGACACCGACGACGACGGCAGCATCGACCAGTGGGGCTTCACCCTCGCCGGTGCCAGCATCTCGAACAATGCCCATGCGGCGTTCATCCGCGGCCTGCAGCACGGCGGTGAGCTCTATGACGAGGACGGCGAGCCGGACTTCACCAACGACGCCGTCGTCGCCGGAGTCGAGGAATGGGTCCAGCTGATGGGGGAGGACGGCGTGGTCTCGCCCTCCGACGCCGAGCTGGTCAACGGCGCGGAGTCGGTGGAGCAGGTCGCGAGCGGCCAGGCGGCGATGGTCTTCGACCAGGCGCCGGGCAACGTGTTCTCCAACCGGGACTTCGACGGCTACGCCGCGGCAGAGATGCCGATGCTAGACGTCGACGCCACCGGGCTGGAGGCCACTCAGTCCCACGTGGCGGGGATCAACATCAGCGTCTTCGAGAACTCGGACAACATCGATGCCGCCGTGGCCTTCGTCGCCCACATGACCAGCGACGAGGAGCTGACGTACCTCAACCAGGAGTTCACCGCGCTGCCGGTGGTCTCCGACCTCTATGAGGACGATGCCTTCCAGTCCGAAGAGATCCAGCTCAAGCAGCAGATCCTGGAGGACCACGCCCAGCCGATGCCGCTGTACCCCTCGGAGAGCCAGATGGAGACGGTGGTCGGAACGGCCATCCGGGACCTGCTCGCCGATGTGGCCCAGGGTGGCGAGGTGACCGAGGACGACGTGCGTGAGGCCTTGGCCACGGCCGAGTCGCAGATGTGACGGAGGACCAGGATGCCAGTCGAGCCGAAGGTCAAGGAGCCGCCGGAGCGGGAGCGGTCCGTCGATGACGCCGCCTCCGCCCGGCACAACGGGAAGCTGACCCCTTCCGAGAGGAATCAGCGCCGCGCGCAGGCCAAGGTGGCCGGGCAGGTGGTGCAGACCGCAGGAGCGGGCCGTCGGGACCGGCTCTTCCCCTACGCGCTGATCGCACCAGCCAGCGTGATGGAGCTGCTGATCCACATCATCCCGATGGCGCTGGGCGTCTACATCGCCTTCCTGGGGCTGAATCAGTTCACCATCGGCAACTGGCTGCAGGCGCCGTTCGTCGGCCTGGAGAACTTCGTCACCGGGCTGGACCCGGACGGGCCGATCGGCAGCCAGTTTTACGCCGCCCTGCTGCGCACCGTGGTCTACACGCTGATCAGCGTGGGGGCCGCGTGGGCGCTGGGCATGTTCGCCGCGGTGCTGCTGACCTCCAAGGTCAAGGGGCGTGGGTTCCTGAGGACGCTGTTCCTGACTCCGTACGCCTTGCCGCAGTACGTCGGGGCGATCGCCTGGGCGTTCATGTTCAACCAGCGCGACGGCGTCATCAACCGGATCCTGGTCCAAGACCTGGGAATCCTGGACGAGGGCCCGTTCTGGCTGCTGGGCGGCAACGCCTTCTGGGTGACCGTGGTGGTCACGGTGTGGCAGTTCTGGCCCTTCGCCTTTCTGATGCTGCTGGCGGCGTTGCAGAACATCCCGGACGACGTCTACGAGGCCGCCGCCTTGGACGGGGCGAGCCTGTGGAAGCAGTTCACTACGATCACCCTGCCGATGATCCGGCAGGCCAATGTGGTCATGCTGCTGATCCTCTCGCTGTGGATCTTCAACCAGTTCAACATTCCGTATGTGCTGTTCGGTCCGGCGTCGCCCCCGGAGGCCACGCTGATCTCACCGCTGATCTATGAGCAGTCGTTCAACTACTGGAACTTCGGTGTCGGCGGCGCGATGAGCGCGCTGCTGCTGGTGGCGCTGGTGATCGCCTCGGCGTTCTACATCAAGCTGGTCATGCCGAAGGGGAAGGCACTCCATGATTGAGACCCGCGGATTCAAGATTCTGCGCGCCGTGGGGCTGACCTTCCTCACCGCGATCGTCGTGCTGCCGCTCTACGTGATTTTGGTGACCAGCGTGAAGCCCCTGGAGGACGTCCGCGGGGTGTTCAGCTGGCTGCCCTCCCGGATCACGCTGCAGCCCTATATGGACATCTGGACGACGGTGCCGTTGGCGCACTACTTCGTCAACAGCCTGATCGTGGTGGTCACCGCGACGATCTTCTCCGTGGTGCTGGCGGTGCTGGGCGCCTACGCGCTGTCCCGGTTCCCCTTCAAGGGGGCCCGCACCTTCTCCATGATGGTGCTCTCCACCCAGATGTTCCCGGGGATCCTGTTCCTGCTGCCGCTGTTCCTGATCTTCACGCAGATCCAGCGCACCGTCGGCATCCAGCTCAACGGGTCGTATCTGGGCCTGATCCTGACCTACATGACGTTCTCGCTGCCGTTCGCGATCTGGATGCTCAGCGGATTCTTCGCCTCCATCCCCAAGGATCTGGAGGAGGCGGCCATGATCGACGGGACCGGCCGCATGGGTGCCCTGATCCGGGTGGTGCTGCCGGTGGCCAGGCCGGGGATCATCGCCGTGTCGGTCTACTGCTTCATCACCGCCTGGGGCGAGGTGCTCTTCGCCTCGGTGATGACCAATGCGGACACCCGTACCCTGGCGATCGGGCTGCGGGCCTACGCCTCGCAGACCGACGTCTACTGGAACCAGCTGATGGCGGCCTCCGTCGTGGTGTCCCTGCCGGTGCTCATCGGGTTCATGCTGGTCCAGCGGCATCTGGTCACCGGGCTCTCGGCGGGTGCGGTGAAGTGAGGGGCCACGCGATCGAGGCAGGGACCGATCAATGATCGACAGGAATGCAGGACAGGCGAGGAGAGTTCGTGAGTCATCAGGGAAAGGACAACGTGACGGGTCGTACTGATCAGCCAGGAGACGTGACGAGGGTCGGAGTCATCGGACTCGGATGGGCCGGGCAGCAGCATCTCGAGGCCTTCAGCCAGGCCGCGGGAGTCGAGGTCCTGGCCCTGGCGGGGATGGAAGACGATCTGCGGCAGACGCTGGGCGGGCAGTACGGCGTCCCGCATCTGGTGCGGACCTGGGAGGAGCTCCTGGAGGTGGACTCGCTGGATGCGGTCAGCATTGCGGTGCCGACGTTCCTCCATGCCCCCATCGCGATCGCAGCCCTCGAGAGGGGCCTCCACGTGCTCTGCGAGAAGCCGCTGGCCCGAGACGCTGACGAGGGCCAGATCATGGTCGACGCCGCCCGCCGGGCCGGGCGCGTGCTCGACGTCGCGTTCAACCACCGCCGACGCGGCGACATCAGAGCTCTCAAGGGGGTCATCGACTCGGGTGAGCTGGGGCGTTCCTACTACGCGAAGGCCTCCTGGCTGCGCCGTCAGGGGATTCCTCAGCTCGGAAGCTGGTTCACGAGCAAGGAGCTCTCCGGCGGAGGTCCGCTGATCGACATCGGGGTCCATGTGCTGGACTACGCCCTCTACCTACTGGACGAGCCGAAGGCGGTCACCGTCTCGGCCTCCGCGTTCGCCGAACTGGGCACGCGAGGCAGAGGCGGGGCGAAGAACGTCTCCGTGACCCGTGAGGATGCGGACCGCGCCTATGAGGTCGAGGACTTCTCCTCGGCGTTCGTGCGGTTCGACGACGGTTCCACGCTGATCTTGGAGGCCGGGTGGGCCACGTACCGCGAGGCCGAGGACCTGCTGGACTTCTCCGTGTACGGGACCGAAGGGGGAGCCCACCTGCACGTGGCCGGGGCCGCCAAGACGCCGGTGGGCGAGCTGAGGGTCTTCACCGACGAGGACGGTGAGACGGCTGACTATGCGCTCACGGCCGAGCCGGGACGCGGGCATGGGCAGGTGATCCAGGACTTCATCGAGGTGATCCGGGGTGATCGCGTGATGTGGCGCGACCATGACGGGTCCCTGGCACTGGAGCGGGCACGCATCATCGATGCCTGCTACCGGTCGGCGGCCGCACGACAGGAAGTGAGGCTGGCCGATGCCTGAGAGTCCGCTGCGGATCCTGGTCTGGAACGAAGGCGTGCACGAGGAGCTGGCCGAGCCCCAGCACATCGGGGAGATCTATCCGGAGGGAATGCACGGGGCCATCGCCGCGGGCCTCCGGAAGCACCTCCCGGAGGCGGAGGTCGCCACTGCCACGCTCAGTGACGTGGAGCACGGGCTGACCGAGGAGCGGCTGGCCCGCACCGACGTCCTGCTGTGGTGGGGCCACCGGGCCCATGACGACGTCGGGGAGGAGATCGTCGACCGCGTGCATCGGCATGTCCTGGCGGGAATGGGACTGCTGGTGCTGCATTCCGGGCACTTCGCGAAGGTCTTCCAACGGCTGATGGGCACCACGTGCTCGTTGGCCTGGAGGAACCGGGGAGAACGGGAGCTCGTCTGGACGGTGAATCCCAGCCATCCCATCGCCGAGGGGATCCCGAACCCGCTCATCGTCCCCGAGCAGGAGATGTATGGAGAGTTTTTCGACGTGCCCGAACCCGAGTCGCTCATCTTCATCAGCTCCTTCGCCGGCGGGGAGGTCTTCCGCTCCGGACTCACCTACTCCCGGGGCCACGGCCGGATCTTCTACTTCAGCCCGGGCGACCAGGACTATCCCGTCTATCACCAGGCCGAGATCCAGCGGGTGCTGGCCAACGGCGTGCGGTGGGCCGCCAGGCCGGGGCATGGACGAGAGGCCCCGGCGGTGTCGAATCCGGCGCACGGCTGGTTCGACGAATCCCATGCCGGCGCAGGCGCTCCACCGGGGAACTCATGACGGGCCGAGCCGGACATCCGGTGACGGGCGACGAGGACGATCAACACACAGGACCGGGAGCCCCGCAGTACGTGGCGGACATGGCGCGACCGAGACAGGGGGATCCATGCAGAAGCTGAAGGCAGGCATCATCGGAGGCGGGTTCATGGCCCGGACCCACACGGCGGCGGCCCGTGCGGCCGGAGCCGACGTGGTGGGGCTGGTGTCCTCATCCCCGGATCGCAGCACCGCGGCGGCAGAGCCCCTGGGAGTGACCCCGGCGTCGAGTGTGGAGGAGCTGATCGAGCGCAGCGACGTCGTCCATGTCTGTTCGCCCAACGCCCGGCATGCCGAGCACGTCCGCGCGGTCCTCCGGGCGGGCCGTCATGTGATCTGTGAGAAGCCGCTGGCCGTGGACGCCGCCGAGGCCGCCGAGCTGGCCGAACTGGCCGAGAGCGCCGGCGTCGTGGCCTCGGTCCCGTTCGTCTACCGCTTCCACCCCATGGCCCGGCAGGCTCGCAGCGAGACCTCCGCAGGGAGGCTGGGCAGGCTGCTCACCGTGCGCGGCGCCTATCTGCAGGACTGGCTGCTCGACGCCGAGGAGTCGAACTGGCGGGTCGATCCGCAGGTCTCCGGGCGCTCCCGGGCCTTCGGGGACATCGGCTCCCATCTGGTGGACCTTCTGGAGTTCATCACGGGGGAGCGGATCGTGCGGCTCAGCGCGGCCACCACCATCGCCCACCCGCAGCGCGGGGGAGCCGAAGTCGTCACCGAGGACGCCGCCGCACTGACCGTGGAGCTCACCGGGGGCGCGCTGGGCAGCCTGATGGTCTCCCAGGTCAACGCCGGGCGGAAGAACCAGCTGACATTGGAGCTCTCCGGGGCCGAGGGCAGCGTGTTCTTCGACCAGGAGCACCCTGACGAGCTGTGGCTGGGCCGTGCCGACGGCTCGGTGACCATCGCGCGGGACCCCGCCGTGATGGACGAGGACGCCGCTCGGCTCTCGCTGGTCCCCTCGGGCCACCCGATGGGCTACCTGGATGCCTTCGCCGCCTTCGCGCGGGACACCTACGCGCGGATCGGCGGCGAGCAACCCGCGGGCCTGCCCACCTTCGCCGACGGCGCCCGGGCGAACCGGATCATCGACGCCGTGCTGGAGTCCGCGCAGAGCGGACGCTGGGTCGACGTCGCCCCATCGGAGCGGCCTGTGCCTGCCCGGACCTGACCTCCGCGAGGAGCACGGGCCGTTCCGGCGCGTGAGCACCGGACCACCGAGACCTCATCCCCAACACACGACATCAGGAGAGACATGAGCGCAGCAGAGCACGCTTCCCACCCCGTCACCCTGTTCACCGGCCAGTGGGCGGACATGCCCTTCGAGGAGTTGGCGGCCCGGGCCGCCGAATGGGGCTATGACGGCCTGGAGATCGCCGCCAGCGGGGACCACCTGGATCTGCGGCGGGCTGATGAGGACGACGAGTACCTGCAGTCTCGGTTGGAGATCCTGGACCGCCACGGGCTGAAGGTCTGGGCGATCTCCCATCACCTGGGCGGCCAGGCCGTCTGCGACGACCCCATCGACTTCCGCCACGAGGCGATCCTGCGTGACTACGTCTGGGGCGACGGCGAGCCCGAGGGAGTGCGCCGGCGGGCGGCGGAGGACATGAAGCGCTCCGCCCGCGTGGCACGGAAGCTGGGGGCCGACGTCGTCGTCGGGTTCACCGGCTCGAAGATCTGGCAGTACGTGGCCATGTTCCCGCCGGTGCCCGGTGAGGTCATCGACGCCGGGTACCAGGATTTCGCGGACCGTTGGAACCCGATCATGGACGTCTTCGATGAGCAGGGTGTGAAGTTCGCCCTGGAGGTCCACCCCTCGGAGATCGCCTACGACCACTGGACCACGGTGCGCGCGCTGGAGGCCATCGGCCACCGTGAGGCCTTCGGGCTGAACTGGGACCCGAGCCACATGTTCTGGCAGGGGATCGACCCGATCGGGTTCATCACCGACTTCGCCGATCGGATCTACCACGTGGACTGCAAGGACACCCGGCTGCGGCCGCAGACCGGGCGCAGCGGGATCCTGGGCTCTCACCTTCCCTGGGGTGATCCGCGGCGCCGCTGGGACTTCGTCTCCACCGGTCACGGGGACATCCCCTGGGAGGACGCCTTCCGCGCGCTGGGGCACATCGGCTACTCGGGTCCGATCTCCATCGAGTGGGAGGACGCGGGCATGGACCGCCTCCACGGGGCCGCCGAGGCGGTGGGGCGTATCCGTTCGCTGCTGTGGAAGCGTCCGGAGGCCTCCTTCGACGCCGCCTTCTCCAATCAGTAGGAGAAGGAGTCAGCCGGCGGCACCGCCATCGGGTGCTGTCGGCATCTCGCCCCGCCTCTGAGTCAACACGCGGTCACGGGCATGACTGAGGTGGTCGGCGAGTGCCTGGCGTGCGGTGACCTCGTCCCCGTCCTGAATGGCAGCCATGATGGTGTCATGTTCAGCCACCACATTCGTGGGTGTCGTGCTGCGGTGCGCGGAGAACTTGCCCATCGTCAGGTGGATCTCCCCGGAGATCATCTCGTACATCCGTTGGAGGCGTTCGCTCTGGAATCCGTTGACGAGACCCCAGTGGAATGCGATGTCGGCTTGCACCTGTTCGGCGAAGTCTTTCTGCTCGGCAGCGCTCCGCATCGATGACTGCGCGCGCTTCACCTCGGCTGGCAGATGGCGCTGTCCTGCCAAGTGCGCGACGGCTGTGGATTCAAACGTGGTGCGGCTGAAGAACAGGTCCTTGATCTCGTCCTCGTCGAGCTCTGGCACGGCGGCCGATCTGTGGGCGACTCTCCGCAGCAGTCCTTGGCTTGTGAGACGCTCGATGCAGGACTTCGCGGTGGGGCGGGCCACGCCGTACTCTTCGACGACCCGAAGCTCCGTGACCTTCTCTCCCGGCTCGATCTCGCCGTTGATGATCCGGGTCCGCAGGGACTCGAAGAGGGCCTCCGTCAGTGATGAGGGGCCGAGCTTGATCTGAGTGCTGCTGGCAGGCACATCTCGTCCTTTCACGGTCCATCTCAGCCTGCCGCAGATGGCGTCATGGAGCTGAGGATGTCTTATCTGATCACTTGCCTGACAACAGCATAGCGCTGAGCTCAGAGGCGTCACTCAGTTCTTGAGCCATGACAAGGTCTCTTCGGTCTTTCTCGTCGGCTTGTACTCAGCGCTTACGGTGCCTGAATACCCTGACGTCTGCAGGGCCGCGGCAAGTGAGGCCCAGTCCAGCTCTCCTGATCCAGGCTCGCCGCGGTCCGGCGTGTCGGCGAGCTGGACATGCCCGATCCTCCCTGCAGACTCGTCGGCAGCACGGGAGGGGTCCACTCCGTTGCGGCTCAGGTGGAAGGTGTCGAGCAGCAGGGCGGAGCCATGACCGACCTCGTCGGCCAGCTCGAGACCCTGGTGGTGCGTGGTGAGCGGATACGTGCCGTTCAGGCCTTCGGCGAGAGGCTCAATGAGGACTGTCCCTCCGATCTCCTCGACCGCTTCCGCAGCTCGCCGGTAGGCCGTCACGGCGATCGTGCGATGTGTGGAGGGTTCTGCGCCCCCGTCTGGCTGTCCGTAGAGCAGGTTGAATCCACGGCAACCCGTGGCGAGCGCGACTCGTAGGACGGCCTCCGTGTTCGCCTCCAGCTCCGCCTGCCGCTCGGGCCTGCACGCGATGCCGCGCTCTCCTCCCGCCATATCTCCGGCGAAGAAATTCAGTCCGGTCAGCCGCACCCCGGAGTCATGGATGGTGCCGACCAGATCGTCAAGGGCCGCATCGCCCGGATGGGCCCGGGTGAAGGGCCACCAGCTTTCGACGGCGCCGAAGCCGGACTCGAACGCTGCTTCGAATCGTTCCATGTACGGAAGCTCGGTAAAGAGGAGGGAGACGTTTGCGCTGATCTCGTAGCCATTCCACTGCATAGGTGCATCTTGTCATACAATGAATAGCATGTCATCATGTCTGACAACACACGCTGGAGTGTGACGTGAGCCATAGACGACGGGAGTACCTGTGAGAGCACCAGAGGCAAGGCCTGACATGCAGGAGAGCCTGAGAACCCCGGAGTGGTACAGGACGGCGACTCGGTGGACACAGCTGACGTTCACCGAGGACGACCCCTCCGCACTCGACGTCGACTTCTGGGTTGATGTCTTGCGCCGGTCCCGATCCAACGCTCTCTGCCTGAGCGCAGGTGGCTACATGGCCTTCTACCCGACGGAGATTCCCTATCACCACAGGAGCCGACATCTTGGGGACTCCGATCCTTTCGGCACTCTGGTGGAGAGCGCCCGCTCACTGGGCATGCACGTCATGGCGCGAGTGGACCCGCATGCCATCCATGAGGAAGCGGCCGCAGCTCATCCCGAATGGCTGGCCCGAGACGAGAACGGCCAAGCCATGGAGCATGACTCGATGCCTGGGCTCTGGTGGACAGATCCGTTCAGCAGCTATCACCGGGAATTCATCACCGAGGTTGCCGTGGAGATCACCAGGAAATACGACATCGACGCCGTCTTCGCCAACCGCTGGGAAGGACCTCCTCGGAGGGTGTCCTACAGTCCGGCATCGATGCGGGAGTTCCTGCGGGGCACCGGCATGGAACTCCCCAGTGAGTCCGAGCCTGAGGATCCTGCCTGGTCTGTATACAGGGAATGGCGGAGTCGGAAGCTCAGCGAACTGGTGGTGATCTGGGACGATGCCGTTCGAGCTGTGAAGTCGCATGTTCGGTTCATCCCCAACCGTGGTGCCAATCTGACTCGAGATCTTGTCCGCGAGATGGTGGATGACCGATATCCGATGTTCTTCGTGGACAAGCAGGGGCGTTCCGGCGTCGAACCGTCCTGGGTTCCCGGACGCATCGCGAAGCGGGCCCGAGGGCTCTACCCAGATAGGCCCGTGGCTCTCATCACCTCCGTGGGGCCTGAATCCCATGAGGCACGGTGGAAGGATTCTGTGGCCGACCCGGAGGAGACCACCAGTCTGATCGTCGACGGTTTCGCCCACGGTGCGCGGCCCTGGTTCACCAAGTTCAAGGGGGAGATCTTCGATCAGCGATGGGTCGCGCCGATCGTGGAAGCTTATGAGCTCCATGAAAAGGCCGAGCATGTGCTGGAGCGGTTGACTCACACCGGTGAGGTGGCGCTCTTGGACAGCCGGGTCTCTGCGGACGCGCTGCCAGACGAGTCCTATGTGCCCGGTCGGCCTGAGCACGAAGACGGCGTCTACCAGGCTCTGATAGAGGCGCGGATCCCCTTCGTCTATATCGCTGATGAAGCCTTGACGGCAAAGCGGCTGGAGGGGGTCCGAGTTCTGGTGCTTCCTGCCTGTCCGGCGTTGAGCACGGCGCAGCGTCAGGTGATCGAGGAGTTCGTCGAGGCAGGGGGAAATGTCGTGGCTGCCTTCGACTCCAGCCTGGCGGGGGAGCCGGGTGAGAGGGTGCTGGAGCTGGGGGAGCTCTTGGGCGTGCGTCTCACGGAGGATGTCCGCGGCCCCTTGAAGAACAAGTACATGACCATTGAGAAGGAACACACTCTTTCCTCCGGCTACGAGGGTGCTCAACGGATCGTCGGCGGAACACAGGTGCTGGGAGTGGAGCTCCTCGGAGAGGCGCAGGAGATCTTCCGCTTCGTGCCCGATTACCCGGACCTTCCTATGGAGGAGGTCTATCCCAGGCCTGGCGCCTCCACGCCGGCTGTCGTGACGCGCGAGCATGCCTCGGGTGGGCGGACTGTGTACGTCGCGTTCAACCTGGGGGAGATCTACTGGGAGTTCCTGCAGTCCGATCACGGGCGCCTGGTGGGGAACGCGGTCCGCTGGGCGCTGGGGGGCCGGCCGCAGGTAGAGGTCTGTGGCCGAGGGTTGGTCGACGTCGCTGTCCAGCGAGGGCATGGCGAGTTGGCGGTCACCCTGGTCAACCTCACCAATCCGATGGCCATGCGGGGGCAGAACCATGAGCTGATTCCCCTGAAGGACCAAGAGGTCCGCATCCGGCTGCCAGAGGGTGTCTCGGAGGTGACGGCCACCCTGCTCTATGCCGACGGGCAAGCGGGGGTTTCTGTGGAGGACGGTGTGGCGACGGTTCCGGTCGCGCGGATTGACCGGCTGGAGACTGTGCACCTCGTATGGCCGGTCTGAGCCGGAGGAGGTCACTGACGTGCACCAGTGGCAGAGATTTTTCGGAAGCAGTGAACGAGGGATTGAGGAGAGTGTAGATGCGTATCGGTTTCATCGGGCTCGGGGTGATGGGTGCTCCTATGGCCTTGAACTTGCTCAAGGCAGGGCACACGCTCACTGTGCACCGGGTGAGGGAGCGCCACCAGGGCCTGCTGGAGGCGGGTGCGGTGGCAGCAGATAGTCCCCAGGAGGTTGCGGAGAAGTCCCAGGTGATCGTCCTGATGCTTCCGGATACGCCTGATGTGGAGAAGGCCGTCATCGGGGCCGATGGCGTTCTGAGCGGGCTGCAGGAGGGTTCGCTGGTGATCGACATGAGTTCGATCTCCCCGGTGGTGACCAAGGACGTGGCGGCTTCCGTCCGCAGAGCCGGGGGAGAGTACATCGACGCGCCGGTCTCTGGGGGTGAGGCGGGAGCCAGGGAAGGCGCGCTCACCATATTCCTGGGTGGGTCGGAGGCCGCTGTCGAAGAGGCCATGCCACTGTTCCAGACCCTGGGGAAGAACATCACCCACATGGGCGAGGTGGGCGCCGGACAGGCGACCAAGGTGGTGAATCAGATCATCGTGGGGCTGACCATCGAGGCGGTGGCCGAAGGGCTCTCTGTGGCGGAGGCGTCCGGCATTGACGCTGGCAAGGCACGGGAGGCGCTGTCCGGAGGGTTCGCGTCCTCCAGGATCCTGGAGATGCACGGGCAGCGCATGGTCAATCGGACGTTCGACCCCGGCTTTCGGATCCGGCTGCATCGGAAGGATCTCGGTCTGGCGTTGGCCGCCGCGGAGCATCACGGCGTTGAGCTTCCCGGCATCGAGGTGGTGGCCCGCCAGATGGACAAAGCTCTCGCGAAGGACTGGGGTGAGCTCGATCATGCGGCCCTGTTTCGCCTGATCGCCGAGAGGGACGTATGAGCCAGAGATGGTGGAACGCACCCTTCCGGACGGTTCAGACCAATCTGCGGGAGATCGACGCGGGGCTCGACGTCGAGCAGACTGCAGACGCGATACAGAGCTTCGGTGCGAACACCTGGTTGATCAGCGTCGGGGGGATCATCGCGAACTACCCCAGCAAGCTCGCGTGCCAGACGGTCAATCCTGTGCTGGGGGAGAGGGAATCGGGGGATCTGGTCGGCGACGCGGTGGTGGCTGCCCACGATCGGGGCATGCGCCTCCTGGGTCGCATGGACTTCTCGAAGATCGATGCTCGTCGAGCTGAGGAGCATCCCGAGTGGTGCTTCGTCAGTCCCGAGGGAGTGCCTCAGACCTACAACGGGTATCGAAGTGTCTGTCCCAGCGGCGACTACTACCAGCAGAAGATGTTTGACGTCATCGAAGAAGTGATGAATGGATATGACATCTCCGGATTCTTCTTCAACATGATGACCTTCAACGAGTTCGACTACAGCCGCGCGTACTGGGGGGTCTGCCACTGCGAGCCGTGCTTGGAGGGCTTTCGAGCGTTCGCTCCTGGGCTGGAGCATCCTCGAAGCCCGGAATCCAGCGGATACTCACGCTGGAAGCAGTTCACCGCACACGTCCTTGATGATCTGCATGCGCGGATGACTGCGCATATCCATGCCATTCGTCCCCACGTGGCGCTGATCATGGGCGACAAGGCGGACATCACGTTCCACGAGGCCAACAACGCCGTGGGGAGGGCGCTGTGGCACCACCACACCGCTGAGCAGGTCAGTGCGGCGCGGTCTGGGAACCAGGAGCGCCCGGTTTTCGTCAACTCTGCGGCCTTCGTCGACATGCCGTATCGCTGGGCAGGGGAGGATCCTCACCGCTATGCGCAGTACTTGGTGCAGACGATCGCCACCGGTGCCCAGCCTTCCCTCTACCTCATGGGCCGCATCGAGGACAGCAAGTACGAGGCTGTCGAGGCCGGTGCGGAGGTGATGCGATTCCATCGGGACAACGAAAGGATCTACACAGACCTTCGATCTGATGCCAAGGTCGCTCTTGTACGGATCTCAAAGCCGGACGCCCCTGATCCACAGCGGCGGCGGGCCGAGTTCGAGGGCCAGTATCTGGCCCTGACTGAGAAACATGTGCCGTTCGACGTCGTCCGCCAGGACCGCCTCTCAGAGATGGACCCTGAACGCTATGCCCTGGTCATCCTTCCAGACCTCGGTGAGCTGCGACCTGAAGAGGTCAAGGCGCTGGAGGCGGTGCTGGCCGCAGGGGGCGGTGTCGTCGCCACCGGGGATTCCGGATGGCAACAGGGCTCGCCTCAGCTCGGCGGCGACGAGCCGCTGGCCCAGCAGCGTGCCGCCTTCGTGACTCAGGAGTCCGTGCGCTCACTTCATGTTCCGGTGAACGACTCTGGTGACCTTGCCCCCGTGGTGGGGGGATTCCACGTGTTGGAGCCGCGTCCCGGGGCACAGGTCGACTGGCTCGCCGTAGGGCGCGCGCTCTACGGGCCCCCTGAGAAGTGCTACGGGCATCACCCCACGTCTCACCCCGGGTGGGTCGCCGGCCGGCATGGAGCCGGGGTGCTCGCCTATGCACCGTGGCGACCAGGACTCACCTATCGGACGATCGGCCTCAGCGCGGTTCGTGATTCCTGGGTGGCGAAGATTCTCACGACCTCAGGGGAAGCCTTGCAGGTGCGGAGCAGCCTGCCCCAGCACGTGCAGATCGTTCCGGGCCGGAATCATGAGGCCTCGGTCGTTCACCTCCTCAACCGCACAGGAGATGCAGATCAGCGCTTCATGCCCCCCGTCCCTCTTGCTGAGGCGGCACTGCACCTTGATGTCTCGTGGGCGGTGTCTAGGGTCCGTGCCCGCGTCGCTGACCAGGAGCTGGAGTGGAGGCAGTCGGGCCGCGACCTCACGGTGAAGACGCCTCCGCTTGGCCTGTTCGAAGTCATCGAGATCAAGTGAAAAGTAACAAGACATGAATGATTGACAGACAATATGCTCGGCATTACAGTCGAATGCAGTCCGCTGAGTGATGCTCGTCACTGTGCAGGTGTTGCTCATGCTTATTGAGGGGAGAAGGTCATGCAGGCGTTCAACAGGCGAGACTTCCTGATCGGGGCCGGTGCTGCGGGTGGGATGGGGATGCTGGCCGCCTGCGGCGGTCTCGGCGGCGGCGGGGGCAATCAGGCTGGCACGCTCCGCTATGCGTTCTGGGGGAGTGATGTGCGTCAGCAGAATTATTCCGAGGCGTTCGGCATGATGGAGGACGAATACCCCGACATCAGCATGAACGTTGAATTTGCCGACTACAACGCTTTTCAAGAGCGCATGACGACGCAGATGGCCGCGGGGAATGTGGCAGACATATTCTGGGTGCCGGCTCCTCAGGTCATGACCTACTACTCAAACGGACTGTACCGCTCCCTTGAGGGGATCGATACCCTGGACCTCTCGGATTACAGCGACCAGGATATTGAGGACTTTCGCCTCGATGGAGAGCACAACACTATGCCGTTCGGAACATTTGTGCCCGTCATCAGATACAACGCAACATTTGTCGAAGAGTATGGAGTTGACCTTCCTGACGAGTGGACCTGGGATGAGTTCGCAGAGTTTGCGATCGATTTCTCCAGTGGAAATCCCGACGGCGTCAAAGCTCTGACGTATGACGCGCAGGCAGACCTCCCGTTCGAAGGATGGATCCGGCAGCGCGGCGAAGAGCTGTGGACAGAGGACGGGCAGATCGGATTCAGCCAGGAGACCTTGGAAGAATGGATCGAGTGGTGGGAGAACCTGCGCGAGGCTGGTGCCACGACCTCCATCGGCGAACAGGACGGGATCGAAGGCAGCTGGGAAGACATCGGCGACATCGTCTTGATGCGTTTCGGAAATTCGAACCATATTGTCGATGACGCCGCGATGTTCCCTGATTACGAGTTCCGGCTGAGGCACATGCCTGAGGCCCAGAGTGCGGCCGAGGGGTATCAGTACCTCTACTTCCCGAGAATGGCGATCTACAAGGATGCCGATGATGACCAGGCTGAGCTTGCGGGAAGTGTCCTGACGTTCTGCACCTCGAATGTTGAGATGCAGCAGATCGTCGGTCTGACAATGGGTGTTCCCCCGAACCCGCGTGTGGCAGAGGAATATGCGGAGGTCGCAACAGCTGAAGAGCTCGAAATGCTGGAGCTCGTGGCGGAGGACCGTGATGTCGACCGCCGTCCCCGGTACGAGGCGCCCCCCGGCACCAACACCTGGCGGGACGTTCTGCGTCGGCAGCTCGAGCAGGTGACCAATGGGAACCGGAGCATCACGGAGGCCGCGGAAGCGACGATCAGCGAGATCGACAGCGGGATCCAGGGCTGAGCGGTCGGTGATTTGAGATGACCAAGACTGTGGAAGAGGCCGCTGACGTGCAGCCCGTGTGGCAACGGCCATCAGGCCCGCCGAAGAAGACCACGAGGAAGTCCACGCTGGGCAGGCAGGACGGCGTCGCACATGTCTTCATGCTGCCGTGGTTGTTGGGGCTCGTGTTCATCACATCGGTTCCGATGCTGGCTTCGCTGTATCTGTCGTTCACGAACTACAACATCATGGGGTCTCCTGAATGGACCGGGCTTGCGAACTATGAACGAATGGCCGGAGACGATCGGTTCTGGAGCGCGGCACAGGTCACGGCAACCTATGTCCTGGTGTCGGTGCCGCTCCAGCTGGCCTTTGCCCTTGGCCTGGCTCTGATCCTGGATCGTGGGCTCAAGGGGCTCACGTTTTACAGGAGCGCCTACTATCTACCCTCCCTCCTGGGGGCAAGTGTGGCGGTGGCGGTTCTCTGGCGTCAGGTGTTCGGTCACAGCGGACTCATCAACCAGATGCTCGAGATGATCGGGATCCAAGGGACCAACTGGCTGCAGAACCCGGACACGGCGCTCAGTACATTGATCATCCTCAACGTCTGGACGTTCGGTGCACCCATGGTGATCTTCCTGGCGGGTCTGCGTCAGATCCCTGAGGAGCTCTATGAGGCGGCCCGAGTTGACGGGGCTTCAGTGGTGAGGCAGTTCGGCAGTGTCACGATCCCACTGCTCACGCCCATCATCTTCTTCAACCTCATCCTGCAGACGATCGGATCGTTCCAGGCTTTCACCCAAGCCCATGTGGTCAGCGGCGGAACCGGCGGCCCAGTGGACTCGACGCTCTTCTACACGCTGTACATCTACCAGCAGGCGTTTGTGAACTTCGACATGGGGTATGCCTCAGCGCTGGCCTGGGTGCTCCTGCTCGTCATCGCGCTCATCACTGGTGTGCACTTCCTTCTGTCCAAGTACTGGGTTTTCTACGGAGACTGATATGAGTGAGCAGGCATTGTCGAGGAAGGCCCAGGCGGAAGGCACGGAAGTTGCGTCACCGATGGAGTTGGGCCCATCCACCACCTCACGGGTCATAGGCCCCAGGGAGGCCAGGCGGTCGGGCAGACGCAACAGCATCATCCGCCATGCAGCGCTGATCATCTTCGGGCTGTTCATGCTGTATCCCCTGATCTGGATGGCAGTCAGCGCCTTCAAACCATCACACCTGGTGCTCACTGACCCGAGCATCATCCCCACTGAGCTCACACTGGAGAACTTCCGCAACGGATGGCACGTGGCCGGCCTGCCCTTCTGGGTCTTCTTCGGAAACTCTCTGATCCTCGCGATCAGCTGCATCGTGGGGAACCTGTTCGCCTGCTCGTTGACGGCCTATGCTTTGGCCCGCCTCAACTTCAGGGCACGCAAGTGGTACTTCGCCATCGTCCTGGTGTCGGTGATGCTGCCCATCCACGCGGTGATCATCCCCCAGTACATCGTCTTCTCTCAGCTGGACCTCGTGAACACTTTCATCCCCCTGGTGCTGCCCAAGTTCCTGGCTACTGATGCATTCTTCATCTTCCTGATGGTGCAGTTCATCCGAGGCATCCCGAAGGAGCTTGATCAGGCAGCCGTCGTCGACGGAGCAGGTCCGTTTCGGGTGTTCTGGTACGTGATCTTCCCCCTGATGCGTCCAGCCCTCGTGACGACGACGATCTTCACCTTCATCTGGACGTGGAACGACTTCTTCGGCCAGCTGATCTATCTCACAGACTCCGGCATCTGGACGGTGCCGATCGCGTTGAACGCGCTCCTGGACTCTGAGTCGAATCAGGGGGCCGGGACGCTGATGGCCATGTCAGTGGTCTCCCTCATCCCGATCCTGCTGTTCTTCGCCTTCGCCCAGAAGTATCTGATCCGGGGGATCTCGACGACGGGGCTGAAGTGAGACGCATCATTCACGTCAAGTCCTCAGCTGGCCCTTCTCTTGAGCAGATCCGTGCCGCGGCGCCGGATTGCCAGGTGCAGGCGGTGGATCGTCTTTCACCACTGGGAAGTGCGGGGTCGGCCTCGTCTCCAGAAGCGGGCTCTGCTGTGCTCGGGGCGTCCCCACGAGACGACCTCCACAGAATTCCCGGGCTGGACTGGGTCCATTCGGGTGCCGCCGGCGTTGACGGCTGGTTGACGGGCGGAGTCCTGCCGCAAGGGGTGACCCTCACGTCCGCCGCCGGCAACGGCGCGATTCCTCTGGCTGAGCACGCCTTGATGCTTGTGTTGATGCTCAGTCGCGACGCTCCGCGGTGGATGAAGGCTCAGCGGGAGCACCGCTGGGATCGTTTCACCCACGGTGAGCTAGCCGGCCAGACCCTCGGGATCATCGGCTACGGGAACAGTGGCCAGGACCTGGCGCGCAAGGCTCAGGCGTGTCATATGAAAGTACAAGCTCTCCGCAGATCGCCCTCTGGAGAGACGGACGGTCAGATTCGCCTGCTCTATGGAGATGCGGGACTGAAGCAGCTGCTCGACACCAGTGACTTCGTGGTGGTCACTGCTCCGGTGACGTCGGAGACGCGCGGGATGCTGGGGCGCCCGCAGCTGCGGAGGATGAAACCAGGTACCTTTCTCATCGTCATCTCTCGGGGAGGGATCGTCGATGAGGAGGCTCTCCTGGAGGTGTTGGAGGACGGGCACCTGGCAGGAGCGGGGTTGGATGCCCACGGAGTGGAGCCGTTGCCTGAGGGCAGTCCCTTGTGGGATATGCCTCGAGTCATCGTCACACCGCACAACGGAGCGACCACTGACGCGACTCTTGAACGAGGTCACGCGATCCTTCTGGACAACGTCTCCCGGTGGGCTGCAGGGCGGAGCCTGCGCAACGTCGTGGATCGTTCACGCGGATACTGAGGGAGGATGCAGGGCCGGTACGATGGACGCATGACCGCCATCAACCTTGGTATGCCAGCTTCACCTCCGCCTGTCCTTGCCCCGCGCCGGAAGACGCGGAACTTCCAGGTCGGCAGTGTCGGCGTCGGCAGTGATCATCAGATCTCTGTGCAGTCGATGACCACCACCAAGACACACGACATCAACGGGACGCTGCAGCAGATCGCTGAGTTGACGGCCTCCGGCTGTGACATCGTGCGCGTCGCCTGCCCCACGGACAAGGACGCCGAGGCGCTGCCGATCATCGCGATGAAGTCGCAGATCCCGGTGATCGCTGACATCCACTTCCAGCCCAAGTATGTCTTCGCCGCCATCGAGGCCGGCTGCGGTGCGGTGCGGGTCAATCCGGGCAACATCCGCAAGTTCGACGACAAGGTCGGCGACATCGCGAAGGCCGCCAAGGACGCCGGGGTCTCGCTGCGCATCGGCGTCAATGCGGGCTCCCTGGACAAGCGCGTGATGGACAAGTACGGCAAGGCCACCCCCGAGGCGCTCGTCGAGTCGGCCGTCTGGGAGGCCTCGCTGTTCGAGGAGCACGACTTCCACGACTTCAAGATCTCCGTCAAGCACAACGACCCGGTGGTCATGGTCCAGGCCTACCAGCTGCTGGCCGAGCGCGGGGACTGGCCGCTGCACCTGGGTGTGACCGAGGCGGGCCCGGCGTTCCAGGGCACCATCAAGTCCTCGGTCGCCTTCGGGGCGCTGCTGTCCCAGGGCATCGGCGACACGATCCGGGTCTCCCTCTCGGCCCCGCCGGCCGAGGAGGTCAAGGTGGGCAACCAGCTCCTCGAATCGCTGAACCTGCGGCCCCGGAAGCTGGAGATCGTCTCCTGCCCCTCCTGCGGGCGGGCTCAGGTCGATGTCTACACGCTCGCCGATGACGTCACCGCCGGGCTGGAGGGCATGGAGGTGCCGCTGCGCGTGGCCGTCATGGGCTGTGTGGTGAACGGTCCGGGGGAGGCCCGCGACGCCGACCTCGGGGTGGCCTCCGGCAACGGCAAGGGACAGATCTTCGTCAAGGGCGAGGTCATCAAGACTGTGCCGGAGGACCAGATCGTCGAGACGCTGATCGCAGAGGCCAACCGCCTCGCCGAAGAGATGGATCTGGAGTCCGATGGAGATGCTCAGGCAACGGGTGCCCCTGTGGTCTCCGTCAGCTAACACCCTCGCCGCGCGGATCGACCACGCCACGGGCGGGGCGGTCCGCGTGCTCATGCCCGGGGACACCCCCGCGCTGCGCCGTCTGCTCGACGCCGACCCGGTGGTCAACGTCTCGGTGGCCACCACTCTGGCCAGCCGGGGTGGGGCCGGGCCCGGAAAGGGCCGCAACGGCGCGGTGTTCCTCGGGATCGACGCCGAGGCGGAGGAGGCTGACCCGGCCGACGCCTCCGCCGAGGACTCAGGCAGGGCACCGGAGCTCGCCGCCGCGTGCTGGGTGGGGTCGAACATCAACCCTGTCGGTGCCGACGCGGCCCAGGCTGAGCTGTTCGGCCTGGCGCTGGGTGTGATGCGCCGGCGGGTCTCCTCGATCTATGGGCCCGCCGAGGCCGTGCTGGAGCTGCACGAGGCCTCCGGTTGGCACAGCCCGCGGGATGTCCGCGCTGATCAGCCTCTGCTCACCATGACGGGGCCCTCCTCGGAGGTGCCGCTGCCCGGAGTGCGGCAGTCCCAGTCGGAGGACTTCGCGCGGGTGGAGCCGGCCTGCGCGGCGATGTTCACCGAGGAGCTGGGGTTCTCTCCCTACGCCCAGGGCTCCGCGCAGTATCGCGAGCGGATCCGCTCGCTCATCGCCGCCGGGCACTCGCAGGTGCTCACCGATCCGGTCACAGGTGAGGTCATCTTCAAGGCCGAGTACGGGGCTGTCACTGACGACGTCGTCCAGATCCAGGGGGTCTGGGTGCGTCCGGATCATCGTGGTCAGGGGCTGGCGGTGCCCGGTATGGCGGCCGTCGTCGACCATGCCCTCACGCTGGCGCCGACGGTGAGCCTCTACGTCAACAGCTACAACGCCCCAGCCATCCGCGCCTACCGTCGGGTGGGTTTCGAACAGGTCGGCACGTTCGCCACGGTGCTGTTCTGAGTCATGGCATCGTCTAGCCACAGGTGTGACATCATGCGTAGTCCCGGCGGCCCGGCCACGCTCATGACGTGCCTGTCGCCGCCGTCTCGGGCGCGCGGAGCCTAAGCTAGGCTGATGGCTTCTCCACGATCACGCGCCACCATGAAGGACGTCGCCGCGCGGGCCGGCGTCTCGCCGAAGACCGTCTCCAACGTGCTCACCGGCGCGGTGGCCGTCCGGGAGGGGACCCGGGAGCGGGTGCAGGCGGCCATGGATGAGCTGGACTTCGTCCCGAACCTGAGCGCCCGCGGGCTGCGTAACGGGCGCACCGGCATCATCGGGGTGGCGCTTCCGGATCTCGCCACGGCCTTCTCCGCCGACCTCGCCCACACGATCGTGGAGCAGGCCCATGAGCGGGGTCTGGCCGTGCAGTTCGAGGAGACCGCGGCAGAGCCCGAGCGGGAGCATGACCTGGTCTCCCGGGCGCGCACCCACCTGATCGACGGGCTCATCCTCAACCCGGTCCGTCTGGAGGATTCGGTGATCGAACGGGTGGACCATCTGCCGCCCGTGGTGCTCATCGGAGAGGTGGAGCAGCATCGCGCTGATCGGGTGTACGTGGACAGCCGCGTCGCCTCCCGGGAGATCACCGAGCATGTGCTGTCCCGCGGGGCGCGTCGCGTCGCTGCGCTGGGCGGCGCGGTGCGCGGGCAGGAAGGCAAGGCCACCGCCGGTCTGCGCCTGCTGGGATACCTGGACGCACTGCGCGATGCCGGCCTGGAGGCGGACCCCCAGCTGCAGGTGGGCGTGGAGCAGTGGACCATCGGCGGGGCCGCGGCAGCTGTGGAGGAGCTGCTGACCCGGCAGGTGCCCTTCGACGCCGTCGTCGCCTTCACCGACACGTTGGCCTTCGGTGCGCTGCACGCCTTGCACCGGGCGGGGCTCCGTGTTCCCGAGGACGTGCTGGTCACCGGTTTCGACGACGTGGAACATGCGGCGTTCACCCTGCCGCCGCTGACCACCGTGGCCTTCACCCGGACCGACTACGTCAGTGCGGCCCTGGACCTGCTCTCAGCGCGGTTCGAGGAACGGGTGGGGCGGCGCGACGATGGCCCCTCTCAGGCGGTGGTGATCCCGCACCGGCTGGTGCTCCGCGAGTCCACCCAGGGCACCCCCGCGGGGTATGTCCCGACGGGCTCGCCTTGACGGGCGTCAGGTCTCCAGTAGCATGGTGTCCATCGTGATGTGCGCCACAAGGAGATTCTCTGAGGCGTAGTTCCATCGATGGAATTCCTGTCCTCGATCACGCTCGGCCGTGCGTGGAAGGAAGGGGCTGGGTTCTCCGAGACAGAATTACATCGATGTAAAGATGATGGGGGCGCACCTGCGGACCCCATGGTCCCGACCAAGGAATGAGCATCTATGAGACGACCCATCCTCAGCAGGAGGCAGCTCCTCGGGGGCGCGCTCGCCGGCGCAGGAGCCGCCGCGCTGGCCGGATGCGCGCCCAACGTCGGGCCCGCTGACCGGACCACCCTGCAGTTCTGGCATCTGCTCAGCGGCGGTGACGGCATCACCATGGCCGAGCTGCTGGACGGCGTCAATGACTCCCAGGACGACTTCTTCGTCCGCCCGACCGTGCTGGCCTGGGGCACCCCGTACTACACGAAGCTGGCCATGGCCGGCGCGGGCGGCCGTGCCCCGGAGGTCGCCATCATGCACTCCACGCGGGTGCCCGGCTATGTGCCCGGCGGCCTCCTGGACCCGTGGGACGAGGGACAGCTCGCCGAGCTCGGCGTCGACGAGTCCACCTTCACGGGCCCCATGTGGGAGAACAGCCTCGTGGGCGGCGAGCTCTACAGCGTGCCGCTCGATGCCCATCCGTTCCTGATGATGTTCAACCGCGACATCTGCCAGGAGGCAGGCGTCCTCGAAAGCGACGGACGCCTGAGCGTCCCGCAGTCCCCGGACGAGTTCATCTCCCTGTGTGAGGAGATCGGAGGAGTGACCGGCGGCAACGCGCTGTCCTACGGATTCCTGGGTGACGCTCCGCAGATCTGGCGGCTCTTCTACACCTTCTACGCCCAGCACGGGGTCACCATGGAGTTCCCCGACGGAGGCGAAGCCGTCATCGACGACGAGGCCTTCCTCAGCTCCCTGGAGCACATGAGCCGTTTGGTCGACGGGACCATCGCCTCCAGCCGCGGCAACTACGACTCCGCCGTCGCGGAGTTCTCCTCCGGCAGCACCGGGCTGTTCTTCAGCGGCGTCTGGGAGCTGCCCACCATGCAGAACGCCGGCATCCCGGTGGACATGGACATGATTCCGCCGATCTTCGGCGAGCCCATCACCTACGCTGACTCGCACTCCTTCGTGCTGCCGCACCAGCTCAGCCCGGACCCTCAGGCTCGCGAGCATACCTACGAGTTCGTCGCCCAGCTGCTCAAAGACTCCGTGAACTGGGCGACCGCCGGCCATATCGCCGCCTATCTGCCGGTGGTGGACAGCCCCGAGTATCAGGAGCTGCTGCCGCAGGCCAACTACGCGGACGCCGCCGACCACATCGTCTACGACCCCACCGCCTGGTTCACCGGATCCGGGTCCAACTTCGTCAACGAGCTGGGGCAGATGTTCCAGCGCGCGATGACCGCCGGAGACGGCTTCGAGGACGCCCTGGACCAGTTCCGTTCCTACGTGAACTCGATCCTGTCCAATCCCAACCCCGTGGACCCGGAGGGGGCTGAGCAGGTATGAGCGACATCCGAATGACCACCACCGAGAAGACCGACCGCCTCGACGAGATGGCGCCGCCCGGCACCGGCATCGCCCAGGTCGGCGAACGGGCCGCGCGCCGGAAGGAGCGCCTGGTGGCCTGGGCCTTCCTGGCCCCCTTCATGATCGCGTTTCTGATGTTCGTCGTCTGGCCGATGCTCCACGGCGCCTGGCTGAGCTTCACCGACCAGTCGCTGGCCGGTTCGGGCGGGAACTTCGTGGGCCTGGACAACTACGCCGAGGCCTTCACCGACTCCACCATGTGGGGCGCGATCCGCAACACCGTATGGTTCACCATCATCTCCACTGTGCCCCTGGTGCTGTTCGCGATGGTCATGGCCCTGCTGGTCAACACCGGCCTGCCGGGGCAGTGGCTGTGGCGACTCTCGTTCTTCATGCCGTTCCTGCTGGCCTCCACGGTGATCTCACAGATCTGGGCGTGGATCTTCAACCCGGAGATCGGCGCGGCCAACGCGGTGCTCTCCGCCGTCGGGTTGGAGCCGCTGGCCTGGCTGCAGACCCTGCATCTGGACCTGATCTCCATCACCATCGCCACCGTGTGGTGGACGGTCGGCTTCAACTTCCTGCTCTACCTGGCCGCACTGCAGAACATCCCGGAGAGCCAGTACGAGGCCGCGGCGGTGGACGGCGCCGGCCGCTGGCGCCAGCTGTGGTCGATCACGATTCCGCAGCTGCTGCCCGTGACCGGGGTGATCTTCATCCTGCAGATCCTGGCCTCGCTGAAGCTCTTCGACCAGGCCTACCAGATGCTCGGCGGGATCTCCTCGGACACCTCGCGGCCCATCGTGCAGTACATCTTCGAGGCCGGCTTCGTCGGCTACCGCTTCGGCTATGCCGCGTCCATCTCGTACGTGTTCTTCGCCCTGATCGTCGTGGTCGGCGTGATCCAGATGGGCATCCTCAACCGCAGGAAGGGGCAGCGATGACCACCACGGCAGCACTCCCGCAGATCGGGAGCGTCAAGCGCAGCTACAAGCCGGGGGAGGGGCCCTTCACACCGGCCCGGATCCTGGCCTTCATCGCCCTGGCCGTGATGGCTCTGGTCTGGCTCCTGCCCTTCGTGTGGGCCGTGGCCACCTCGTTGAAGACCGAGACCGACGCCGCCTCCGGTCGGCTGACGCTCATCGGCTCGGAGGGCATCTCCTTCGCGGCCTTCGACACGGTTCTCTCCGAGGGCAACGTCTACATCTGGGCGTGGAACAGCTTCTGGACCTCGGCGGTGATCACCTTCCTCACCGTGGCGATCTCCGCGCTGGCCGCCTACGCCTTCTCCCGGATGCAGTTCCGCGGCCGGGCCACCGTGTTCTTCGCCGTCATCGCGTCGATCATCGTGCCGCCACAGGTGCTGATCATCCCGCTGTACTACCAGATGCTGGCGTTCAACATGGTCGACACCTACTGGGGTCTGATCCTGCCGCAGGTGGTCATGGCGCCGATCGTGTTCATCCTGAAGAAGTTCTTCGACGCAGTGCCCATCGAGCTGGAGGACGCCGCCCGGGTGGACGGCGCCGGACGGCTGCGGGTCTTCTGGTCGGTGGTGCTGCCGCTGTCCAAACCGATCCTCGGCGCGGTGTCGATCTTCGTCTTCATCCAAGCCTGGAACAACTTCCTGTGGCCGTTCATCATCATCAACGACACGCTGCTCATGACGCTGCCGGTCGGACTGCAAACCGTGATCAGCGCCTACGGCGTCGCCTATGCCCAGGTGATGGCCCAGGCCGTGCTGGCCGCGCTGCCGCTGATCGTGGTGTTCCTCTTCTTCCAGCGCCAGATCGTCCAGGGTGTGGCCACCACCGGCTTCGGCGGGAAGTGACCTCCCCACCCCGGCGGCGTCGTCGTACGGCGGTGCCACCGGGGCACCCAGCTCTCTCCAGACATCCCCTCACCCTTTAAGAACAGGAGACTCATGTCCCAGGCACATCTGACCGTCGACCGCGCCTTCACCGTCGCGGACGTGCCCCACAGGCTCTTCGGATCCTTCGTGGAGCACATGGGCCGGTGCGTGTACACCGGCATCTTCGAGCCCGGTCACCCGCAGGCCGATCAGCGCGGCTTCCGTCAGGACGTCATGAAGCTGGTCAAGGAGCTCGGCCCCACCGTGGTGCGCTACCCGGGCGGCAACTTCGTCTCCGGCTACCTGTGGGAGGACGGCGTCGGGCCGGTGGAGGACCGTCCGGTCCGCATCGACGGCGCCTGGCACTCCATCGAGACCAACGCCTTCGGCCTTCACGAGTTCGTGGAGTGGGCGCGTGAGGCCGAGGTCGAGGTCATGGAGGCCGTCAACCTCGGCACCCGCGGGGTGGAGGAGGCCCGTGCCCTGGTGGAGTATGCCAACCACCCGGGTGGCACCTATTGGTCCGATCTGCGCAGGAAGAACGGCGCGGCCACCGGCACCATCGAAGAGCCCTTCGACATCCGCCTGTGGTGCCTGGGCAACGAACTCGACGGGCCATGGCAGATCGGGCACAAGACCGCAGACGAGTACGGTCGGCTGGCCCAGGAGACCGCCAAGGCCATGCGGCTGGTGGACCCGGACCTCGAGCTCGTGGCCGTGGGCTCCTCCAACCGGCAGATGCCGACCTTCGGCTCCTGGGAGCACACCGTGCTCTCGCACACCTATGCGGAGGTCGACTACATCTCCATGCACGCCTACTACCAGGAGCACGACGGCGACGCCGCCTCCTTCCTGGCCGAGGCGGTGGACATGGACGCGTTTATCGACGGCGTGGTCTCCACCATCGACGCCGTGAAGGCCGCCGGCAAGCACACCAAGCAGGTCGACATCTCCTTCGACGAGTGGAACGTCTGGTACCAGCGGGGCCTCGAGACCGAGGACCAGCCCCACCAGGTCGCCAAGGGGTGGCAGAAGCATCCCCGGCTGATCGAGGACTCCTACAACGTCACCGATGCGGTGGTGGTGGGAACCCTGATGCACTCGCTGCTGCGCCATGGTGACCGCGTGCGGATCGCCAATCAGGCGCAGCTGGTCAACGTCATCGCCCCGATCCTCTCTGAAGAAGGGGGCCCGGCCTGGCGTCAGTCCATCTTCTGGCCCTTCGCCAGGATCGCCGCCATGGCGCGCGGGCAGATCCTGCGCCTTGCCGTGGACGCTGACCAGGTCTCCACCCAGAAGTTCGGGGACGTCGACGTCGTCGACGCCGCCGCCACCTGGGACGAGGGTACCGGGAGGCTGTCGCTGTTCGTGGCCAACCGGGGGATGGAGGAGTCCAACGACCTCACCCTGGACCTGCATGGTCTCGAGGCCACCGGAATCAGCTCCGCCGAAGTGCTCGCGATCCCGGAGGAGCGGGACCGCAAGGCGGCGAACGTGCTCGACGATCAGGACGCCGTCGGCCTCCGTCCGCTGCGTGAGGTCGGGCTCGAGGACGGCGCGCTGCGAGTGACGCTGCCGCCGATGTCCTGGGCCGTGGTGCAGCTGGAGGTCAAGTCCGCCTGAGCGCAGGACCGCCGGTGCCCCGGCGGGGAGGGACGGGCCGTGTGTGAGCTTCAGCCTCACACACGGCCCGTCCGCGCGTCGGGGATCTGCCCGCCCGGATCGACGCCCATACTGGAAGGTGCGGTGGGTCAGGTGCGTCCGGCTCGCCGCTGTCCTGACCGCTGGGCTTCAGCCCGCAGACGTCCCCGGCCGACCTCCGAGGAGAACCGGATATGCCGCAGCCCGCCCCAGGCCGCCGTCGTCGTCCCTCCGCCGTCGCCGTGGCGCTCGCGGTCTCCGGGGTGCTCATGATGGCCGGATGTGGCGATGATCCGGCCATCGCAGACCGGGACCGTGGGGGAGGACCGATCGGCGACCCTGGCGGGGACCAGCAGCTGCGTGCCCCCGAACCCGAAGGCAACCAGCTCTCCCATGAGGAGATGCGTGAAGCCCTGGAGGAGCACTTCGGCGAGGCGACCATCACCGACACCGACGACGTCCTGCCGGGCCTGCGCGATCTGGACACCGAGCTCCAGCGCCTGCGGGTGGCGCCTCAGGAGTGCAAGCAGTACGTGGTGGAGTCCGCGAGCCCGCTCCCTGACGGCTCGCTGGTGGCCCACGCGGTGCAGGCAGGATCGGTCGGGGGTTCGGAGGACTCGGGCGGCTCGGGGGACTCTGAAGATTCTGAGGACACCGGCTCGGGCAGCGTGGAGGCGACCGTCTACACCTTCGCTGAGTGGGAGTCGGCCGACGCTCTGCTCTCCGGCGAGCAGGACGGCGTCGCGCTCTGCGACACCTACACGGCGACCCGACCTTCCGGTGAGGAGGACGGGGAGCCTCCGGTCACCGAGGTCACGGTCGAGGAGGTCTCGATGTCCTCCGCCGCCGACGCGTCGCTGGGGCTGACCCAGGAGCTGAGGGCCGACGGTGCCACCTCCCATCTGGTGGCCGTGATGCTGCGGCATGGCTCCCAGGTGGTGCTCGTAGCCGAAGCCGGGGCCGAGGCGCCGGAGGAGGACGAGGTCGAGGACCTGGTGGAGCAGCTGCAGGAGCAGGCCGCGGCGGTGCTCTCGGATCTGACCGGCGAGGATCTCGCCCTCGAGGACGAAGACGACGATGACGAGGATGCCGACGAGGACGCTGGGTCAGACGAGGACGAGTCTGACGAGGAGTCCGGCGACGGGGACGAAACGGACCAGGACGAAACGGACGAGGACGAAACGGACCAGGACGAAACGGACCAGGACGACTCCTGAGCGCCCGGCTCTGTCGGTGACCCCTAGTAGACTTCCTTCGGCAGCAGACCCATCGATCTGGAATTGAGTTCACCGTGCCCCTGAGACTGTCGGATCTCTTTCTCCGCACCTTGCGTGACAACCCCGCCGACGCCGAGGTCGCCAGCCATCAGCTGCTGGTCCGTGCAGGCTATATCCGTCGTGCGGCACCGGGCGTGTACTCGTGGCTGCCGCTGGGGATCAAGGTGCTGCGCAAGCTGGAGGCCATCGTCCGGGAGGAGATGGACCGGATCGGCGCCCAGGAGATCCACCTGCCGGCGCTGCTGCCGAAGGAGCCCTATGAGGCCTCCGGCCGTTGGGAGGACTATGGGGACAACATCTTCCGTCTCCAGGACCGCAAGGGCGCGGACTACCTGCTGGCGCCCACCCATGAGGAGCTCTTCACCCTCCTGGTGAAGGACTTCTACACCTCGTACAAGGACCTGCCGGTCTCGCTGTACCAGATCCAGACCAAGTACCGGGACGAGGCCCGTCCGCGGGCCGGCCTGCTGCGCGGCCGAGAGTTCATCATGAAGGACTCCTACTCGTTCTGCCTCTCCGAGGAGGATCAGCGGGCGGCCTACGACGCCCACCGTGCCGCCTATCTGCGGATCTTCGAGCGTCTGGGGCTCGAGGTCGTGCCGGTGGACGCGGTCTCCGGGGCGATGGGCGGCTCGGCCTCCGAGGAGTTCCTGTTCCCGTCCTCGGTCGGGGAGGACACCTTCGTGGAGTCCGACGGCGGCTACCGCGCCAATGTGGAGGCAGTCACCACGGTGGTGCCCGCAGCGATCGACCATTCCGACCTGCCCCCGGCCGAGGTGCACCACACCCCGGGGACCAACACCATCGAGACGCTGGTCGCAGCGGCGAACGAGAACCACGCACGC
The DNA here is from genome assembly GCF_034438835.1 of Nesterenkonia sp. HG001. Taxonomy (NCBI): domain Bacteria; kingdom Bacillati; phylum Actinomycetota; class Actinomycetes; order Micrococcales; family Micrococcaceae; genus Nesterenkonia; species Nesterenkonia sp. HG001. The sequence continues at coordinate 226,886 of NZ_JAOSZD010000001.1, read as the reverse complement.
GCAGACCGGGCCTGGACGGCCGCGGACACCTTGAAGAACGTGGTGATCGCCGTCGTGATGCCTGACGGTGAGAGGCGCGTGGCGGTCATCGCAGTGCCTGGAGACCGCGACGTCGACCTCAAGCGTGTGGAGGCGACCGTCGGGGAACACCTGGGCGCGGCCGGCGAGGTCACCGTCGAGGCAGCTACCTCGGAGGACCTGGAGTCTCACCCGCTGCTGGTCCGCGGCTACATCGGCCCCGGCCTGGAGCTGGAACACCCGGTCCTGGGGGCAGAGGGCGCCACCGGCATCCCGTACCTGGTGGACCCCAGGGTGGTCTCGGGCACCAGCTGGATCACCGGAGCGAATCACCGGGATCAGCATGTCTTCGGGCTGGTGGCCGGCCGTGACTTCACCTGGGACGGCGTGATCGAGTCCGTGGTGGTGAAGGAGGGAGACCCCGCCCCGGACGGCTCCGGTCCGCTGCGCACGCGCCGCGGCATCGAGCTGGGTCACATCTTCCATCTCGGGAAGCGCTACGCCGAAGCGCTGGGACTGCAGGTCCTCGACGTCAACGGCAAGCTGGCCACCGTGACCATGGGCTCCTACGGCTTCGGCGTGACCCGGGTGCTGGCCGCGATCGCGGAGGCCAACAACGATGAGCGCGGCCTGGTGTGGCCCGGTTCGATCGCCCCGGCGGACGTGCACGTGGTGGCCACTGGCAAGGACCCGGCGATCGGCGAGGCGGCTGAGACGCTCGTGGCGGCTCTGGAGGTGGAGGGCGTCTCGGTGATGTTCGACGACCGCCCCAAGGTGTCCCCGGGCGTGAAGTTCTCGGACGCCGAGCTGCTGGGCGTGCCCACCCTTGTGGTGGTGGGCCGGGGTCTGGTCGACGGGATGATCGAGCTCAAGGACCGCCGCTCGGGTGAGGCTGAGCAGGTCCCCGTCGACGGCGCCGTGACGGCGATCGTCGGGCGCGTCTCCTCGCTGCGCTGACGGCCGCGGTCGTGGAGGTTCTTCTCGACCAGCTTGCCGAGATCTCGCTGCTGACGATCCTGCTGCTGCTGGTCGTGGGCTTCGCGGCCGGGTGGGTGGATGCCGTCGTCGGCGGGGGCGGGCTGCTGCAGCTGCCCGCACTGCTGACGGTTCCGGGGATCACTCCGGTGCAGGCGCTGGCCACCAACAAGCTGGGGTCGATCTTCGGGACCACCACCTCGGCGATCACCTACATCCGGCGTGTGAAGCCCAGTCTGACCACGGCTGCTCCGACGGCTTTCGCGGCCCTCTGCGCCAGCTTCGGCGGGGCGATGGTGGCCGCGTGGCTCCCGGAGGCGGTGATCCTGCCGTTGATCGTGCTGGCGCTGCTGGCGGTGGGTGTCTTCACCGCGGCGAAGCCGAACGTGGGACAGCTGGAGAAGCTGCGCCACGTGGGGCTGGGACACGTGGCTCGTGCGGTGCTGATCGGTCTGTTGGTGGGTTTCTATGACGGTGTGCTGGGGCCGGGGACGGGGACGTTCCTGATCATCGGTCTGGTGATGGTGCTGGGGTACAGCTTCCTCAACGCCTCGGCCCACGCGAAGATCGTCAACGCGGCGACCAACCTGGGGGCGCTGCTGTACTTCGGCCCTGCCGGCCACGCGCTGATCGCGGTCGGCCTGCTGCTGGGCGTGGCGAACATGCTGGGCGGCTACACCGGGGCGCGCATGGCGATCGCCAAGGGGTCACGGTTCGTCCGCGTGGTGTTCCTGGTGGTGGTGTTCGCCCTGGTGGCCAACCTGAGCTGGGACCTGCTGACCACCTGGTTCGGCTGACCGCCCGGCCCTGTCCCGCCCTCGCCCTGCTCGTCCCCGTCGAGTTCGCTTGTCCCCGTGCAATTCCGCGGGGACAAGCGAACTCGACGGGGACGAAGTGGCCCTAGACCCGCGGGACGCCGGCGTTCACCAGCTTCTGGCGCAGCAGCTCCACGGTCTGGACCTCCGTCCATATGAAGCGGGCGACGCCGAGGCCCAGGGCCCGCAGGCCGTCCTCGCGGACCTTCTCCTCGTACACCACCTCAGAGACATCGCGGTGCCCGAGCACGCCGTTTCGGGTGTACTTCGCCCATCCGTCGAACTCCCCGACGATCCCTGCGCTCCTCCAGAACAGGTCCACCCGAGCAGTCCTGCCGTCGGGCAGGACGAACTCCACCTGTGTCTCAGGCGTCTCGAACCCGAGGTCCTCCACGCGCAGGCGGGTCAGCGACTCTCCGACAGACTCCGCGCCGGAGTCGGAGCGTGCCCACGCGCTGGCCCAGCGTCGGCTGCCTCGCCGGCTGCGGATGAGCGGGGTCCACGGCTCGACGTCTTCCGGGGCCAGCCTGTGCCCTGAGGCCCAGCGTCCGGACCGCACCGAGTCGAGCACGACGACGGCGTCGGTGACCTCCATGCGGGGCAGGGTGTCAGCGAGCACGAGGCCCAGCGGCTCGACGAGGATCCCAAGATCGTGCAGTCTGTGCTCCCCGGCGTCGGGCAGGGGTCGGCGAACCGTGGCGGGGGAGGGAAGCGTCTCGGCGGCCTGCCGCATGGCGCTGGAGGCCAGCACCCTCCGGGTGGGCACGCCCGCCAGATCAGCAGTGTCGGGCCGACGACGGCGTGGGCCCTTCAGCGGCCCGTCAGAGGAGGCCAGAAGGGCGCCCACGGTGTCCGGTCCGGCACGCCCGACGAGCCGGGGCGCGGGCCGGATCCCCGCCTCTTGGCGTCGCCAGGTGCGCAGGTGAACTGCCTCCGGGACGCGGAGCTGGTCCACCCCGTGCACGGCCAGGGCCGTCTCCCGGCAGATGACGGAGCCTGGGGCGGCCAGCCGTGTCGCCGCGGTGGCCAGCAGGTGCCGGTCCCAGGGCGGTGCCTGCAACCATGCCCCCGGGTCGATGTACACGCCACGGCGGAGTCGAAGCAGACGTCCGGCGTCGACGGCTCGGGTGAAGCTCTGGGAGGCCTGTGTGCTGTCCTCGGATGACCCGGCATGGAGGAGCGGATGGCTGGCGGTTCGACGGGCGGCGCTCATCCTCCGACTATGGCGCACCGGGTCGGAGGCGTGGGGCTCTCGTGCGCATCTGTGGACAACCCCCACCTCTTGTCCCCGTCCTGTTCGTCTGTCCCCGTACATTTCCACGGGGACAGACGAACAGGACGGGGACTGCTGAAAGGTGTGAGAAACATGACGGGGCGCCGTCGTCAGCGGGCCCCGTCGGAGAGCGGCACTGTGCTCCCCGCACCGATACAATCGAGGCGCACCAGCACCCGACCGCCGGAGGTACGTCCCATGGCATCCCCACGCCGCCCCCGCGAGGACCAGGAGTCCCGCGACCCCCGAGCCTCGGCGCTGGTCTCCGTGATCGAGCCGACCGTCACAGCCCACGGGCTGCACCTGGAGGAGGTCGATCTGGCCAGCGGCCCGACCACCACCCTGCGAGTGGTCGTGGACTTCGCTGCAGGCACCGAGCAGGTCGATCTGGACACCGTCGCGGGTCTCTCCGAGGCGCTGTCGGCGGTGCTGGACGGCGCGGACGTGCTCACCGAGGTCGCCTCCTATGACCTTGAGGTCTCCACCCCGGGCGCGACCCGTCCGTTGACCGAGCCGCGGCATTTCGCGCGCAACGTCGGCCGGCTGCTGGAGATCGAACGGGAGGAGGGCGCTCCGGTGGTGGCGCGCCTGGAGGAGGTCGCCGACGACGGCGTGGTTGTCGCCGAGCAGCGCCCAGCCCCGAAGAAGGGCATGCCGGTGAAGTACGGGGATCCGGTGGAGATCGCCTTCGATGCGATCCGCCGCGCCCGAGTGCAGGTAGAGTTTTCCCACAAGGAGTGACCACACCGAGCGAAGAGGCCGGCCGAGATCATCGGCCGGAGGATGAGCGACGGAGCGATCGGACCGGGCCTGTGCGGCACGGGCGAACTGGAGGAACAAGTGGATATCGATATGAGTGCCCTGCGCATGCTCGTCAAAGAGCGTGACATTCCCCTCGAGAAGCTGATACCGGCCATCGAGCAGGCTCTCGTGCTGGCATACCACAAGTCCCCGGGAGCGCTGCAGCACGCTCGTGCCGAGATCGATCAGTCCACCGGTCACGTGACCGTCTGGGCCAAGGAGTTCACCGAGGAGGGCGGCGTCCTCGGCGAGTTCGACGACACTCCGAAGAACTTCGGTCGCATCGCCGCGTCCACCGCACGGCAGGTCATCATGCAGCGCATCCGTGATGCTGAGGATGACCAGGTCCTCGGTGAGTTCAAAGGCCGCGAGGGCGAGCTGATCTCCGGTCTCGTCCAGCAGGGTCGCAACCCGCACATGGTGCAGGTGGACCTGGGCTCCGTGGAGGCTGTCCTGCCCCCGCAGGAGCACGTTCCCGGGGAGGTCTACTCCCATGGTTCGCGCCTGCGGGCCTTCGTGGTGGACGTCCACCGCGGGATGAAGGGGCCTTCGATCACGCTCTCCCGCTCGCACCCGGGGCTGGTGAAGAAGCTCTTCGAGCACGAGGTCCCGGAGATCGCCGACGGCACGGTGGAGATCACCGCCATCGCTCGCGAGGCCGGCCACCGCACCAAGATCGCCGTGCGGAGCAGCCAGTCGGGGATCAACGCCAAGGGCGCCTGCATCGGATCGATGGGCTCCCGCGTGCGGGCCGTGATGACCGAGCTCAACGACGAGAAGATCGACATCATCGATCACAGTGACGACCCGGCGGAGTTCATCGCCCATGCGCTGTCGCCCTCGAAGGTCTCCTCGGTGACGGTCGTGGACGAGAACGCCCGCTCGGCGCGGGTGGTCGTTCCCGATTACCAGCTCTCCCTGGCGATCGGCAAGGAGGGGCAGAACGCCCGTCTGGCCGCCAAACTGACCGGTTGGCGCATCGACATCGTCTCCGACGCCGCTCCTGCCGCCGACTGACCACCCGGCCTGTGGGTGAGGGGACTCACTCGCGCGGGAATGATTCTTCCGTGACCACGCCGAGGGGGTAGACTGTCATGGTCCCTGTCCGAACCTGCGTCGGCTGTCGCCGACGGGTTGAGCAGGGAGACGTCGTGAGACTTGCACTGGCGCCCGAGGCTGTGGAGCCCGACGCCGACCGGTCGTCCGGTCGGCGCGAGGTGGTTTCTCAGCCTTGTCGGGTGGTGGTCGACGCCGTGTGCCGGATGCCCGGTCGCGGAGCGTGGATCCACCCGAGGCCGGAGTGCTTCGAGGCGGCGGTGCGGCGGAAGGCCTTCAACCGGGCGTTCCGCCGGCCGGTCAGCATCGAGTCCCTCAGTTTCGAGCACGTCGAGGCCGCCGCTGTGCGGCCCTGGCGCCGAGGCTGAAGACGTCCCAGCACACACCAGATGAAAGCGGGTTGGAAAGAGATGGACACCCGATGAGCACCGACGGATGAGTACCCAGTGAAGACATCCCTGAGTGACTCCGTCATGAATCTCAGAAATTTCAACGGCTCCGTCCGGTGAGACGCTGATATCAGCCCCGCTGATCTCGGCGGGCATCGCGCGGGCCAGAATGAGGAGCAAAGTGGCCAAGGCCCGCGTACATGAGCTCGCCAAAGAGCTCGGCATCACATCCAAGGACGCTCTTGCCAAGCTGCAGGAGATGGGCGAATTCGTGAAGTCGCCGTCCTCCACCGTGGAACCCCCGGTGGCCAAGAAACTGCGTTCGGCGTTCCCCCACGCCAAGAAGGACGCCTCCCAGAAGTCTGCCCCGAAGCCTGGAGGCGGCCCCTCGCCGACTCCCGGCGGGGTGAAGCCCGGCCCGAAGCCGGCGCAGAAGCCTGGTCCGAAGCCTGTCGAGGAGAAGCCTGCCCCGCAGGCGCCTCAGGCTGAGGCTCCCCAGCCCTCTGCCGAGAAGCCTGACCAGGCGGGTTCTGCCGCGCCTGCTCCGAGCGAGTCGGCCGAGAAGCCTGCTGCGGACAAGCCTGCTCCGGAGTCCCCGGTGACTCGCGCCCCCCGCCCCGGCGGTCCGAAGCCCGACGGCGCCAAGACCGGTGAGGATGCCCCGAAGTCTGGCGGCACTCGTCCGGGTCCGCGTCCGGGCAACAACCCGTTCGCCCCGAAGCAGGGCATGGGCTCCTCGGAGCGCCCGGCCCCGCGACCCGGCGGTTCCGGCGGCCCCCGCCCCGGTCCGCGTCCGGGCCCTCGTCCGGGCAACAACCCGTTCGCCTCCCAGCAGGGCATGCGCACCGAGCGCGGCGGCGGCCCCCGTCCCGCGGGCGGTCGCGGTCGGCAGGGAGCACCGGCCCAGGGCGGTGCTCGTCCCGGCGGTCCGCGTCCGGGCCCGGAGCAGGGCGGCGGCGCTCGTCCGAAGCCTTCGATGATGCCCGGACAGACCACCTCTCCCGGTGGCGGTGGGCGTCCCGGTGGCGCTCCCGGGCGTCCCGGTGCTCCGGCCGGCGGCCCGCCGCGTGGCCGTGGTGGCCGTGGTCGTGGCGGCACTGCCGGCGCCTTCGGGCGCGGTGGTCCGTCCCGGTCGAGGTCGCGCAAGTCCAAGCGCGCCAAGCGTCAGGAGATGGAGCAGCGGCAGACCCGTGAGATCGGCGGTGTGCGCGTCCCCAAGGGTGACGGCACTACGATCCTGCGCCTGCGTCGCGGCTCCTCCCTGGCTGACTTCGCCGAGAAGATCAATGCTGAGCCCGCGGCGCTGGTCACCGTGCTGATGAAGCTCGGTGAGATGGCCACGGCCAACCAGTCCCTGGACGAGGAGACCTTCCAGCTGCTCGGGGAGGAGCTGGGCTACAGGGTCCAGATCGTCTCGCCTGAGGATGAGGACCGTGAGCTGCTCGAGACCTTCGACATCAACCTGGCGGCCGAGGCGGCCGCCGAGGATGCCGATGACCTCGAAGCGCGTCCCGCGGTGGTCACCGTCATGGGTCACGTCGACCACGGTAAGACCCGTCTGCTGGACGCCGTCCGTAACTCGAACGTCACCGAGGGTGAGGCCGGAGGCATCACCCAGCACATCGGTGCGTACCAGGTGCACGTCGAGCATGACGGCCGCGAGCGGGGCCTGACCTTCATCGACACCCCCGGCCACGAGGCGTTCACCGCCATGCGTGCCCGTGGTGCGAAGGTCACCGACATCGCCGTGCTGGTGGTCGCCGCCGACGACGGCGTGATGCCGCAGACGGTGGAGGCGCTGAACCACGCCAAGGCGGCCGGTGTGCCGATCGTGGTCGCGGTCAACAAGATGGACAAGGAGGGCGCCGCACCGGAGAAGATCCGTGGGCAGCTCACCGAGTACGAGCTGATTCCCGAGGAGTACGGCGGCGAGACCATGTTCGTCGACATCTCGGCGATCCAGGGTCAGAACATCGACCAGCTGCTCGAGGCGATCCTGCTGACCGCAGATGCGGCGCTGGAGCTGACGGCCAACCCGTCCAAGGAGGCCCGCGGCGTCGCCATCGAGGCACACCTGGACAAGGGCCGTGGCCCGGTGGCCACCGTGCTGGTGCAGTCCGGCACGCTGAAGGTCGGTGACAACATGGTCGCCGGCACCGCCTTCGGCCGTGTGCGTGCGATGTTCGACGAGAACGGCGATCTGGTCGAAGAGGCCGTCCCGTCCCGTCCGGTCCAGGTGCTGGGTCTGTCCTCGGTGCCGCGCGCCGGTGACAGCTTCCTGGTCACCTCGGATGACCGTACGGCCCGTCAGATCGCTGAGAAGCGTGAGGCCGTCGAGCGCAACGCGATGCTGGCCAAGCGTCGCAAGCGCGTGAGCCTGGAGAACTTCGACCAGGTCGTGGCCGAGGGCAAGATCGACACGCTGAACCTGATCCTCAAGGGTGACGTCTCCGGTGCTGTCGAGGCGCTGGAGGACGCTCTGCTGGGCATCGACGTCGGTGATGACGTGCAGCTGCGCGTGATCCACCGTGGCGTCGGCGCCATCACGCAGAATGACGTCAACCTGGCCACCGTGGATGAGGCCGTGATCGTCGGATTCAACGTGCGTCCGGCCGAGCGGGTCCAGGACCTGGCTGACCGGGAGGGCGTGGACATGCGCTTCTACTCGGTCATCTACGCGGCGATCGATGACATCGAGGCTGCGCTGAAGGGCATGCTCAAGCCGGAGTACGAAGAGGTCCAGCTGGGCAGCGCGGAGGTCCGCGAGGTCTTCCGCTCCTCGAAGTTCGGCAACATCGCCGGTTCGATCGTCCGGTCGGGCACCATCCGCCGCAACGCCAAGGCGCGCCTGGTGCGCGACGGCTCTGTGGTGGTGGACAACCTGGCCATCGAGTCGCTGCGTCGCTACAAGGATGACGCCACTGAGGTCCGCGAGGGCTTCGAGTGCGGTATCGGCCTGGGCTCGTTCAACGACATCAACGACGGCGACGTCATCGAGACCTGGGAGATGCGCGAGATCCCGCGCGTCTGAGTCTCATGTCGCCTGACACCTCCGGGGATCGCACCGTCGTGGTGCGGTCCCCGGAGGTGTCCCTGCCTGGCCTGGGGCTGTCCTAGGCTGGGAACCACGTTTCGACTTTCAAGGAGGCCATCATGGCTGATCCAGCACGCGCCGCACGGCTCGCCCAGCGCATCAAGGTGATCGTGGCCGAGGCGCTGCGTCGTCGGGTCAAGGACGAGCGCGCGGAGCTCATCACTGTCACTGACGCGCGCGTCACCAACGACCTGCAGCACGCCACGGTCTACTACACGGTCATGGGTGACGACGACGCCCGCCGGGGTGCCGAGGAGGTGCTTGCCGCCCACAAGGGAGCCGTGCGCCATGAGATGGGCAAGCAGCTGACCATCCGGCTCACCCCGACCATCGAGTTCGTCGCTGATGAGATCCCGGAGTCCGCCGCGCATCTGGAGGATCTGCTGCGCAAGGCGCGGGAGCAGGACGAGCAGGTCGCCGCCCTGCGCGAGCAGGCGGCTCCGGCCGGGGGCGAGGACCCCTACCGTTCGATGGGCGAGGGGTCGGAGGAGTCCGAGCACGCCGGCTCTGAGGGTGTCGCCTCTGACGGGACCGGCTCCGCTGACGAGCGCTGAGGGGCCGGCATACCTATGGGCAAGCAGCAGCGCGCGGAGGAGATCGCTGTCGGTTCCGGCCTGGTGCTGGTGGACAAGCCGGCCGGGTGGACCAGCCATGACGTCGTCGGGCGGATCCGCCGGCTGGCGGGCACCCGCAAGGTGGGGCATGCAGGCACCCTGGACCCCATGGCCACCGGGGTGCTCGTGGTCGGCATCAACCGCGCGACGCGGCTGCTGACCCACATCGTGGGGGTCTCCAAGACCTATACGGCCACCATCAGGTTGGGGCAGTCGACCACCACGGACGACGCCGAGGGTGAGCTGCGCCAGACCCGCTTCGCCAATGCGATCACCCCGGAGCGGGTGCAGCATGAGGTGGACGGGCTGACCGGGGAGATCCAGCAGGTGCCGGCCACGGTCTCGGCGATCAAGGTCGACGGACGCCGGGCCTATGACCGTGCCCGCAAGGGCGAGGACGTCCAGCTGGCGGCTCGGCCCGTGACGGTGCATCGCTTCGACGTGCTCCAGTTCCGGCGCGTCGAGGGCGGACGGCTCGTCGACGTCGACGTCGAGGTGGACGTCTCCTCCGGCACCTATGTGCGGGCGCTTGCCCGTGACTTGGGGGAGGCGCTCCAGGTCGGCGGGCACCTGACAGCGCTGCGTCGCACCGCGGTGGGTCCCTATCGGATCGAGAACGCGCTGACTCTGGACCAGCTGGCCGAGGACTTCGGCTATGTGGGCCTGGCCGAGGCCGCGGCGCGGATCTTCGCGCAGCGTGAGCTGAGCGCCGAGGAGGCGGAGAACCTCGGGCATGGACGCCGCATCACCGCCTCCGGCACAGGTGCCGCGGGAGAACCGGATCAGCTCACAGCGGCCTTCGGGCCCGACGGCGAGCTGATCGCTCTGCTGAAGGACGTGCCGGCGAAGAAGGACGCCTCCGCCTCCGGCGAGGCCGCCCGCGCGGCTGCTGCGGAGCAGGCGGACTTCCAAGCGAAGCCGGAGCTGGTCTTCGCGCCGCAGTGAGCGGCTTCACCTGCCGGATGCTCCGCTGCGAAGTGTTCTACAGGGTGTAGAGGTTTAGAATCGTCCAGGACCGCTCGGCAGGAGGAGACACATGACCCTGATGTTCATCATCGGCACCGTCGTGTGCGCCGCCTCCACGCTGATCTGCTGGGTGATGACGGCGCTGCGCCGCCATCCGGCGGACTCCTCGATCATCAGCCTCGCCGCCGTCGAGCTCTTTCTGGTGGCCTACGGCATCTACGCCGCGGTGCGGCAGCTGGGCTTCGAGGCGACCATCACCGGTGAGGGCTGGGAGTTCTGGGGCTACGTGTTCACGGCGCTGCTGCTGCCCGTGGGCGTGTTCGTCTGGGCGATGATCGACAAGACCCGCTGGTCGAACCTGGTGATGAGCTTCGTGGGCCTGGTGGTCTTCGTGATGGTCTATCGCATGGAGGTCATCTGGTGGGGGAGCGCGCTATGACATCTGAGACGGGCCCCTCCACTCCGCGGAATCGCGGGGTGGGCATGCTGATCATCACCGCCTACGGGATCTTCGCGGTCTCGGCCACCGCCCGGGCGCTCTATCAGATCCTCGTGCACTTCGACGACGCTCCGGTGGCATACTCGCTGAGCGCTTTCGCCGCGCTGGTCTACGTCTTCGCGACCCTCGCCCTGGCCCGGACCTCGACGGCGGCATGGCGTGCTGCGCTGGTGGCGGTGCTGATCGAGATGGTCGGGGTGCTGACGGTGGGGTCCTGGACCTTCCTGAATCCGACGCTCTTCCCGGAGGCCACCGTGTGGTCGCACTTCGGGCAGGGCTACGGCTTCGTCCCGCTGGTGCTGCCGTTCCTGGGGCTGTACTGGCTGTGGCGCCATCGGCCGTCCCGGAACCTGCCGAGCGGAGTGCCTCGGACGGGAATGGGCACCGACTGATCGGTGCTCCATAATAGGTACCGGCCCTGATGCCGACGCACCACCTGCAGATCCGAGGAGACACGTGCACTACTGGAACGGTCTGGATGAGGTTCCCGCGGACCTCGGTCCGACGGCGGTCACCATCGGCAATTTCGACGGTGTCCACCTGGGGCATCAGGAGGTCCTGAGGCAGCTGGCCGTGGCGGCCGTCGAACATGGCTGTGTCGCCGTCGCGGTGTCCTTCGATCCGCACCCTGCCCTGGTGCACCGGCCCGACTCCAGTCCGGAGATGCTCACCGGGGTGCAGGAGAAGATCAACCGGCTGGCGACCACCGGGATCGACGCGCTGCTGATGATGCGATATTCACTCGATCTGGCCGCGCTGACTCCGGAGGAGTTCGTGCTGCGGTGCTTCGTGGAGGGGCTCAACGCCCGTGTGGTGGTGGTCGGGCATGACGTGCGTTTCGGCCGGGACAACACCGGCTCGTTCGAGACCATGGTCGAACTGGGGCGTCAGCATGGTTTCACCGTGGTCGGGGTGGACGACTTCGGCTCGGACCGGCGCTGCTCCTCCACCTGGGTCCGGGAGGCGCTGGCCGACGGCGACGTCGCCGCGGCCCGCGAGGTGCTGGGGCGTCCCCATGCGGTGCTGGGTGAGGTGGTCCATGGGGCCGCCCGTGGGCGCGAGCTGGGCTTCCCCACCGCGAATCTGAGCCAGCAGGCCGAGGGCATGATCCCGGCTGACGGCGTCTACGCTGGCTGGCTGACCGACGGACGCGGGCGGCGCTGGCCCTCGGCGATCTCCGTGGGTTCGAATCCCACGTTCGACGGGGTGCAGCGCGTGGTCGAGTCTTTCGTGATCGGCCGTCCCAAGGAGAAGGTCGAGGACTTCGACCTCTACGGGCAGCAGGTGCGGGTGGAGTTCATCGAGCGCCTGCGCGGCATGGTGGCCTTCGAGGGCATCCCGGAGCTGATCCGTCAGATGGAGGAGGACGTGGTGCGGGCGAAACAATCGCTGGGCACCGACGATCCGGAGCACCTGGACGCGTGGCCGATCCCGGCCGTGGAGGGCTGACCTGATGGGCCCGGCTGCTCCTGAGGCAGGCGGGGCGGCAGGAGCGTCGCCGAATCGTCCTCGGCTCAGGCCTGGTGACCAGGTGGTCATCGCCGATCCGGGCCGTCGGCGCGTGCTCGGCGGTGCCTACGCCGAAGAGATGGATCGCCCTGCGGCCCGTGAGTATGACGCCCTGCGCCCGCGGTACCCGGGGACGGCGGTGGAGAAGGTGCTGGGTGCGGCGAATGCCGGCCGGGCACCGCTGCGGATCGCGGATCTGGGCGCAGGCACCGGGATCCTGACCCGTCAGCTGCTGGACGTCGGAGCGGATCGGGTGGGCCAGGTGCATGCGGTGGAGCCCAGCCATGTCATGACCCAGGTGTTGGCGGAGACCCTCGACGACGGCGACGAGACCAGCGGCGGCCAAACGAGCGACGGCGAGGGGGCGGGTGCTGCCGGATCCCGGCTGCAGATCCACCTGACGACGGCGGAGGACACCGGCCTGCCGGAGGACGGCGTCGACGTCGTCGTGGTGGCCCAGGCCTGGCACTGGTTCGAGGTCGCCGCCGTGCAGCGTGAGGCCCATCGGATCCTGGCCGTCGGCGGGGCGATGGCGATCCTCTCCAACCATCTCGACACCTCGGATCCCTGGGTGCACCGGCTGACCAGGATCATGCGGGCCGGGGACGTGCATCGACCCGGCTGGGTCCCACCGATGAACCCGCGGCTGTTCGCCGAGCCGCGCACCGAGGAGTTCACCTGGTCGCGCCGACTGACCGCCGACCAGGTGCGCGGGCTGGCCACCACGATGAGCTCATGGCTCAGTGCGGGGGAGAAGGAGCGGGCCCGGCGTCGGGCCAATCTGGACTGGTACCTCCAGGAGCATTCCGGTCTGGCCGGAGGCGACGTCGTCGAACTGCCGTACCTGACGGTGCTGCACACCGCCGCCCGCCGGTGAGAGTCCTCGTCGGTGGCACATGCCGGTCGCTGCGGCGGCGGATTCGTCCTGCTCCCTGGTGCTGGGGTAAAGTGGATCAGTCGTCGTCCGCGACGATCACGCCATGCTGCAGTCCGCGGTGGCTGGCGCTCGATGACGGTCCGCCGTCGTCGGGACTCTGTTCGCGGTACAAGCATCAAGGAGCAATCCCATGGCTTTGGATCCCGCTGTCAAGCAGGAGATCATCAAGGAGTACGCGACCCACGAGGGCGACACTGGTTCGCCTGAGGTTCAGGTCGCCGTGCTGACTCGCCGGATCAGCGACCTCACGGAGCACCTGAAGTCGCACAAGCAGGACCACCACACTCGTCGTGGCCTGATGATCCTGGTGGGTCGCCGTCGCCGTCTGCTCAAGTACCTGCAGAACACTGACATCGAGCGGTACCGTGCGCTGATCAAGCGCCTCGGCATCCGCCGCTGAGTGTCTCAGGCACCGCCCAAGGCGTGCAGACGCTGATACCAAGCTGATGGAACAGGTGGCTCCACACACGGTCGAATGACCGTGGGAGTCACCTGTTCTGTATGCGAGACTATGAAGGACAGGCACGCCGGTGCGAGCATGGATACCACGTGCTCCGGTCCTCGGTAGTGGCCTCCGGGAGCCGCGCGCAGGCGCAGGCAGCCCGTGGGCTTCGATCGATGGCCGTCATGTGGTCTGATCCAGCTCCTCTCGCCGGCGTCCGTGCCTGGTTATTCGACAACTGAGAGGAGACACCTGTTATGCAGGGTCCCGAGGTTCACTATTCCGAGGCTGTGATCGACAACGGTCGGTTCGGCACTCGTACCATCAACTTTGAGACCGGGCGGCTGGCCAAGCAGGCCGCCGGCTCGACTCTGGTCACCCTCGACGAGGAGACCACCATCCTGTCGGCCACCACGGTCGGCAAGTCCCCCCGCGAAGGGTTCGACTTCTTCCCGCTCACGGTGGACGTCGAGGAGCGCATGTACGCCGCCGGGCGCATCCCCGGCTCGTTCTTCCGCCGCGAGGGCCGCCCGTCGACGGACGCGATCCTGGCCTGCCGGCTGATCGACCGCCCGCTGCGCCCCGCCTTCAAGAAGGGCATCCGCAACGAGGTCCAGGTGGTCGAGACCATCCTGGCCATGAACCCGGATGACCTCTACGACGTCGTGGCCATCAACGCCGCCTCGCTGTCCACCCAGCTCTCCGGTCTGCCGTTCTCCGGCCCCATCGGCGGCGTGCGCGTGGCTCTGGTGCATGACTCCGAAGGTCCCCAGTGGGTGGCCTTCCCGAAGTACTCGCAGCTGGAGAACGCTGTGTTCAACATGGTCGTGGCCGGCCGCGTCGTCGGCGATGACATCGCCGTGATGATGGTCGAGGCCGAGGCGACTGACGGCTCCTGGAAGCTGATCAAGGATCAGGGCCGCACCGCTCCGACCGAGGACGTCGTCGCCGAGGGCCTGGAGGCTGCCAAGCCGTTCATCAAGGTCCTCTGCGAGGCGCAGGCCGACCTCGTCGCCCGTGCCGGCAAGGAGCCTGTGGAGGTGCCGACCTTCGTGGACTACGAGGACGACGTCTTCCAGGCCGTGAAGGCCGCCGGCGAGGAGAAGCTCACCGGCATCTACCAGATCGCGGACAAGCAGGACCGCGACGCCGCCGACGCCGAGCTGAAGGCTGAGCTCGTTGAGCAGCTTGCCGGCGAGGGCCAGCAGTTCGAGGGCCGCGGCTCCGAGGTGGGCAAGGCGCTGAGCGCGGTCACCAAGCAGGTCATCCGCCAGCGCATCCTGCGCGACCAGTTCCGCATCGACGGCCGCGGGCTGACGGACATCCGTCAGCTGACCGCCGAGGTCGAGGTGCTGCCGCGGGTGCACGGCTCGGCGATCTTCGAGCGCGGCGAGACCCAGATCATGGGTGTCACCACGCTGAACATGCTGAAGATGGAGCAGTCCATCGACAGCCTGTCGCCGGAGACCAAGAAGCGGTACATGCACAACTACAACTTCCCGCCGTACTCCACCGGTGAGACCGGTCGTGTGGGAAGCCCGAAGCGCCGCGAGATCGGCCACGGTGCTCTCGCCGAGCGCGCCGTGATGCCGGTGCTGCCCTCGCGTGAGGAGTTCCCTTACGCGATCCGTCAGGTCTCTGAGGCACTGGGCTCCAACGGCTCCACCTCGATGGGCTCCGTCTGCGCCTCGACGCTGTCGCTGCTCAACGCCGGTGTGCCGCTGAAGGCTCCGGTGGCCGGAATCGCCATGGGTCTGGTCTCCGATGAGGTCGACGGTGAGACCCGCTACGCGGCGCTGACCGACATCCTGGGCGTCGAGGACGCCTTCGGCGACATGGACTTCAAGGTGGCAGGCACCGAGGAGTTCATCACCGCCATCCAGCTGGACACCAAGCTCGACGGCATCCCCGCCTCCGTGCTGGGTGCCGCGCTGAAGCAGGCACGTGAGGCTCGGCTGCACATCCTGAGCGTCATCAACGCCGCGATCGACACTCCGGATGAGATGTCCGAGTTCGCGC
Organism: Nesterenkonia sp. HG001; assembly: GCF_034438835.1. Classification (NCBI taxonomy): domain Bacteria; kingdom Bacillati; phylum Actinomycetota; class Actinomycetes; order Micrococcales; family Micrococcaceae; genus Nesterenkonia; species Nesterenkonia sp. HG001. Next base: position 211,479 of record NZ_JAOSZD010000001.1, on the reverse strand, counting down.
CGCGCATCATCTCGGTGATGGTCCCGGTGGACAAGATCGGTGAGGTCATCGGCCCGAAGGGCAAGATGATCAACCAGATCCAGGAGGACACCGGCACCGACATCTCCATCGAGGATGACGGCACCGTGCTGATCGGCGCCACCAACGGTGAAGCCGCGGAGGCCGCGCGCAGCGCGATCAACGCGATCGCCAACCCGCAGGTCCCCGAGGTGGGGGAGCGGTACCTGGGCACGGTCGTGAAGATCACCACCTTCGGTGCGTTCATCTCACTGACCCCGGGCAAGGATGGTCTGCTGCACATCTCCGAGCTGCGCAAGCTCAACGACGGCAAGCGCGTCGACGACGTCGAGGACGTCGTGGGTGTGGGCCAGAAGCTGCAGGTCGAGATCACCAAGATCGATGACCGCGGCAAGCTGTCGCTGTCTCCGGTGACCGAGGACGACGGCTCCGGCGAGGAGAAGCAGTCCGTCAACCAGGTGCTGGTCGACTCCGAGTGACTCTGCTGAGCTGACACCAGCTCTGAGCTGACGAAGGCCGGTGGCCGTTCCCCGCGGGGAGCTGCCACCGGCCTTCTTCGTGTGGGGCGGCATCCTCTGCCTCGAGCGCCCAGCAGGTGCGAGGGGTGTACGGCGGAATGATCTGCCGGATATGTGATGCTGGACGTGTGACGCAGGACGACGAGGTCAGCCGCGGCACCCGTGGCGGAAGTCGTCGCGTACCTGTGCGAAGCGCGCACCTCGACGCCGTCTGCGCCGCTGGTGGTGATGTCATCGTCTCCGGGGCCTCATCGGCCTGCCCCGACCACGGCCCTCTGTCGAAAGGACCGCTCCGTGCAGAAGATCATCACACAGCCGGACGATGTCGTGGACGACGTTCTGGACGGCATCTGCCACGCCCACGCGGAGCGTCTGCGACCTGTCGACGCCCCGGGACCGTGCGCGGCGGTGGTCCACTTCCTGCGTGAGCTCGCGGCCCGGGAACAGGAGACGGCATGACGCTTCTGGTCGTGGGATCGATCAATGAGGACCTGACGATTCGGCTTCCCGAGTTCCCCCAGCCAGGGGAGACCCTGGGCGCGTCCTCTGTGACGAGGACGATCGGCGGGAAGAGCGCGAATCAGGCAGTGGCAGCTGCTCTGGTCGGCGCACAGTGTCGTCTGGTGGCCCGCGTGGGTTCCGACGACGGCGGAGCGGAGGCTCTGCGGGTCCTCGGCGAAGCAGGCGTGGACACCGATGGTGTCCTTGCCGGAGAAGGGCCGACGGGTTCTGCCTTCATCAGTGTGCGTGACGACGGGGAGAACACCATCGTCGTCGTCCCCGGGGCGAATGCGCAACTGCACGTGGAGCACATCTCTGAGGACGTGTTCGACGGGGCCGACTGGCTGCTGTTGAGCTTGGAAGTGCCGCTGGCGACGGTCGGCGGGCTCGCGGCCCGCGCGCGTGCCGCCGGGGTCCGGGTGGCTCTGAACGCGTCACCGCTGCCGAACCAGGCTCTGGATCTGACCCACGTGGACATGGTCGTGGTGAACGATGGCGAGGCCTCGAGACTCCTCAGGGACCAGGCGTCGGCCGAGAGTGCGCGTGCAGACCACCTCGGTGTCGAGACGCTGGTGGTCACCCACGGCGGGGACGGGGCGACGATCCACGGGCGGGAGGGGGACGTTGTCTCGGTGCCGGGGGTGCCGGTGCGTGCGGTCGACACCACGGGCTGCGGTGACGCCTTCGCCGGAGCTCTGGTGGGACGCCTCACCCGTGGTGACACGGTGTCCCAGGCAGGGGCGACGGCGGCACGGTTCGCAGCCGAGGCGGCGACCCGCCCAGGTGCCCAGGTGTCGTACCCTCGGGACTTCGCCGTGTGAAGCCGCGGCGTGCGCGAAGGGCTTGCCCGCGGGCGAAGCGCGCTGGAGGATGGGGACCGTTCCACCGAGTGGACCCGTCGGCTGATCTGCACTGATCGCCGGCCTCCCAACCTCCGAGAGGACATCGATGCGCTCCCCGATCCTGGACTACCTCGACACGCTGATCTCCGAGACGGATCACATCTCCTCGGGGGAGCCGGCGGACTACATACCCGAGCTGGCCGCCGCCGACCCTGACAAGGTCGCCGTCGCCCTGTGCACCGTCAACGGCACGGTCTACGCCAGCGGGGACGCGGACCATCAGTTCAGCATCCAGTCGATGTCGAAGCCTTTCGCCTACGCGTTGGCGATCGAGGATCAGGGGCTGGAGAGGGTCCGTGATCTCATCGGGGTGGAGCCCAGCGGGGAGGCTTTCAACGAGCTGTCGCTGGATCCTGAGACGGGAAAGCCCCGGAACCCGATGATCAATGCCGGCGCCATCGCGACCCATGCGCTCATCGCCTCTGACGGGCAGTCCAGGGTGGAGCGGGTTCTGGAGTTCTTCGGCAGCCTGTCGGGCCGGACGATCGAGATCGATGAAGCGGTGGCGTCCTCCGAGCTCGCCACGGGGGACCGCAACCTGGGACTGGCGTATCTGCTGCACTCCTCAGGGCAGCTCGCCGGAGATCCGCAGGAGTCGGTGACCGGATACATCCGCCAGTGCGCGGCTTCGATGACGGTCTCGGACCTGGCGCTGATGGCGGCGACCCTGGCCAACGGGGGCGTGCAGCCGCGGACCGGGGAGAGGCTGCTGTGCCGGGAGAGCACCCGCCATCTGCTCAGCGTGATGGCGTCCTGCGGGATGTATGACGCCGCCGGCGACTGGCTCACCGGCGTGGGCATCCCCGCCAAGAGCGGGGTGGCCGGAGGCATCATCGGTGTTCTCCCGGGCCAGGTGGGGGTCGCGGTCTTCTCTCCGCGCCTGGACGGGCACGGCAACAGCGTCCGTGGTGTGGAGATGATGCAGCGCCTGTCCGAGGATCTGGGCCTTCACCTCATGGAGGCGAGCCGCCCGGCACGGTCGGCGCTGCGCGAGACTCGCATCGTCTCCCTGGAGGGGCGCCCGGCGACGATCTACGTGCTTCAGGGAGACCTGGTGCTCAGCAGCATCGAGGCGCTGGTCCATGAACTCATCGAGTCCCCGCCGACCACCGATGTGGTGGTCTTCGACATGGCACGGGTGGACGAGGTGCTGCCCGTGGCCCGACGCACCTCTTCTGAGATGGCAGCGAAGCTCCTGGATGGGGGGCATCGGATCGTCATCGTCGACCCCGAGTCCATGGTCGAGGACTTCACGGACAGCCGTGGACGAGGGATCGAGCGGTGGAGCCCGGAGAGGCTCGAATCCGCTCTCGCCTGAGATGATCCTCCAGGGCGGGTCACCGAGGGGTCCCTCCCGTCGGATCCCCGGTCCTAGACGAAGGCGGACATTCCGGTGAGCTCTCGGCCGGCGATGAGCATGTTGATGCTGTGGGTGCCTTCATAGGTGTAGAGCGCCTCGATGTCCGCTGCGACCTTCGCGATCTCGTGGGTGCTCAGGATGCCGTTGCCGCCCAGAATCTCTCGGGCGGCTGCTGCGGATTCTCGGGCCAGCCTGGTCAGCGTGGCCTTGGCCAGCGAGGCCCGCAGCATGGTGAGGGCACCTTCTTCCTGGAGCCGGCTCAGTTCGCCCATGAGGGCGGTGGAGACCGCGAGATTCCCGGCCACATGGGCCAGGGTAGATTGGATGAGCTGGAATGACGCCAGGGGAGTGCCGAACTGCTCCCGCTGACGTGCGTAGCCGCTGGCGATGTCGAACAGCGCCTGCTGGGCTCCCACGGCCTGCCAGCCCACCCATGCCCGGGAGGACATCAGGAGATCGTTGGTCACGGAGAAGGAGGTGGCCCCGGGCAGTATGGCGTCCTCGGGCACGGTCACATCGAGCTCGACGTCGGCGTTCTGCATGATGCGCAGGCCCGTCTTGCCCTCGATTTTGCTCGCCCGGTATCCGGGGGTGCCGGTCGGCACCAGAAATCCCTTGATCTGACCGTCGGCCGTGTCTCGGGCCCAGACCAGGGCGATGTCGGCCATGGTGCCGGCCCCGATCCACCTCTTGGATCCGCGGATCTGCCATTCTCCGTCCGAGAGGGTCGCCGAGGTGGCCAGCCCGCCGGCGATGTCGGAGCCGTGCTCCGGCTCGGTGAGGCAGAATGCGCCGATGGCCTCCAGGGAGCGCAGCCGGGGCAGCCAGCGCTGTCTCTGATCCTCGGAGCCGAGCTGCTGGATGGTGCCGATGATCAGTTCGTTGTGGATGCCCAGCAGCGCGGACAGCGAGACGTCGGCTCGGGCGATGGCCGCGTGGGCCAGCCCTTGGAAGAGCGGGGAGGATCCGTCGACGAGCGTCTCGCCGAGTCCCAGTGCGGCCAGCCCGGGGAGCAGGCGGTCCGGGAACTCCTCCGCATTCCAGGGCTCGATGACGGCAGGGCGCACCGTCTGCTGCAGATGCTGAGTCAGGCCTGCGAGGCGAGCCTGTTCGGCGTCGTCGAGATGGCGAGACAGCTGCATCAGGTCCAGGTGCTGCTCGGTGGGGACATTCTTGCGGGCCCGTTTCTGGATCACAGGGGTGGTCTGTGTCGTCATCGTCGTCTCCGTCTCCTGGGGTCTAAGCCCTCGTGGGGCTGGTCGCGCGTGCCATGGGTGGTGGCTTTACCGACTATAGGACTTCCAAGTATATTCTAGAGTGACTACGATCACACATCGGCATGAAGGGCATCGAGCTGCCGAAGACCATCTCGGGTAAGATTCGGCGCGTCCAGCTGCGTCATGCCGACGAGTAGCGCGCGCAGGCCGGGCCGCCAGAATCAGGGGCCCGCCCGGAGTTTTGAGAGGAAGAGCCGGATCTCACGCGGCGGCGGTGACCGGCCGTCGTCCCCGCTGCGAAAGGGCTCGCCGTCCCGACTCCCGAAGGAGACCTGTATGCACGACCCCCTCGCCAAGGACCCCATCGCTGAGGTCAGGAAGAACTGGGAGCGGCACGGGTGGGAGTCAGCAGCAGCCCCTGCGGCGGCCGTGACGGCGATCATGCGCACCCAGCAGATCCTGCTGGGCCGCGCGCAGGAGATCCTCAAGCCGTTCAAGCTGACGTTCGCCCGGTACGAGGTGCTCTCCCTGCTCAGCTTCTCGCGGGAGAACCGCATGCCGATGAACAAGGCGAGCAAGCTGCTCCAGGTCCACCCGACCTCGATCACCAACGCGGTGGACCGGCTGGAGTCGGCAGGGCTGGTGCAGCGCCAGCCCCATGAGTCGGACCGGCGGGCGATGCTTCTGGTGCTGACGCCCGAGGGCACGCAGGTGGCGGAGCGCGCCACGAAGGCGCTCAACGAGCAGCTGTTCGAGTCCACCGGGTTCGAGGAGCAGGAGATCGAGGACCTCAACGCGATCCTCGCCCGGTTTCGTCGGCGCGCGGGGGACTTCGCCGACTGACCGCCGGCGTCTCAGGCCTGGGGGCGCCGGTGCCTCAGGCCTCGTGTGATGAGGAGTTCTCGCGGATGGTGTTGATGATCGCGGAGAAGTCCTGCCGGGCGCCGTCTCCTGCGGCGAACTCGGAGTAGATGGCGGCGGCCAGCCGGCCCAGCTGGGCGTCCACCGACTGCTCGTCCAGCGCGTTGGTGGCCAGCGTGAGGTCCTTGGCCATCAGGGCTCCGGCGAATCCAGGCTGGTAGTCGCGGGTCGCCGGAGAGGTCGGCACCGGTCCGGGCACGGGGCAGTTGGTGGTCAGCGCCCAGCACTGTCCGGAGGCTTTGGAGACGACGTCGAAGAGCGCCTGATGGGTCAGCCCCAGTTTCTCGCCGAGCACGAAGGCCTCTCCCACCGCGATCTGAGTGACGCCGAGGATCATGTTGTTGCAGATCTTGGCCGCCTGGCCCAGGCCGTTGCCGCCGCAATGGACGGCGCGGGTCCCCATGATGTCCAGCAGCGGGTGCACAGCGGCGACGACGTCGTCCTCCCCGCCCACCATGAAGGCCAGGGTCCCGGCCTCGGCACCGACCACGCCGCCGGAGACCGGCGCATCGACGGCGCGGAAGCCGGCCTGCTGGGCCAGCTCTGCGGCCTGTTGGGCCTCGGAGATGTTGATGGTGGAGCAGTCCAGGAAGATGGTGCCGGGGCGGGCGGCCGCCAACAGTCCCGGTGTCTCCTGATAGGCCGAGATCACGTGCCGCCCGGAAGGCAGCATGGTCAGGACCACCTCGGCCTGAGCCACGGCCTCCAGCGGATCGGTGACCACCTGCACCCCGTGGTGACGGGCGGTCTCCATGGCTTCCGTGACCACGTCGAAGCCCAGCACCGGCACGCCGGCGGTGACCAGGTTCGCGGCCATCGGCCCGCCCATGTTGCCCAGTCCGATGAAGGCGACGGTCGGGTGCGACGTCGTCTGTGGAGCGTCGGTGCTCATGAGTGTGCCTCCAGGGGTGCAGGGCCGGATCTAGGGTCTGATGCGGGGCGGAGCGTGGGGGTGGACTGTGGGTCAGGAGGGGAAGTCTCGCCGGCCACGGGTCAGCTTCCCTCGGGCATGATGAAGCTGGCGCCCTCTTTGATGCCGGAGGGCCAGCGGGTGCTCACGGTCTTGGTCTTGGTGTAGAAGTTCAGCCCGTCGGTGCCATGCTGGTTGAGGTCGCCGAATCCGGAGGCCTTCCAGCCGCCGAAGGTGTAGTAGGCGATGGGCACCGGGATGGGCACGTTGACCCCGACCATCCCGACGTCCACCCGGGAGCTGAAGTCGCGGGCGGTGTCGCCGTCGCGGGTGAAGATCGCCACCCCGTTGCCGAATTCGTGCTCGCTGGGCAGGCGCAGGGCCTCGTCGTAGTCGGCGGCGCGCACGATGGTCAGCACCGGGCCGAAGATCTCTTCCCGGTAGACGCGCATCGCGGGGGTGACCCGGTCGAAGAGCGTGGCGCCGACCCAGTAGCCGTTCGGGTAGCCCTCGACGGTGACGCCGCGGCCGTCGACGACGAGCTCGGCGCCTTCGTCCACGCCCACGCCGATGTAGTCCTCGATGCGCGCCTTGGCGTCGGCGCCCACCACGGGGCCGAAGTCGCTGGTGGGGTCCAGGGAGGGGCCCACGGTGAGCCTGCCGATGCGCTCGACCAGCTTCTCCCGGAGGGCCTCGGCGGTGGCCTCGCCGACCGGGACGGCGACGGAGATGGCCATGCACCGTTCGCCGGCCGAGCCGAAGCCGGCGCCGATCAGGGCGTCAGCGGCCTGGTCGAGATCGGCGTCGGGCATGATCACCATGTGGTTCTTAGCGCCGCCGAAGCACTGGGCGCGCGTGCCGTGGGCGGCGGCGGAGGCGTAGATGGACTGCGCGATCGGGGTGGATCCCACGAAGCCTACGGCTTTGACCCGGGGATCCTCGATGAGTGCGTCCACCGACTCCTTGTCTCCGTTGACGACATTGAGGGTGCCCGGGGGCATGCCTGCCTCAAGCGCCAGCTCAGCCAGGCGCAGCGGCACGGACGGGTCACGCTCGGAGGGTTTGAGGATGAAGGTGTTGCCGGCCGCCAGGGCGATCCCGGCCTTCCACAGCGGGATCATTGCCGGGAAGTTGAAGGGAGTGATCCCTGCGGCCACCCCCAGCGGTTGGCGCAGGCTGTGCACGTCCATCCCGGTGGCGACGTCGTGGGAGAACTCGCCTTTGAGCAGGTGCGGGGCTCCGGCGCCGAACTCCACGACCTCCACGCCGCGCTGGATGTCGCCCTTGGCGTCGTCGAAGGTCTTGCCGTGCTCGTTTGAGAGCATCTCGGCGAGCTCGTCGCGATGGGTCTGGATCAGGTCGACCCATTTGAGCAGGATGCGGCCGCGCCGCTGGGGGTTCATGCCGGACCACTGCGGGAACGCGCGCTGGGCGGAGTCGACGGCTCGGCTGACCTCATCGCGGGAGGCCAGCGGCACATGGGAGGAGACCTCGCCGCGCACCGGGTTGAAGACCTCGCGGTGACGGCCGGAGGTCCCGCGCACATGCTCTCCGTGGATGAAGTGGGACAGTTCGGGCATGGGGATGCTCCTTCGTGCGCTGAGTGTGAGGTGCCTCTCACTCGTCACCCTAGGCTCACGTCATTGGACGTGCAACTATCAGGGTGAGCGTGCGGCCTCAGAGGTGCGACGGCGCGCGTGTGGTCCGGGGCCGCGGCCGCCGCTACGGGGCGATTCCGCGTGGCTGGTCCGCCCAGGGTGCCCGGGCGTCCCGGAGCGTGCCGGCACCGGTGCGCACCGCGTGCAGCGCCAGGATCCCGACGACGGCGGAGGGGTTGTGGATCCGTCCGGAGAGCACCGCATCCACTGCCTCGGCCAGGGGCACCCAGGTGGGCACGATCTCTGACTCCTCCGCCTCCCGGGCGTGCAGCTCGGCCTCCGGGACTGCGCTGAGCCCCTGAGCCAGGTAGATGCGGATGGCTTCATCGGAGGCGCCGGGGCTGGTGTAGTAGTCCGCCAAGGTGTGCCAGCTCTCGGCCCGCAGGTCTGCTTCCTCGAGCAGCTCCCGCTGGGCAGTCTCGAGCATGGGTTCACCCTCGACGTCGAGCAGCCCGGCGGGCACCTCCCACAGGTGCATGCGCACCGGGTGACGGTACTGGCCGATCAACAGCACCCTGTCCTGCTCGTCCACCGGCAGCACGGCCACCGCCCCGAGATGCTTGAAGTAGGCCCGGCGCAGGGTCTGCTGCTCGGCTCCGAAGCGGAACGCGTCCTCGACCAGGGTGAACAGGCGAGCGTCATGGTGGATGACGGAGGTGTCGACCGGGTGCTGAGCGGGGGAGTCGTGGAGCGCCATGGGGTCAGCCTAACGCTGGGCCGGAGGTGGCTGGTGATGTCTGCTTGTATGTTGTGCACAGCAGACACGAGAGGCGGAGCAGATGGCACAGCGGCAGCGCGGCGCAGCGGGGACGGGCTTCTGGATCGTGGCTCTGCTGCTGTTCAGCGCAGGATGGGCCGCCAATCACTTCGCGTCGATGCTTCCGGTGCTGCGGGTGGAGGGCCCGTTGTCCGCGGTGGCGGTGAACGCCGCCTTCGGCATCTACGCAGTCGGCCTGCTGCCCGGGCTGCTGGGCGGCGGCGGTCTGGCAGACCGGATCGGACCCCGTCCTGTCGTCCTGGCAGGGGGCCTCACCGCGGCTCTGGGCAATCTGGTGATGATGTGTGGGTACACGGAGCCGTTCATCCTCACCGGCCGGCTTATCGTCGGCGTCGGGGTAGGTCTGGCCGTGAGCGCCGGCACCGCCTGGGCGGCGAATGTGCGCGGCATGAACGGCGCGGCGCTCGCCGGGCTGATCCTGACCTCAGGCTTCGCCGCGGGCCCGGTGGTCACCGGGGCGCTCGCCGTCGTGCTCTCCGGCACGGCGCGGCTGACGGTCCCGTACGCGACGACGGCGGCGCTCTCACTCCTCGCGGTGGCCGCGGCGCTGCTCGCCGGGAAGGGGGACGCCGCGCCCACACGGGGCGCTGAGGCCGGGGAACAGGCGAGGTCAGCCCCTGGGCCGCAGCGGAGTGCGTTCAGGGCACTCTCTGCGGCGCTGCCGATGGCCTTGTGGGTGTTCTCCTGCGCCACCGTGGCGTTCGTCGTCCTGCCTGCGCGCCTGCCGGTCTCCGAGGAGCTGCGCATGCTGCTGCCCGGGGCCGCGGCCGCCCTGGCGTTCAGCGCGGGGCTGGGGCTGCAGGTGCTCGCCCGGCGAGGACGGTGGGGACCGGTGACCGGGGTGGCCGGGGCCCTGCTGGCCGGGATCGGGTTCACCCTGGCCGGGCTGGGTGGTCAGGCGCCGCCGGTGTGGCTGTTCATCGTGGCGATCCTCATCCTGGGTGCGGCCTATGGTCTGTGCCTGCGTGAGGGTCTGGTTGATGTGGATCGGCTGGCGCCGCCGGCGTCGCGGGGCCTGGTCATCGGTGTCTACTACACCTTCACCTATCTGGGCTTCGGACTGCCGGTGCTGCTGGAGGCCCTCGACCCTGCCCTGGGCCCCTCGCTGCCGCTGTTCGTGCTGGCGGGAGCTGCCGTCGTCGTCGCGATCCTGCGCACGGCGCATATGCGGTTCACGGATCACCTCACCCGGTAGGCGGGGACTTCGGCGGGAGCGGTGTCATTCCTGGTTGCTGGGACGGCTGAGGTCGTGAAGCGCCGGGCCTTCGAGCCGTGCGCCGTCGGGGGCGAAGCGGGAGGCGTGCAGCGGGCAGTCCCAGGTGTGCTCGGCGTCGTTCCAGCGCAGGATCCCGCCCATATGCGGGCAGATGGCGGAGACCGCGCAGGTGGTGCCCTCCACGGTGGAGACGCCCAGCGGCCGGCCGTGACGCTGCCCCACCACCCCCTGGCCCTCCGCGGGGGCGTCATGGGGCAGGGAGGTCAGCTCGGCCGAGGCCCAGCCGGTGGCCATGTGCATGCCTGTGGAGAGATTGTCCTTGAAGCCGGTGGCGACGTCGGCGGCGCTGGTGACGCGCTCGCTCAACGCCTCCGCCCAGCTGGGGGAGTGTTCGTGGATCTGGGAGGTGATGGCCAGCGCGGCGGCGACCCCGTTGGTCATGCCCCATTTGTTGAACCCGGTGGCGAAGAAGACCGTGCCCTCGCTGCGGGGGAGCGTGCCGAAGAGTGGGAGCTGGTGGATGCTGCGGTAATCCTGCGCGGACCACGCGTGGGTGCGCTCGGCACCCGGGAAGTGCTCCCGGGCCCAGGTCTCGAGATCTGCGACGGCGCCGGAGTGGGACGCCGCCCGGCCGACGGAGTGGTCATTGCCGCCGATGAGCAGCAGCTCGCTCCCGTCGGCTGCCGGCACACTGCGCAGGGTGCGATCCGGGGAGTCGATGCTGAGGTACATCCCCTGTACGGGGGAGGACCCCTCGGGCAGCCGGAAGGTCAGCGCGTAGGAGCGATGGGCGGAGAGGGTGGCGAAGTGCCCGCCGCGGTCCAGTACGGGCACCCCGGTGGCCAGCACCAGGTGGTCGGCCTCGACGTCGCCGGCGCTGGTCTGCACGGTCAGCGGCCGGTGGTGGTCGGCTCCGGTGACCCGGACGCCTTCGATCAGCTCGCCATCCCGATCGATGAGCTCATTCGCCAGGGTCTGCAGCACCGGCATCGGGTGGAACTGGGCCTGATCGGGCATCCGGATCGCCCCGGCCACCTCGAACGGCAGCTCGGTGGCATCGGACCACTGGGCGTCCAGACCGGCGGTCTGGCAGGCCTCCAGCTCCCGACGGAGGGTGGCGACGCCGTCCTCGGTGGTGGCGTAGGTGAACGCGTCCCGCCGCTGGTACGAAACCTTGTGCTCGTCCAGGTGGCGCAGCAGCCAGGCCTGACCCTCCCGATTGGCCTCCACATACGCGCGCAGGATGTCATCCGCCTGGTGCTCCCGGATGCCCGAGAGCACGCTGCCCTGGAGGAGGGAGAGCTTGGCGGTGGTGTTCCCGGTGGCCACCGCGCCCACCGAGCGGGCCTCCAGCACGGCCACGCGTTTCCCGGCCCGGGCCAGCAGCACCGCAGTGGTCAGCCCAGTCAGCCCTGCCCCGGCGACGACGACGTCATAGCGGTCCCGTGAGATGAACCCGGTGTTGGTCGGTGTGATGGTGGGGGAGGTGTCGAGCCAATAGGAACGCATGAGGTCCTCCGCGCAGCCGGGTGCGATGGTCTGATGCCCATCCTGGTGCGGGCACAACATCGGCGTCCAGAGCTGAGGCGCGGCAGCTCCACGAACGCCCTCAGGAATATGTGCACATGAGCTTGAGGACTGAAGGAGGGCTGATAGCGTGAGCAACGTGGAAGACGCGTTGTCAGAATTGCGAAATTTCGTCCAAGAACGTGAATGGGCACAGTTCCATTCGCCAGAGAACCTGGCCAAGAGCATCGCCATCGAGTCAGGCGAACTGTTGGAGTGTTTCCAGTGGTCCGAGGAATCTGGCGATGCGGAGCGTGTCCAGAGCGAACTTGCTGACGTCCTGACCTACTGCCTCCTGCTCGCGGACAGACTGGGTGCGAACCCCGAGGAACTTGTGCTGCAGAAGTTGCAGCACACGCGGACGAAGTATCCCGTGGACAAGGCCAGAGGCCGGAGCACGAAGTATGACCGGCTTTAGCGTCGAGACGATCAGCCTGAACAGTCCGCCGCCGGTGGAGCCCGAGTCTCGACTGCACAACTGGCCCGTCGTTTACACACTCGATGACGGCCACGAGATCTACGTCGGGGAGACCCTCAGTGCGGTCAAGCGTCTTCGTCAGCATCGCGACAGTGAGACGAAGAAGCACCTCCACGCCGTGCGCGTGGTGTTGCATGAGCGCTTCAACAAGTCCGCCGCTCTGGATCTGGAGAGTTTTCTGATCCGATTGTTCGCGGGAGACGGCAAGTACCGGCTGCTGAACCGAAATCACGGAATCGTCGATGCCGACTATTATGATCGCGCAGTCCGTCGCGGCGATTTTGAAGAGATCTTCTCGACGCTGCGGGACCAGGGCCTCTTCGAGCGGTCGATACCTGAGATCGAGCAGTCCGACCTGTTCAAGCTGTCCCCGTTCAAGACGCTCACACCCGAGCAGGCGCTCGCCGTTGAGGATGTCCTGAGGAGCCTGGGTGCTACCTGGGACGCGGTGCCAGGGGTAACGAGGTCGATCGTTGTGGAAGGTGACCCCGGGACCGGGAAGACGATCGTCGCGGTCTACCTCATGAAGCTGCTTCAAGACTTGGCGACTGTGACGGATGAGGAGATGGCCGAGGACATCGATCCCGATGGCCGATTCGCCGAGTTCTTCACCCCGAGCTTCCGGGCCAATGTGAGCACGGGCGATGTAGGACTGGTCGTCCCACAACAGTCGTTGCGAGAATCGATCCGTCGAGTCTTCGGACAGACGAAGCAGCTGTCTCCGGACATGGTGGTCGACCCGTTCGCAGTCGGTGCCGGTGACAAGCACTATTCAGTCTTGATCGTGGATGAGGTCCACCGCCTGAACCATCGAGCCAACCAGCCGTCGGCTCGTCAGAACACTAGATTCCGGGAGATCAACGAGCGCCTTTTCGGAGCAGATGCCCCTGACCTCACTCAGCTGGACTGGATCATCGCGAAGAGCGACACACAGGTTCTTCTCGTCGATCCAGAACAGAGCGTGCGTCCAGCCGATCTGCCGCGGTCCGTCCTCGACGAAGTGATCTCTCGATCAGGGGCGGTAGGGCACCACCACACGCTGGCTTCGCAGCTGCGCCTGCGGGCTGGAGACGGTTACATCCCCCACGTGCGAGCGCTTCTCCAGGGGCGAGCAACGGCTCCCGTGGACGTCGGCGAGTACGAATTCCTCATGTTCTCGAACGTCAGCGCCATGCACCGCCGAATCAAGGAGCTGGATGCAGTCCATGGACTTGCGCGGCTTGCTGCTGGATTCGCGTGGCCATGGTCGAGCAAAGAGGACAAGTCTGCCTACGACATCCACCTCGATGGCTGTTCGCTGCGTTGGAACTCAAGGGCCACAGACTGGGTGAATGCGCCGGAGTCGTTGGAGGAGGTTGGGTCGATCCACACGCTCCAGGGCTACGACCTCAACTACGCCGGCGTGATCATCGGACCGGATCTACGCTATGACGAGGCGAGTGGCGAAGTGGTGTTCGACAGGTCGAACTACTTCGACAAGCGTGGGAAGCAAAACAATCCGAGCCGTGGAATCGTCTATAGCGATGAGGACATCCGCGAGTACGTCATCAACATCTATCGGGTCCTCATGACGCGCGGAATCCGAGGGACCTTCGTTTACGTGTGCGATCCCGCTCTGCGGCGATACTTCAGCCGGTTCATTCCGCATGCAGAGTCCCGTCCGGCTCCTGCGGATCTAGTACGGGAAGAGACGGTTCTGGCTGAGTTTCCGGCCCAGCACCGGGAGCCCCGCCTGCCGAAGAGTTGATGCGATTTTGGATCCCGTGATGGGGCAGGCCGTGTATGACTCGAGATCTTTCGAGCCTGTGCGCCTGGGGGCAGGCGTCCGATGCTGCGGGGTTGCACCTCTTTGGCGACCTCCGCAGTGGCTGTGGCCTCGGCGGTGCTGGCCCATTCATCAAGTTGCCCCGCCAACACGGCCACGATCAGCCGGACGATGGATTCTCGACCGGGGAAGACCGCGACCACGTCATTGCGTTGGCGGACCCCAGGAGCGCACTGGGTCTGTGGGAAGCTCCTGATTCGTCGGCACCCGAAACCAGACGGGCAGATCCTGGAAAAGACACTCCGTATGGGTCAGGCGACTCACGAGTCACACCCGGAATCAGGGGGCGACAGCAACCCCGCCAGCCCGCCCCAGGCCGACCATCTCAAGACTTACTGACTGTTCAGTGGCAAGGTCGAGAACCTGAGCAGCGGTCATACCGGTGATGTCCTCTTGAGTGGGTTGCAGGAGACTCCTCGAAGGGCCACTTTATGGCCGCGCCCCGTCCAAGCCGCAGGCGGTCACGAGCCTCGGGACCGGTACACCACTGTATGGGGCTTTACTGGTAGAGATCCCGATAGAACCAGTAGCCGTTGATTCCTGAAGGGTGATGAATCGTGAACTGGGTCGGTTCTCTCGGTGGGAGCCCCTGGTTCAGTGGCGTCACCGTAAACCCTGCGTGCTTGTAGACCCGGACCGCCTGGGGGTGCCGGATGTCGACGAAGCCTTCGATGTAGCGCGCGCCTTGTTCTCGGACGACCTGGTAAGCGGTCTCCAGCAGCAAGCTTGCAATGCCCTGACCCTGGTACTCGGGGACGACGAACATTCCTGAGAGGTTACGATGGTGCTGGGCGTAGAGTCTCCCCGTCTCAGGGGAGGAGCGTAGGAGGGGACGAGGAGCACAGTGTTCGATGATGACACCTCCGATCAGATCTCCGGAGTCGCTTGCCACCGTACCGATGAAGTCTCCTTCGGGCACCGATTCACCTGAGAACGCGGTGCGCAGGTCCCGTTCATAGGTAGCCCGTTCTCGTTTTACATGGCTGGGGCTTCCATACCCAGTGATGTGCTGATGAGCCAGAGCGTGAACCTTCCGCTGTCGGGACGGTGATGTCACCGATGAGATCTGAAAGTCCATGGAGTTCTCCTCTGCCGCTAGATGTAGGAGGGCATGACGTTGTTGCAACGGGCCGGGACCAGTGAGGCCGGAGGCACCTCACCACAGGCGGTATGTGGACGATGATAGTTGTAGTGATTGGTTTACACCGCCAAGTCGTCTCTTCGAGCCTGTTCTGAAGCACATATGCGTGTGTAGAGCACCTCGTCGATCATGAGGCGGTTGAACCGCTTGACCTTGCCGTTATGCCGCGGCGTGTAGGGCCGGATCCGCTGATGCTTCCGCGTCAGCGCTTCCACCGTTCGGGTGATGTCGTTCGCACGATAGGAGGACCTGTTGTCGGTGACCACCCGATCCAGTCGACTGCTTCCGTGAGCGGCGCAGAGAGCCCGCACCGGGGCGAAGAAGCTGATCGTGGTCGCCGCCGTCTCGTCATCGCGAGCCTCGGTGTGGGCCAGCCGGGAAGTACCCGTCCACCGCTGAGTGCAGGTAGGTGGAGCCGACTCGGGCGCCGAGACCGCGTTCGGCTTTCGGCGCCGCGCCGACACCGTGGCTGCGGGCCCTCCGGCCACCTCCGTCGGGGATCCGCCCGACCCTATTCACGTCCAGTGGAGCACAAGACCGTGCCAGTAGGCGCGGATCTGCCGGGGTGGTCGCCGCTGGGACTCACTGGCGGGGCTGAGATTCTGCAGCCTGGAGATTCCCAGTCGGTGCAGCCATCCGCCCATGGTGCGCAGAGCGATCACCACCGGGGCATGCCATCGGGCCTCGGAACCTTCGCCGTCTTCGGTGTCCTAGCCGCCGGTGACCAGGTGCTGCCAGATCCGTCGGGCTGACCATGTGCGTCGTCGGGGTAGGTCCTCGATCCGGGCGAAGAACCCTGTCGGGGCCCGCCAAGGTTTCTGAGCGGGTCGACAGGCCAGGTCCTGGAGTCCTTCGTCGCCTTCAGCGAGGTAGTGGGCGACCTAGGTGGCCACGGTCGGGCGTGAGACCTGGAACGCCGCAGCGACGTAGTCTTTGGGGATCCCGTCGCTCAGGTGGCGGGTGACCGACGGGAGCCGACCGGTGAGGGCCTGGGGTGCGTGAGTGTGAATCATGGACGGGCCCTTTGGTGCGGATGAGTTGTGTGGGAACTTCCGTCCTGTGGCGGGAAGCCCATTTTATCGACGCGCCTGTGACAAGTACCTAATGACCCACATCAGTTAGTCGCTCGTGTCACTATCGCTGTCGTCTGTCACGCTGTCACTCGCCACTGTGGCATCTACAGGGACCCCTCCCGCAGGCGTCAGGCCCGCCAGCGCCAATGCAAGTTTCTGAAGGTGTGCAGCTCGGGCCTCAAGGAATGCCTCGAAGTTATCGGCCAGTGCCGCTTGGTAAGCAGCTTCTGAGACGAGAGATTTATCGAGCCTGTTTCGCAGTTCATCCTGGCCGATTGTTGCGGCAACTTCAGATAAATAGACCGACGGCGCCTTGTCCCGGATCTGAATATTGCTGATCGATGTCAGCATAACCATATTTCCGATTGCGTTAGCTCGACGTGAAGCGTGCCCTTTTCTCCTAAGGAATGCCTTCGGGAAGAAGTGATGAAATTCTTTGTCGTTACTCCAAGCCAGCGAACGATTCTTGTCGATTGCTTGGCCAGTAATAAGATCCACCGGGGCGTGATGAGACAACATGAGTGCCAACATCTTCGATGTTGCGCTATTCGCGCGGAATTCACGGATCGACCAGATTGATTCCGTGGGGGCGACGGAGGAGTTGGCAATCTCGGTGGACTCGCCGTTGCCGAAAGCGTGAACTGCCTGCCTGTCCGAGCTCATCTGTCCCGTATTCCAGCCACCGAAGTAGCTTGCAAGTGTTGTGCGCCAAAACCAGCGTCTGATGGTTGCATACTGATCATTTGTGGGATGAGGAATGACTCTAAATACCTCACATAGAACTGCAAATTGGTTTGCGTAGGGTAGAGCGCGCGCGCCTGGCGCTCCTATTTGTGTCGCAAGGAAGTCGCTGGCCCGTTTTGCTGCCTCTCGCGTCTCTCGGATGGCTTTCGAGAGCTGATCCTCGGTTTGATTTCGAAGGTCATCGATTGCTGATACCTCAAAGCCGAGGCCAGCCGCTGCGGCAACCGTTCGCAGCATCGTTTTGCGGTCGATGCCGTTGAAGTTCTTCGGAGCCAGGTCCTCCCGGAGGCTATCGATCGCATCGACCAGGTCGAAGGTTGGCGTCCACGTCGCAGCGCGCATCAGATCGACGATGGTCAGTGCCGTACCGGTGCTATTGATGCGCTCGAATACGGGAGCAACATCCTGGATGGGCATATCGCCCAGCGTAACAATGGCTACTTGGTAATCTGTGAACCGATCAAACAACATCTTCGCACGCGAAGAAAGATCTTCATCTAGTCCGGCTAATCGACTGAAATAGGTCGAGGGAGTTGAAAGATGTCGGAGCGGCACGACATGGAGTGCGGGTTCGTCTAGAGTGTCGAGATGCACGAACCGCTCAGCCTTGAGATCGTAGGCCAAGTTCCACACGCTGTCCGCTGAATCGGGTGCCCAGTGTAGAGCACCACAAATAGTAGAAAGGCGTTGCTGGCCGTCAAGCAGATAGTTGACGGGATAATCTGGTTTCGTCGTTGCCACTTCAAGTCCTGCGATATTGCGTTCGCTCGCTAGCTCTTGACGAGATTGCCAGAGCAGCATGCTGCCGATTGGATAGTTCCGTGAAATCGAGTCGAGAAGGTCAAGCATCTGCTTTCGCTTCCAGACAAAGTTTCGTTGAAATCGTGGTAGCAGGATATCCCCAGTCAGGACGCGTCCAGCAAGTTGGACAACACGCTCTGCCGTGGGCTTGGGGTCCTTAAATGCGGACTTCGGCTCATCCATAGGGCCACCCTACTGTGAATTGCCCCAGTCCCGATGGAAGCTCTCATCCTATGGAGGATGAGAGTCATGGCGAGGAAGTACAGCGAGCACCTTCGTGAGCACCCAGCTGCTCCGATGAGTTACGACGGGAGACGAGCCGCAAGACTGCTCGGATCATGTTGGCCCGTCATATTGCCGTGGTCCGGCCGCGGGCCTTGGGGTACTGGAGGATGCACTGCGTCGCTAGCTACGCTCCCTGGCCTAACGCTGTGTCCGTTTCCACCTGCTCCTCGCGGGCATCGAGTTCCTTGTCGCGCTCGTCGGCGGCCTTGCGCTGCTCATGCAGGTTTGCTAGCTCCACCTCCACCTCGACTTCGACTTCCTCGGTGACGGCCTCGGTCACAGTCTCCGTGACGACTTTCGGCTCCAGCTCGGTGCGGCCGGTCAGCGCAATGGCGCCGGCCAGCAGGCCTGCCACGCCCAAGGCGAGGCGCCGGGGCGTCTTCGTTGTCTCTGCGGCGCAGCGGATCATGGGGTTCTCGACTGTGGTGAACATGGTCGTCTCCTCACGGAACGGAACGGAACGGAACGGAGTGGTGCAACAGATGACGCGAAGACCGGGAATCGTTGATGGGGAAGCGGCGATGGATTCACTCTTGAGAGACCGGGTTCTTCGCGTATCCAGAACCTAGGTCCCATTTCGGACATATCCAGGTGACGCGCTCCTCTCACGAGGTCACCGAGAGCGTGTAGCGTCGAGGAGTCTGTTCCGTTTCCGTGCCGTCAGGAGACCCATGACCCCGCTCCGCCCTCTGGCCGCACTCGACCGGCGGATCCGCGACCTCACCGCCGACGCACCCTTCGCGGTCCACTGGCAGATCTCGGACATCACCAGCACTGAGCTTCCCGCCATCGGCTCAGCCGCCGACACTCAGGTGGCCTCTTTCAGCACCCGGAAGGTCAGCTTGCTGCTGGCCTGCCTCGCGCTGGTCCACCAGGGCCGGCTGGCACTGGACGCGCGGCTGCCCATCACCGACGAGCTCAAAGACGGCGTCCAGGCAGGCATCATGAAGGATCTTGCACCCGGGGTCGAGCTCACCCTGGAGGACCACCTGAGGCAGATGATGATCACCTCGGACAACATCTGCACCCAGTTGGTCTTCGACGCCATCGGCGGGGCAACACAAGCCAGCCCCGCCCAGCCTGCCAGCCTGCACCAGGACGACCGCGCCGCCGCCGCGCTGCAGCAGGTCAACGACTACTGCGCCTGGGTGGGTATGCGGAACACCCTCCATCGGGAGATCTTCCCCCGCAGCGGCGAGCTGACCTGGCACCACAGCATCGAGCAGATGACCGTCACCACCGCCGCCGACCAGGCCCACCTGCTCGCCCAGCTCGGCCGCGGCACCCAGAACACCGAGGCTGCCGAAGCCCTGCACCTGACCCCGCAGCTGTGCCGCTTCGCCGTCGAACTCATGCACGGGCTCCACACCCCGCTGCTCGTCGCGCAGACTATCCGGCTGCGCGTGGCCGAAAAGAACGGCCGTGGGCTGCGCAGCCTCTCCCAGATTGGGCTAGCCACCACCGACGACGGCGCCCCGGTCGCCGCCGTCGCGGTCTACGCCGAGACCATCCCCACCGAGCTGCCCGACGGCACACCCGGCCGAATCGCCGCCTGCGAGCTCTTCGGGCAGATCGGACAGGCGATCGAGGACTGGCATGACGGAGTCGGCCGCGGGGAGGGGCGGCACGTCCCGGCGGACGCGCGGGACACGCACCCCGTCCACGTCCCCAGCCTTCTCCGTATCCCTGCGGACATCCCCGGCACTGACGCGCAGCTGGAAGCGGCAGCGGCTCACCCCGGCGTCCTCGCCGCCATCGGGGGAGTGACCGGCGGAGGGCATGAGGGCGGCGCCGTGGGACGAGACGTCCTGGGCCACCGCGAGTTCCACCCGCTGGCCGGAACGGGCAAACTACTCGCCGCGCTGGCCCTGGCCGAGCGGGAGGCCGCCGACCCCGGCCTGCTGGAGATGCCGGTGAGGATCACCGCCGCGCACCGGCGCGCTGCCGTCGTCGGACCTCTGCGGATCCCGTCTGGCTCCAGGGGACACACCGGCGAGAGGGTCAGCAACCTGACGCTGAGCCTGCATGACGCTCTCGGACTCATCATCGGCACCTCCGACGCCGCCACGGCCTTGGCCGTCCGGAACGCCCTGGAAGCCAGGGGAGTGGACCTTGTTGCCGAGGTCCGCAGCTTCTTGGACAGATTCGACGTCCCGGACCAGCGAATGTTCCACACGCAGATCACTGGGCTCGAGGACCCGGAGACCGTCCGCGGTGACTTGCTGACCGGGGAGACCTCAGCCCACGAGCTGCGCCAGGTGCTGATGCTGCTGACCAGCGACGGCGGGCTCTTGGGGGAGGACGTGCCGGACCGAGGAAAGCTCGGTCTGAACGCTGCAGCGGCGCGTCGCGTCCTGGGATGGATGTCCCAGGTGTTCGAACCCTCAGGGCTCGCCTGGGCGCTGCCCGGCTACGGGCCGAAGAAGGTGCCCCAGTGGACGGTCTCCGGACTGGAGTCCCGGGCCGCCCAACACGGAGGAGCACTCAGCGAAGGCTGGACCTCGGTGCTCATCACCCGCCGGCCCGGCGTTGTGCCGACCGACGGGGGAGTCCTCTGGATGGCCGCCCACGTGCCGGCTCGCACCGGCAGGGAGGCCTCCCGGATCCTCGGCGAACTCGGGCTGACCCTGCACCGGCGCGGCCTCAGCCGGCCCAAGCTTCGAGGGAACGTGGCGCCGATGTACATCCAGGAATAGGGCGCCTCACCGGCTGAGCAGCTCCTCGGTCTCTGTACCCGGCACGGCCGCCGAGACCTGGGTGCCCCACGGGTCCTCGGTGACCACCCGGTGCCCCTCATCGGCGAAGCTGATCCCCTGCGCGCGATACCGGGACACCAGGGCGTCCAGGTCCTCGCGGCCCGGCACGGTGATCGCCAGGTCACCCAACCCCAGGCGGGAGGACCGGGGCCCGGCCCCACGGCTGTTCCAGGTATTCATCGCCACGTGGTGGTGATAGCCGCCGGCCGAGGCGAACAGGGCGCTGTTCCAGCTGGCGGTGGGGTCGAAACCCACTGCGCCCACATAGAACTCACGCGCCCTGGCGACGTCGCCCACCTGCAGGTGGACGTGACCCACCGTCCCGGCGCGGGCGGCGCCGGCGTCGAGCACCTCCTGGTCCAGGTGGCGGCGCAGGTAACCGTTCGGGTCCAGCGGCAGATTGTCCATGCGGACCTGCGTCCCGGTGACCTCCCAGGTCTCCCGGGGCCTGTCCCGGTAGAGCTCGATGCCGTTGCCCTCCGGGTCGGTGAAGTAGAACGCCTCGCTGACCAGATGGTCGGCCGAGCCGACATACCGGGACCGCGGGTGCCGCGCGGCACGATGGACGGTCGCCGCCAGGGAGGACTCGTCCTCGAACAGGAACGCCGTGTGGAACAGGCCCGCCTCATGCGGGTCCACCCCGGGCAGATCCGGGGTATGGATCAGCCGCACCATTGGAGTGGCACCGCGGCCCAGCACCCGGTGGACCTCCCGGCCCCAGGTGCGCTCCTGCAACGGCTCCATCACCAGGGCGGTCTCGTAGTAGGCGGACATCGCCTCCAGATCGCCTACGCGCAGGGTGACCGCGTCCATGGCGGTGGCAGGGTTCAAGGCGCGGCCGTCAGCGGCCGGGATGGAGTCGGGGGAGACGTTCGGCATGAGAGCTCATCCTTGCGGCGTCGGCGGTGACCGCAGTCCGGCCACCGGTTAGTTGTTTCTACAAGTATGAACAGCTCGGGAGTGCTGGATGTTCCCAGAAGTGGCCGATGGGCGGCATGGCTTCACGGCGGTATCACCGCGGCGTACTATTCATGGTGAATAAGGAGGTGTTCATGGCACTGCTGGAACGTCCGAGGGGACGACTCACGGCGAAGGACTTCAGGGAGGTCACCCCTCAGAGACTGCGTGCCCGGCAGCTGGTGGATGCCATCGATCGTGATCGACTGGTGGTGCAGCTCCTGGATCAGGGCAGGACGCAGACGCAGGCAGCTGAGGAGTCTGGGCTGTCCCAGGCCACAGTGCACCGCATCAGTCGCCGTCGTGAGCAGATCGAGGAGCAGCGTGAGAATCCCCGGCCGATGGAAGTCATCGCCCGTTGGCTGATCGGAGAAGTGACACATGAGGCCATGATCGAAGATCTTGTCAGCCGCACCTATGAGGCGGGGAGGATCCCTGAAGGGTCTTACGACGGTTACGTTCCCGGAACGTGGGACGACCTCATCCAGGCGTCTGTCAACGGGATGCTGCCCCCAGAGGACTTTCAGCAGATCAGGGACAACGCTGCTTCGTGAGTGCGCGTCACGCCTGTCACCGCTGGCTCGTCGACAGGACGCCTCCGGATTCCACGGTCGAATCTGCTGGGATTCAGCTCGACCTTCCTGCGGCACCGGACATCGACCGGATCGTGGCAGACGTCGTGGGCTCCCACCTTCATGATCCTGAGCGGCGAGGTCTCGTGGAAGGGTGTGCGGCCGTCATCACTTCTGGTCCACCCGGAGCAGGAAAGTCCCACGCGATTGAGCAGCGGGCGGATCAGCTGCGGGGATATCGACGTATCGATCCGGACGCGCTGAAGGACGAGCTTCTGGAGCGGTTCCTCCGTCAGGGCTTCTTGACGCGGCTGGACGCGTACGTGCTTCCTGACGGCCGCAGACTCACTCCCAGGGAGGTGGCATGGTGCGTCCACGCGCAGTCGGTCAGAGCGGCAGATCTCATCCGCCGGGAATGCCTGGCTCGCCAGGAGAACATCATCATCGAAGGGACCCTGCACTGGCATGGGATCGTGGACCAGTTGGAGCGGGAGCTCGTCGACGACGGGCAGTATGACAATGCTCTGATCCTGAACGTCCAAGCGTCGGAGTCGATCGTCCAGGCACGGGCTGAGGCGCGGTGGTGGAATGACCGCACCGCAGACCCGTTAGGCGGCCGCTTCATCCACCCGAAGATCATCTCCACGTTGTGCGCCGAAACTGGCGGCAAGACTCATAGCACACGCCATGCGGTCGAAGCGGCTCGTCGGCTGGCTGAAGCCGGACTCGACGTCGAATTGGAGACCATGACGGCCGACTGAGGCCTCGTCGTCGCGGGGTCCCAGCGGTCGCGTGCGCCGTACTCACCCCAGCCCGCCGGCCGACATCGCCACCAACGCCTGCACGCAGTCCTCCTCGGACCACTCCTGGTGGGTGGTGTGCTGGTCCACGCTCAGGGTCACCGCCGCCGAGAGCAGCGCGGTCGCGGTGACCTCCAGCCGGGCCGGGGACGACGGCGTCTCGGCGTACCCTTCAGCCACTCGGGCCGTGTCGAGCCGGGTCAGCCGGTCCGTCAGCAGGGCCACGATGGCCTCCTTCTCGGAGCGCAGCTGCTGGGACTCGTCATCGCGCCGCCGAGCCAGGGCGTAGGCCACCAGTCCGGTGAAGGAGGGGTAGTCCCGCAGGAAGGCGAAGGCCGCCCGAATCTGGCTGGCCAGGCTGGCCCGCACCGTGGCGAGATCGCCGACGTCGTCGAGGTCATCCATGATCCGCTGCAGCTCCTCCGCCCCGTGCACCAGCATCTGCCGGACCAGGTTCTCCTTGGAGCCGAACTGGTAGTACACCGAGCCCTTAGCCACCCCGGCGATCGCCGCCAGCTCCTCCACGGAATGCTCGTGCACGCTGCGGTGATCATCCAGGGCCATCATCGCCTGCAGCAGACGCACCCGGGCTGAACCCCGCCGTGAAACTCCTCGTGAGCTCGCTCGTGGACTCCCGGCTGTCTGCCGCTCGCTGTCCGTCTCGCTCACCGCGCTCATGCGGCCTCCTCGATCGCCGGCTGGAGCCGCTTCAGGCTCCACATCTTCTTCTTCCGGATTGCCAGCACCAGCAGCGTCAGCCCCACCCCGGTGGTCGCCAGCAGCGCGGCCAGCGTAGTGGACAGCGTAGCCAGGTCCGCACCGTAGATGACATGCCTCAGGCCATCGACCACATAGCTCATCGGCAGCACCGGGTGCAGAGCCTGCAGCGGCTCCGGCAGGGTCTCCGGCGGGAACGTGCCGCCCGAGGCCACCAGCTGCAGCACCAGCAGCAGGATCATCAGCATCTTGCCCGGATTGCCCAGCAGCGCCACCACCCCCAGCACCAGGGCGGAGAACGCCATGGACGCGGCGAACAGCACCGCCAGAGCCAGCCACGGATGCGCCGGAGACAGGCCCAGTCCGGCGACGACGGCCCCATAGAGCAGCAGGCTCTGCGTCAGCGAGAGCAGCAGGAACGGCACCCAGGAGCCCAGCGCGATCGACGCCGACGGGGCGTTGGAAGCCAGCGCCCGGGTGGAGGTCGGCCGCAGCACCTGCAGCATCACCAGCGCACCGATCCACAGCGACAGGGCCAGGAAGAACGGCGCCATCCCGGCCCCATAGTTGCCGGCCTCGGTCTGCGCCGTCTGGTTGACCTTCAGCGGGTTGCCGATGACCTCGCTGATCTCCTCACGCTCATCATCATCAGGGTTCGGCACCTCCTCGGCCCCGTCATCCAGGCCGGCGGCCAGCTCCTCGGCGCCGTCGGTCAGTTCCATCGAGCCGTCCGAGGCCTCGAGGAGGCCATCACGCAGGGCCACCGCGCCGTCGCTGAGCCCGGTCGCCCCGTCGTTGAGCTCCCCGGCGCCGATGGCCAGCTGCCCGACCCCGTCATGGGCGGTGTCAGCCCCATCGGAGAGGTCCGAGGCTCCGGTGCTCAGCTGCAGGGCGCCATCGCGGGCGGTGCTCACCCCGTCCGAAAGGTCAGGGGTGGAGTCCGCCAGCTCCGCGGCACCATCGGCCAACGTCGAGCTGCCGGCGAGCAGCTCATCGGCCCCATCAGCGACCTCACGCGCACCGGTGGCGAGCTGATCGATGTCCTCCTGGGCCTCACCCAGCTCCGTGCGCGCCGTCTGGGCGCGGGTGATCAGCTCAGAGTCCTCCGCCACGGCATCCAGCGCGCCGCGCGCCTCCTCCACCTGCTCCTCCTCGATCACCCCGGCGTCAAGGAGGTCCTGCACCGCCTGGTCCGCACGCCCCTCGGCCGAAGCCTCGAACTCCGAGATGATGTCGCTGGCCTCATGGGAGGCGCTCGAGAGCGCCTCATTGCCGTCGGCCACCTGCTCGGCGCCCTCGCTGAGGGTGCTGATCCCGGTGTTCAGCTCCGAGGCGCCGGCGGAGAGCTGCCCGGCGGCGGTGTCCACCGCGTCGGCGCCCTCCTGCAGCTCAGACATTCCGTTGTAGAGGGAGGAGGCGCCGGTGGAGAGCTCATCGGCCCCGTCGGAGAGCTGCTCGGTGCCCTCGGAGAGCTCACCCAGGCCGGTCACCAGCTCATCGACGCCGTCGTCGAGGTCCCCGGCCCCGTCCGCCAGCTCCACGGAACCGGAGTGAAGCTCACCGATGCCGTCGCTGAGCTCGCCGGCGCCGTCGTGGAGCTGCCCGGCGCCATCGGCGGCGTCGATCAGCTGCCGGTGGATCTGCCCGAAACCGGTCAGCATGGCATCAGCGGTCTCCTGGCCGACCTCGCTGGAGACCGATTCATGGACCTCTGAGGCCAGCACGCTGACGATGTTGCTCAGCAGATAGTTGTTCGCCTCATTGGTGGTGATGTCCAGGATCGCCTGATCAGCAGACTCGAAGCTCGACGGCGAGGCCAGCGCCTCCGAGAAGTCCTCCGGGATGATCAGCGCGAACTGGTGCTTGCCCGAGGCCACCCCCGCCTCAGCGGCCTCCCGGGAGTCGACGGTCTCCCAGCCGAAGGAGGCGTCGTCGATGAGCTCCTCGGCGACGTCGTCACCGACAGTGCGGTGCTCGCCGTCGAAGTCCGCCCCTTCGTCCAGATTCACCAGGGCCGCGTCGACGTGCTCCAGATTGTCGTAGGGATCCCAGTTCGCATACAGGTAGATGCCCGCATAGAGCACCGGCACCAGCGCCAGCCCGAAGATCGTGATCAACGGAGTGAAGCTGCTGGTCATCCGCGCGAACTCCGAGCGCACGAGTCGCAGGAACGTCATTCTTTGCCCTCCAGAAGGTCATCCAAGTCGCTCTCCTGCGCCGCAGCCGCTGCGTCCTCAGCGGGAGCGTCGTCAGCGGGAGCCTCGTCCAGGGGAGCCTCGTCGGCGGGTGAGTCCTCAGCGGGCTGCTCCAGGGCGTGGTCCTCGACCAGCTCATCCTCTGGATAGGCCTCGTCGACGCCTTCGACTCCTGCGGCGGAATCCTCATCGGCACGCGGCGGCTCCTCGTGGTGGCCGGCGAACCCGCAGGTGATGTCCTCCCGGACCGGAGGCGTCTCCAGCAGGGCCAGCAGGGCCCGGCCGGAGTCGAAATCACAACGGTCGCTCAGGAAGTCGGCCAGCTCATCGAGATCGACGTCGTGGCGGTCCGGCGAATCGACCACGGCGAAGCGGACGGCCGGGTCGGAGAAGGCCAGCTCGATGAGCAGGCCGAGCCGACGCAGCGGCTCCAGCGTGTCGATCCGGTCCCCGGCGATGTCCTCCGCCTCATGCTCCGCCAGCCAGGCGCGGACCCCGATCCGCCGGGCCTCGCGGCCCACCCGGCTGCGCAGCGGCCGCAGGGCCAGCGACTCGGAGACCACGTTCTTCACGGTCATATGGTGCTCCGGGGCGGTGATGCCGGGGGAGTCCACCAGAGCAGTCCGGTGCCGGAGTGCGCGCAGATCCTCGACGTCGTCGAGGAGCACCGTGCCCTGGTCCGGCACCATCCGTCCGGAGCTGATCAGCGCCAAGGAGGTCCGCGCCAGGGAGGTGGAGGCCTGCAAACCGGAGAGGGCGCCGTCGGCCGCGGAGAAGCTGGTGGGGTCGAGAATCCGACCGCGATGACCGTCGAAGGCCACATCCTGAAGTCTCAGCATGCGACCATCCTACGCTTGAACTGACTGGTCAGTCTAAAAATGTGAGGAGTGCATCATGTCAGGCCTTCGGCCTCCTTCGTCCCCGTCGTCTTCGTTCGTCCCCGCGCAATTCCACGGGGACGAACGAAGACGACGGGGACAGAAGGCTGCCCCAAGCTCACCCCGTCGCCGTGACTCCGTTCATAGCCAGCAGCCGCGCACAGTCCTAGACTCAGCTCGAGGCGGCCCCCGCCGAGGATCCGGCGGTCACCGGCCGCCCTCTGCCACGGAAGGGGAACATCCGATGCCCACAGTCGCACGCACCATGGTCGACACCCTGCACGCCAGCGGGGTGCAGAGGGTCTACGGGATTCCGGGAGACTCGCTCAACGGCTTCACCGACGCCCTGCGCGCCGCCGGCACCATCGAGTGGGTCCAGGTCCGCCACGAGGAGACCGCCGCCTTCGCCGCCAGTGCCGAGTCCCAGGTCACCGGTGAGCTGGCCGTCTGCGCGGGCAGCTGCGGACCCGGCAACCTGCATCTGATCAACGGGCTCTACGACGCCCAGCGCTCGCGGACCCCGGTGCTGGCCATCGCCGCGCACATCCCCAGCGAGGAGATCGGCTCCGGCTACTTCCAGGAGACCCACCCGCAGGAGCTCTTCCGCGAGTGCAGCGTCTACGTGGAGCACGTCACCCACGCCGAGCAGATGCCCCGGCTGATGCGCATTGCCATGCGCGAGGCGCTCGAGAAGCGCGGCGTGGCGGTGCTGGTAATCCCCGGGGACGTCGCCCTGAAGGAGATCACGGCGGCGCCGGAGACGATCCGGGCCACCAGCTCCGTGGTCACCCCGGCCGAGGACGCCCTGGCCTCCGCCGCCGAGGCGCTCAACGGCTGCGACCGGGTCACCATCCTCGCCGGCGCCGGTGCGGCCGGCGCCCATGACGAGCTGCTGCAGATCGCCGAGCGGCTCCAGGCGCCCATCGTCCACGCGCTGCGCGGCAAGGAGCACGTCGAGTACGACAACCCCTATGACGTCGGCATGACCGGCCTGCTCGGATTCTCCTCCGGGTACCACGCCATGGAAGCCGCCGAGACGCTGCTGGTCCTCGGCGCCGACCTGCCCTACCAGCAGTTCTACCCGCAGGGCGCCACCGTGGTGCAGGTCGACATCCGCGGCGCACAGATCGGCCGCCGCACCAGGGTCGACGTCGGACTGGTCGGGGGAGTGAAAGAGACCGTCGCTGCGCTGCTGCCCCGGCTGGACGCCCACGCCAGCTCCAAGCACCTCGACGGCGCCACCAAGCACTACCGTCGCACTCGCAAGGACCTCGACTCGCTGGCCACACCCTCGAAGCGGACCATCCACCCGCAGTACCTGGCCCGGCTGATCGACGAGGCCGCCGCCGACGACGCTGCCTTCATCCCCGACGTCGGCTCCCCGGTGGTCTGGGCCTCCCGGTACCTGACCATGAACGGCCGACGCCGGCTCATCGGGTCCTTCTCCCACGGCTCCATGGCCAACGCGCTGACCCAGTCCATCGGTGCGGCCTCCGCGGACCCGCGCCGGCAGGTCGTCGCCCTGGCCGGCGACGGCGGACTGACCATGATGCTCGGGGAGCTGCTCACGCTGACCCAGGCGCAGCTGCCGGTGAAGACCGTGGTCTTCAACAACTCCTCGCTGAACTTCGTGGAGGTGGAGATGAAGGCCGCCGGCTTCGTCAACTACGGCACCGGCCTGACCAACCCGAGCTTCGCCGACGTCGCCGAGGCGATGGGCATCCGTGGCATCCGTGTAGAGACCTCCCAGGGCCTCCCGGCCGCGGTGGAGGAGTTCTTTGCCCACGAGGGCCCCGCGGTGCTGGATGTGGTCACCGAGCGGCAGGAGCTCTCCATGCCGCCGGCCATCACCGCCGAGCAGGCCAAGGGCTTCACCCTCTACGCCATCCGCACGGTGCTCTCCGGCCGCGGCGACGAGCTGGTGGACCTGGCCCGCACCAACTGGCGCCAGCTGTTCTGATCGACTGCCTGACCGAGCGCTCCGGATCGACCACCCCTGTGCCGGGCCGCCGGGCTTCGGTAGGGTCGTGACATGGGAGAACTTCTCGATGATCTCGCCGCCGCCCGGGCCGCCTGGACCGGCCTCCAACTGAGGGATTGGTACGCCCAGGACCGGCTGCTGGCCCAGCTGCGCACCGCGCTGGAGCCCGATGCCGAGCGCTTGGAGAACCCCGAGTTCGGGGCGGAAGTCCGCGACCTCGTGCAGGCCGACGAGTCCGCCGCCGCCGATGACGTCCACGTGGACGTCGAGGATCCGCTGCTCTGGGCGGACCGACGGATCACCCACGACGACGGCGGCTGGTCGGTGATCGGCATCAGGTTCCGCGGCCGCGATCTCACCTGCCCCTTTGTCGACGTCATCGCCTCCTCGCTGAGCCCGACCCCGGAGAACATCCGCAGGATCGTCACTGAGGCGGCGGAGGACCTGAAGGAGTTCCGTCCGCTGACCGCCCGGCTCACCGTCGGGGACCCGGACTCCGGTCTCGCCGAGGTCCACGACGCCTCGGGCATCGGCCCTTCGGCGGTGGACCAGTACCTGGTGGCCGGGCTCATCCGGGGGATCAACCACCGCACCCGGGTGGCCTCCTACCGGCGGGTGAGCCTCGAGCCGATGGACCCGACCCTGGCCGCGGCACGGGTAGCCGAGATCTACGCCGCCCACCCGGAAGGCACCCGCTGGGCGACCCCGGCGGGTCCCGACGAGCTGCAAGAGGCCTCCGAGGACGGGGCCCTGTTCGAGATCTTCGCCAATGGTGAGCCCGCCGGGGTGGTCTCCGCCCCGCGCGACGACGACCACGGCCTCAGCGGCCACCTGGTCCAGGAGATCTGCCTGGACGAAGACCATCGCGGCCGCGGATACGGCCCGGCCGTGCTGCAGCGGCTCTGCGAGGAGCTGCCCCACCCGGAGCCGGGAACAGTGCTCTGGGGAAGCATCCACCCGGAGAACGTCCCCTCGCTGCGCAACGCCCATGCCGTGGGACGCACCACCGTGGGCGGCCAGCTCTGGGTGGCCCCGGAAGGACTGCCCGGCATGCCCGCCGCACTGGCCCGCCCGTGGTGAATACAGCAGCCGAATGATGGTCGAGGGGCTCCAAGGGCTCGCCGCCCCCTGATGGCCTCCTCCACGACCGATGACCCCCGCCCGCCCCCCCGACGACAGGATGCTCCGTGACCTCACCTTCCCTCCGCTCCACCGCCGCCGCCGAACGCCAGGCCCTGGTCCGAGCACTGCGGCAGCACGGTCCGCACGCCCACACCCTCTGTGAGGGCTGGACCGCCCACGATCTGGCCGTCCATGTGGCGGCACGCGACGCCCGGCCGCACCTGGTGTTCGGGCAGGAGCTGCCCGTCGTCGGCGACGCCGCGCGGGAGAAGTACAAGACCTTCGAGAAGATGGATTTCGAGGATCTGCTGGACCGCATCGAGGCGGGAGTGCCCTCCTGGCACCCGGCCCGCTCCCGTGCCGTGGACGACGCGGTCAACACCGTGGAGTTCTTCGTCCACACCGAGGACGTGC
This sequence comes from Nesterenkonia sp. HG001, assembly GCF_034438835.1. NCBI lineage: Bacteria > Bacillati > Actinomycetota > Actinomycetes > Micrococcales > Micrococcaceae > Nesterenkonia > Nesterenkonia sp. HG001. The sequence continues at coordinate 181,175 of NZ_JAOSZD010000001.1, read as the reverse complement.
TGCGCGCCGAGGAACTGAGCCTCTCGGACGAGGAACCGGCTGACATCGAACCGGCTGACACTGATCCCGCTGATGCCGAGACCGTCGGAACGGAGCTGCAGCCGCGCCGCCGTCGGGCGCCCGAAGCTGTCCAGCGGAGACTGTGGCAGCACGCCTCCCGGACGCTGTTCCTGGCCGCCGCGCGCAAGCACAACCGGCGGATCACCTTCATCAGCCCCGGCTTCGGCTCCGTCACCCATGGGTCTTCGAAAGACCCGATGATCAGCCTCGAAGGCGCCCCCGGGGAGCTCATCCTCTGGGCCTTCGGCCGCGAGCAGGCCGCGGACGTCACGCTGCGCCGGCACTGACGGGCCCATCGCGGGGGGAGACGGCGGGCAGGCCGCCCCTGGCTCATAGCAGAGGTCCGCTATACCGTGGAGGCATGGATGAGGTCGCACCGTCGCTGCACGAGATGACCCCGCGGGAGATCCTGCGGGCACGCCGACGCGCCCTCGGCCGGACCCAGCAGCAGCTCGCTGAGGCGATCGGCACCACCCAGTCGGTCATCGCCGCCGTCGAGAGCGGGCGCCGACCCCTGAGCGTACCGATGCGGCAGAGACTCCATGCGGCCCTGACCCCAGACCCTGCTGAGCTGCTCCAGCGCCACCGGGAGACGATCAAGCAGGCCGCCGAGACCCACGGGTTCACCGGAGTGCGTGTCTTCGGCTCCGTGGCCCGCGGCACCGCGGAAGCCTCCAGCGACCTGGACCTCTTCGTGGAGTACGCCGACCCGCAGCAGCGCCAGCCGCTGGAGATCTTCGGACTCCAACGCCACCTGGAGGGCCTGCTGGGGATACCGGTCGACGTGAACCTGCTGACCGGACGCCCGCTGAAGGGGGCCCGCGCCCAGCAGGCCTTGAAGGAATCGATCGCCCTGTGACCGACCCCCGACATCACCCCGACCGCACCCCCGAGCTCCTGGAAGACATCGCGGAACAGCTGGCCGTGTGCCGTGACATCGTCGCCGACGGCTACGAGATGTACATGGGCCCCTCCCAGGACTCCTACCTGCGACGTCGCACCGCGGAACGCGCCGTAGAGATCATCGCCGAGGCCAGCCGCCGGCTCGACGCCGAATGGAAGCAGCAGCACCCTGGCGTCCGGTGGCGGTACATGACGGACATGCGCAACAAGATCGCCCACGACTACGGCGCCATCCACGACGACATGGTCTGGGAGGTCATCGTCGGAAGCGTCCCCGAGATGGGCCGGCTCCTGGGCCTGGCCCCGGCGGAGGACCCCTACGGCCCGCACTGAGGCCGCGGAGGCGGAGGGACACGCACGCCGCCGGCCCCGCCCGGCCCGCCGCGCCTGGTCTCAGTCGCGCCGCATCTCAGCCGCGCATGCCCAGAGCGAAGGGCAGCACCCGATCCGCCCCGGCACCTCGCAGCTCCCGGGCCGCCACCGTCAGCGTCCACCGGGAGATCACCTCGTCATCCACCAGCAGCACCGCCGCACCCTGCAGCTGAGACGCCATCTCCTCGGGCACCCGGAACCGGCCCAGCAGCCCGGCCAGTCGGAAGGCGCTGTTCGCCTCCGGTGAGCTGGAGGGCCCGCCGTCGACGGGCTCCAGCGCCCCGGCATAGGGCAGGCGTCCGACCTGGGCCACCCCGCGGGCCAGGGAATCGACCAGCCGCGGGTGGCGCCGGGAGGGCACCGACACCACCACATCCGGCCGCCGCTCCCAGCCCCATTCCGCCAGCACCCGCACCACCGCAGAGGCCAGCTGATCCGGCACCGGGGCGTCCTCGCCCTGGATCGCTTCACGCACCGCCGGGCCCCAGCCCAGATCAGACAGCCTGGCCAGCGCCCGGCCCTCCTCGGCCACCTCGCCCGGACCCAGCCGGCCCTTCAGCGAGAGTCCCAGGGCGCCCAGCCCGGTGGGCCACTGCTTGCGCGGGGCGATCTCCACCCCGACCCGGTCCATCGAGACCCGGGCCTCAGAGACCGAGTCCTGATCCAGCTCACGGGGAAACCACGGCCCCGCGCAGGTGTCGCAGCGGCCGCAGGCGGTGGCGGCGTCGTCGTCGAGGGCTGCGGCCAGATACGCCATCCGACACTGCCCGGGAGGCAGCCGCTCATAGTCCAGCATCGACTGCTGCTCGGCCCTGCGCAGCCGCAGGATCGTGTCATAGCGCTCGGCGTCATAGACCCACCCGCGCCCGGTGGAAACCCATCCGCCGCGCACCCGGTGCACCGCGCCGTCGACCTCCAGCACCTTCAGCAGCAGCTCCAGCGGGGAGCGGCGGATCTCCACCATCGCCTCCAGCCGGGCCACCGAGAGCGTCTCCTCCGGGTGCTCGGCCAGCGCGGCCAGCACCGCATCCGCACGTTCCTGGGTGGGCATCGAGGCCTGCGCGAAATGCTCCCAGATGCGTACGTCCTCTCGGCCCGGCAGCAGCAGCACATCAGCGTTGTCCACCGCACGGCCGGCACGGCCGATCTGCTGGTAGTAGGACACCGGCGACGAGGGCGCCCCCAGGTGCACCACGAAGCCCAGGTCCGGCTTGTCGAAGCCCATCCCCAGCGCCGAGGTGGCGATCAGCGCCTTCACTCGGTTCTCCTTCAGCGCCTGCTCCAGTTGGGCACGCTCGTCCGGGTCCGTCTGTCCGGTGTAGGCGACCACATCGTGGCCGTGCTCCCGCAGGTGACGGGTGAGATCCTGCGCCTGCGAGACGGTCAGCGCATAGACGATCCCGCTGCCGGCCAGCGAGCCCAGATGCTGGGTCAACCAGGCGATCCGCTGCTCCGAGTCCGGCAGGGTCAGCACACCCAGGCGCAGCGAATCCCGGCTGAGGCTGCCACGCAGCACCAGGACCTCCTTGCCGCTGGCATCCCCGGCCGGGGAGAGCTGGGCGGCGACATCCTCCACCACCCGGGAGTTCGCCGTCGCGGTGGTGGCCAGCACCGGGACCGCCGTCGGCAGGTTGCGGACGATCTCCCCGATCCGCCGGTAGTCGGGGCGGAAGTCATGGCCCCAGTCGGAGATGCAGTGGGCCTCGTCCACCACCAGCATGCCCAGCCGGTCCAGCAGCCCCGGCAGCACCTCATCGCGGAAACGCGGATTGGCCAGCCGCTCCGGGGAGATCAGCAGCACGTCCAGCTCATCGGCGGCCAACGCCTCCAGCACGGAGTCCCACTCGTGGGCGTTGGCCGAGTTCACCGCCTGCGCCCGCACTCCGGCGCGGGTGGCCGCAGCGATCTGATCCCGCATCAGCGCGATCAGCGGGGAGACGATCAGGCTCACCCCACGCCCCCGACTGCGCAGCAGATGCGCGGCCAGGAAGTACACCGCCGACTTGCCCCATCCGGTCTTCTGCACCACCAGCACCCGGCGGCGCTGCTCCACCAGTGCGGAGATGGCCTCCAGCTGGCCCGGACGGAAGTCATCGTCACGTCCGGTCAGCGCGGTGAGGCGCTCACGGGCCTCGGCATGGAAGGCGGAGTCCACTGCAGTCTCAGTCATGACGACCACTCTTCCACGGCCGACTGACAGCTGGCCCTCCGGGCTCCCTCGCGTGTCAGACGCCCTGCTCAGCGACGCAGGAAGGCTCCCTGGAGGGCCGCGGGAGTGATAGATTGCGGCGAGAGGGCCGCCGACGGGAAGAACCTCCGTCAGCGGCCGAGGAGTCCGGGCCGGGAGGGCCGATGTCGCGATTCGAGCATGAGACGTATCTGCCATTCGCCCGCGACGACGTGTTCGCCTGGTACACCCGCCGCGGTGCGCTGACCCGGCTGCACCCGCCCTTCGCCGGTGAGGTCCTCGCCGAGCCGGAGGACGGCCCCGTCGACGGCGCGGAATCCCGGATCACGCTCAACCTCCCCGGGCTCTTCGGGGCCAGCGCCACCGCCGCCGCCGGCCTGGCCGGCTCCGTGCTGCCATTCTCTCCGCGCAGCCGACTGGCCTGGCACTCCCGGCATGAGGACTTCCGCCCGGGCCACGGATTCACTGATGTGATGATCTCCGGGCCCATGCACAGCTGGCGCCACGAGCGGGAGTTCCTGGACCAGGGCCAGGGCACCCTGCTGCGCGAGACCATCACCTACCAGCATCCGGCCGAATCCCGCCTGCCCGGTCCGCTGCGACGCCGCATCCAGCACAGCCTGGAGCAGGAGCTGCACCGGGTCTTCACCTTCCGCGCCCACCAGACGGCCCAGGACCTCGCCTTCCATCAGAGCCATAGCCGACTGGCCTCCCAGCAGCGAGAGCGTCGATCCCATCTGGACGTCGCGGACGACGCCTGCGCGGACGGTCCCCAGGTGGTCGCCGTCTCGGGTGCCTCGGGGATGATCGGCACCCAGGTCTGCGCGCTGCTCGGCGGTGCCGGCATCGAGGTCAGGCGGCTGGTCCGTCGGGACCTCAGCCGGACCGAGGCGGGGGAGTCGGAGACCGGAGTCGGGGAGATCGCCTGGGATCCGGACTCCGGGCAGCTGGACGAGCAGGCGCTCGCAGACGTGGACGTCGTCATCAACCTGGCCGGCCGGCCGCTGGCCTCCCGATTCACCGATGAGCACAAGCGCCGGGTGCGCTCCTCGCGCGTGGACGGCACCACTCTCCTCGCTGAGACGCTGGCCCACCTGGAGGAGACCAGCCCGAGGGGGCGCGCCCTGATCAGCGGCTCGGCCATCGGCTGGTACGGCGCCACTGCGCAGGACCGAGTCGGAGCCGCCGGTCAGCTCACCGAGAGCATGCCCTCCGGCACGGACTTCCTCGCCGAGGTGTGCCGGGCCTGGGAGAGCGCGGCCCGCCGGGCCGAGACCTCAGGCGTGCGTGTGGCGACCATCCGCACCGGCCTCGTGCAGTCACCCTCCGGAGGCGCACTGCAGCAGATGCTGCCGCTGTTCGCCGTCGGGGTGGGCGGCCCGCTGGGAGGCCCTCAGATGCAGAGCTGGATCAGCCTGGATGACATCGCGGGGCTCATCGTCCACCTGGCCCTGACCCCGTCGGCCAGAGGCCCGGTCAACGGTGTCGCTCCTGCCCCCGTCACGGCGCGGGCCTACGCCCGGTGCCTCGGCGCGGTGCTCCGGCGGCCCTCGGCGCTTCCCACGCCCTCCTTCGGCCCCAAGCTCCTGCTGGGGGCCCAGGGGTCACGGGAACTGGTCATGGCGGACCAGGACGCCAGCGCGGAGAAGGCTCTGGATCTCGGCTACGCCTTCCGCCACCCCACCCTGGAGGAGGCCTTGCGGCACGTGCTGGGTCGGTGACCGGTCGTTCCGCCCGAGCCGGCAGCCTCCCCCCCGCTTCACACACCTCGACCCCCCCATCCCGCAAACCCCGAGAGGACCTCACCATGACCCCCGCTCCCAGCACCGCCGAGCTCGCCGCCCGCGCTGACACCCTGCTGAACCTCCACCACCGGCAGGCCCCGGTGGTCCTGCCCACCGCCTGGGACGTCTGGTCCGCGCGGTTCATCGAGGAAGCCGGCTTCGAGGCGCTCACCGTGGGCAGCCACCCGCTGGCAGACTCCCTCGGCGCGGCCGACGGCGAGGCGATGAGTCTGGAGCAGGCCCTGGAGGCCATCGCCCGCATCACCGCCGGTGTGGACATCCCGGTCTCCGCGGACTTGGAATCCGGCTACGACACCCCACCGGCTGAACTCGTCGAACGGACGCTGGCCGCCGGCGTCGTGGGCATCAACATCGAGGACGTCGCCCATTCCCGGGGAGCGATGCGCTCGGCCCAGGAGCATGCCGACTACCTGGCCGGGATCCGGCAGGCCGCCGACCAAGCCGGGGTACACCTGGTGATCAACGGGCGCACCGACGTCTACAAGCACGCCGGGGACTTCAAGGACCCGCTCTCCGAGACGCTCCACAGGCTCCATCGCATGGAGGAGGCCGGCGTCGACAGTCTCTACCCGGTCGGTCTGCCCTCTGAGGAGGTTCTCAGCACCATCCTGGCCGAGATCCGCACGCCGCTGAACGTCACCGCCCATCCGGAGAAGGGGGCGGTCCCCGACGGGCTCGGTCTGGCACGGCTGACCGAGCTGGGCGTCTCCCGGGTCAGCTTCGGCCCGCTGCTGCAGATGACGCTGGCGGAGAAGGCCGCCGGAGTGCTCGACGGCTGGAAGTAGCAGGGCGCCGTCGGCGAGAGCCCGCAAGCCTGAGCCGGGACACCGATGCCGGCCGGCGCACGCGTTCCGGCCGGTGACCTTGGCTCCTGGGTTACCCTGGCACCTTGCCGTCGCTCCCGGCCCCACGCCGGGCGTACCCTCGATCCAGCAGGAGCACCCTCACCCCATGCGCGTGACCATCGCCCCCCGCACCGAAGGCATCCTCAACTCCGACGCCGGCTCCACGGTGCGCCGCTCCGTCCTGCCCTCCGGCGTCCGGGTGCTCACCGAGGTCATGCCGGGCCAGCGCTCGGTGACCATCGGCTTCTGGATCGCGGTGGGCTCGCGGGACGAGGCCCAGCACCAGCACGGCTCCACCCACTTCCTGGAGCACCTGCTGTTCAAAGGCACTCCGAGCCGCTCCGCCCTGGACATCGCCGCCGCCTTTGACGCCGTCGGAGGAGAGTCCAACGCGATGACCGGCAAAGAGTCCACCTGCTACTACGCCCGGGTGCTCGACGCCGATCTGCCCATGGCCGTGGAGGTGCTCACCGACATGGTCACCTCCGCCTCGCTGGATCCGCAGGAGATGGAGACCGAGCGCGGGGTCATCCTGGAGGAGCTGGCCATGGCCGAGGACGATCCCGACGACGTCGTCCACGAGCGCTTCTCCGCCCAGGTGATGGACGGCCACGCGCTGGGGCGGCCCATCGGCGGCACCCCTGCTGACATCCGCACGGCCACCCGCGACGACGTCCAGGCCCACTTCACCCGCTGGTACCGGCCGGACGAGCTGGTCATCACCGCCGCCGGCGGACTGGACCACGATCAGCTGTGCCGGATGATCGACGAGGCCCTGGACACCTCCGCCTGGGACACCACGGTCTCCCAGGACCCGGCGCCGCGCCGGGTGGGGCAGGAGCAGGTGATCCCGGTTCGGGCAGGGGTGGAGGAGCATTTCAAACCCGTCGAGCAGGCGCAGGTCATCCTGGGCGGCCGCGGCCTCTCCGCGGCCGACGAGGATCGCTTCGCCCTCTCGGTGATGCACGCGATCCTCGGCGGCGGGATGTCCTCCCGGCTGTTCCAGGAGATCCGCGAACGCCGCGGCCTGGCCTACTCCACATACTCGTTCTCCGCCGCCTACACCGACGCGGGCTGCTACGGCCTCTATGCCGGATGCCTGCCGGAGAAGGTGGACAGCGTCATCGCGGTGATGACCGCTGAGCTGGAGCGCATCGCATCAGCACCGGTGACTGAGGAGGAGCTCAGCCGTGCCAAGGGCCAGCTGCGCGGCGGGACCGTGTTGGGCATGGAGGAGACCTCTTCACGCATGTCCCGGTTGGGGCGCTCCGAGCTGGTGCGCGGCGAGTTCGTCGACATCTCCGACACGCTCGCTCAGCTGCAGGCCGTCACCGCTGAGGACGTGCGCAGCGTGGCGGGCCGGCTGGCGGACTCGCCGCGGGCGACCACGGTCGTCCGGCCCGGTCGGGATGGCTGAACACCAGGCCGCGGGGTGGAGGCCCACTGATGACGGGGGCAGGCCCCCGCTCCTACACTGGTCTTTTGGACGGCCGACGGCACCGAGGACGACCGGAGGGTGAGGAGCCTGGATGCCCGGAAGGGCCAGTGACCGCATGGAGGAACAGCTGATCAGCGACGTCGGGCTGGACCGACGCCATCAGCTGGTCGCATGCCTGGCCGGAGTCGGCGTGGCTCTTCCCGCACTGGCCTGGGGCTGGTCCACGGCCAGCGCCCTGCCCATCCTGGGTGGGATCCTGCTGGCCTGTGTGGTCTTCGCCTGGTCCTCGCTGCTGCGGGTCAGGCTCAGCGTGGTCGGCGAGGGGCTGCGCCTGCGTGCAGGGATCTGGTCCGCCGAGATCGTCCCCTGGCAGGCGGTGCAGCAGATCCGCACCGGCGCCCGCACCCAGCTGATCGCTGTGTGGGGCCGGAAGTCCGAAGCCGAGGCCACGCAGTACCTCGTCGACGGGCCCACGCTTCGCATCGTCACCTCCGGACATGAGTATGTGGTCAGCGTGGAGGACTCCCGCGCCGCGATGCAGGAGCTGAGCGCCCACTGGCCGGGCGAACACACGTTGCGCACCCTTGACCCGCAGCAGAGGAGCACCTGATGAACCGTCGACGTCGCCATGATTCTACCTGTGGATTCTCGATCGCCGGATCGGCGGACACCGGGCGGACACGCCCTGGATCGCGCCTCCGGCGCCGCGCCGTGGCGTTCGCAACTCCGCTGATGGGCGCCCTGCTGCTGTCCGGATGTGCCGGGGGAGGGGAGCAGGACGCCCCCGAACCTGATGAGGGCCGGGTGACTACCGCACCGGGGCCCTCGCCGCAGGGTCCCGACGACGACGCCGCAGCCGATGAGCCCCAGGGGTCCGATGACATGACCGATCCCGACGAGCCGGACTCCGACGTCGCCCAGACAGACCTTGAGGACGGCGGCGACGGTGAGACCGGCGTCCCGGAGCCGACGCCGCAGCAGGTGGAGGAGACTCCCGAACTCATCGAGGAGGTCCAGGCCACCTGGGAGGCCTACGAGGAGCTCTCCGAGACGGAGCTGGAGGTCATGTTCTACTCCGGGAACCTGAGCTGCTACGGGGTCCGCACAGTGGTCGAGGAGGACGCTGAGGAAGTCCGCATCGCCACGGTCTCCGGCCGGCTGCCGGAGGCCGCCGACCAGCCCTGCACCCAGGAGGCCCTCTACGTCTCCGTGGTGGTGGAGCTGGAGGAACCGCTCGGTGACCGTGAAGTCGTCGAGCTGCCGGACGTCGAGCTCAACTGACCGATCGTCCGTGGAGGAGCGGTCCTGGTGTCACGGTGCGCGGAAGCGGCTCCTGAATGACGGGCGTCTGGATGTAGGGGGTGCTCGGCCCCGGCTCAGCCGCCGGCGAAGGGCGGGAGCACGTCCACCTGATCCCCGGGTTTCAGCGGTGTGGTCTCCGCCGCGGCCCGCACCCCGTTGACCAGGAAGGAGCAGCGCGCCAGCACGCGGGGCAGCTGCTCGAGGTCCCCCGGGTGACCTGACTCCCCGGGCTCGCCGGGATCACCGGCGCCCACGGCACCGGGCAGCCGCGCCAGCACCGCGGCCAGCGACGTCGGCCCGGACAGTCTCAGGTCCAGCTCCTCGACGCCGGCGGCCTCGGCAGCCGCCGCGAAGAGCCGCACGGTCAGGGTCCCGTCGGCGGTCGTGGTGACCGGGTCGTGCGGTGCGGTGGTCATCGGATCATCCTCCGATCGCCGACATCGAGCGGCCCGGGCGGGTGAAGGAGTCCAGGTCGAAGCCGGGACGATCGGTGCCGTGCGCGGCCGGCTTGAGCCACATGGCCTCGGCCCAGCGGCGGGCCACGGCGTCGTCGTCGGCTGCCGGGTCGCGCAGCAGGTGGGCCAGGTCGACCTCCTGGTGGGAGAACAGGCAGCTCATCACCTTGCCCTCGGCGGTGATCCGGGTGCGACGGCAGTCCGCGCAGAACGGCTCGGTGACCGAGGCGATCACCCCGACCCGTCCCAGCGGCGTGCCGTCCAGGGAGAGCACCTCGAAACGTTCGGCCGGTGCGCCGGCGCGAGGCTCGGCATCGGGCTGCAGCTGGAACCGCTCGGAGAGCAGCGCCCTGGTCTGAGCGGCTGAGACCGTGCCTTCGCTGCGCCAGTTCTGGTCGCCGTCCAGCGGCATCTGTTCGATGAACCGCAGCTCGTAGCCCTGGGCCAGCGCCCAGGCCAGCAGATCGGGTGCCTCACGCTCGTTGATCCCGCGCATCAGCACCGCGTTGACCTTCAGCGGCGTCAGCCCGGCCGCCGCAGCGGCCTCCACCCCACGCAGGACCTTGTTGAGCGAGTCTCGGCGGGTGAGCTGCGCGAAGGTCTCCGGGTGCAGCGAGTCCAGCGAGACGTTGACCCTGTCCAGGCCGGCCTCCTCGAGCGCGGCGGCCTTGCGCTCGAGGCCGATGGCATTGGTGGTCATGGCGATCGGCAGGTCGGGGTGGTCTGCCCGGATCCCGGCGATGATCTCCAGCAGATCCGCCCGCACCAGCGGTTCGCCGCCGGTGAGGCGCAGCTCGCGCACCCCCAGGGTATCCACGCCGATGCGCACCAGCCGGCGGATCTCCTCGGCGGTGAGCAGCTCGTCCTTGGAGAGCCAGGGCAGCCCGTCCGCAGGCATGCAGTAGGTGCAGCGCAGGTTGCACTTGTCGATCAGCGAGATGCGCAGATCTGTGGCGCGCCGGCCGAAGCGGTCCAGCAGCCCGCGGGTAGGATCAGCGTCCTCGGCCCCGGGCAGGGGCTGGCCAGGCCGGGCCGGCAGGCTCGGCATGCCCAGCGGCACACGGTGCGGTCCGTTCGCAGACGCCGGCGCCTCAGTGTCCGAGGAGGACTCCTGCGGCCGGGCGCTCCCGAGCTGCGCGCCCTCGGCGTCAGCGTTCCCCGCAGCCAGTTCCTCCATACCCCCATGCTACGGGTCCGAGTGTTTCTGTCGCATGACCCCAGGCCCGGCCCGCCGCATCGGCTGTGGGCCGCCCTCCAGGCGCCTGTGGACCGTCCGACGGGGCGCCTGGGGCCGTGGAGAAGACGCCCATGTCACAGGCGGGTACTACACTCGCACCCATGGCGCCAGCAACAGCACCATCCCCGTCCGTTCCGGCCACCCGCCGCACCTCCGTGCCCGAACACGTGGAGAGACTCCGCGGTCTGCTGGCCGAAGCCCTGGAGGATCCGGCCCGCCCCCGCACGGAGCGACGGCGGGTCACCGACTCCGGCCTGGTGGGCCGGGTGGCCGCCGTCGACGTCGAGGCTCCCGGCCCGCTGCCCAGCTTCGACAACTCCCAGATGGACGGTTTCGCCGTGCGTGCTGAGGATCTGCGCACCCAGGCCCTCAGCGCAGCGGGTGAGAGCACTCTGCCCCTGGCCGGCGTGGTTCCGGCTGGCGCGGCGGCCCCTGAGCTTCCCCCCGGTGGAGTGCTCGCCGTGATGACTGGTGCACCCATCCCTGAGGGCGCAGACTGCGTGGTCCCGGTGGAGCGCACCACCGCTGGCCGCTTCGAACAGATCCTGCCCGCACCCTCGGCACCGGGCGCCGCTGAAGACGCCGGGGACGCCTCACCGGCACAGATCACCTTCACCGGCCTCACCGAGGACGACCTGCAGCCTGGCCGTTTCATTCGCCGCACCGGCTCCGACGTCCAGGCCGGGGACCGGGTCCTCAGCGTGGGAGACGTGCTCACCCCTTCCGTGCTGGGCCTGCTCGCCGCCCTCGGGCTGCCCGATGTGCGGATCCGTCCCCGAGCGCGCGCCCTGGTGCTCTCCACCGGGGACGAGGTGCGACAGCCCGGCAGTCCGTTGCACCCGGGACAGCTGTACGACGCTGACACTCCGCTGCTCATCGCGGCCCTCGAGAGCTTCGGCGTCGACGTGCAGGCCGCCTCGGCCACGGCCGATGACGTCGAGATCTTCACCGACGTGGTCTGGGCCCTGTTGGCCGAGCATGACCCTCAGCTGCTGGTCACCGCCGGTGGAATCAGCGCCGGAGCCTTCGAAGTGGTCCGCCAGGGACTGGCGAGCCGCGGCGTGGAGTTCGGCTCCGTGGCGCAGCAGCCCGGAGGGCCGCAGGGCTGGGGACTGATCCCTGCCCAGGGGCGCCAGCCCGCGGTGGCGGTGATCTGCCTGCCCGGCAACCCGGTCAGCTGCGCCGTGAGTTTGGAGACCCTGGTGCGCCCCGCGCTCGCAGAGCTCGACGCCGCATGCCCGCCCCCTCATCGGCTCACCGTACGGCTGGAGGAGGCGGTGGACTCGAAGCCGGGGGTCACCCAGTACCGGCGCGCGGTCTTCACGGCGCCGGAGGCTGAGGCCGCTGCGTCCGACCCAGAGCAGGGCCAGCCCGTTCCCGAGGTTCGGCTGGTGGGCGGACCGAGCTCGCATCTGCTGGGCCATCTGGCCCGCGCCGACGTGCTTCTGGAACTGCACGAAGAGGACACCCACGTGGAGGCGGGTGCCGAACGCGAGGCCCTGCTGCTGACCGGAAGGACGTTGCCGTGACCGGAACAGACACCAGACCGGAACCCGGCTCCGCGGAGGCCGCGGAGCCTCGCCCGTCGGCCCCGACGCTGACCCATGTGCGCGAAGACGGGAGCGCACACATGGTGGACATCTCGGAGAAGGACGTCACCGCGCGCACCGCCCGCGCCCAGGCTGTGTTGCGCACTCGGGAGGCGGTCACCGCGCAGCTCGTCCAGGGGGCGCTGCCCAAGGGTGACGCCCTGGCCACCGCACGCATCGCGGGCATCATGGCGGCCAAACGCACCCATGAACTCGTCCCCCTGTGCCACCCGCTGCCGCTGAGCAAGGTCACGGTGGATTTCGCCGTCGACCAGCCCGAACCCGGCGAGGTGCTCATCACCGCCGAGGTCCGCACCACCTCCCGGACTGGGGTGGAGATGGAGGCCCTCACCGCGGTCTCCGTGGCGGGCCTGACCCTCTACGACATGATCAAGGCGGTGGACCGCGCCGCAGTGATCACCGACCAGCAGGTCATTCACAAGACCGGCGGACAACACGGAGAATGGACCAGACATGACTGACCCTCAGCATCCGTCGGCGGAGACTCCCGCCTACGACGACGATCGCACCCGCGAGAGGATCATCGCCCCGGTGATCGTCTCCACCCGCGCCGCCCAGGGGGTGCGGGAGGACCAGAGCGCGCCCATCATCGCCGAGTTCGCCGACTCGATCGACTTCGGCTGCCGGCCGCCGGTGATCATCCCGGACGGAGAGGGCGTGCTGGCGGCGATCTCCGAACTGCTGGTCCAGGTGGCGCCCGCCGTGATCATCACCTCCGGCGGCACCGGACTGACCCCGGACGACCTCACCCCGGAGTACACCCTCCCGCTGCTGGACAAGGAGATCCCCGGCATCATGGAGGCGGTGCGCGCCCACGGCCGGGCACACAACCCGCTGGCCGCCCTGAGCAGGGGGATGGCCGGCGTCGCCGAGGGCACGGTGATCGTGAACCTCCCGGGTTCGCCGAAGGCCGTGCGGGAGGGCATGCAGGTGCTGGTGGAGATCCTCCCGCACCTGTGTGACCAGGTCTCCGACCTCCGTAAGCACGACGAGTGGGGATCCCCCGGTGACCAGTGAACATGTCGACACCCCTTCGCCCGAGGCGGCGAGCCTCGCTCCGTTGACCCGGGAGGGTACCCTGCACCACGCCGGATCGGCCCCCGCCGCGCATCGACTCCTCCACGCCGCGCTCAGCGCAGAGCCGCTGAACCCGACCCGGGCTCACCACGAGGTCTGGGCGCCGACCGCCGGGGCCGTGGTCGACTTCGCCGGAATCGTCAGGGACCACGACGGCGGTCGCACCGTGGAACGCTTGAGCTACACCGCCCACCCCAGCGCCGAGGAAGCCCTGACCCGGGTGGCCCGGGAGGTCGCCGCAGCCCACCCCAGTGTGCGCATCTGGGCGGCCCACCGGGTCGGAGACCTGCACATCGGGGACCACGCGCTCGTCGTCGCCGTCGCCTCTGCGCACCGCGCGGAGGCATTCGCCGCCTGCGCCGAACTGGTGGAGCAGATCAAGGCCCAGGTGCCCATCTGGAAGGAACAGTTCTTCGCCGACGGCGCCAAGGAATGGGTCGGCATCGACTGAGCCCTTCGGCGGCACCGCACATCATCGACTGCTCTGCGGCCCGGCACGATCCTGCCGAGGACCGGAGAGACGCCCCTGAGAGGACACTGCTCGTGAGCACCACCTTCACCCACGCCGAGACCTCCACGACCCGCCCCACCCTTCAGGGCCGGTTCGGCATGTCGGCCTCCACCCACTGGCTGGCCACGGCCGCTGCCCAGGCGGTGCTGGAGCGCGGCGGCAACGCCTTCGACGCGGCCACCGCCGGCGCCTTCGTGCTTCACGTCGTCGAACCCCATCTCAACGGCCCCGGCGGGGACATGACCGGAGTCTTCGTCGCGGCGAAGACTCCCGACTCGCCGCAGATCCTCATGGGGCAGGGTCCCGCCCCGGCAGGTGCCAGCATCGAGCACTACACGAGTCTCGGCCTGAGCACGGTCCCCGGGGCAGGTGCGCTGGCCGCCGCCGTGCCCGGTGCCGTCGACGCCTGGCTGGTGCTGCTGCGTGACCACGGCACCTGGGCGCTGGGCGAGGTGCTCGAGTTCGCCATCGACCTGGCAGAGCACGGTGCACCCGTGCTCGAGCGCGTCTCCGCCGCCATCCGCAGCGTGTCCGAGCTCTTCACCGAGCATTGGCCCACCTCGGCGGCCCTGTGGATGCCCGAGGGCCGGCCGCCCGCCCCGGGGTCGCTGATGCGCAACCCCGAGTACGCCGCCGTGCTGCGGGGGCTCCTCGCCGCTGGCACTGAGGCTGAGGGCCGCACGGCGCAGATCGAGGCCGCCCGAGCTGAATGGAAGACCGGCCTGGTGGCGCAGAAGGCGGCTGAGTTCGCCACGACCCCGCATCGCCACTCCGACGGCGGAGACCACGCCGGAGTCATCACCATGGAGGACTTCACCGCCTTCGACGCCGGCTATGAGACTCCCGCCACCGTGGAGTTCCGCGGCCACACCATCGCCAAGACCGCAGCATGGGGCCAAGGGCCGATGCTGCTCCAGGTGCTGAAGATCCTCGAGGCCTATGCCGACGCGGACCTCGACCCGGGCACCGAGCGGGGCGCGCACCTGATCCTGGAGGCGCTCAAGCTCGCCCTCGCCGACCGTGACGCCCACTACGGCCACGAGGACCTCGACCTCGATCATCTGCTCTCCGAAGCCTACGTCGCAGCACGTCGGGAGCTCATCGCTGAGACCGCCAGCATCGAGTTCCGGCCGGGTGAGCTGCCAGGTCGCTCGACCGTGCTGCCTCCGCTGGAGGAGGCTGAGCAGGTCTCCGGCGGTGCTGGAGTCGGCGCCGGAGTGGGGGAACCCACCGTCAGCAGGCCGGGCGAGCAGACGGTGGAGGCGACGGGGGAGACCCGCGGGGACACCTGTCACATCGACGTGGTGGACCGCTGGGGGAACATGATCTCCGCGACCCCCTCGGGCGGCTGGCTGCAGTCCTCACCGACCATCCCTGGGCTCGGCTTCTGCCTGGGCACTCGGCTGCAGATGACCTGGTTGGACGAGCGGTCACCCTCGCGGCTGGAGCCCGGTCGCCGACCACGCACCACGCTCTCGCCGACGCTGGTGCTCAAGGACGGTCAGCCGATCATCGCACTGGGCACCCCCGGTGGCGACCAACAGGACCAGTGGCAGCTGCCGATGCTGCTGCGCATGCTCGTCGGAGGTCATTCCCCGCAGCAGGCCATCGACGCGCCCACGCTGCACACCACCTCGTCGCCCGGTTCCTTCTGGCCCCGCACCTGGGAGCCCGGAGGTGCGGTCGTCGAGGACCGCCTGGGCGAGGAGGTCATCAGCGGGCTGGAACGTCGAGGGCATCGGATCACCCGTGCCGGGAACTGGTCGCTGGGCCGGCTCTCCTGTGTGACCCGTGACCCCGCCACCGGGCGGTTGAGCGCCGCGGCGAATCCGCGGGGAGCTCAGGGCTACGCCGCCGGGCGCTGAGCACCCGGGCAGAGCGTCACCGCAGCAGCTGGATCTGCCATTCGCCCAGCAGGTGGGTCATCCACAGCAGCCCGGCCCCAGCCACCGGCGCCGCCGTCACCAGCCAGGGCGGGACCCGCGCAACTGTGCCGGGCAGCACCGGCTCCGGACGGGCGAGACCCGCCTCAAGGATCACCGCCCCCGTGGCGGGGCGGCTGAAGTAGGTGACGTGTTCTGCCCACCAGGGGACCTCCGGATGCGGGGGCACATACCGGACACATACCTGGCCGCGCCGGGTGTCGCCGTCGTCGCCCTCGCCGAGCCCGGCGTCGGGGGAACACGGCTCGCGATCCTCCGCCTGGATGCGTGTGGGGAACACCGTCCCCCAGGAGATCGGATCCAGCAGCGATTTCACGTGCCAGATCCGGCTCTGCGGCACCTGCCCCACATCGTCGGGCCGGCGGCGCAGCCACCCGACCACCGCTGCGGTCAGCGCCCCGTAGAGCACCGCGGCCAGCACCACGACTGCGGCGCCGGAGAGCAGCTCCCCGCCGGCCCCGTGGACGGAGGCGCCGGGGCCTTGCCCCGCCTCGGCGACGGCGTCGAGGCCGCGGGTCAGGGCCAGGTGCAGGAACGCCGGCCACGCCAGCACGAACGGCCACACCACCAGTGGCAGCCACGCGCTCGCCGCCACCACCCGCAGGGTGCTGAGCTGATGCTCTCCTGAGCCGACCCACACGCAGCGCTCCGGTGCGGTGCGCAGCGCCACCCGACGGCTGAGCTCGGCACCTTGGGAATGCCCGACCAGGGTGACCCGGTCCGCTCGTGCCGCCGCGACCTCCACCAGACGGCGCAGGCGCGGCAGCACCGTGTCATCGAGGGCGGCGGAGCGGTAGAGCCACACGTCCCCGACCACCTCGACCAGCACATGATGGAGCCCTCGACGCCAGGGCGGGACGAGCCCGGCCAGCGGGAGCACGATCAGCAGCACCAGGATGACCAGCGGTACCGCGGCGAGCATCGCGGCGGACGTCAGCAGCGCCGCCAGCCGGCGTCCGGCCCGCCCGACGGCGCCGACGCCGTCCGCGGCCTCCCGCCAGCGGTCGCCGCACCAGCCTCCGGCGCCGCTGATCAGCGCGAACGGGGCGATCTCCAGGAGCCACAGCAGCACCACCCAGAATCGGGGCGTCCGGAGCCCGGAGTCCCACCAGCCGTCGTGGAACTCGGCGAGATAGGGCTCGTGGCCGGGAACCTCCACGCGAGCGCGATGGGTCAGTTCGGCAGGGGCGGCCGAGTCCACGGGGAGGTCGGTCAGCGAACCCCCGGCAGCCTCCGCGCCGCGCCGCACAGCATCCCGGGTCTGCTCGGCGAGGTCCCCGGAGTCATGGACACCGATCCCGTGGACACAGACATACGCGGTGGTGCTGATCCGCGGGGTCGTGCTGCTCACCTGGCGGGGTCAGCCGCGGGCCTCGGCCCGCTGCATCTGAATGGCCTTGCGCATGGTCTTGCGGGCCCGTGCGCGGTCCGCGGCGACGTCGTAGGCCACCGAGAGGCGGAACCAGCTGCGCCAGTCTTCAGGGGTGGCCTCCGCCGCGGTGGCGTAGCGGCGGAACTGCTCGTCCGCCTGCTCGCGATTCGGCCGTCCGCCGGGCGAGCGTTCCACGGTGTCCTCGGGCAGCCCGCCCTCCTCCGCCAGGATGCGCCCCAGCCGCTCCGAGCCGAGGCCGAAGAGCAGCTCACGCAGCAGCACCCACACGCCCAAGGCGACCACCAGCACTGCGCCGACGCCGATGAGCTTCGCGGCGGTCTCCTCGGCGGTGAGCAGCCGCCAGGCGTTGTAGCCGGCGGCACCCAGGAAGATGGTCAGCATCAGGATGACCAGCGAGGTCCAGATCTTCGCCTTCATGGATGCCGCCTACAGGCCCAGATCCAGGTAGCCGTCGAGCCCGTGGGTGAGCCCGGGCCGCGAGGCCACGGTGCGCAGGCCCAGCAGCACTCCGGGCATGAAGGAGGCACGGTCGAAGGAATCATGCCGGAGGGTCAGCTGCTCACCTGCGGATCCGAGCAGCACCTCCTGGTGGGCCACCAGCCCGCGGAGGCGCACGGCATGGACATGGACGTCCTCCACCGTGGCGCCGCGGGCGCCGTCGGGGTCCTGGGTGGTCGCGTCGGGAGAGGGGGCGACGCCGGCCTCGCGCCGGGCGCGGCCCATCAGCTGCGCGGTCCGTGCTGCGGTGCCGGAGGGGGCGTCCACCTTGTCCGGGTGGTGCAGCTCGATGATCTCCGCCGATTCGAAGTACCGGGCGGCCTTCGCGGCGAACGCGGTGGCCAGCACCGAGCCCAGCGCGAAGTTCGGGGCGATCAGCACGCCGGTATCGGGATGCTGTGCCAGCAGCGCCTGGAGGCGTCCCAGCCGTTCGTCGTCCCAGCCGGTGGTGCCGACCACGGCGTGGATGCCGTGCTCCACGGCGAAGCGTACGTTCTCCTCGGTGGCGTCCGGGACGCTGAGGTCCACGATATGCGTGGCGCCGGACTCCCGCACCAGGTCCAGGGAGTCGCTCCGTCCCAGCCGGGCGACCAGCTCCATGTCCTCCGCGCCGTCGACGGCGCTCACCGCTTCGGTGCCCATGCGCCCTCGGGCGCCGAGCACCGCCACACGAATCTCAGCTTGGCTCATGGTCCCCAGCGTATCGTTCGGCGGGGACACGGCATGACCCCCGGGGACGTCGTGACGGCTCATTGCGGCCGGCGTCCGGCCACACCGACTCCGGCGGCGTGGGTCACCGCCTCCAGGGGGCCGCGGCGTCCCAACAGCTGCTGCAGCGTCCCGCCGGCCAGCGCCGCCAGCACGAGCGACACCATGATCTCCGTGGAGCCGATCGCGTCGGTGTGGAGCAGGCCGCCCTCGTCGCGCCAGAGGTGCAGCACCACCAGATGCCCCACATAGAGGGTCAACGGCATCGCTCCGGCGCCCACCACCGGGGCGGCCAGCCGGCCCAGCCGGTCGGTCACCAGCAGGCACACCCCCAGCACCAGCAGGGAGGTCCCCACGGTGTGCAGCACATCCATCGAGGTCCCGGAGTGCGGGGTGGCGAGCAGGAACCAGCGGTCGTCCTCGATGATCGGCAGCAGGGTGCCGGTCTGCAGCTCTCCACGCACCTCCGGCTCGGGCAGCCCCGAGGTCCTGGCCAGATCCGAGACCACCTCGCTGGTGACCAGCGTGAGCTGGCCCACCAGCCAGCTGGAGGCGGCCAGCAGCGCCCCGACGACGGCCAGGCGCACCGCCACCGCCGTCTCGGTCAGGCGCAGCCGGCCGACGGCCATGCCGGTGAACAGGTACGCCGGCCAGATGAGCAGCGGGTAGTAGCCCGTCACTGCGAGGTCCATCGCGAGCAGCTCAGGCTGGAGCAGGTCGGCGAAACCGGGGGAGTGCCACAGCCGCCAGGTCACGGCGAACCCTTCGATGTCCTCGGCGAGCCCGGTGTAGACCCAGCGGAAGGCGAGCGGCGCGAGCAGCACCCACCCGGCGGCCAGACCCAGCAGCGGCTTCACGCCCAGGGACAGGAACGGCAGGGCCAGGAGGAACAGCACCCCGTAGTGGACCAGGATGATCGCCACGGAGGTCTCCAGGGCCGCGACGGCGAGACCGATGACCATGATCAGCAGGGCCCGGACGGCCACCACCTTCCGGTTCCAGACCACCCGCTCGCGTGAGCCCGCGCCGGCGGCACCGCCGCTGAGCAGTGCCAGTCCGACGCCGGCCAGCAGGGCGAACAGCGCCGAGGGACGACCGGTGAACAGCCAGCCGGCGAGCGTCGGATCGCCGGTGAACTCGTCGGTGGTGCTGATGACATGCACGGTCATCATGCCCAGGAGCGCGAGGCAGCGTGCGGCGTCGACGCCGGAGATGCGTGAGGTGCGCCTGGTGGGGCCGCGACGCGGCGACGCACCGGCGGTGCTGGGGCTGTCCACAGACGGTAGGCTACTGCCCATGGCGAGCGACAACGAGCTGACACACGAGTTCGACCTCCACCTCACTGAGGGCGAGGTCAAGCACCCGGACCAGACTGACCCGTTCTTCGGGCATCTCATCACCGCGATGGTCACGCCCTTCACCAAGGATGACCGGGTCGACTACGAGGCCTTCGAGGCGCTCGCCGTGAAGCTCGTGGACGAGGGCAACGACTCGCTCGTGGTCTCCGGAACCACGGGGGAGACCTCCACGCTGGAGGACCATGAGAAGGAAGGGCTGGTCCGGGCCGCGAAGTCCGCCGTCGGCGACCGTGCGAAGGTCATCGCCGGCACCAGCACCAACCACACCTCCCACGATCTGGAGATGGCCCGGCGCGCCGAGCGAGCCGGCGCCGACGGGCAGCTGGTGGTCACCCCGTACTACAACAAGCCCAGCCAGGACGGCGTGCTGGCCCACTATCAGGCGGTCGCCGATGCTGCGGACCTGCCGCTGATGATCTATGACATCCCCGGACGCTCCGGTATCGCCATCGAGACCGAGACGATCCTCAGGCTCGCCGAGCACCCGCACATCATGTCGCTCAAGGACGCCAAGAACGACATCACCGCCACCACCGAGGTGCTCACCAAGACCGAGCTGGAGGTCTACTCCGGCGACGACCAGAACGTGCTGGCCTGGATGGCCATGGGTGCGGTCGGCGTCGTCTCGGTGACCTCCCACGTGGCCTGCCCGCACTTCCGCCGGATGATCGACTCGCTGCTGAATTATGACCTCAAGGAGGCCCGCATCGTCCACGGCGAGCTCGGCCCGGTCATCCGCGGCATGATGACCCGGGTCCAGGGTGCGGTCTCCTCGAAGCTGGTGCTCGACTGGCTGGGCTTCCCCATCAACGCCGACGTGCGCCTGCCGCTGGTCCAGGCCAACGCCCATGAGAAGGAACTCGTGCTCGCGGACCTCCGTGAGGCCGGCTGGAACCTCTGAACGGTCGTCCGATCGGCCGGCGCAGGTTGACAGCTGCTCGTTCTAGGTGGCGGAGCCATCCAGGACGTACGCTCGATGACAGACTCTGACATATCCGACACACCCGACCCAGGAGGTCCACCACCTTGGCACCACAGCGCCTGATCACCCCGCCGAAGCTGAAACCGGGCACGATGCGCATCGTGCCCCTGGGCGGGCTTGGAGAAGTCGGGCGCAACATGGCGGTCTTCGAGATCGACGGCAAGCTCCTCATCGTCGACTGCGGTGTGCTCTTCCCCGAGGAGGAGCAGCCCGGCGTGGACCTGATCCTGCCGGACTTCAGCTACATCGAGGACCGGCTGGACGACGTCGTCGGCGTGGTGCTCACCCACGGCCACGAGGACCACATCGGGGCCGTGCCGTACCTGCTGCGCCGGAAGCCGGACATCCCGCTGATCGGTTCCACGCTGACTCTGGCCTTCATCGAGGCGAAGCTGGCCGAGCACCGGATCAAGCCCTACACCCTCGAGGTGACGGAGGGCGACGTCGAGGAGTTCGGACCCTTCGAGTGCGAGTTCGTGGCAGTCAACCACTCCATCCCGGATGCGCTGGCGGTGTTCATCCGCACCGAGGCCGGCAGCGTCCTGCACACCGGTGACTTCAAGATGGACCAGCTTCCGCTGGACGGCCGGATCACCGACCTGCGCCACTTCGCCAAGCTGGGCGAGGAGGGCGTGGACCTGTTCCTGACCGACTCCACCAACGCTGACGTCCCCGGGTTCACCACCCCGGAGAAGGAGATCGGTCCGACCCTGGACCAGCTCTTCGGCACCTCCAGCCGGCGGATCATCGTCGCCTCGTTCTCCTCCCACGTCCACCGTGTTCAACAGGTGCTCGACGCCGCCCACGCGCACAACCGCAAGGTGGCCTTCGTGGGGCGCTCCATGGTGCGCAACATGGGCATCGCCTCGAAGCTGGGCTACCTGGACGTGCCGGAGGGCATCCTGGTGGACATGAAGAAGGTGGACAACTACCCCGACTCCGAGGTGGTCCTGATGTCCACCGGCTCACAGGGTGAACCGATGGCCGCGCTCTCGCGCATGGCCAACGGCGACCACCAGATCCAGGTGGGGGCGGGTGACACGGTCATCCTGGCCTCCTCCCTGATCCCGGGCAATGAGAATGCGGTCTTCCGAGTGATCAACGGGCTGCTCAAGCTCGGCACCGATGTCATCCACAAAGGCACGGCCAAGGTCCACGTCTCCGGGCACGCCTCGGCCGGCGAGCTGCTCTACTGCTACAACATCGTGCGGCCGAAGAACGTGATGCCGGTGCACGGGGAGACCCGTCACCTGATCGCCAACGGCAAGCTGGCCGTGGAGACCGGCCTGGACCCCGAGCGGGTGCTGCAGTGCGAGGACGGCTCCGTGGTGGACCTGCGCGACGGCGTCGCACGTGTCACCGGTCAGATCGAGTGCGGCTACGTCTACGTGGACGGCTCCTCCGTCGGAGAGATCACCGACGCCGACCTCAAGGATCGCCGCACGCTCGGCGAGGAGGGCTTCATCTCGGTGGTGACCGTGGTGAACAGGCAGACCGGGCAGATCGTCTCCGGCCCCGACATCCACGCCCGCGGCGTCGCCGAAGAGGACAAGGTCTTCAAGGAGATCAAGGCGAAGATCGCCCGGGCGCTCACCGAGGCCATCCAGGAGAACCGGGAGCACACCACACACCAGCTGCAGCAGATCGTGCGCCGCACGATCGGCTCGTGGGTCAGCCGCAAGCTGCGCCGCAAGCCGATGATCGTCCCGGTGATCGTCGAGACCTGATCCGCACCGCGGAACCACGGAGGGCAGGGGCGCCGGGCGCACCTGCCCTCCGGTGTTCCCGGGGCGATTCGGCC
The DNA here is from genome assembly GCF_034438835.1 of Nesterenkonia sp. HG001. Lineage (NCBI taxonomy): Bacteria > Bacillati > Actinomycetota > Actinomycetes > Micrococcales > Micrococcaceae > Nesterenkonia > Nesterenkonia sp. HG001. The sequence continues at coordinate 158,689 of NZ_JAOSZD010000001.1, read as the reverse complement.
CAAAGGTGTGGCCATCACGCTGATCGGGGCGCGCTCGCGGTAAGTTGGCTGGCATGGCGACACGTACTTCCCCCTCGCGCGCCGCCAGCACGGACGGACGAAAGAAGAAGTCCGCCTCAGCTGCTGCCAGCCGCGCGAAGACGTCGAAGAAGAGCTCCACCACCGCCCAGGACCCCGAACGGGGCAACCTGGCGGCCTCCGCGCTGCGCGGCCTCTGGATGGCCTTCGCCACTCCGGTGGCCTCCGCAATCCGCGGAATGGGCCGTCAGGTGAAGGTGCACCCCGAGGATCGTCGTGACGGCGCCGCGCTGGTGTTCATCCTGCTGGCGCTGGTCACCGCCGTCGTCGACTGGTGGGGCGTGCGCCAGCACGACCACTGGAGCATCGCCGTCGTGCACAACGGCACGGCCGGCACCTTCGGCTGGGCCTCGGCCCTGCTGCCGGTGGTGCTGCTGATCACCGCGGTGCGCTACATCCGTCATCCGCAGGAGCATGAGGGCAACGGCCGCGTCGCCATCGGTCTGACCCTCATCCTCTGCTCCGCGGCAGGCCTGGCCCATCTGGCCCATGGCACGCCCGCGCTCAACGCCGCCTTCGAGTCGATGCTCGCTTCCGGGGGGATCATCGGCTACCTGGCCACCGTGCCGCTGGCCAGCCTCATCACCCCCTACCCGGTGTGGGCGGTCCTCTCCCTGGTGCTGCTCGCCGGGATCCTGGTCCTCACCGACACCCCCCTGCGCCGCATCCCGCAGCGTGTCGCCGTGGCCAAGGGGTACCTGGTGGGCGAACGGCCAGAGCCGCTGCCCGAGACCAAGCCGCTCGCCGAGGAGGCTACCGAGGACAAGAACGCCCGGAAGCCACGCCGCTCCCGTGCCCAGCACGCCGCACCGGCTGAGGAGGCCGAGATCTTCGAGGACTCTGAGGAGCGCCCGAAGAAGGGCCTGCTCTCCCGGATCCTCGGCACCAGGAACGCCGGCGAGGCCCAGGAGGGGGAGCAGTTCGGCTCCGACTCGTCAGCCGACGAGGCTTCCATGGCGCAGGCCGGCGACGGCGCCTACGACAGCCCCGTCCTCGAAGAGGGCACCACGCCCGCCGCACCGGCCGTGCCTCCGGGCGTGCGACGCCCCACCGCCCAGGAGCTGGCCATCCAGCGTGCCCGCGGGAAGGCCGCCGAGTCCGGGCAGGCGCCCGGGACGGCAGGTCAGGAGGACGCCGCCTCCGAGGGTGCGCCCGTGCAGCCGGCACCGCAGCCTGCTGCCGCTCACGCCCCTCAGCCGGCCGCCGTCAGTCCGACCGCGGCACCGGCCGAGACCCCGGCTCCTGCCTCGGCCTTGCCGGTGCGTTCGGAGCAGCTCGAGCTGGCCGGAGACGTCACCTACACCCTGCCCGATCAGGCCATCCTGCCTTCCGGCCCGCCGCCGAAGGAGCACACCTCGGCCAACGACGAGATCGTCGAGGCCCTGAACCAGACCTTCTTCCAGTTCAAGGTCGACGCCCGGGTCACCGGCTTCTCCCGCGGTCCGACGGTCACCCGCTATGAGGTGGAGCTGACTCCGGGCACCAAGGTGGAGAAGGTCACTTCGCTGGAGAAGAACATCTCCCTGGCCGTGGCCTCCAACGAGGTCCGCATCCTCAGCCCCATCCCGGGCAAGTCGGCCATCGGCATCGAGATCCCGAACAAGGACAAGGAAGTCGTGGCCCTGGGCGACGTCCTGCGCTCCAACGCGGCACGCAAGACCGAGCACCCGATGGTGATGGGCGTGGGCAAGGACATCGAGGGCGGGTACGTGGTGGCCAACCTCGCGAAGATGCCCCACCTGCTGGTGGCCGGAGCCACCGGTGCGGGTAAGTCGGCCTTCGTGAACTCGATGGTCACCTCGGTGCTCATGCGTGCCACCCCGGACGAGGTCCGCATGGTGATGGTGGATCCCAAGCGTGTGGAGCTCACCGCCTACGAGGGCGTGCCCCACCTGGTGACGCCCATCATCACCGAGCCGAAGAAGGCCGCCGAGGCGCTGCAGTGGGTGGTCAAGGAGATGGACAACCGCTATGACGACCTCGCGCACTTCGGCTACAAGCACGTCGACGACTTCAACAAGGCTGTGCGGGCCGGGAAGATCCAGCTGCCGCCGGACTCCAAGCGGGATCTGCGCCCCTACCCGTACCTGCTGGTGATCGTCGATGAGCTCGCCGACCTGATGATGGTCGCCCCGCGCGACGTCGAGGACTCCATCGTCCGCATCACTCAGCTGGCCCGTGCCGCGGGCATCCACCTGGTGCTGGCCACCCAGCGCCCCTCGGTGAACGTGGTCACCGGCCTGATCAAGGCCAACGTGCCCTCTCGGATGGCCTTTGCGACCTCCTCGGCCACCGACTCCCGCGTGGTGCTGGACTCAGTGGGCGCGGAGAAGCTGCTGGGCCAGGGTGACGCCCTGTTCCTGCCGATGGGCATGAACAAGCCGATGCGTGTGCAGGGCGCCTGGGTCAACGAGTCCGAGGTCCACTCGGTGGTCGAGCATGTGAAGTCCCAGCTGAAGGCGCAGTACCGTGAGGACGCCGTCGCCGCCATGGAGCCGAAGAAGCGGGAGATCGACGCCGACATCGGCGACGACCTGGACCTGCTCCTGCAGGCCACCGAACTGGTGGTCACCACCCAGTTCGGCTCCACCTCGATGCTGCAGCGCAAGCTGCGCGTGGGCTTCGCCAAGGCCGGGCGGCTGATGGACCTGATGGAGTCCCGCGGCGTCGTGGGGCCCTCGGAGGGATCCAAGGCGCGCGATGTGCTGGTCGTCCCGGAGGAGCTGCCTGGAGTGTTGGCGACCCTCCGTGGGGAGGAGCCTCCCACAGCGGCACCGTCCGAAGACCCGCCCGAAGCCTACGAGGGCGCCCCGGTGGACCTCGAGCCGGCGGCCGGCGTCGCGACCGGCATCCCTGCCGAGACCGGGCCCACGCAGGCCGCTCCGCAGCAGCCTGCCCAGGTCAGCGAGCAGGCCCGCCCGGCGAGCACCGAGCACGCAGAGACCGGCCCTGTGCGGCCGCAGCCCGGCCGAGGAGCGCCGCCCGCCGGGGGATCCACGATGTCCGGGCTGAGCTCGGCCGATCTGATCGCGCGGGACCTGGCCGAGCGCACTGCCGCGCTCCCCGAGGCGAGGGACTATCATGACGGGCACGACTCCACCACCGCGGAGGACGCCTGGCAGCTCACCGGACGGTGACCTGTCGGGCGCCAGTCCCGGGCCTGCCTCCCGACCCGCCGAGAAGAGGAGCCGCGTGAGCTCGTCCACCCGAGATCAGCCGAACCCCGAAGAACCGCCGCCGGTGCTGAACATCGCCAACGCGCTCACGATGCTGCGCATCGTGCTGGTGCCGCTGTTCGTCTGGTTCCTGCTGCTCGATGCCGCTCCCGGTGCCGAGGGCGGGTTGGAGGCGACCAACGGCGGCTGGCGCTGGGCCGCGGCAGGCCTGTTCGCCGCGGCCATGATCACCGACAAGATCGACGGTGACCTGGCCCGCGCGCGGAACCTCGTCACCGACTTCGGCAAGATCGCCGATCCGATCGCGGACAAGCTGCTCATCGGCGGTGGTCTGGTGATGCTCTCTGTGCTGGGCGAGCTGCCCTGGTGGGTGACCATCGTCATCCTGGCTCGGGAGCTGGGAGTCACGGTGCTGCGCATGGTGGTCATCCGATACGGCGTCATCCCGGCCTCCCGGGGAGGCAAGCTCAAGACGGTGCTGCAGGCGGCAGGGCTGCAGCTGATGCTGCTCCCGCTGGTGGTCATCGCCGGTTGGCTGGCCGACGTCGCATTCTGGATCGTGATGGCGGCCCTGGTCGTCACCGTGCTCACCGGCGTCGATTACGTGCTCTCGGCACTGCGGCTGCGTCGCGCGGCGCGCTGAGCCCTGACAGTCGAGATCTGAGACCGAGACCCCTAGGAGGCCCAGTTCATGGCCCGAGGAGAGCAGGACGCACCGGAGGGCAGCCGCGGGGAGACCGCCGGAGGCGTCGAGGCCCATTGGCAGGAGCCCGAACCCGTGCGTGCCCACCGCCCCGACCCGGACGTGGCCCATGAGCGGTGGACCCAGGACGGCCAGGACATCTCCGGCGAGGCCGGGCAGATTGCGGACGCGGCCGAGCGGCGCACCGATCCGGTGGAGATCATCCAACGTTGCGCCCATCGCGGGCTCACCCTGGCCACGGCCGAGTCGCTGACCGCCGGCTCGCTGGCGGCCCGCCTGGCCGACGTCCCCGGTGCTTCTGCGGCGCTGCGCGGCGGAGTGATCGCGTACTGCAATGCGGTGAAACAGGGACTGCTGGGGGTGGATGAGGATCTGCTGGAGTCCCGTGGCGCCGTCGACCCCGCCGTCGCGGCGTCCATGGCTCGCGGGGCGGCCTCGGCGACCGGCTCCGTGCTGGGGGTGTCCACCACCGGTGTCGCGGGTCCGGAGCCTCATGAGGGCAAGGAGGTCGGCACCGTGTACGTGGGGCTGGCCTGCAGGAAGTCCGCCGCCCAGCGGTTCGGGCTGCGGTTGCCCGAGGCCTGCGAGGTCGACGATCATGAGTCCTCCGCCGAAGGGGCGCCCGACACGGGGGAGGACTGGATCTCGGGTGCGGTGCTGCTCGATCTCGACGGTGACCGGGCCGCCATCCGGGACGCTTCAGTGGAGGCAGCGCTTAAACTGGTGGAGGAGCTTCTGCTCACAGAACCTCCAGGATTCACCGATCCCCGCTAGAGTGGGGAACAAAATCCGGGCGGATCGGGTTATCCCCCGGTGAAGCGTCTGCATCGCACCGTTCCTGGTGAGGGCCAGCACCTGACCGAGGGGCAGACGCATGAGGGCCATCGGAGTCCACGAAGGAGAAAGTCCATGGTGAGACAGCCAGTCACCGTCAACGGCATCACCCGTTGGAAAGACCTGGACCTCGACGCCGCACCGGCCGCCGAGTCCAAGGAGGCCAAGGCTGTGGTCCTGCGCCAGGAGATCGGAGATGTCCTGCGCAGCATCCGGCAGGCCGAAGGCCGCACGCTGCGAGACGTCTCGCACGGCGCGCGCGTCTCGCTGGGCTACCTGTCTGAGGTCGAACGCGGACAGAAGGAAGCCTCGTCCGAGCTGCTGGCGTCGATCTGCGCCGCGCTGGACGTGCCGCTCTCGGCGATGCTGGGCCAGGTGGCCGAGCGCGTCGCAGCGGCTGAAGGGCTGCATGTGCCGGACACCGTGCCCACCGAGTTCCAGCGCGAGTTCGGCCACAGCGTGGTGCCCGACGGCATCCCCGAGGAGTTCACCCAGGAAGAGTTCGCCCGCAGCTGCGGCTGAACCGATCAGAACGTCCGCGCACGGAGGGCCGTCCCATCGCGGGAGGGCCCTCCGCCGTGTGTGTGCCCGGGTGTCCGAGGTCTGCGCCTCGACCCTTTAGACTGAAGTGCATGGATACGCCCGAGCGCCCTGCCCTGGTCCGCGAGCTGGAGCGTGAGTTCAACCGGCTCTTCGTACGTCGTCGGTTCAACGCCCTGCAGCTCGCCCGTCGGATCGACCCGGAGATCGAACCTGCCTCCTATTCGGTGCTGGCCACCCTGCAGAACGAAGGCCCTGCGCGGATGACCTCCATCGCGCGGCATCTGGGGATCGGCAAGCCCACGCTCTCCCGGCAGCTGACCACTCTGGTCTCTCGCGGATGGGTGAGCAAGGAGACCGATCCCGCCGACGGCCGGGCCCAGACCGTCTCGCTGACCGCGGAGGGTCGTGAGCGCCTCGAGACCGCTCAGCAAGAGCGTGCCGACCGCTACCTGATGATGCTCCAGGCCTGGAGCCAGGACGAGATCGAGACCCTCAGCACCCTGGTCGCCAAGCTGAACCGCACCTATGCGGAGCATGACCCGGCCGGCCCGGGCCTGCCCAGATCAGACCAGGATCCGCAGGGCAGCGCCCAGCCCTCCGCCGGGGATGGCGCGGCCATCGGAGATGAATGAGCGCCACCCGGTGCTCGTGAGAAGTGACGACACCTGCGCGGCGCGCCGCCGGAGAGGACGCTGTTCATGCAGCTGAGCAGATTCTGGTTCCTCATGGAGGGTGAGTTCGGCTCCGGCTATGCGCGCGTGCTGGCGGGCTCGCTCGTGCTCAGCGGCTATCAGAAGACGGCCTCCGAGGCCCTCGAGGCCGGAGTGAGGCCGCGCGACGTCTGGGATGCGGTCTGCGATCAGCAGGAGGTCCCCGAGACCCGGCGGCTCGGCCGCGATATCCCGCCCAAGCGCTGAGCGGCACGCCGCCGGACAGGCGGCGACACGCGCGAGCTCTTCGAAGCTATGTTCGAGGCCCTGGGGTAATGTTCTCCACAGAAGGTGTCGCATACGGAGTCCGCCACGCCCGACGGTCCACAGCTCAACGCCGCGCGCAGAGACGTGTCAGAGGTGGTGCGTAGTGTCGGAGGCGTCATCACGGCACCGCATCGCACCGGTGCGAGACAACCAGCACAGACGACGTCACAGAGGTGAACCATGGCAGTCAGCCCAGACCGGGAGAAGTCGCTCGAAGCGGCCCTGGCCCAGATCGACAAGCAGTACGGCAAGGGATCGGTGATGCGGCTCGGGGATGAGACCCGAGCCCCGATCGAGACCATCTCCACCTCGTCCATCGCCATGGATGCCGCGCTCGGCATCGGTGGCTTCCCTCGCGGACGAGTCGTCGAGATCTATGGCCCGGAGTCCTCCGGCAAGACCACCGTGGCGCTGCATGCGGTGGCCAATGCACAGAAGAACGGCGGCATCGCGGCGTTCATCGACGCGGAGCACGCCCTGGATCCCACCTACGCCGAGAAGCTGGGGGTGGACACCGACGCCCTGCTGGTCTCCCAGCCGGACACCGGTGAGCAGGCCCTGGAGATCATGGACATGCTGGTCTCCTCGGGGTCGCTGGACATCGTCGTCATCGACTCCGTGGCCGCACTCGTGCCGCGCGCCGAGATCGAGGGCGAGATGGGCGACAGCCACGTCGGCCTGCAGGCCCGGCTGATGTCCCAGGCGCTGCGCAAGATCGCCGGGCGGCTGTCCCAGACCAAGACCACCGCCATCTTCATCAACCAGCTTCGGGAGAAGATCGGAGTGTTCTTCGGTTCACCGGAGACGACCTCCGGCGGCAAGGCGCTGAAGTTCTACTCCTCGGTCCGGGTGGACGTGCGCCGCATCGAGACCCTCAAGGAGGGGACGAACGCGGTCGGCAACCGCACCCGCGCCAAGATCGTGAAGAACAAGATGGCCCCGCCGTTCAAGCAGGCCGAGTTCGACATCCTCTATGGCGAGGGGATCTCTCGTGAAGGCGGGCTGATCGACGTCGGCGTGGAGAACGGTCTGGTGAAGAAGTCCGGCGCCTGGTTCACCTATGACGGTGATCAGCTGGGTCAGGGCAAGGAGAAGGCGCGTCACTTCCTCAAGGACAATCCGGACCTCGCCGATGAGATCGAGCGTCGGATCCGGGAGAAGCTGGGCATCATCGGCCTGCCGTCCGAGGAGGACGGCCCCTCGCTGAAGGCCGTCGACGGCCCCGCCTGAGCTGACAGATGAGTGCCAGCGAGGATCCCGCGTCCGCACCTCAGACCGAGGACCACCAGCGGGACACCATCGATGCGTTGAAGGAGGCCCTCGCCCGGATCGAGGCGGGGGACTCGCCGTCGTCCATGGATCGGGCCGAGGAGGCCGCCCCCGTCGGGTCTGGGTCGGCGACGGCTCCGGCGCCAGGCTCCCCGGCGGAGCCTCCTCTGTCCCTGGGCACGGAGGCTCCCGCTGAAGGGAACGAGCGTGACCGGGCGCGGAATCTGGTGCTGCGCAAGCTCACCGGCTCTGCCAAGAGCCGCCACCAGCTGGCTGAGGCGCTCCGTGAGAAGGATTTCTCCCAGGAGGTCATCACGTCGGTGCTGGACCGCCTGGAAGAGGTCCAGCTGATCGATGACGCCGCCTTCGCCCGGATGTGGATCCGCACCCGCCACGAGACCCGCGGTCTCGGACGCAGCGCGCTGCGTCGGGAGCTCAAGGACCGCGGCATCGCCGAGGAGACGGCCGAGGAGGCCCTGGAGCAGCTCAGCGACGCTGATGAGGCCTCGGCCGCCAGGGAACTGATCGCCAAGAAGATGCGTGGGGTGACCGTGCCGCCGGGGCAGGACGCCGCCGCCCGCAAGGAACGGGAGAAGCACACCCGCCGCCTGGTGTCCATGCTCGCGCGGCGCGGCCACAGCCCGGGGGCCGCGTTCCAGCTGGTCCGTGAAGCGCTGGATGAGCACACCGCCGGTGGTGCGGGCGTGTGAACCCGCCACCGCGGGGGCGTAGAATTGACCGGCACCGCGGGTCACACCGCGCCCGAGTCCGAGACTGCCCCCGTGAGATCTGCGAGCGTGACGATGACCGAGACGACCCTGGACCGCACACAGCCGGCGTCGGCCCGCGAGCCCTCGGGCGAGCAGCCGGGGAAGGTCCGCACCTACGACGTGCGCACCTTCGGCTGCCAGATGAACGTCCACGACTCCGAACGCATCTCCGGGCTCCTGGAGAACGCCGGCTACATCGCCGCGGAGGAGCACGCCACTCCGGACCTCGTCGTCTTCAACACCTGCGCAGTGCGGGAGAACGCGGACAACAAGCTCTACGGCCACCTCGGAAACCTGCGCGCCACCAAGCGTGACCACGAGGGCATGCAGATCGCAGTCGGCGGCTGTCTGGCACAGAAGGACCAGAACGCGGTGCTGGAGAAGGCCCCGTGGGTCGACGTCGTGTTCGGGACCCACAACATCGGCTCGCTGCCGACGCTGCTGGAACGCTCCCGGCACAACCAGGACGCGCAGATTGAGATCTTGGAGTCCCTGGAGACCTTCCCCTCCACACTTCCCACCAAGCGTGATGCGGTCTACTCCGGCTGGGTGTCCATCTCCGTGGGCTGCAACAACACCTGCACGTTCTGCATCGTGCCCTCGCTGCGAGGCAAGGAACGTGACCGGCGGCCCGGTGAGATCCTCGCCGAGGTGCAGGCGCTGGTCGAGGACGGAGCCGTGGAGGTGACCCTGCTCGGGCAGAACGTGAACACCTACGGTGTCGAGTTCGGTGACCGTGGGGCCTTCGCGAAGCTGCTGCGCGCCTGCGGGGAGATCGAAGGCCTCGAGCGCGTCCGTTTCACCAGTCCGCACCCGGCCTCCTTCACCGACGACGTCATCGACGCCATGGCGGAGACGCCCAACGTGATGCCGCAGCTGCACATGCCGCTGCAATCCGGCTCGGACACCGTGCTGAAGTCCATGCGACGGTCGTACCGGTCCAAGAAGTTCCTCGGGATCCTGGACAAGGTCCGCGCACGGATGCCGCACGCGGCCGTCACCACTGACATCATCGTAGGCTTTCCCGGCGAGACCGAGGAAGACTTCCAGGACACCATGCGCGTGGTCGAGGCATCCCGCTTCTGCTCCGCCTACACCTTCCAGTACTCGGCCCGCCCCGGCACACCGGCGGCCACCATGGAGGACCAGATCCCCAAGCAGGTGGTCCAGGAGCGCTTCGAGCGACTGATCGCGCTGCAGAACCGCATCACCGCGGAGGAGAACCAGAGGCAGATCGGCACCGTGCAGGAGCTGCTGGTCACCGCAGACTCCGGGTCCAAGGGGTCAGAGACGGGACGACGCTCCGGGCGGGCCCCGGACAACCGTCTGGTGCACTTCTCCGTGCCCACCGGCGCACCGGAGCCACGGCCGGGGGACTTCGTGACCGTGTCCATCACTGACGCCGGCTCCTATCACCTGCTGGCCGATCCGACGTCTGTCGAGGAGTTCAGGCTGCGGCGTTCCCGGGCCGGCGACGCCTGGGACCGCGCACAGGCCGAGTCCTGCGGCGTGGGCACGACGCAGGTGGGCGGTGAGCAGCCCGGGGCCGTCTCCTTGGGCATGCCGACGCTGCGCCCGAACGGCTGAGCCCGTGGCCGCCGCGCAGTCGGAGCTGCCGCTGATCGTCGTCGTAGGCGCCACCGCCACCGGCAAGTCGGCGCTCGGCGTGGAGCTGGCCCATCGACTCGGCGGAGAGGTCGTCAACGCTGACTCCATGCAGCTCTACCGAGGAATGGACATCGGCACCGCCAAGGTGACCGACGAGGAGCGCCGCGGGGTGCCGCACCACCTGCTCGACGTCCTCGATGTCACCCAGGAGGCCTCGGTGGCCGTCTACCGGCTGCGGGCTCGGGAGATCATCGCGGAGATCCGGGGGCGCGGCCGCGTGCCTGTGCTGGTCGGGGGGTCCGGGCTCTACGTGCGGGCCGTCATCGACTCCATCGAGTTCCCGCCCACTGACCCGCAATTGCGCAGCGTGCTCACCCAGCGTCTGGAGGACACCGGGCCGGATCCGCTGCGGGAGGAACTGCGTGAGATCGATCCTGAGTCCGCAGCCGCCGTCCAAGATGACCGCCGTCTGATCCGGGCTCTGGAAGTCGTTCGGCTGACCGGACGCAGCTTCTCCTCCTTCATGCCGCAGCGGCTTCACGAGCCCCAGCTGGAGCCGGTGCGGCAGATCGGTCTGCGCATGCCCCGCGCTCTGCTTCGCGAGCGCATCGAGACGCGCGTGCAGCGGATGGCCGCCGGCGGGCTGCTCGAGGAGGTCCGCACATTGGCCCTCGCAGGGCTGCGCCAGGGTCGAACGGCGTCCCGGGCCATCGGATATCAGCAGTTTCTCGCCGTCCTGGACGGTCAGCTCACCCAGAGGGAGGCGATCGAGGAGACCGTGGCCTCCACCCGACGCTTCGCGAAGCGCCAGGACACCTGGTTTCGCGCCGATCCTCGGATCAGCTGGCTGGATGTGGACATGGACGCCGAGGACGTCGTCGGCGAGCTGGCCGAGCGGGCACAGGCCGCGCTGCAGGAAGTGGATCGCAGCTTCAGACGTTGAACCTCACCGGAACTGATCCCACCCATCCCATGCTCAGGAAGGCAGCCACCGTGGCCCATCACCTCTCCGCACTCGACGCGCTGAGCGGCGCCCGATTCACCAAGGCCCACGCGACGGGCAATGACTTCGTGATGCTCTCGGACCCTGACGGCTCCCTGGAGATCACGCCTGGGGCCGTCCGTGCCCTGTGCGATCGCCACCAGGGGGTCGGAGGCGACGGGCTGATCCGTGCGGTGCCCGCTCGGCTCGCCGCGGAGACGCGGCAGCTGCTCGAGGAGGAGGACCAGCTCTCCGACGCCGAGGTCGAGATGCTCTGGTTCATGGACTATTGGAACGCCGACGGGTCGGTGGCGGAGATGTGCGGCAACGGTGTGCGCGCCTTCGCGAACTTCCTGATCTCCGAAGGCCTCGTGGAGCTCGCCGAGGGGGAGGAGCTGCCCCTGGTCACCCGGGCCGGCATGCGCACGGTGCGCCGAGTCCCCGAGGGCTACGCCATCGGCATGGGCATCTGGTCCTTCATCGACCCGGAGCTCGCCCAGGCCAACGCCTCGGACTCCCTGGTCATCGCCCAGGGGCTCACTGATCCGCGCCCGGCGCTGAGCATCTCCCTGGGCAACCCCCACACGGTGGTGGCTCTGCCGGAGGAGGAGGTCCTGGAGGCCCTGGAACTCCATGCGGCGCCGCAGGTGGATCCGGTGCCACCGCAGGGCACCAATGTGGAGTTCGTGGTCCCCTCAGATCCGCTGGTGGTCGACGGTGAGGGGCAGGTGCGCATGCGCGTGCACGAACGCGGGGTCGGCGAGACGCTGTCCTGCGGCACCGGAGCCTGTGCGGCCGCCGCCGCAGTGCGGGTCTGGGCCGCCGAGGACGGAGTCGACACGTGGACCGTCCAGGTGCCCGGAGGTGAGGTCCGCGTGCGTTTCCTGGCCCGACAGGACGGTGCCGAAGACGTGGAGCTCTCCGGCCCAGCGGAGAACGTCTTCGCCGGCACCCTCGCCTGAACGGGCGCGGCCTCCATGACTCGGGGACGGCTCAGGAAAGGCTCAGCCCCGGGCCGGCTCAGCCCTGATCGCGCCGCACCCGCAACAGACGGAAGCCCTTGGAGGTCTCGGGGCGGTCAGCCTCGAAGTCGTCGCCGACCGCGGCGAGCATCGAGCGGATCCAGGTCAGCAGCGAGTCCGCACCCAGGTTCTTCTGCACCACGAGCCAGGCTTCGGCGTCGTCGGCGAGCCGGGGCAGCCACAGCTCCAGCAGCTCGTGCAGGACGGCCTTGCCCACCCGGATCGGCGGGTTGGACCAGATGGTGGTGAATCGGACCCCGGAGGGAACCTCCTCCGGGGACATGACTCGCACATTGTCCAGGCCCAGCCGCTGCGCGTTCTCGGCGCACAGCTCCCGGGATCGTTCGTTGACGTCCACGGCCCAGACCGTCGCCTCCGGTGCGCGCAGCGCCAGAGTGAGGGCGATCGGGCCCCAGCCGCAGCCGATGTCGAGCAGGTGACCCTCACGGGCCGGATCCGGCACGTGCTTCAGCAGCACCGCCGTTCCCTTGTCGATGCCGTCCGGGGAGAAGATCCCGCCGGCGGTCACCACGGAGACCTGTCGGCCGGCCAGCTCGACGTCGACCTCGCGGCGTCGCGCCGATCCCGAGGGGGTGGTGGAGAAATAGTGCTGAGAGCTCACAGGGTGATGCTATCGCCTCAGCCCGACAGGGGATTCGCCGTCGGGGCCAGAACCCCGTAAACTTGGTGAGCATGTGGATTCCTCACCCCTGATGCTCCCGTGAGCAGCGGCCTCCTGGTCGCCCACGGTCGAGCGCGCAGGCCTCATCGGTCGATGCCCGCCTGCCATCACCCTGCACGAGCTCTGGCCCGCCGTCTGCCCGACGTGCCCGCCGGCCGGAGATGACCATCACGTCTCGAATCCGCATCCCTCTCCACGCGCCGGAGGACTGATCCTCCACAGCGGGTGCCCTGCCCAGGTCGCACTGCACAGCTGGCGGCCTCCGCTAGTGCCGCCGCAGCGCAGAGCCGTAGGATGGAAGGACCCTTCTGGGGGCCGGCCGGAGTCGAGATCCGGTACACAGGGACCCGTCGCTGACCGGCGGTCCCGACAAGGAGATCATGACGAACACCCATCAGGACAACACCACACCCAGCACCGGAGATGAGCAGCACGAGGACATCACGCCCGCTGCCGCAGCCGTCTCCGGTGACCAGGCCTCGGTCGATGCCACCATCGAACGCATCTTGGCCGCCGACGAGGCTCGCGCAGAGACGGTCACCCGCTCTGCCCGGACCCGTTTCGTCGCCGACCCTGCGCATCGTCGTGACGGAGAGGCCGTCGGGACCGACCGCCGATCTGTGCTGGACGGGCAGGCTCGGGAGCTCTCGGACCTGCGGACCCAGCACACCGAGGCCGACGGAGATCAGTTCGATCTGCTCGAGCGGCGCTCGCTGCGCCGCGTGGAGGGCCTCTCCACCGAGCTGGAGGACGTCTCCGAGGTCGAATACCGGCAGCTCCGCCTGGAGCGGGTCGTGCTGGCCGGTCTGTGGAGCGACGGGCCCATCGCCGAGGCGGAGCACTCGCTGCGCGAACTCGCAGCCCTGGCCGAGACCGCCGGATCCACCGTGCTGGACGGCTTCGTCCAGCGGCGCGCCACTCCCGATCCCGGCACGTTCTTCGGCTCCGGCAAGGCGGAGCAGATTCGCCAGGCCGTCGCCGAGCTCGGTGCGGACACGGTGGTCGTCGACTCTGAGCTGGCCCCGTCACAGCGGCGCGGGCTCGAGGACATCGTGAAGGTCAAGGTCATCGATCGCACAGGCCTGATCCTGGACATCTTCGCCCAGCACGCCAAGTCCCGGGAGGGCAAGGCTCAGGTGGAGCTGGCCCAGCTGGAGTATCTGCTTCCACGGCTGCGCGGCTGGGGTGAATCGATGTCCCGGCAGGCCGGTGGACAGGTCGGAGGCGCCGGCGCGGGCATGGGATCCCGCGGTCCCGGTGAGACGAAGATCGAGCTGGACCGTCGGCGCATCAACACGCGGATGGCGAAGCTGCGCAAACAGATCGCTGGGATGAAGCCTGCGCGTGACGCCAAGCGGGCCAATCGCAGGCGCAATGCGGTGCCCTCAGTGGCGATCGCCGGATACACCAACGCCGGGAAGTCCTCCCTGCTGAACCGCCTCACCGACGCCGGAGTCCTCGTGGAGAACGCCCTGTTCGCCACGTTGGACCCCACGGTGCGCAAGGCTGTCACCCCGGACGGGATCGGCTACACCCTCTCGGACACGGTCGGCTTCGTCCGGCAGCTCCCCACCCAGCTGGTGGAGGCCTTCCGCTCCACACTGGAGGAGGTCGCCGACGCCGACCTGATCCTGCACGTCGTGGACGCCTCGCATCCGGAGCCGGAGGGGCAGATCAGCGCGGTCCGCAAGGTCCTCGCTGATGTCGACGCCCACGAGGTGCCGGAGATCATCGTGCTCAACAAGGCGGACATGGCCGACGACGTCGTCATCGAACGGATCCGTCGCCGGGAGCGGCGCACCGTGCTCGTCTCGGCGCACACCGGCCAGGGAGTCGACGATCTGCGGGAGCTGATCAGCGAGTCGATCCCGCGTCCGGACGTGGCGCTGGAGCTGCTGGTGCCCTACGCCGCCGGGGACCTCGTCTCTCGGCTGCACGGCTCCGATGCAGAGATCCTGAGCACCGAGTATCAGGCCGAGGGCACCCGGATGAGCGTGCGGGTCCGGCCGGAGCTGGCCGCCGAGCTGCAGGAGCACGTCGTGGCCGGTGGTCACACCGCTTTGGGGGAAGCGCCCTCTGAAGATCCGGACGCTGAAGATCCGGACGCTGACGCCGAGGCGACGGACGAGCCGGGCGCTGCATGAGCGCGGAGGCGCCGACCACCCAGTCCACCGGGCATCTGCGGTCGACCACGTTGCTCGAGCACGCCGTGACCGCTATGGGCGGCGTGCATCGGGAAGGTCAGGTCGACATGGCACGCCATGTCGACCATGCCCTGCGACGGCGGCGGCACCTCCTCGTGCAGGCGGGCACCGGGACGGGCAAGTCACTGGCCTACCTGGTGCCCGCCGTCGTGCATGCGCTGGACAGCGAGCGTCCGGTGCTGATCTCTACGGCGACCCTGGCGCTGCAGGCGCAGATCATGGGCCGGGACCTGCCGCGCCTGCTGGAGCAGCTGGGGGACGAGCTTGACCAGGGGGTCAGCATCGCCCTGGTCAAGGGGCGTGCCAACTACCTCTGCAAGCACAAGCTCGAGGGCGGGTTCCCTCAGGAGGATGAGGAGCAGGCGCTGTTCTCCTTCGGCGACGAGCCCGCCGGTGAATCCGCCCCGGAGCCCGGCTCTCGGTTGGGTCGGGAGGTCGTGCGGCTGCGCGAGTGGGCCGAGGAGACGGAGACGGGAGATCGTGATGACCTCCCTGAGGGGGTCTCGGACAAGGCCTGGCGGCAGGTCTCGGTCAATGCTGTGGACTGCATCGGACCGCGACGATGCCCGATGGCCTCGGAGTGCTTCTCCGAGCTCGCCCGCGAGCGTGCTGTGGACGCTGATCTCGTGGTCACCAATCACGCGATGCTGGCCATCGACGCCTTCGAGGGTCTGCAGGTGCTGCCCGAACATGACGCGGTCATCATCGACGAGGCCCATGAGCTCGCTGACCGGGTGACCTCCGCCGTCACAGCGCAGCTGTCTGCGCAGATGATCCAGACGGCGGCGAACTCGCTGCGCCGGCACACGTCGCTCAGCGGGGAGGATCTGCAGGCTGCGGCCATCGCCGTCGACGCCGCCTTCCACGCCAAGGAGTCCGGACTGCTGGCACGTGGGCTGGACCCTCAGCAGACCCAGGCCCTCGAGATCGCCCGCAACGCGGCCCGCACGGCCCTCTCGGACAGCAAGCCCTCCGGAGACTCCGACGGCGACACCGGTCGCTCCACGGCTCGGGCCCGGGTGCAGGCGGTCCAGGAGACCGCGGAACGGATGCTGCAGTCTCCGGAGACCCCGGACGTCATCTGGCTGACCAGACCTGGAAGCTTCACCCCAGGAGTGGGATACCGCGAGGCCGACATCACCGAGCCGCCGGTCGTGAACGTGGCTCCCACCTCGGTGGCCGGACGGCTCCGCGAGGGACTCTTCGGTGACAGGACTGTGATCCTGACCTCGGCGACGCTCACCATCGGAGACAGCTTCGAACCCGTCGCCGGCGCGCTGGGGCTGGGTGGGGAGAAAGCCCCTGCCTGGGATGGCGTCGACGTCGGCAGCCCATTCGAGTACCCGAAACAGGGGGTGCTCTATGTGGCGAAGCATCTGCCGGCTCCGTCGCTGAAGACCGCCGACCAGCAGCGTGATGAGCTTGCTGAGCTCATCGAGGCCTCACGCGGGGCGACGCTGGCGCTGTTCTCCTCGCGCCGTGCGGCGGAGGAGGCGGCCGAGGACCTGCGTGAGCGGCTGGACGTGCCGATCCTCTGTCAGGGAGACGCCACGATGTCGTCACTGGTGCGGGAGTTCGCCGCGGACGAGGAGACCTGCCTGTTCGGCACCATGGGCCTCTGGCAGGGTGTCGACGTCCCGGGCCGATCCTGCCGACTCGTGGCGATCGACAGGATCCCCTTCCCCCGACCCGACGATCCGCTGATGAGCGCGCGCACCCAGGAGGTGGCGCGCCACGGAGGCAACGGCTTCATGCAGGTGGCCGCCACTCACGCCGCCACGCGACTGGCCCAGGGCGCGGGGCGGCTGATCCGCAGCGCCGAAGACAGGGGAGTGCTGGCCATCCTGGACTCCCGGCTGGCCACGGCGCGTTACGGGGGCTTCCTGAAGAAGTCCATGCCGGACTTCTGGCCCACGGTCAGCGGAGACATCGCTCGAGGCGCGCTCCGCAGGTTGGCGGACCACCAGTCCAGCGAGGGCTGAGTCCGCGCGGACCTCCGTCCTTGGGTCAGAGGCTGCGCAGCACGGTGACGACCCGGCCCATGATGGTCGCCTCGTCGCCGAGGATCGGCTCGTAGCTGCGGTTCTGCGGCAGCAGCCACTGGTGCCCGTCGCGACGGCGCAGGGTCTTCACCGTGGCCTCATCGTCGAGCAGCGCTGCGACGATGTCGCCGTTCTCCGCCGTATGCTGCCGGCGGACCACCACCCAGTCGTCCTCGAAGATGCCGGCCTCAATCATCGAGTCACCACGGACCTGGAGCATGAACAGCTCACCCTCTCCGGTGAGCTGGCGGGGCAGAGGCATCACGTCCTCCACATGCTGCTCGGCCAGGATCGGGCCGCCGGCGGCGATGCGCCCGACCACCGGGATGTCAGCGGTCCGGCTGTCGGACTGCTCGCGATAGGCGTCCAGGTCCACCACGGCGCTGTCCACGGCGCGGCGGCGCTCCGCCGGCCCCTCTGAAGCCGGGGAGGTCTGCTCCGCGTCAGTGGGACCCTCAGCGGCCAGGAGGCGGCCTGAGGAGTCACGGATGACCTCCATGGCGCGCGGCTTCCCCGGGACTCTGCTCAGGTAGCCCATCTGCTGGAGACGAGCGAGCTGATGCGTCACCGAGGACAGCGACGCGAGGCCGCAGGCGTCCCCGATCTCACGCATCGACGGAGGATAGCTGCGCTCGGCGAGGGACTGCTGGATCACATCGACGATGCCGCGCTGCCGCTCGGTCAGGCGGGGAGCCTCCCCATGCGTCCGGTCCCGCGGCAGGTTGTTCTCAGCAGGTCGCTTCTCCACGGCCATGTCTCACGCCTCTCTCCGCAGGGTCTCATCGGGTTCGCGGCCGACTCCGGAACGTCACGAGGCCCAGAACGTGCAGTTCATGTCAGAGGGTCCTGATGGACTCTCCGACATGGACGCCCGATCGAACATCGCATCCGAAACTCGGTTCGAACATGTGGCTCAGGCTACGGGAACCGGGCGCCCGGGGCCAGCATATTCGAACGCATGTCTGGTCCCGCGTCGAACATGTGTGCTAGAAATAGAACACAGCTTCGAAGAGTCTTCGATGCCACAGTCAGTACGAGAGAGGTTCTTCCCCATGCGTCACTCGCACACCTCCTTCACCGCCCGTCCGGTCTCCGGTGCGGCTCACGCATCCGGCCCCCTTGCCTCGGTCGCTCTCGGGCGTTCCGGCATGACCCTGACTCGTCGGGGGCGGCTGCTGCTCATCGGCCTGCCGGCGCTCACTCTGCTGGCCGCCGCCCTGGTCGGACTCGCGCTGCTGGCCGGCAGCTTCGCCAACATGGCCCAGGCCTCGAGCCAAGAGCCCGCAGGTGTGGAGGCCGTCGAGGTCACGGTCGCCCCCGGGGACACGCTCTGGAGCGTCGCCTCGGAGCTGGACTCCGGCGAAGACGTCCAGGTCCTCATCGGGCAGATCGCGGAGCTGAACGACCTCTCCTCCTCGGAGCTGCACCCGGGGCAGACCCTCCACGTTCCGGTGCTGGACTGATCGTCCTGTGGCCGATGGGCGTGACGCACTGCGTCAAGCTCAGGCTCCACGGTGGGGGCGGGCCCAGCTCCGCGAGTAGGATGGGCGCGTGAAACCTCAGCAGAACGGGGCCGGCGCGACGCCGACGACGGAGAACCCTGACCGATCAGATCGTCTGGCGCGGCTGCCCCTCCGGGATGAGCTGCGCGGGCAGGAGCCCTACGGGGCCCCGCAGCTGACCGTGCGGGCCATGCTCAACGTCAACGAGACCACCTATGACGTCCCCGCGGACGTCGTGGACGCGATCACCACAGAGGTCCGGCTCGCCGCACAGTCCCTGAACCGTTACCCGGACCGCGAGTTCACCCGGCTGCGCGAGAAGCTCGCCGACTACCTGGGCCATGGGCTGAGTGCCGAGAACATCTGGGCGGCCAACGGGTCCAATGAGATCATGCAGCACATCCTGCAGGCCTTCGCCGGCCCGGGACGCTCCGTGCTGGCCTTCCCTCCCACGTATTCGATGTACCCGCTCTACGCCCGTGGGACCTACAGCGAGTACATCCCGGGCACTCGGGGGGAGGACTTCACACAGAGCGCTGCGGATGTCGCCCGGCAGATCCGTGAGCACCGCCCCCATGTGGTGATCCTCTGCTCTCCCAACAACCCGACCGGCACCGCGCTGGGGCTCGACGTCGTTGAGGCCGCCTATGCGGCCGCCCTTGAGGGCGACACCATGGTCGTCGTCGACGAGGCCTACGGGGAGTTCCGGCAGAACGGCACGCCCTCGGCGCTGGAGCTGCTGGCCGGACGGGAGCGGCTGATCGTCTCACGCACGATGAGCAAGGCCTTCGCCCTGGCGGGTGGACGGCTGGGCTACCTGGCCGCCGCGGAGGAGGTCACAGACGCGCTGCGGTTGGTGAGGCTTCCCTACCACCTCTCGGCGGTCACCCAGGCCACCGCGGAGGCGGCCCTGGACCACAGCGCGACGCTGATGGCCAACGTCGAGCGCATCAAGTCCCAGCGTGACCGCATCGTGGAGACGCTGAGCAGCTACGGGCTCACACCCGCTCCGTCGGATGCGAACTTCGTCTTCTTCGGCGGCCTGAGCGATGAGAAGGCCGCCTGGCAGCATCTCCTCGATGACGGCATCCTCATCCGCGACGTCGGCATCCCCGGCCACCTGCGGGTGACTGCCGGCACCGAGGAGGAGACGACCGCCTTCCTCGAGTCGCTGCGGCGCCATCTGGGGCGCTGACTCCGGGCCGTGGCGCGGGCGTCGCGTTCCAGCGTCTGAGACCGCTGTCGTGCACGCCGAGGCCTTCCACAGGGGTGCGTAGACTGGACCCCGGCGTCACCAGACCCACCCCCGTACCTCACGAGCAGGAGCCATGGGAGCAGAACTGATCTCGGGCCGCGCGGCCCAGATGGAACGAGTGACCTCAGAGTCCAGCGTGCGCGTCCGCATGGACCTCGACGGAACCGGCACGTCGAAGATCTCCACCGGTGTGCCGTTCTTCGACCACATGCTCACCGCCTTGTCGAAGCATTCGCTGATCGATCTGGAGATCGAGGCCAGCGGAGACACCCACATCGATGTCCACCACACCGTGGAGGATACCGCCATCGTCATCGGTGAGGTGCTGCGCACCGCCCTGGGTGACAAGGCGGGCATCCGCCGTTTCGGCGAGGCGACGGTCCCGCTGGACGAGGCGCTGGCGCAGGCGATCGTCGACGTCTCCGGCCGCCCGTATCTGGTCCACACAGGGGAGCCCGAGGGGCAGCAGTACCACCTGATCGGCGGCCATTTCACCGGATCGATGACCCGTCACGCCTTCGAGGCGATCACGTACCACTCCGGGATCTGCCTGCACATGCGTGTGCTGGCCGGACGGGATCCCCACCACATCGTGGAGGCGCAGTTCAAGGCTTTCGCCCGAGCTCTGCGTGCCGCGGTCGAGTCGGACCCGCGGGTGGAAGGCATCCCCTCGACCAAGGGAGCGCTGTGATGGCGAAGCCTGAGGTCGTCGTCCTGGACTACGGCTCCGGCAACGTCCATTCCGCGGTCCGAGCCTTGGAGCGCGTGGGCGCCCAGGTCACGTTGACCCGGGACACCCGACAGGTGCTCGACGCCGACGGGCTGGTCGTCCCGGGAGTGGGCGCCTTCGCCGCGGTGATGGAGGCCTTGACGTCCATCGACGCTCCACGCTGGATCGGACGTCGAGTCGCCGGCGGGCGCCCCGTGCTGGGAATCTGCGTGGGGCACCAGATCCTCTTCGAGCGCGGAGTAGAGCACGGGATCGCCGCCGAGGGAATGGGGGAGTGGCCGGGAGAGGTCACCGCCCTGCCGCAGGACGTGGTCGTCCCCCACATGGGGTGGAACACCGTCCGCCCGGCGCAGGACTCGGTGCTCTTCGACGGCATCGAGGACGAGCGCTTCTACTTCGTGCACTCCTATGCCGTCCAGCAGTGGGGCTTCGACCAGACCGTGGACGCCATGTCTGCGCCGAAGGTGACCTGGTCCCACCACGGGGCGGACTTCATCGCCGCCGTGGAGAACGGCCCGCTGGCCGCCACCCAGTTCCATCCGGAGAAGTCCGGCGACGCCGGCATGCAGCTGCTGAAGAACTGGATCGAGAGCCTCTGATCCGCTGGGCCGCCACATCGGCCAGCCCGCTACGACCACCCGCAGGACCACCGCCGCAGGAAGAGAGATCCGCCGCCATGGCTGAGAGCGCCCCCGAGAACACTCCCGAGACCGCCACCGTGCCCGCCCTGGAGCTGCTGCCCGCCGTCGACGTCGCCGACGGCCAGGCCGTCCGTCTGGTGCAGGGGGAGGCAGGTTCCGAGACCGGCTACGGAGATCCACTGGAGGCGGCCCTGACCTGGCAGCAGCAGGGGGCCGAGTGGATCCATCTGGTGGATCTCGACGCCGCTTTCGGCCGCGGGCACAACCGTGAGGTGCTGGCCCGCGTGGTGAAGGAGCTGGACATCAAGATCGAACTCTCCGGAGGAATCCGCGACGACGAGTCGCTGGACCGCGCTCTGGAGTTCGGCGCGACCCGGGTGAACCTGGGCACTGCCGCCCTGGAGGACCCCGAGTGGACTGCGCGCGCCATCGAGCGCCACGGCGAGGCCATCGCGGTGGGACTCGATGTCCGCGGCGAGACCCTGGCCGCCCGTGGCTGGACCAAGGAAGGCGGCAACCTCTGGGAGGTGCTGGAGCGCCTCGAGGACGCCGGCTGCCCGCGGTACGTGGTCACCGATGTCACCAAGGACGGCACCCTGCGTGGGCCCAACACCGATCTGCTGGCGGAGGTCTGCCGGCGCACCGCCAAGCCCGTGGTGGCCTCCGGCGGGATCTCCTCCCTGGAGGACGTCTCCGCGCTGGCCAAGATGGTCTCCCATGGCGTGGAGGGTGCCATCATGGGCAAGGCGCTCTACGCGGACAAGTTCACCTTCCCCGACGCGCTGAAGGTGGCGGCCGCTTCGGCATGACGCACCATCACGGCGAACAGGGGCACCGGCCGAACCGGGCACGGAACCCGCTGGACCAGGGCGCCGGGGTCGCCGAGGACACCGAGGGCTCAGCCCGTGAGCTTCCGTCCCACATCGCGAACCTGTTGCAGCGTCAGTCGCGTGCGGCCGATGGCCGGCCTGCGGACTCTGCGGGCATCCCCTGGGAGGGCCGGAACCTCTCCGGAGAGGGGAATCCGCTGCATGCCTTCGACGGCGACGACGGCCGGGCCTCCGTGCAGCTCGTCACGGCGCGTCAGAGGCTGCTGGCCGGACAGTTGGACGAGGCCGGATTCGTCGCCGCGCTGCAGGGGCAGAGGCTCTTCGTCCCGGTGATCGCCACCGTCGGCGAGCACGGGGAAGCTGACGCCGGCGCCCCGGTTGGTGACAAGGAGGCCGACATCGCTCTGGTGACCATCACTTCCGCCTCGGGGCGTCCGGCCATGCCGATCTTCACCTCAGTGGAGGCGCTGACCTCCTGGCACCCTGAGGCCCGTCCCGTGGCCGCAGAGGCAGAACGGGTCATGCTGGCGGCTCTGGCCGAAGAGTCCGAGCTGGTGGTGCTGGATCCGGGGGCGGACTTCACCTTCGTGGTGCGGCGTCCGGCTGTGGTGGCCCTGGCGCAGGGCGGGCAGTGGACACCCTCGTATCAGGATCCGCAGGTGGCCGCGGCGCTGGAGGGAATCGTGGAGCAGTGCCTGGGCGTGTCCCGGCTGGTGATGGCTCCCGGCAGGGGCGTGGGCACGGCGACCGCTTCCGGCACACCGGTCGCCGGGGGCGGCAGCGGGCCGGAGCTCAGGATCGGGGTGGTGCTGGAGCCCGGGGTGGACGCGATCGACGGCCGGCTGGCGTTGGCCAGTGTGCAGGCGTCTCTGGAGGATCTCACGGTGCTCCGGCAGAGGGCGGACTCTGTGGAGGTCGTGCTGGCCCGCGAATCTGGCTGAGCGGAGCAGTCACGAGTTGCACCAGAGGTGGTCGGCCGCGGCCTGGCGCTTCCTGCCGGTCAGCGCAGCTCCGTCTCCTCCGTGGTCTGCAGGAGTTTCCTGCAGATCTCCCGCAGGGCTGCGGCCTCGTCCTCGTCGACGCTGTCGTGGAAGATCTGCCGGATGTGCTGGGCGTGGACCGCGGAGGCCTCCCGAAAGACCCGGCGCCCTTCCTCGGTCAGCGTGGCGGTCATCCCGCGACGGTCGGTCGGGTCCGCGCACCGGCTGATGAGCCCGCGGGCCTGCAAGGACTTGGCCTGGTACGAGAGTCGTGAGGGGGAGAAGACCATCCGCTCGGCGAGCTCCCCCATGCGCAGCTGATTGCCTGTGGCCTCGGTGAGCAGGAGCAGCAGGTTGTAGTCGGTCAGGCGCAGTCCGGTGGTGGAGTGGAGGCGCTTCTCCATCTTCACATTGATGGTCGCCGCAGTCTCCACGAATGAGCGCCAGGCCCGTGCCTTGATGGAGGATCCGGTGAGGTCCTGAGCCGCGGGAAGAGCCTCGGCCGAGGAGTCCTGGTCGTCGTCGCCCTTGATGGCGGTCACGCGGGCACCTCCTGCGTGCATCAGTCGTGCGGTGATCGAAGCCTGTTCAGTCTACGTCACCCCAGCTGAGGGGCATCTGAGGCGCTGCCCGGGCGTGCGACGGCACGGTCAGGGCGCCCCGCGGACTTCGCGAGGCGCCCTGACCGTGCTGAGTCGTGCTGAGTCGTTCCGAGTCGTGCTGAGTCGTTCTGGTGAGTGTGAGGTCAGTCGTCGATGTGGATGACCTCGGCCGAGGTGACGTCCACCGCGATCTCTCGGCCGTTGTCGAGCTCGATGTCCCAGACGACGTCGCCGCCCTCGGTGTCGAGCTGTGCCTCGTCCACGAAGGCGCCGGCCGGATCGCCGGCGTGCTCCTCAGCGGTCTGAAAGGCCTCGGCGATGTCGATCTCGATCGCGTCGATCTCGCGCAGATCATCAGAGTCGGGGGCGTCGTCGTCCTCAGTGTGGACGATCTCGCCGCTGGCCTTCTCCGTGTGGAGTTCACGCTCGATGCCGTCCACGGAGACGTGCCACTCGTAGCGGTCGTCGTCGGATTCCACCTCGAAGACCACACCGTCCGGGTACTCGGCCTGCACGGTCTCCAGGCCGCCGTAGAGCGGGTGGTCCTCACCGGAGGCTGACGGCTCGTCCTCCTCCTCGGCGGGGTCTTCCTCCGCCGTGGCGTCAGCGTCCTCCGCCGGGTTGGTCTCGTCAGCCTCGCCCTGTGCGTCGTCGGCAGCGTCCTGGTCCTCGGCGCCGATGGTCACGGTGGAGTTCGGCTCACCGTCGCCTGAGGTGTCCAATGTGTCGTCAGGGCCGCAGGCGGTCAGGACCAGAGCAGCCAGTGCGGCAACGGACAGTCCGGTGATCGTCGCGGGAGAGAGGGTGCGGGAGGCCGGGGTCATGGTGTGCTCCTTGGAGGGGACGTGCTCGGCGGGTGCCTGGGGCGAGCGCTCGTGGTCACCGTGCGTGTTCTTCTGCATGCTCAGCATTCTGCGCACCGCAGATGAGAGATCGATGAGACCCTGATGAGGTCTTGATGAGAACCGCCGGTGTGGATCTTCCGACGTGAGATCAGTCGGTGTCTTCGTCCACGGTGTCGGGATCGCCGCCGATGTTGTTGTCTTCGACGGGGTTGTCGCCCTCGGGCACGATGGCGCCGTTGCGGGCGTCGACGATCACGGTGTTCTCGGAGGTTGCGCCCTCCACCGTGATGGTCCAGACGACGAGGTCACCCTCACGGCCCTCCAGCCGGGCGTCGAGGACCAGCCCGGACGATTCGGTCCGGGCGATCTGCATGGCGCGCAGCATGGGCACCTCTGCCTCCGGCGCCACCTCCTGCAGCGACTCCTCGGCTCCGCCGCCGTCCAGCGTCTCGACGTCCGCGGTGCCTTCCTGATTGGTCACCACGGTGCGGACCTCCTCTCCGTCGACGAGGATGTCCACTGTCATGCCGGTCTCATCCGCACCGGTCTTGTCGAAGGCGACGGCCTTGCCCTCTTCCACGCCCAGGGCGGTGTTGACCGCCTGGAGGGCCACGTCCCGGGTCAGGTCGATGTCATCGGCGTCATGGGGGTTCTCCGCGGAGGGCTCGGTCGAGGGCGCAAGGGTCTCGTCCTCGTCCACACCGTCCGGCTGCTCGGGCGCGTCGTCGTCGGGGGAGCCGCAACCGGCCAGAAGGCTCGCCGAGACGGCGATCGCGACCAGGGCTGCGGAGCTGCGGGATGCACTGAACATGCCTCCATCTCTATCGTCGCGACCTCCATGGATCCTGGATGTGTCCTCGATGAGCTCACCGATCCGACGTGTCATGTGGGCCAGGCCCACTGGATCATCCGCGGCCCCTCGGGCCGCAGGTGCACGGCGCGTCCCGGAGTCGGGCGCCTCAGCACGGGGACGTTCACGGCGAAGAAGTCGGCCTGTGACCGGTGGGTGGGGCTGAGCAGCATGTTGCTCGGTGAGGACCGGGCGTGGTGGTACCAGGGGATCTGCGAGTACAGGGAGCTGCTCGGCGTGGCGGCGCCGACCACCTGCACGCCCCGATGGATCCAGGTCTCCAGCGTCCGGTGCTTCTGCGGGTCGAGGCGATCGGCGTCGTCCAGCAGCAGGACCCGTGCCGGGGGCTCGTCCGTCCACGGATCGTCTGCACCCCAGAGCACAGCATCCTCGAGCTGACGGGCCAGCACCTCCAGGCAGGTGCTCCGCCCGGTTCCTGAGGTCCCCAGGATGAGGGTGGCCGGCGCGTCTCTCCAGCCCGCGAGCCGCTGGGTGAACTGTTCGACGCCGATGACGGCTTCCGCCCTCCCGGGGGCTCCGGCGGGGCAGGGGGCCGCCGCACGCACCTGCTCGAGGGAGATCAGCTCCGGCAGCGGCTGTACCGAGATCTGTGGCCGGACGGAGTTCTGCGGGTGAACCGCAGGACCGCGAGTGGAGGCGCCTGAGCCCTGTGCTGTCGCGTCCGGCTCGGGCACGGTGACCAGCTGGATCTCCGCTCCTGGGCACGGGTGATCGGTGTCGAGGAGGATGCCGCGGCCGGGGAAGCTGTCCACCGGGCGGAGCTTGGGCCACAGCATCCGGGTGTCTTGGGAGACCCCGTGGGGAAGATAGACACGGCGCGGCAGGCGGGAGCCGACGCGGCCGCTGGCCAGCTCGCGCCCGCCGGAGAGCACCACGGAGATCCCGACGTCGGCGCCCTCGCTGATCAACGTGCCCAACAGGTGCTCCATCTGTCCGCCGCCGGGGCCTTGGGAGGCCTGGTGCCATTGGGGGTAGCCGCTGATCACCAGGACGATCTCTTCGTCGTCGGGAGACGTCAGGACGCTGCGGGTGCGCCGAGCGCTGAGCTCGTCCTGGAGGAGCTGGAGCAGGTGATCCACCTCGGCCGGGTGGTCCTCGGTCAGCCAGCTGGCCAGCGCCGGGTGGTCGGCGAAACGCTGCAGGGACCGGTCGCCGTCGAGCAGGTGCACCTGCCAGCGGGGGCAATCCGGCCCGGCGAGGCCGCGGAGCAGCTGCGAGGCCAGCGCGACGAGGACCTCGCGACCCCCTGACCCGCCCTCGCCGATCAGGCCGAGGCTGCCGTCTCGGCGTGGATCCCACGGCACCTGGACCTGGTCCTGTTCGTCCGGCAGGTCCACGCGGCCCAGCACCGGCGGCCCGTCTCTTCCGCCTCGGGCGGCGCGCGGATCGAGGTCCTGGGTCAGCGGGGGCAGCAGAGGTGTGTGGCGGCGAGTCCTGCCCGATGCTTGGCAGGCACGGCCGAGGGCACGGACGACGTCCTGGGTGGCCGCCCCGCCGGAGTGGGCGCCCTGTGCCGGCGGGGGAGTGCTCCGGGCCGGCGACACCGCCAGCTTCTCGGTCGCAGCGGTCAGCAGACCTGTCTGGAAGAGGATCGGCTGCTCCCCGGGCTGACGCAGGATCCCGCGGCCGGGAAGGTTCCTTGGGATCCTGCCGGCGTCCACGGTCCCCACGAGGTCACGGGACTCATCTTCGCTGCGCAGTCGCAGCGTGATGATGCTGCCGATGTTGGCGCGGATGTCGGCGGTGACGACCCCCTGGGGGCGTTGGGTGGAGAGCACCAGGTGCAGGCCCAGCGATCGCCCGAGCGTGGCCAGGCGCATGAGCTCGTCCATGGTCTCAGGGAGTTCATGGGAGAAGATCCGGAACTCGTCGATGACCACCAGGATCCGTGCCAGTGGCTCCTGCGGGCGCAGCCGCCGGTACTCCGCATAGTCCCCCGCCCCGGCCGCCAGGAACAGCCGCTCTCGGCGCACCAGCTCGGAACGGATGCCCTCCAAGGTGCGTTCCGCCTGGGCCTGGGAGAGGTCGGTGATCAGCCGCAGCGAATGCTCCAGCTCGGCCAGGTGTTGGAAACTGGCGCCGCC
This sequence comes from Nesterenkonia sp. HG001, assembly GCF_034438835.1. Taxonomy (NCBI): domain Bacteria; kingdom Bacillati; phylum Actinomycetota; class Actinomycetes; order Micrococcales; family Micrococcaceae; genus Nesterenkonia; species Nesterenkonia sp. HG001. The sequence goes on along the minus strand of NZ_JAOSZD010000001.1, from coordinate 131,459 downwards.
TTTGAAGTCGAAGAGCACCAGCGCCAGCTCCTCCGGGCCGTAGCGGGCGGCCCACCCCAGGATCAGCGCCTTGAGCAGCTCGGACTTCCCCGAGCCGGAGGTCCCCGCCAGCAGGATGTGCGGACCGTCCTCCACCAGGTCCAGGGACTCCTCACCGGCGGCGCTGCGGCCCAGCACTGAGAGCAGGGACCCAGCGGCTGACCGGTCCAGCAGCTTGGACGGCAACGGAACCTCCAGCTGATCTGGGACGATCCCCTCAACGAGGAGCGCCGTGCAGTGTGGAAGCGCCAGACGCAGGAGATCTTCCAAGCTCGCTCGGGAGAGACCGTCGACCACCAGTCCACGGGCGCCGCCGGACCCACCATCGATGCGACGGCGGTCGTCCCCGTCAGGCGCCCCTGCCGGATCGGCGAGGGCCCGGTCGACCTCGCGGTGACGTAGCTCGTGGGCGTTGAGATCGATCTCCCAGGCTGAGCGCTCGCCGGGGGTACTTGAGCACGTCTCCTGAGTCCGATGCGTGAGCACGCACCAGCCGTGCCGCAGGGCATCGTGGAGCTGGTCCACGGTGATCGGCTCATCGACCAGCAGCACCGCCGGCGGTGCCGAAGCCTGCAGCGCGTCAGGACGGAGCTGACCGGCGGGCACCACGGTGACCTCGTGATCCTCCAGGACTGAGGGCCAGTGCTCTGGACTCCCGATCACGAGGATCTGGGGTCGGGCAGTGCGCTCGCGGATGATCAGCTGGGCGAGGATCCAGTGCAGGAGCCGGCGGCGAACCCGTTGCGGGCCGCTGATCGTCACCTGCTCACCGGGGCGCAGCGGCACTCCAATGCCGCACTGCACCAAGACGCTCTCCATCTGCCGCGTCGTGGCAGGCAGACCCACCGCCGGGGAGGTCACCCCGTGTCCCAGACGCACCACCGGGGCCGGCGCCGAACCGGTTTCGGCGGGTGTCTCCTGCGGGGAGGAGCTGACCGGCGCGTCGTCCTCTGCGGCACCCGCGCGAAGCCGTCGGACCAGAGCCCCGGGAGTGTCCAGCCGATCGTCGACACGATCGGCCCACCGTGAGGCAGCCGAGTCCACGGCGGTGCGAAACCGACGACGACGGCGGGCCGCGTCGGCCACGGTCGCGGCCGCCACCAGCGCGGACACTGCGCTGAAGAGCAGGAAGAACCACATGCCTGTCACGAGCACCAACACGATGCCGATGATCAGGGGTACGCAGGCCATCATGAGCATCATCCGATGCTTGCCCTCCGGCGGATCTTCCTCCACGGGCTCCAGAGGGGGCGGCCAGAGACCGGGAGCGGCAGGGGGCGGTGCTCCGGTGACCAGACGCAGCGTGGCGTCTCCGACGTGAAGGGGCTCCCGGCTCGTCCAGGGGGTGGTGGGGTGTCGAGGACTTCGCCACGACCGCGGGGTCTTCGCTGACACGGTCACTGAACGGGCACCGACGTCGATGAAGCAGTGTTCCCGTGCGATGCCTGGGTCGGCGAGCGGGACGGCGACGGATCCTCGGCCTATCGTGTGCCGGCCTCGCGGCAGCGCGAGCAGACGACCTGCGTCCGGCCCCTCGTCCACGCAGAGCTGCAAGGGCGTGACATCACCAGGTGCCGCTCGGCGCTTCTGCGGCTCGCCCGGTCTGTCGGCAGTGGAGCCCGAGCCTGTGGGGTGGAAGACCACCACCATGCCGGGGTGGATCCGCGGCGACCCCGGGGGCAGTGCGGTCAGCGGCACGCCGGCGACGGTGGCCTCCACCGGCCTCGGGGATGTCCCAGCCCAGATGGTCAGCGCGTCGTGGAGCTGCGCGCCGGACGGGCGGGCGGCGCCGTCGATGCGAAGTCTTGCGTCATATGTGCCATATCCCGGCGCCGAGCGCCGAAGGGCCTGCCAGCGGTGCTGGGGCATCGCCTCCGGTGTGGTGACCACTGTCAGGGTCAATGACATCGTTCCTCCTCAACAGCGTATCGACCGGCGTCGGCGAGGCCAGCCTAGCCATGTGGCAGCGTTCAGGGAGCCCAGCTCAGACGGAACTGTGGATAATTCCGAAGGGGGGCTCTGTGTCGTTGAGTTATCCACAAGCTGCGTCATCCTTGTGGCTCGTGTCTCATCTGCTGGCTAGGGTGTTGCTCTGTGAGTCCGGCCAGGGACGGGCCGGAAGGACGGGGATCGGCTGGGGAGCCGAGCCCCGGTACCAGGACCGGCGCTGGGAGACGCCGGATGACAGCCGGCACAGCACAGAGGGGGACGAGTCGTGGATGCTCTGACGATCGTGGAGGAGGAGGTCCGGGAGCAGATCCGTCTGTGCGGACTGGACCCGGCAGAAGATCGGGGCGGGCTCCGAGACATGGTCGAGGCCGCAGTCGATGAGTATGACAGGCGCTCGATGGTGAGCTCCCTGCCGCTGATCGGTGAGCTGGAGGCGGCAGTCAAGCACATCCTGGACTCGGTGGCGGGTTTCGGAGAGCTTCAGCCCCTTCTTGAGGACGACTCCATCGAAGAGGTCTGGATCAACGGTCCGCAGGAGGTCTTTGTGGCTCGCGGGGGCCGTTCGGAGCTGACGTCCGTCACGTTGACCGAAGAGCGCGTCCGTGACCTCGTGGAACGCATGCTGAAGAGCTCCGGTCGTCGGCTGGACCTGTCCTCACCTTTCGTGGACGCCGCCCTGCCTGACGGCTCTCGTCTGCATGTGGCGATCCCCGACATCACCCGTCGCCACTGGGCGGTCAATATCCGCAAGTTCATCGCTCGCGCCTCCAGCCTGGATGATCTCGTCCATCTCGGTTCGCTCTCGGTGGCCGCCGCCCGCTTCCTGGAGGTGTGCGTCGCCGGCGGCATGAATGTGCTGGTCTCTGGTGCGACGCAGGCTGGCAAGACCACGATGCTCAACTGCCTGGCATCGGCCATCGGGCCCCGGGAGCGGGTCATCACCGTGGAAGAGATCTTTGAGCTCCAGCTGCCCCTCCGCGACGTGGTGGGTCTGCAGTGCCGCCAGCCGAATCTCGAGAACGAGGGCGCGATTCCGCTGCGGCGACTTGTCAAAGAGGCGCTGCGCATGCGCCCTGACCGACTCATCGTCGGTGAGGTCCGCGAGGCGGAGAGCCTGGACATGCTCATCGCGCTCAACAGCGGCCTTCCTGGCATGGCGACAGTCCACGCCAACGGTGCTCACGAGGCACTGACCAAGATCTGCACCCTGCCCCTGCTCGCCGGGGAGAACATCGGCCGCGGTTTCATCGTGCCGACGGTCGCGTCCTGCGTGGACCTGGTCGTGCACTGCGCACGCGATGGGAGGGGGAGCCGCCACGTCGAACAGATCGTGGCGGTCGGCTCCCGGGTCGAGGCCGAGCGCATCGAGACCTCCACACTGTTCACCCGCAACGAGGGGGAGCTGCAGGTGAGTCCGAGCGCAATCTTCGACCTGCCGAAGCTCTCGGAGGACGGACACGGCCAGCTGGCGAGGGCGGGGGTGCTGGGGTGAGTCTGCTGCTGGGCACCGCCCTGGGGATGGGGCTGCTGCTGGTCTGGTGGTCCTTCTGGCCCCGTCAGATGGACCGTCCTGATCGTGCTGGGAGGCGCGCGGGACGCCTTCGGCGTCTGCTCGCGGAGGCAGGGCATCAACGTGTCGGGGTCTCGGGCGCGGTGACGGCGATCCTCGCCTGTGCGGTGGTCGGCTTCCTTCTCGTGATGCTGCTGACTGCGGCCGTCCCGGTCGCGCTGTGCTTCGCTCTCTTCGCCTCCTCCGTACCCGTGGTGGTGCTGCGTTGGCAGGCGGCACGCCGACGGGCGGTGCTCCGAGAGATCTGGCCCGACGTCGTCGACCATCTTCGCTCCGCCGTGCGGGCTGGGATGTCGCTTCCTGAGGCGCTCATCCAGCTGGGCAGCTCCGGCCCGGCACCGCTGCGTGAGCCCTTCGTGGAGTTCTCCCGGGACTATCGCGCGGGCCAGAACATGCAGACGTCCCTGCGGCGGCTCAAGGAGAGACTCGCCGACCCGGTCGGTGATCGGATCATCGTCGCGCTGACCATCACTCGAGAAGTGGGAGGCTCGGATCTGGGCAGGCTGCTGGGAACCTTGGCGGAGTTCCTCCGCGAGAATGCCCGCACCCGCAGCGAACTCGAAGCACGTCAGTCGTGGACGGTCAACGCCGCGAAGCTGGCCGTCTCCGCGCCCTGGGTCGTCGTGCTTCTGCTCTCCACTCAGCCGGAGGCCGCAGAGGCCTACCGCGGGATGACGGGGCTGATGGTGCTCGCCGCAGGCCTGGTGGTCTCCCTCGTCTGCTATCGACTCATGCTGCGCATCGGTGCGCTGCCGCAGGAAGAGAGGGTGCTGCTGTGAGCGTCACGATCACCTGGGCAGTCATCGTCGGACTAGGGCTCGGCCTCGGGCTGCTGGTGGTGGTCTTCTCCCTGCCGGTGATGAACCGCCCCCGCTTCGTCGATCGGATCTCCCCGGCCCTGCGTTCCACAGGAGTGGGCGCCGGGCTGTTCACACCGACCGCCCCGCCTCTGGTCCATCTGGGGGCCGTGGGGCGGATCTTCACCCCGCTGCTCAAGGCCGCCATGGTCCGTCTGGACAGATTCAGCCTCGATGTCGCCGCGCTGCAGCGTCGCCTGGACCAGGCGGACTCACGGACCACCCCGTCGGAATTCCGGCTCCAGCAGGTCGCCATGGGTGCTGCAGGTGCTGTCCTGGGGGCTGCGATCAATCTGGTGGCCTTCGTCTCCGGGCAGTTCCACGGGGTGGTGGCCGTGCTGAGCGTGACTGTGCTGGCCGTGCTGGGGTTCGCCCTTCGCGACAACCTGCTCAGCTCACAGATCCGCCGTCGTCAGCGCCGGATGCTCTCCGAGTTCCCCACGGTGGCGGAGATGATCGCCCTCGCGGTCAGCGCCGGGGAGAGCGCTCCTGGGGCATTCGAACGGGTCAGCCGAGTCTCCCGCGGTGAGCTGAATGTCGAGCTCACCCGAGTGCTGCGGCAGACCCAGGCCGGCACGAGTTTCTCCCACGCACTGAAGACCATGTCGTGGCGTGTGCAGTCACCACCGATCTCACGATTCCTGGAGGGCATCATCGTGGCGATGGAGCGGGGCACACCTCTGGCCGACGTCATGCGGGCTCAGGCCCAGGACGTCCGAGACCTCTCGAAGCGCGACCTGATGGAGACCGCGGGCAAGAAGGAGATCTCGATGCTCGTCCCACTCGTCTTCGGGGTGCTTCCGCTGACCGTCATCTTCGCCGTCTACCCCGGGCTCGAACTTCTCTCCATCGGAGTTTGAGGCCCGCACTGCACTTGACCACCGTACGCACCGAGACCTGAGCTCCAACCACTGAACCGATCACCATCCATCACATCATCGGAGAGGAACACACCATGTACGTCCAGAAGAACCAGCCCCAGACGCCAAGCTGTGACGAGCGACGGGACCTCGAGCACGGCCGTGGCCCGGCCGCGCTGCTGACTCGTCTGCACACCGAGGAGCGCGGTGACGTGCCGGGCTGGGTGATGATCACCCTGATGAGCGCCGTGCTGGTCGCGGGGCTGCTGGCCATCGCCCAGCCGGCGCTCCAGGGGCTGTTCAGCGACGCCATCGACCAGGTGTCCCGTTGACCTCCGATGGCGAAGATCAGTAAGTCCAGCCCGTGCGGGGGACGGGTCGAGTGCCGATCCCTGCTGCGTGAAGAGCGTGGTGCCGCCACTGCGGAGTTCACCATGGTGGCCACACTGCTGGTGCTGCTCACACTGGCGGTCATCCAGCTGATGACCTTCGTCCACGTGCGCAACACGCTCATCGATGCTGCCTCCTCCGGCGCTCGCTTCGGGGCTCTGCACGACCGCACCGCGGAGGACGGGGTGGAACGGACACGATCGCTCATCGCCTCCTCGATCGCCGGCGACCACGCCGGAGACGTCACCTACACCTACGTCGATGAGGAGGAAGGCCGCACGTTGCGCATCACGGTGCGGGCCGGGGTCCCGCTGATGGGGATCGGCCCCGGTCTCGGAATGCTCGAGGTGCAGGGGAGGGCCTATGCCTTCGACTGACACCCGTCCGTCGACTCGTCGACTCCGGACGTCCGGGGCTGCCGGCAAGCTTCTGGCCCCGCTGCGCCGTCGGCTCGGGCCGGTGGAAGCGGAGGACGGCTCCTCGATCGTGGAGTTCATCCTGCTCGCCGTGCTGCTGCTGATCCCGATCATCTACTTCATGCTGGGCGTCTCATCAGTCCAGGGCGCCTCGTACGCCGCGTCCGGGGCAGCCGACCAGGCCGCGAAGATGTACGTGGCCGCCGAAGGCGGCGAACCGCGGGCCGACAGCCGCAGCGAGGCCGCGGTGCTGGCCGCGCTGCAGGACTTCGACATCGCCGCAGACCGGGCTACCGTCAGTCGGGGCTGCCCCCAGGGTGACTGCACCGCCGACGGTGACCTTGTCACCTTCTCGGTCGAGATCCAGGTCCCGGTGCCTCTGGTCCCTGACGTCGGGTCCTGGCAACCCACTCTGGTCACGGTCTCCTCCACCTCGGTGCAGGTGCAGGGCGGATGAGCGACGGGACCCGCCCTCTCAAGTCGACCGGGGGATCAACGCCGCACCGCCGGGGGAGGGATCCCAGGCGAGGCACCGGGAGGGGCCGCAGGGCCGCCGGGGGAGTCCACCGTCAGGTCCTGCCTGGCGTCCATTCCGGCGTCCGAGCCCGCTGCCGGCAGCTGCATGACGAGGAGTCCGGCCAGTCCACGGTGCTGATCCTGGGCATGATCCTGGTGGTGCTGATGCTCGTCTCCGTGGTGGTCGGCGCCACTGCGGTGAACCTGGAGGCCCGCAAGCTGCTCTCGACGGCCGACGGCGCCGCCTCCGCAGCGGCACAGAGCGCCGCAGGAGCAGGCTCCGCACCGACCCTGACCTCCTCTCAGGTCCGCGCCCAGGCTCAGGACTATCTGGACGCCTCCGGTGCGCACGGCCGCCTCCCCGGGCTCGAAGTCACCGACGCGTGGGTCGCGGACGGGGGCCAGACGGCCCACGTCCGGCTCGGGGCTTCGGCCGAGCTGCCGATCCTCAGCTGGTTCCTGCCCGCCGAGATCCCGATCAGTGCAGAGTCACACTCCCGGGTCAGCCTCAATCGCTGAGCCGCTGCGGTGGAGTCCTGCGCAGCCGGCGCCGGAACGGGTGCCGCGGCAGGCGAACCTCCCCGCCAGCCGGTAGGGTGGAGACGTTATGGCAGAGACTGATTTCCCCACTGAGCTGCGCTCCCTGCGCTCCACCCTCAACCGCATCACCGACGTCACCGACGTGGACAAGCTCCGGGACGAGGTGGCGGAGCTCAGCGAGCGGGCCGCCGCGCCGGACCTGTGGGACGACCAGGCCAACGCACAGAAGATCACCTCCCAGCTGAGCCACAAGCAGTCCGAGCTCGAGCGCCTCACCAAGCTCGCCGGACGCATCGACGACGTCGAGCTCATGGTGGAGATGGCCCACGACGAGGGCGACCAGGAGGTCCTCTCCGACGCGGTCCAGGAGATCGAGTCCATCCGCAAGGCTCTGGCCTCCCTGGAGATCGTGACCCTGCTCGCCGGGGAGTACGACGAGCGTGACGCCGTGGTGACCATTCGTTCCGGCGCCGGAGGTGTGGACGCCGCGGACTTCGCCGAGATGCTGCTGCGCATGTACACCCGGTGGGCCGACCGCCGCGACTGGACGGTCAAGGTCCTCGACACCTCCTACGCCGAAGAGGCCGGGCTGAAGTCGGCCACCTTCGAGATCAAGGCACCCTATGCCTTCGGCACCCTCTCGGTGGAGGCCGGCACGCACCGTCTGGTGCGCATCAGCCCCTTCGACAACCAGGGCCGCCGCCAGACCTCCTTCGCCGCCGTCGAGGTCATCCCTCTGATCGAGGGCACCGACAGCATCGACGTCGATGAGAACGACCTCAAGATCGACGTCTACCGCTCATCCGGGCCCGGCGGCCAGTCGGTCAACACCACCGACTCCGCGGTGCGCATCACCCACCTGCCCACCGGCACCGTGGTCTCGATGCAGAACGAGAAGTCGCAGATCCAGAACCGCGCCGCCGCCATGCGAGTCCTCGAGTCCCGCCTGCTGCTGCTGAAGCAGCAGGAGGAGGCCGCGGAGAAGAAGGAGATGGCCGGCGACATCAAGGCCTCCTGGGGTGACCAGATCCGCTCTTACGTGCTGCACCCCTACCAGATGGTCAAGGACCTGCGCACCGAGCACGAGGTCGGCAACACCTCGGCGGTGCTCGACGGCGACCTTGACGGCTTCATCGATGCCGGCATCCGCTGGCGTGCCCAGTCCCTCCTGGAGAACTGAGCGCGGCCGGGCTCCCGGACCCTCCGGGCTGCCTGGGCACCTCTCCGGTGCCCCACCGGTGGCCCAGGAACTTCCGGCACGCCGTCGCTGATGGCCCGAAAGCGGTCGCAGCTGAACTAGAGTCAGAACGCGCCGGCCTGCCTTCCCCGACCTGTGCCCCGAACGGCCGGTGCGCGCCGGGGCAGCTGGTGAGAGATGATCCGCTTCGAACACGTCACACGGCGCTATGAGCCGGGAGGCCGCCCGGCCCTCGACGACGTCACGGTGGAGTTCAACCGTGGTGACTTCGTCTTCCTGATCGGTGCCTCAGGCTCCGGAAAGTCCACCCTGCTGCGCATGATCCTGCGCGAAGGCCTGCCGCAGCGCGGCAAGGTCACGGTGGCCGGCCAGAACCTCGGCCTCATGCTGGAGCGCCGGGTGCCGGACTACCGGCGAAGCGTCGGCATGGTCTTCCAGGACTTCCGCCTTCTGCCGGACAAGACCGTCTTCGACAACGTGGCCTTCGCCATGCGGGTCATCGGAGCCAAACGCTCGCAGATCCGTGAACGGGTGACCTCCGTCCTGGAGCGGGTCGGACTCGAAGACCTGGGCCGCCGCTATCCGCATGAGATCTCCGGCGGAGAGCAGCAGCGTGCCGCCATCGCCCGAGCCATGGTCAACGAGCCGGCCATCCTGCTGGCAGATGAGCCCACCGGCAACCTGGATCCGCGAGCCTCCGACGAGGTCATGAAGATCCTGCGCTGGATCAACGCCTCCGGCACCACCGTGGTGATGGCCACCCACGATCGGGCCATCGTAGACCGCATGCGCCGCCGGGTCGTCCAGCTGCACGACGGGGCGCTGGTCCGCGACGACGAGCGCGGCTCCTACGACCCGCCACGCGGCTCACACGCCTGGACCATCCTGCGGGAACAGGAGACCAGCGGGGCGCTTCGAGCCCACGACCCGCGCCCCGCGCCGGCACTGACGGCGGAACCGGCTCCGCACACGGTCACCGCAGATGCCGCCCGGAGCGCCGGCGAGGATGTGCCCGCCGTGGCCTCCTCCGACACCGACTCGGAGTCCACACCGGAGCCCGGCACCACGCCCGAGGAGAGCTCCGCGTCCGGAGACGAGGGGATCCATGTGAGCTGGCCGGATCATCTCCGCGGTCCGCAGGCCATGGTCGATATCCCCGAACCCACTGGCGAGTTCGACGGCGCCGAGATGCCTGACCTGGACCGTGACGGCTACACGGAGACCGAGAGCGGGCTTGAGCCCGAGGGGGAGGGCGCAGACCCCGAGAGGCTGCGCGACGCGCTGCGTCAGGCTGTCTCCTCTCACACGCAGATGTCCGCCGGACCGGAGGGCGCCGCGGAGAAGCCACGGCTCTCCTGGCTGTCTCACGCCGCCGGGGGAGAGGTCGACCGCCAGGGCAGTGCCGCGACTCCCGCAGCCCCTGGGTCTGCCAACGACCGCCGTGATGAGATCGAGGATGCCCGGCTCCGCGCGCAGAGCAGCGAGGATGAGCCGCCCATCCATGAGCCGGACCACCCGGCCTCTCGCGGCCAGGGCCCCCGACGGCGCCCTCCGGTGCCGCCGGCCAGTCCGGCTGAGTCTGCCACGGCGGCGACTCCCGACGAGGGTGAGGGCCCGGCCTCTTCTGACCCGGCCCCGCCTGACCCGGCCCCGCCTGACCCGGCCCCGCCTGACCCGGCCTCTGTCGAGCCGGTCGACCGTGACATCCCGGAGCACGTGCCCGATGCCGACCGCCCCGCCAGCGCCGTCGACGCCGAGGGCGAGGAGGTCGCCGACCTGCCCTTGGAGCATCACGAGTCTGACGCAGCTTCCCCGGCGGAGGATCCGATCGAGCATGCTGCACCCGGCGGGTCGAGCCCCGACGCCGAGTCTCCTGAGGTCCCGAAGCCACGCTCCTCGGCCTCCCAGTCCACCTATACCGACACCCGCCGCACCGCTGAGCAGCTCGGGGTCACCGGAGAGCATCGCTCCATCTGGCGACGACTGAGGAGGAACCGATGAATCGCCTGCTGTACATGCTGCGCGAGACGTTCACCTCGCTGCGCCGCAATGTCGCCATGGTGGCCTCGGTCATCCTGGTCACCTTCATCTCGCTGACCTTCGTCGGTGCCGCCGCGCTCATGCAGACCCAGGTCGATCAGATGACCGACGACTTCTACGACCGGCTCGAGGTCTCGGTGTTCCTCTGCACCGAGAACTCCACGCAGTCCGCCTGCCCCACCGGGGCGATCAGCGCGGACCAGCGTGAAGCCCTCGAGGTCTCCCTGGAGGAGGGTGCGGCGAGCCAGTACGTGGCCAGCTTCCGGCACGAGTCCCAGGAGGAGGCCCTGGAGAGCTTCCTCGAGTCGCGTGGTGAGAGCGCCCGCACCGCGTCCCTGGAGGCCGCGGACATGCCCGAGTCCTTCCGGATGCTGCTCCATGAGCCGGAGGAGTATCCGATCGTCACAGAGCTGTTCTCCTCGGCGCCGGGAGTGGAGACCGTGGCCGATCAGCAGGAGGTCCTCGATCAGATCTTCGCGATCCTCAACGGGTTGACGATTGTTGCACTCATCATCGCTGCGGTCATGATCGTCTGCGCAGTGTTGCTGGTCTCCACCACCATCCGGCTCTCCGCCTTCAGCAGACGCCGGGAGACCGGGATCATGCGTCTGGTCGGCGCCTCGAAGTCGATGATCAGGCTGCCTTTCGTCTTCGAGGGCGTCATCGCCGCAGTGATCGGCTCCCTGTTGGCCTGCGCGGCGACCTGGGTGGTCGCCGAGTTCCTGTTGGGTCAGTGGCTCTCCCAGCAGGTCCCGGGGATCCAGTTCATCGACGCCTCCTCCTCCTGGATCATCATGCCGGGGCTGGTGCTCATCGGTGTGTTGCTGGCGGTGCTGTCCTCCTGGCTGACGGTCCGTCGCTACCTGCGCGTCTGAGCGGCGCCCCGCTCCAGGAGCCCTGTCGGAATATTGTGGCCCCTGCCTCGGTTGTCCTATACTGGAACACCTGCTCCGCACCGATGGTGCGGCAGGGACGGTGATTGACAACCGCATAAGGGGACGATCGGTTTCGACGATCTGAGTTGAGCATGGGGAAGCGGGCCGAGGATGTAGGGTGACCTCGTAAATACCACTCTGCAAAACAATAAGTGCCGATTCTAAGCGCACTGACTTCGCCCTCGCTGCCTGATAGCAGCGACCGCGAGTCTGTCGGCCTGAGTTTGCTGTCGACTCAGCAGCCGGCATCAGCTAGATAGCCACTGGACGCCGTCCTTGTCGTGGGGACGTCGCTCGACAATTTCACGACTGGGCCCGGGTCAGCCACTTGTCTGCATGATGGCTGGGGCCGAGTAACACCCGATGCGCAGACTGCGCCCGGAGAAGTCCATGCAAGGCCAGATCGGACGCGGGTTCGATTCCCGCCGTCTCCACGAAAAGCCCCGCCAGGGTCTCTCTGGCGGGGCTTTTCTATGCGGTCCTCCCTGCGGAGGTGTGCTGGTCGACAGGTCAGCGCACCCGGTGCGTGGCGCCCAGGAGAGCCTCAGGCGGCGCCGCGGTTGCGATAGCGCATGGCGCGCTGGGCGTCGCGTTCGTCCTGCTTGCGGCGCAGGGTCTCGCGCTTGTCGAACTCGCGCTTGCCCTGGGCGATGCCGATCTCGACCTTTGCGCGGCCATCCTTGAAGTACAGCTGGAGAGGGACGATCGTGTGGCCCGGCGACTCGATCTGCCGGGTGATCTTGACCAGCTCCTTGTGATGGAGCAGCAGCTTCCGCTTCCGGCGGGCGCTGTGATTGGTCCACGTGCCGTTCAGATACTCCGGGATGTGGACCTGCTCGAGCCACAGCTCGCCGCCGGAGGAGAACGCGGCGAAGCCATCTGTCAGAGAGGCCTGCCCCTCGCGCAACGATTTCACCTCGGTGCCGGTCAGCACCATCCCCGCCTCGTAGCGGTCCAGGATGTTGTAGTCGTGCCGTGCTCTCCGGTTGGTGGCGACCACATTGTTGTTGGGGTCCTTGGGACCCTTGCGTGAGTTCTTCTTCGCCATGGTGCCACCTCCTCGCAGCTGCATCGGGGCCAGTGCCCGCGGCCGCATGGCCGGCCGCAGAGCCGACTGTCCATGATACACCCAGGCCGTTCCCTGTGTGAGGGATCACACCACGCGGCGTCGGTCGGCGCGGTCCGCGGGGACCCGTCGCGTGGCAGCCCCCCGACAGGCCGTCCCCACGCCGCGCGGAGGTGCCTCAGAGAGCCGCGAGCCCGGAGAGCGCCAGCCCGATGCCGGCGGCCAGGAAGCCACAGGCGACGTTGACCAGCCAGATCCAGGCGGCCTGCATCCGGTGACCGTCCACCCATCGCTGGGCCGCGCGCAGCGAGACCGTCGCGAAGGTGCTCAGCGCACCGATGAGCCCGTAGCTGACCACCGTGATGACACCGGGGGAGAAGACCCCGGACTCGGGCACGGCCTCCAGGGCTGTCAGCGCGGAGAACCTCCCGAAGAGGAAGCCCAGGAACAGGCAGCCCAGCGAGTTCGCCACCAGGATGCCGTAGCGCACATAGCGGTCCAGCAGCAGGCGCAGCACCGCTCCGGTCGCACCGCCCAGGGCCACCCCGAGAACCACAGCGACCGAAAGGGTCGTGGTCATCTTCTCTCACCCCCAGGATCCAAATCCGACCGCGCACTGCGGCGCACATAGGGGTCCTCCACACCTCCGAAGATCGCCCGACCCACGGTGATCCCCGCCGCGGCGGCCCCGGTGGAGGCGATGACGCTGATCAGCAGATAGAACAGCATCTCCACGGTCCCCGGGTTCACGTAGGTCACGGCGCTGAGCTTCTCGAAGGCTCCGCCGGGCACCGCGGGCATCACCGCAAGGATCACCAGGGAGAAGGTCGTGTAGGAACCCAGCAGCCCGGTGCCCAGCACCGGCACCGCCCAGCGGCGCAGCGCCGGCCGGGCCGCTGCGATCCCGGTGAGCATCCCGAGCATCCCGGAGCCGGTGATGTTGATGAGCAGCGTCGTCCAGGGGAACTTCATGCCGTGCTCAGGGATGACCTGCCCCAGGCTCAGCCGCAGCAGGGCGCCCACAGCTCCGGCGCAGGCGACCAGCAGGATCAGCGCCGGCAGCGGGGGAGCTGTCGGCGCCGCTGCGGCGGGAGCGGGTGTGACGGGAGAAGACACCGTCCAAGCCTAATACGCCGCACGGCCCAGGAGGTGCAGCCCGGTCGGATGAAGCTGCCTCGGGTTCAGCCTGTGGCGTCCTCGGACAGCGGCGTCGACGACGACGGCCGGGAGGTCGTCACCACCGACACCCGCATCGCGTGAGCCAGCTCATGGGCCAGTCGGATGCCTTCCCCCGCTCCGGTGCGGGCCACCACGACGTCGCCGGAGTCGGAGGCGGTCACCTGCACCTGCGCACCGATCTCCATGTCCTGCTCCGCCAGGATCCGCAGCGCGTCCGGAACTCCGTCGTCCACCTGCTCCAATCGCACGGCCGAGGCGGCCGGAACCCGGCACAGCAGCTCGGTGTCCGGGTAGTCCATGCTCAGGTCCGGGCCGGGAATGGGGTCACCATGCGGGTCCACCCGTGGATGCCCCAGGCGGGAGTCGAGCCGGTCCACGAAGTTCTCCGAGACGGCGTGCTCGAGCCGCTCGGCCTCCTCGTGGACTTCGTCCCAGCCGTAGCCGAGCTCGCGCACCAGCCAGGTCTCGATCAGTCGATGACGGCGGACCATCGCCAGAGCCAGCTGGCGCCCCTGCTCGGTCAGCCGGATCGGGGCATACGGCTGATGGTCCACCAGGCCCAGGTCTGCCATCTTGCGCACCATCAGCGTCACCGACGGGTTCGACACGCCCAGGGTCCTGGCCAGCGCCGACGCGGTCACCGCGGCGTCGTCCCATTCGGCCAGCCCGTAGATGGTCTTGGCGTAGTCCTCCACCGATGTGGTCGCCGAGGCGGTGCGGGTGGAGCGTCCCTGGGCGGAGGTGCGCGGGGTCATGTGGTCCTCTCGGTGGACGCGGAAGCCTGGTCAATTCTAGGTGCCGCCGGACGATGCCGCCGCACCGCCTGGCCCAGCAGGCCCTTCCGGGGGGCGAAGAGGTAGGCCGCAGTGAACTGCGCGGCCTGGACCAGCACGATCGTGCCGCCGGTGGCGATGTCGAGCCAGTAGCTGGCATAGACCCCCACCACCGCCGAGGCCACCGCTGAGGACGAGGCCACTGCGAGCATCGGCCCGAAGGTGCGGGTGACCAGCAGCGCCGTCGCCCCGGGGATCACCAGCATCGCCACCACCAGGATGATCCCCAGTGTCTGCAGGGCGGTCACCGTGGTCAGTGCCAACAGCATCAGCAGCACCGCGGAGAGTCCGGCGGTCGAGAGACCGATGGTGTGGGCGAAGGTCCGGTCGAAGGCGAGCAGCGTGAAGTCCCGGCGTTTGATGAGCAGCACCGCCGCGGTCAGCGCGCCCAGCACCAGGACCTGGTAGAGGTCCGTCCGGGAGGTCCCCAGCACATTGCCGAAGAGGATGTGCTGCAGGTGCGTCTGGCTCGGGGTCCGGGAGATCAGCACCAGGCCCAGCGCGAACAGCGAGGTGAAGACCACGCCGATGGCAGTGTCGTGCTTCAACGTCGAGGAGGTGCTGATCCCCCCGATCAGTGCGACCGCCAGCATGCCGAACACGAAGGCGCCCACGGCCATGGGGACTCCGAAGATGTAGGCCAGCACGATGCCCGGAAGGATGGAGTGGGCGACCGCCTCTCCCATCAGCGACCAGCCCATGAGCACCAGCCAGCAGGAGAGCAGGCCGCACACCGCCGCGGCGACCACCGACACCAGCAGGGCGTTCTGCATGAACCCGAATTCCAGGGGCCCCAGCAGCAGCTCGGACAACGTGCTCATCGCTGCCCCTCCGATCCCGGCAGCTCCGGACCCAGCCCCAGCACCGTACCGAAGGCCCGGGCCAGGCGCTCTTCGGTGAGCACCGCCTCGGGAGGCCCGGAGGCCAGCACGGTGCGGTGCAGCAGCACCACCTCTTCGGCCAGCTCAGGGATCCCTTCCAGGTGATGGGTGGAGACCAGCAGCGTGGTGCCGGCGTCGCGCAGCTGGTGCAGCACGGCGACGATCAGCTCTTCCGAGGCCCGGTCCACCCCGGCGAAAGGCTCGTCCAGCAGCATCAGCGGCGCCTCCTGGGCGATCGAACGGGCCAGGAATACGCGCCGCCGCTGCCCGCCTGAGAGCTCGCCGATCGTGCGCGTCCGAAGTCCGCCCAGGCCCACCTGGTCCAGGGACGCACCGACCCGCTCGCGATCCGCCGTCCGGGGGCGGCGGGTGAAGCCCATGTGCCCGTAGCGACCCATCATCACGGTCTGCTCCACCGTCACCGGAAAGGAATGGTCCACCTGATCATGCTGGGGGACGTAGCTGACCAGATTGCGTCGACGTGCCGCCTGAGGGCTCCGGCCGAACAGCCGCACCCGTCCGGCGGCGGGGGCGCGCAGCCCCAGCAGCGCGGCGAACAACGTGGACTTGCCCGAGCCGTTGGCACCCACCAGGGCGCAGAGCCGACCGGGCGTCACCGTGAGGTCCACCTGCTCGAGGGCCAGCACTCCGGGGTACCCGGCGCTGAGGCCGTGCACTGCGATGGCGTCAGGGGCCGACTGGCTCATCGGCCGGACCCCTCCGCGTCCGCCCCGTCGAGGATGAGTTCCAGGTCATGGCGCAGCAGATCCAGGTAGCTGGGCACCGGGCCGTCCTCCGCGGAGAGGGAGTCCACATACAGCGGCTCGCCCAACTCGGCGCCGGAGTCCTGGGCCACCTGCTGCTGGGCGGCCTCGTTGACGGTCGACTCGCAGAACACCGTGGGGACCTGATGGTCCTGCACGTAGCGGATCTGCGCCTCGATCTGCTGGGGCGAACCTTCGTCGTCGGCATTGACCGGCCACAGATAATGCTCGCCGAGGTCGAGGTCCTCGGCCAGGTAGCTGAAGGCGCCCTCACAGGTGACCAGGTGGACGTCGTCGAGCTGCTCGGCGCGGTCGCGGGCCTCGGCGTCGAGATCCTCAAGCTCCTCGCGCAGCGCATCGGCGTTCTCGGCGAAGACCTCGGCGTCCTGGGGGGAGAGATCCGTCAGTGCCTCGTCGATCGCGTCGACGTACTTCACGCCCTGCTGCGGAGACATCCACGCATGGGGGTTGATCGGCATCTCCGTGGAGTCGTCCGGATGGCCGGGCAGCCGGGTCACCGACAGCGGATCGATGTCATCGGTGACGACGACGGTGGACGCCTCGGACTGGTCGAGGAACTGCTCCAGCCAGGCCTCCAGGCCCAGGCCGTTGGCCAGGACCAGATCCGCCTCCGCGGCGTCGCGCACATCACCGGGGGTGGGGTCATATTCGTGGATCTCCGCCCCCAGCGGAGTGATGGAGCGGACGTCGACCCGGTCGCCCCCGACCTCGGCGGCGATGTCCTGCAGCACGGTGAAGGTGGTCAGCACCACCGGCACGTCCTCACTGCTGGGCTCTGCCTCATCCGATCCGCTGTCCGATCCTCCGGCAGGGGAGCAGGAGCTGAGCAGCAGCGCACCGAGGGCGAGGAGTGCGGCCGTGGACGTCGTCGTGGAGTGGCGCATGGCTCCAGTATGGTTTAGGCATACCTAAAGCTGCAAGCAGGGGTGGTTCAGGGGTCGCCGATCTCCACTGATTCCCCTGACTCCGCCGGTTCCCCGGCGACCGGCCGCACGGTGCTCCCAGCGGGTCCCTCATCCGTCCATGGCGTGGGGTTGTCCGCCGCCAGGGCGCCCAGCGCCGCCTCGTGCAGCAGGCCGTTGGTGGCCAGTGCGTTCGTCCCGGTGCAGCCGGGTTCGCCGTCCAGGGAGGTGAACAGCCCTCCAGCCTCGGTCACGAGGGGCACCAGGGCGGCCATGTCATGCAGCGCCAGCTCAGGCTCTGCCGCCAGGTCCACGGATCCTTCGGCGACCATGCAGTAGGACCAGAAGTCCCCGTAGGCGCGGGTCCGCCACACGGTGTCGGTCAGCTCCAGGAAGTTGTGGATCCGGCCGATCTCCCGCCACCCTGCCAACGAGGAGTAGGAGAAGGACGCGTCCTTCAACGTGGCGACCTTCGAGACCCCCAGCTGGGTGGCCGCGGCCAGAGATTTGCCGGTGTAGGCGCCGCCACCCTTGGCGGCCCACCAGCGGCGATTCAGCGCCGGGGCGCTCACCACCCCGACCACCGGCTCCCCGTGGTCCACCAGTGCGATGAGCGTGGCCCAGACGGGGACGCCGCGCACGAAGTTCTTGGTCCCGTCGATCGGGTCGATGACCCACCGTCGGGGCCCCGACCCGGAGGAGCCGAACTCTTCGCCATAGATCGCGTCCCGGCCCCGTGTGCGGCCCAGCTGGCCACGGATGGTCTCCTCGGCCCGCCGGTCGGCGTCGGTGACGGGTGTCAGGTCCGGTTTGGTCTCCACGGTGAAGTCCATGGACTGGAAGGAGGCCATCGTCTGGGCGTCCACCGAGTCGGCGATCATGTGGGCGAGGCGGAGATCCTCGGTGTAGGGGCTCGAGCGGTGGTTCATGGGGACAACCCTAGTCGTTTCTCGTCCTGCTCCTCAGCCGAACCGGCCAGTGAGGACAGCAGCCCGCGCAGCGAGGCCAGCCTGCTCGGGCCGTGCGCGCCCGCGTGTCCGTCTTCCACCCAGCTGTCCAGAGCGCAGCCGCCCTCGGGTGCGGCATGGGCACAGCCCGGCTCGCAACCGGTCGAGCCCTCCACCAGGTCCCCGAAGGCCGCCAGCACGTCATCGGGGTCCACATGGGCCAGCCCGAAGGACCGCACCCCGGGCGTGTCGATGATCCAGGAGTCCCGAGCGGCGGCCTCGTCCAGCGGGGATCCCGGCTCCGAGGACGGTTCGAGGTTCAGCGCCACGGCGGAGGAGGAGGTGTGGCGACCCCGTCCGGTCACCGCGTTGACGCCTCCGATGGCCCGATCCGCGCCGGTCAGCGCATTGACCATCGTGGACTTGCCGACGCCGGAGTGCCCGATCATCGCCGTGACGTGGCCGCAGAGCAGGCCGCGCAGTCGAGTGACGGCCGCAGGGTCCAGGCCCGGCGCGGGGGCGCCCGCCTCGAGCTCCCCGTCCTCCTCGGCGTGCCCGGAGATCACCGCGGCCAGACTGAGTTCGGCATAGTGGCTGATCAGCCCGGCCGGATCCTCGGGGTCCTCGGCAAGATCCGCCTTGGTGACCAGCAGGATCGGGTCGATGTCTGCGTCATAGGCGGCCACCAGGGCGCGGTCGATGAAGCCGGTCCGCGGCGCCGGGTCGGCCGCGGCGACCACGATGAGCAGCTGGTCGGCGTTGGCCACCACGACCCGCTCGGCATCATCGGTGTCGTCGGCGCTGCGGCGCAGCAGCGTCGAGCGCTCCTCGATGCGTACCAGACGGGCCAGCGTCCCCTCCTCGCCGGAGGTGTCGCCCACCAGGGCCACGACGTCGCCGGGGACTACCGGAGTGCGGCGCAGCGCCTTCGCGCGCACGCCCAGCACCACCCGTTCCTCGAGTGGGGCCCGGCTCTCGGGGCCTGAGGAGGAGGCGTCCTCTCCCTGGTGCATGCGCACCGTGTAGCGTCCGCGGTCCACGGTGACCACGCGGCCGAGCTCGGCGTCGGGATGCTCCGGGGTGTCCTTGGTGCGTGGGCGGGAGCCGCGCTTGTTCGGCCGGAATCGGATGTCGGACTCGTCCCACTCCCGGCGTGAGGACCAGTGGCGGCTCATGGCGTCTCAGCGTCTCCCGAGTGGCCGGAGCTGACCAGGTCCTGCCACAGCTGCGGGAAAGTCGGCATGGTCTTCGCGGTGCAGTCGATGTCCTCGACCTCCACCTCGTCGACCACCAGACCCAGGACGGCGGCGAAGGTAGCCATCCGGTGGTCGGCATAGCTTCGCACCAGCCCACCGTGTGAGATGGGGGACAGGACCCGGAATCCGTCGTCGGTCTCCTCGGCCTCGCCCCCCAGACGGCGGATCTCCGCCACCAGGGCGGCGATGCGGTCCGTCTCATGGCCTCGCAGGTGAGCCACCGAGGTGAACGTCGTCTCGCCTTCGCACAGGGCCGCCAGCGCCGCCACGGTGGGGGTGAGTTCCGCAGTGCCGTCGACGGTGCCCGGCGTGGTGAGCCGCTGCGGCCCGCGGACGGTCAGCGTCAGAGTCTCCCCGCCGGCCTCCTCGGTGGTGGAGATCGCTGCGCCGAAGTCCGCCAGCAGGCGGGTCCAGCGGCGTCCGATCTGTGTGGAGGTCTTCGGCCAGCCGGGCATGACCACCTCGCCGCCGGTGACGGCGGCCGCGCAGAGGAAGGGACCGGCGTTGGAGAGATCGGGCTCCACCCGGACGGTGAAGGCCGGAATCGGTCCAGGCTCCACCCGCCAGGTGAAGGGCTGCGGGGAGCTGACCGTCACACCGAGCTGTTCGAGGACCGTCATGGTCATCTCCACATGCTCCAGTGACGGCACGGAGGTGCCCGAGTGCCGCAGGGTCAGGCCCTGGGTCATGCGAGGAGCGGCCAGCAGCAGGCCGGAGACGAACTGTGAGGACGCCGAGGCGTCGATGGCCGCCTCGCCGCCGTCGAGCCCGCCGGGGGAGTGCAAGGTGAACGGCAGCGTGGAGGGGGCCCGGGAAGCTGGCTTCGAGGACCCTCCCGGGGCGGATCCAGCGTCCCCAGTCACCGCGACGCCGAGTTCGGCCAGGCCGTGGAGCACAGCCCCCATGGGGCGCA
The DNA here is from genome assembly GCF_034438835.1 of Nesterenkonia sp. HG001. Classification (NCBI taxonomy): domain Bacteria; kingdom Bacillati; phylum Actinomycetota; class Actinomycetes; order Micrococcales; family Micrococcaceae; genus Nesterenkonia; species Nesterenkonia sp. HG001. Next base: position 111,386 of record NZ_JAOSZD010000001.1, on the reverse strand, counting down.
CCCGGGCCTCCGGGTCGCCGTCGAAGTGCACGGTCCTGCCGGTCAGCGCCGCGACAGCCGGCAGGAACCGCATCACGGTGCCGGCCAGGCCGCAGTCCACCCGGACCTCTGGGGCGTGTGCGACGGAGGTGTGCCCGGCGGAGGGGCGGTCGGCCTGGTCCAACGGCAGCGGGGTGATCCGCACGGCCTGCTCGCCGGTGCCCGCCGGGTCCGAGATGTGCTCCACCCCGGCGCCGAGCTGCTCCAGGGCAGCGAGCATCAGCGCGGAGTCGCGCGATTCCAGGGCGTTGATCACCAGGCAGGGGCCGTCGGCCAGTGCGGCCAGCAGCAGGAGTCGATTCGTCAGCGACTTCGAGGCCGGGACGACGACCTCTCCACGCACCGGTGCCCCCGCACGCGGCGCAGGCCACGGGGTCGGGGGCACCGGGGGAGTGTCAGCAGACATGGCGGTGCTCAGAACGCGTCCTCCGCCTTCTTCTTCCCCTCCTTCGCGGCTGCGGAGATGGCCTTGACGGCCTCCTTCTCAGCACGCTTGAAGCTCTTGGCGGCGTCACGCTCCAGGGCCTTGGCGGTCTTGACGGCGTCGTCCCCGAAGTCCTCGGCCCACTGGTAGGTCTTGTCCCGGAACTGCGCCCCCTTCTTCCGGGACCGTGTGGCCAGGTGCTCGGCGCGCCAGCCCAGCGAGGGCTTGCCGTCGAGGTCCGCGACGGCCAGGCCGAGCCCGCCCAGGATGGCCAGGTTCTTCAGCAGCGTGTCGCGCTGAGAGGTCAGGTCCTCCACGGACTCGAGGCCCGCGCTGCGAAGCTCCACATAGCTGTTGACCTTGTGCACCCCGACCAGGGTGAAGGCGGCCAGCCGCGGGAACCGGCCGATGGCCAGGGCGACACCGGCGACGACCTCGACGCCGCCCAGCACCTGAGCGGTGCGACGTGGGTCGGCGGTCACGATCTCCGCCTGGGGGATCAGCGAGCTCAGCTCCTCCAGGGTGGGCTCCAGCTTCTCGGCGGCCTCCTCCGTGTTGCGGAGGCGGTCGATGCCGTCGGCGATGAAGCCGGCGCCGAGCAGCGGGCGGGCGACTTTGCGGATCAGGGACATGGGAACCTCCTGTGGCGCCGCGGCGTCGGGGTGTTCGCCCGGCTCCGCGTGCTGTGAACTCGGTTGAGCGGTGGATGCCGGAACATGTGGCGTCCGGCATCGTCCAGAAGACAATCTACCCAATGAGCCCCGGTCGGGGAATTGTGGACCATGCTTCGTCGTTGTCCTGTCCATGACCACAGGCACGCTGGAGCACCCCGCCACGACGCCGGTCCCACCCATGCGCGTAGACTCATGGGTGATGGAAGACCGTGACGAGAACGTGAATGTGGCCGAGGAGACCGATGCCCAGCGTCGTGTGCGCTTCGAGTCCGATGCACTGCAGTATGTCGACCAGCTCTACTCTGCGGCCATGCGCATGACGCGCAATCCGCAGGACGCTGAAGACCTGGTGCAGGAGGCCTACACCAAGGCCTACTCGGCCTTCCACCAGTACAAGCCCGGGACGAACCTCAAGGCGTGGCTGTACCGGATCCTCACCAACACCTACATCAACATCTACCGGAAGAAGCAGCGCCAGCCCCAGCAGGCCAACACGGACACCGTGGAGGACTGGCAGATGGCGCAGGCCGCTGAGCACACCTCCACCGGGCTGCGTTCGGCCGAGGCCGAGGCGCTGGACCACCTTCCGGATTCGGACGTCAAGGACGCCCTGCAGCAGATCCCCGAGGAGTTCCGCCTCGCGGTGTACTTCTCCGATGTCGAGGGTTTCGCCTACAAGGAGATCGCCGAGATCCTGAACATCCCCATCGGTACGGTCATGTCCCGACTGCATCGTGGCCGCAAGCTGCTGCGCGAACTGTTGACCGACTATGCCCGCGAACGAGGCTTCAAGAAGCAGGAGGCTCGAAAATGAGCGAAGACCGCATCACAGAGGAATGCCTCGGCGGGGACTGTCGGGAGGCCGAGGAGCGGATGGAGCGCATCTACGAGTACCTCGACGGCGCGCTGAGCAGAGACGACCTCGAAGAGGTCCGCACCCACCTGCATGACTGCCCGGACTGCGCCTCCGACTACGACCTGGAATGCATCATCCGGTCCGTGATCCGTCGGTCCTGCGCGGAGCGCGCTCCAGACACGCTGAAGGTGACCATCATGGAGCGGATCAGCGAGATCCGCATCGAGGCCGGGCACGAGAGTCGCCGCTGACCCCAGCCGCACCTGCAGACATGACAGAGCCCCCGCCGGAGTGATCCTGCGGGGGCTCTGCCCTTCTCTGTGCGCTTGCTGTCCGTGGCCCTCCGTCGCCGGAGGAGGCACGGCGCGCGCCGCGGCCTCACGCTCGCGGGCTCGCTGCGGAGCGTTCAGACCTGAGAACAGGTCCGAGACGAGTCAGCAGTTGGGCCGCTTGCCGTGGTTGGCGCTCTTCTTGCGGCGGTCCTTGCGCTTGCGTCCACGCTTGCTCATAGGGGAACTCCTTTCGTCGGCTGCGCTCCATCCTACCGGACGGCGGCGCGGCCGACTCAGGCCGCAGGCTCGCGGAGACCCAGCCACTGATACCAGCCACGGTGCAGCACCAGCCAGGCGATGAGCCCATAGCCGGCCTGGCCCGGGACCCCGTCGTTGGCGGCGAGATCATGGCGCCACTGCTCGTGCTGAACCAGCGGGGTGAGGGTGTCGACGTAGACATGGGATCGGCGTGAGGCCACGTCCTGATAGGCGGTGTTGAGCTCGGCCAGCCGCTGGTTGCGCTCCGGGTCCAGGCCCGGTGGGGGACCGACTACCAGGCAGCGGATCCCCTCCTGGCTCGCGCGATCCAGGATGTTGGCCAGGTTCAGCCGCGAACGTGCCGAGGAGGTCGTGCTGTCCAGATCGATGTCGTTCAGGGCCACGATCAGGTGGTTCTCGGTGTCCTCGCCGAACCTCGGGGCGGCCTCGGCCTGCCAGCGGTGGGAGAGCGCTTCGGTACCCTCCCCGGGCATGGCCAGCACATAGGGTTCAAGCTGCACGGATTCCGTGGGGGTCTTCGCCAGCACGCGGCCGAGCCACCCCAGCGCGCGGGGGTCCCCCGCTCCGGTGAGAAGCTCATTGCCGACGGCGACGATTCTGATGCTGCGATCCACGTCGTCCCTTCCTCTGTGACGCCGTCCGGACCCGGGTCGCCGGGGGGACGGCTGGCGGACAGCGACTTTCCTTCCCCTGACGTTACCGCCTCAGCTGTCTGCCGTCGGTGTCGGACGCGCCACTGGAGCTCATCACCCCGGCCCACGTGGTCGAATCCGTCTCCTGACGTGCCGCGCGGCGGAGACAGCGGAGGCCGCCGACCCTTCGGGTCGACGGCCTCCGGAGCCACCGGCTCAGCGCGGGGACACGCTCATCCGTCCACGTGCGAGAACGCCTGGGAGAGGAGCTTGTCGAGCTCCTTGGCGTGGCGGCGGGCCTGGCCGACCGAGGTGGCGGCCGACTCCCGGCGTGAGACGAGCTGCAGGTCCTGATCCAGCAGCGGCTGGAGGTTCAGCCCCAGGAACGGCCACGGGCCTTGGTTCGCCGGCTCGTCCTGCGTATAGATGAAATCCGTCGCCGACGGGTAGCTGGCCAGCTCCTCGCGCAGCTGGTCGACCGGCATCGGGTAGAGCTGCTCCAGACGCACGATCGCGGTGGTCTCATCCTCGAGCTTGGTGCGTGTCGCCACCAGGTCGTAGTACAGCCGGCCCGAGGTGATCAGGACCCGCCGGACCTTCGCACGGTCGACCGTCTCGTCACCGATGACCTCCTGGAAGGTCTTGGAGGTGAAGTCCTCCACCGAGTTGGCCGCGGCCTTCAGGCGCAGCAGCTGCTTCGGAGAGAAGACGATCAGCGGACGGCGCGGTCGGGCGACGGCCTGGCGGCGCAGCAGGTGGAAGTAGTTCGCACCGGTGGAGGGCATGACCACGGTCATGTTGTCCTCCGCGCAGAGCTGCAGGAACCGCTCCGGGCGACCCGACGAGTGGTCCGGGCCCTGGCCCTCATAACCATGCGGGAGCAGCATCGTGACTGACGATCGCTGGCCCCACTTCTGCTCCGCGGTGGCGATGAACTCGTCGATCACGGTCTGTGCCCCGTTGACGAAGTCGCCGAACTGCGCCTCCCAGAGCACCAGGGCCTGAGGGTTCTCCACCGAGTAGCCGTACTCGAAGCCGAGCGCGGCGTATTCGGAGAGGAGCGAGTCATAGATGAAGAACCGTGCCTGGTCCTCGGTGAGGTTCTTCAGCGGATACCACTCATCGCCGTTGGCCCGGTCGTGGAAGACCGCGTGCCGCTGGACGAAGGTGCCGCGTCGGGAATCCTGGCCGGCCAGGCGGACCTCGATGCCCTCCATGAGCAGCGAGCCGAAGGCCGCGATCTCCGCGAAGCCCCAGTCGATGCCGCCCTCGCGGGCCATCTTGGCACGCTTCTCCAGCAGCGACTTCAGCTTGGGGTGGGGAGTGAACGTGTCGGGGATGTTGGTGTGCACCTCGCCGATGTGGGCCAGGGACTCCTCCGAGATCGCCGTGTCGGTGGCTCCCCGGACGGGCACGTCCTCCTCCAGCTCAGAAGCGGTCGGGGCGACGGCGTCTTCGTCGCCTCCGGTGCTGGAGATCGTCGAGACCGGCTGCGTCTGGGCCGCGTGCGTCTCGGTGAAGACCCGCTCCAGGCGCTGCCGATAGTCCTGGAGGGCCTGGTCAGCCTCGTCCTGGGTGATGTCACCGCGTCCGACCAGGTTCTCGGTGTAGAGCCGTCGTGTCGAGCGCTTGGCCTCGATGAGGTTGTACATCTTCGGCTGGGTCATCGACGGGTCGTCGCCCTCGTTGTGGCCGCGACGGCGGTAGCACACGAGGTCGATGATGACGTCCTTGTTGAACCGCTGGCGGTACTGGAAGGCCAACGACGCCACCCGGGCCACCGACTCCGGGTCATCCCCGTTGACGTGGAAGATGGGCGCCTGGATGGCCTTCGCCATGTCGGTGCAGTACGTCATCGAACGGCCCCACTGCGGAGCGGTGGTGAAGCCGACCTGGTTGTTGACCACCACGTGCACGGTGCCGCCCGTGCGATATCCGCGCAGCTGGGAGAGGTTCAGCGTCTCGGCGACCACACCCTGGCCGGCGAAGGCTGCGTCGCCGTGCACCAGCAGCGGCAGCACGGAGAAGGCGTTCACCCCGTCGGGGCCCTGGTCCAGCCTGTCCTGCATGGCGCGCACGATGCCCTCCAGCACCGGGTCGACCGCCTCCAGGTGCGAGGGGTTCGCGGCCAGATAGACGCTGGTGGAGTTTCCCCGGTCGGAGGTGAAGGACCCGCGCGTGCCCAGGTGGTACTTCACGTCCCCGGACCCGATGCCGGCCTCGCGACCTTCGAACTCGCGGAAGATCTGCGCGTAGGTCTTGCCGGCGATGTTGGCCAGCACGTTCAGCCGCCCACGGTGGGCCATGCCGATGGCGACCTCTCCGAGGCCCTCGTCCGCGGCCTCCGAGAGGATCACGTCCAGGAGCGGGATCAGCGACTCGCCGCCCTCCAGGGAGAAGCGCTTCTGCCCGACGAACTTGGTCTGCAGGAACGTCTCGAAGGCCTCGGCGGAGTTGAGCCGGCCCAGGATGCGGAACTGCTCGTCACGCGAGGGCTTCTCGTAGGGGTGCTCGATCTCGTCCTGGAACCAGTGGCGCTCCTCGGGCGACTGGATGTGCATGTACTCGATGCCGGTGTTGCGGCAGTACGTGTCACGCAGCACCCCCAAGATGTTGCGCAGCGGCAGCATCTGCTTGCCGCCGAAGCCGCCGGTGGGCCAGTCCCGATCCAGGTCCCAAAGGGTCAGGCCGTGGGACTCGATCTCCAGGTCCGGGTGCTCGCGCATCCGGTACTCCAACGGGTCCACCGAGGCCATCAGATGACCGCGCACTCGGTAGGCGTGGATGAGCTGCTGGATCCGGGCGACCTTGTTGATCTGGTCCTCGGGGTTGACCTGGATGTCGGCCGACCAGCGCACCGGACGGTACGGGATGCGCAGCGCCTCGAAGATCTCGTCGTAGAAGCCGTTCTCGCCCAGCAGCATCTGGTGGATGGTCTTCAGGAACTCGCCCGAGCCGGCGCCCTGGATGACCCGGTGGTCATAGGTCGAGGTCAAGGTGATGACCTTGGAGACGGCCAGCTTATTCAGCGTCTTCTCCGAGGCACCCTGGAACTCTGCGGGGTACTCCAGGGCCCCGACGCCCACGATGCAGGCCTGGCCCTTGGAGAGCCTCGGGACCGAGTGCACGGTGCCGATGCCGCCGGGGTTGGTCAGCGAGACGGTCGTGCCGGCGTAGTCGTCCGGAGTGAGCTTGTTGTCCCGGGCACGTTTGACGACGTCGTCGTAGGCGGCCCAGAACTCGGTGAAGCTCATGTCCTCGGCAGCCTTGATGTTCGGCACCACCAGGGCACGTGTGCCGTCCGGGCGCGGCATGTCGATCGCCAGGCCGAAGTTCACATGGGCGGGCTGCACGGCCGCGGGCTTCCCGTCTTTGACGTCATAGGTGACGTTCATCGATGGGTTCGCGCGCAACGCCTTCATCATGGCGTAGCCGATGAGGTGGGTGAAGGAGACCTTGCCGCCGCGGGTGCGCTTGAGGTGGTTGTTGATGACCACCCGGTTGTCGATCAGCAGCTTCGCCGGCACCGCCCGGACCGTGGTGGCGGTGGGGACGGAGAGCGAGGCGTCCATGTTGGCGGCGATGGCCTTGGACATGCCCTTCAGGACCGTGACCTCGTCCTGCTTCTTCTCCTTCGGGGCGTCGTCACCGCGGCCCGGGGACGGCTCCGAGGGGATCGGTGTGGTCCCGGAGTCCTTGGACTTCTTCGTGGTGGGCTGCTTCGGGGCCACCGGGCGGCTGCCGGTGGTGGTCTTCTCCCCGGAGGGCTTCTGCTGATGGTCCGGCTCGGCGGGCTTGGCCGTGCTGGGGGTGCTCTCGCTGCGGGGGCTCTTCTGGTTCGCTGCGGTGGGGCGGCTCTCGGCGGCGGTGCCGGAGGTCGTCGTCGCAGAACGGGTGGTCGGGGAGGAAGAGGTCGACGAGGACTGCTGGGCGGCGCCATTGCCGGCCCGCGTCTCGGAGGCGCGGGCCGGAGACTCATCCTCGAGCCTGCGGAAGATGTCGGCCCACTTGCGGTCCACCGATTCGGGGTCCGCCTTGTACTTGTCGTATATGTCGGCGACCAACCATTCGTTTCCGGGGAACTCCTCCGCGAGACGGCTGGACGTTAGCTCTGGCACTGTGGATACGCCTCTTCCATATGTGTTGTGTCGGTTCGCCGCACCGCCGTACCTTCATCCCGGGCCGAGGTGCTCGGCCTGCGGTGCGATATTCCCACCTGGAGGGTCACGTCGACGGCGTCCTCACCGCCTGCGAGGCTCGCGCCCCGGCTGGCCGGCGACCCTCTCGGTCACCTCGTCCCAGCATAGTGACTTTCCCGACGGGGTCGCCACCGGGCGCGGTATCGTGTCAGATGCCGTGCGACACGTCCTGAGCGGAGGTGTCCCCGCGGCGCGAGCGCCAGACCACGAAGGGCGGACGACCACCCCCATGAAGTTCATCAACGAGCCCACCACCGATCTGACCTATGCGGATGTGTTCCTGATCCCATCCCGGTCCGAGGCGATGTCTCGCATGGAGGTGGACATCTCCGCCGACGACGGCACCGGATCCGCCACTCCGCTGGTGGCGGCCAACATGACCGCCGTGACCGGGCGCCGGATGGTGGAGACCATGGCCCGCCGCGGCGGGCTGGGAGTGCTGCCCCAGGACATCCCGCTGGAGGTCATCCGTCAGGTGGCCGAATGGGTGAAGTCCTGCCACCCGGTCTTCGAGACTCCGTTGAAGGTCGGACCGCAGGACACCCTCCTCGACGTGATCCATCTGCTGGACAAGCGCAACCACCGTTCGGTCTGCGTGGTGGACGAGGACCTCCGGCTGGCCGGGATCGTCAACGCCGAGGACGGGGAGGGCCAAGACCGCTTCTCCTCAGTGGGCTCCGTGATGCGGATGCCCCAGGTGCGGTTCACGACCTCGGAGCTCGGTCTGGAGGAGGATGCGGACGTGCAGGATTCCCAGGTCCTCGATGCGGGGCTGCGACAGGCCTTCCTCGCGATGGACGAGTCCGGCTGCGACTATGCGCCGGTGACCACCGCCGACGGGACCCTGGCGGGGGTGCTCACTCCGCGGGGCGCGCTGCGTTCCACGCTCTTCGCTCCCAACCTCGACGCCTCAGGCCGGCTCAAAGTGGCCGCCGCCGTGGGGATCAACGGTGACGTCGCCAGCAAGACCGAGGGCCTGCTCGACGCCGGAGTGGACGTGCTGGTGGTCGACACCGCCCATGGGCACCAGCGCAAGATGTTCGAGGCGCTGGGCACGGTGCGTCGGGTGGTCGACGCTCGGGGCGAGGACGCGGCCCGCGTACCGGTGGTGGCCGGCAACGTGGTCACGGCCGAGGGCGTGCGTGAGCTGATCCAGGCCGGAGCCGACATCGTCAAGGTCGGGGTCGGTCCGGGCGCGATGTGCACGACCCGGATGATGACGGCGGTCGGCCGGCCGCAGTTCTCCGCCGTCCTCGAGTGTGCAGCCGCAGCCCGAGCGCTGGGGCGGCACATCTGGGCCGACGGAGGCGTCCGGCACCCTCGAGACATCGCCCTCGCGCTGGCCGCCGGCGCCTCCCAGGTCATGGTCGGCTCGTGGTTCGCCGGCACCTTCGAGAGTCCCGGCGACCTCATCACCGAGGCCGACGGGCGTCGCTACAAGGAGAGTTACGGCATGGCCTCCGCCCGCGCGGTGCAGCACCGCACCGCCGGTGAGGACGCCTTCGCCCGGGCGCGGAAAGGGCTCTTCGAGGAGGGCATCTCCTCCTCGAAGATGTACCTGGACCCGCTGTCCCCCGGAGTGGAGGATCTGCTGGACACGATCACCGCCGGGGTGCGCTCGTCGATGACCTATGCCGGGGCCCGCGACCTCGCCCAGTTCCATGAGCGGTCCGTCGCCGGGGTGCAGTCCGCGGCAGGCTACGAGGAGGGCAAGCCGGTGCCCACCACATGGTGATCGCAGGGGCCGCGTCCGGGCTGCCGCGCGGCGCAGTGGTGACCGTCCTCGCCGCGCTGTAGACTGCGAAGCCTTATGGAGTATCGACAACCGGGCTCGCGCCCGATTCTCACTGTTCCTGTTCACCTGCCGGCCCAGTCCGCCCTGATCGGGGCTTCGGCCCACCGATCCGCGAGACCACACCGCCTCCCCGCCCGGACCACGGCTCCGCCGTGTCGCTCCGCGGAGTCGCGGGGGTGCAGCTGACATCGTGGAATGGATTCTCCTGGGCGTCGGACTCCTGCTGATCCTCGGCACCGGATTCTTCGTCGCCGTCGAATTCTCCCTCGTGGCCCTCGACCAGCCCACAGTCCAGCGTGCGATCGACCGCGGCGACCGTCGCGCGATTCCGCTGATGCGTTGTCTGAAGTCGTTGTCCACGCAGCTCTCCAGCTGCCAGCTGGGCATCACGCTGACCACCCTGCTCACCGGATACGTCGCCGAGCCGGCGCTGGGTGCGCTCGTCTCGGGGCCCCTCGAGGCGCTCGGCGTGCCGGACCAGGCCACCGGGGCGGTCTCGCTGACGGTGGCGATGGTCATCGCCACGCTGGTGACCATGCTCATCGGTGAGCTGGTGCCGAAGAACCTCGCCATCGCCGAGGCCTTCCACATCGGTCGCGCCCTCGCCCGCCCGCAGCTGATCTTCACCGCGCTGTTCCGTCCGCTGATCGTCGTGCTCAACGGCTTCTCCAACCAGGTCCTCCACCGTTTCGGCTTGGAGGTCAAGGAGGAGCTCTCCGGGGCCCGGACCCCGGAGGAGCTGTCGTCGATGGTGCGTCGCTCGGCGATGCTCGGCACCCTCGACGAGGGCACCGCCGCGTATCTCGACCGCACCCTGCGGTTCTCCGAGCGCACTGCCGCCGATGTCATGACGCCGCGGCCACGGATGATCACCGTCGAGGCCGAGGCTCCGCTGACCGAGCTGATCGACGTCGCCCGCCGGACCGGCCACTCGCGTTTCCCCGTGCTGGGGGAGTCGGTGGACGAGGTCCGCGGGGTCGCACACCTGAAGAAGGCGGTGGCCGTCCCGCGTGCCAAGCGGGAGGGCCTCGTGGCCGCCACCGTGATGAGCGAGATCACCCGGATCCCCGAGACCATCCATCTCGACGCGCTGCTCTCCGTGCTGCGAGAGGCGCCGCTGCAGGTGGCGGTGGTGGTCGACGAGTATGGCGGCACCGCCGGAGTGGTCACGCTGGAGGACCTCATCGAAGAGATCGTCGGAGAGGTCGCCGACGAGCACGATCGGCTCACCCCCGGAGTGCTCCAGGCCGCGAGCGGAGACTGGTACTTCCCGGGGCTCCTGCGCCCTGACGAGATCAACGCCCAGATCTTGGAGCTGGACATCCCGGAGGATTCCGCCTACGAGACCGTGGCCGGCTTCCTGCTGGACCGGCTGGGCCGGATCGCCGCCGTCGGCGACGAGGTCGAGGTCCAGGGCGGCCTGCTGGCAGTGGTCGGCGTCGACGGCCGGCGCATCGACAGGGTCCGTTTCACCCCGGATCCTGAGGCGCGCCGTCTCGCCGCGGAGGCCGCCGCAGCGCGGGCGCATCGCGCCGCGGCGGAACGTGCGGAGCACATCCGCGCCGCCGCAGACCGCAATGGGGGTGAGCACCGATGATGGCCGATGTGATGGGCATCGTCTGGCTCGTCGTGCTGCTGGCCGGCAACGCCTTCTTCGTGGCGGGTGAGTTCGCCGTCATGAGCGCCCGGCGAAGTCAGATCGAGCCGAAGGCCGAGGCGGGCTCCACCGCCGCTCGCACCGCGCTCTACGCCATGGAGCATGTCTCCCAGATGCTGGCGATCGCCCAGCTGGGCATCACCGTGTGCTCGCTGCTGATCCTGCAGGTCTCCGAGCCGGCGATCCACCATCTGCTCACCGAGCCGCTGACCATGGTCGGGCTGAACGCCACAGCAGCCTCGGTCACCGCCTTCCTGGTGGCGCTGGCGCTGGTCTCGTTCCTGCACGTCACGCTCGGCGAGATGGTGCCGAAGAACTTCGCCGTCTCGGTGGCCGATCGGGCTGTGCTGATGCTGGCGCCGCCGATGGTCGTGCTCTACAAGGTCCTGAAGCCTGTCATCCTGCTGCTCAACCATGCGGCCAATGCGGTGCTCCGGCTCTTCCGCGTCACACCCCGCGACGAGGTGGTCTCGACCTTCACCCTGGAGGAGATGCAGTCCATCGTGGCGGAGTCCACCCGTGGCGGCACCGTGCACGACGACGCAGGGGTGATCGCCGGGGCGCTGGAGTTCGGTGATTACACCGCCGACTCGGTGATGGTGCCGGTGGAGGACGTCGTCACGGTCCCGGGCGGCGTCACCCCGAGACAGGTGGAGAAGGCCGTGGGCCGCACCGGTTTCTCACGCTTCGTCGTCCTGGACGAGGAGGGGGCGCTGGCCGGCTATGTCCATCTGAAGGATGTGATGAGCCTGCCGGAGTCCCAGGTCGGTGAGCCGATCCCGGTCACCGCGGTGCGCTCGCTGGGCAACATGGCCTGCGAGGACGAGATCGAGGACTGTCTGGCGCAGATGCAGCGCACCGGCTCCCACCTGGCCCGTGTGATCGATGCAGAGGGGGTGACGCGCGGGATCCTCTTCCTCGAGGATGTCCTGGAGGTCCTCGTGGGGGAGATCCACGATGCCACGCAGGCGCAGGACTCGCGTCGGCGTCATCGGGTCGGGGAGGAGGCCTGAGTCCCTCTGTGTGCTGTGGGCAGGATCATGCGGATCATCTGCAGATGAGATTTGTTCGCAACAACGAGCAGGCGTACGCTGTAACCCGCCTCGGGCATGGACGCGCCCGAGAGACTCGCCACCGTACATCAGAAGGACCACACCATGTCCGAGATCGCTCTCACTCCTGCTGGACCTGCCGCCGACTCCCGTAAGGGGACCGGCCGTCGGCCACCGTGGGTGCGGGCTCTCGGACTGTTGGGGGCCCTCGGGCTGGGCCTGACGGCCTGTGGCGAGGGAGAGGCCGGCGCAAGGGAGGACGCCGGGGCGGTCGACGGCGAGGACACCGGCCTGGTCATCGTCGCCTCCACCGATGTCTACGCGGATCTCGCCGAGAAGATCGTGGGTGACACCGCTGAGGTGGATGCGATGGTCGACAACCCGGCGATGGACCCGCACTCCTACGAGGCCACCCCGCAGGACCGTCTGCTCATCGAGCAGGCCGACGTGGTGATCGCCAACGGCGGCGGCTATGACCCGTTCATCACGCGCCTGGCCTCGTCGGCGGACAAGGATGACCTCGTCTTCCAGATCCTCGATGGGGAGAACCACCATTCGCACGAGTGGACGGGCAGCTATGAGAACGAACACGTCTGGTACGACCTCGCTCTGATGGCTGACTTCGCCCACGAGTTCGGCGAGCACATGGGCGAGCTCGCCCCGGAGAACGCGGACCTCTACACGGAGAGCGCGGAGCAGCTGGCCGGGCAGATCGAGGACCTCGACGAGCGCAACCGCGCCCTGGACGCTGAAGGCCTCGCCTACCTGGCCACCGAGCCGGTCTCCCAGTTCCTGCTGCTCGACGCCGGCTTCGAGGACCTCACGGAGGAGCAGTTCCTGGCAGCGGTGGAGCATGGCGACGATGTCGCTCCCCGGCTCTATCAGGACGCCCTGGACATCGCCACGAGCGATGACATCGACATGCTGGCCTACAACGAGCAGACTGAGACAAACCAGTCCCAGCAGATCCGCCAAGCCGCTGAGGACGCCGGCGTCCCGGTCCTGGAGTTCTCCGAGACGCTCCCTGAAGACACCGACGACTTCCTCGAGTGGATGGATCGCAACATCGACGAGGTCGAAGAGATCGTGGAGGCTGGACGTGGTTGATCCCGGTGCGAGCCCGGCGGTGCTGTCACTGGACGGAGCCGGGATCGCCTTCCATGGGCGCAGGCTGTGGGAGGGGGTCGACCTTGACCTCTCCGCCGGCGAGTTCCTCGCCGTGCTCGGCCCCAACGGAGCCGGGAAGTCCACCCTGCTGAAGGTCCTTCTCGGACTGCAGCGGCTCAGCTGGGGCGAGGTCCGCGTGGCCGGGCGTCCGGTGCGCCGCGGCAGCAGCACGGTCGGCTACATCCCCCAGCAGCATGCCATGCCGGCGGAGACCCCGCTGCGCGCACGGGATCTGGTGGCCCTGGGGCTGGACGGGCACCGCTACGGCTTCCGGCTGCGGCCGCGCGCGCAGCGGCGCGAAGTGGACCGGCTCCTCGAGCAGGTGGGCGCCACGGAGTATGCGGAGATGCCGGTGGGGCTCCTCTCAGGGGGCGAGCAGCAGCGCCTGCGGGCCGCCCAGGCACTGGCCTCCGATCCGGCGGTGCTGCTCTGCGACGAGCCGCTGCACTCCCTGGACCTGCATCATCAGCAGGCCATCACCGATCTCATCCAGAGGCAGGCCACCGAGCGTGGTTCGGCCGTCGTCTTCGTCACCCATGAGATCAACCCGGTCATCGAACACGTGGACCGGGTGCTCTACCTTGCGCGGGGTCAGCACCGGATCGGCCCGACTCGTGAGGTCATGCGTTCCGAGGTGCTCAGCGAGCTCTATGGCGCCCCGATCGACGTGATCGAGCATCGTGGCCGACTCGTGGTCATGTCCCATCACCTGGAGGGGCATCACTGCGCACCCGGACACGGAGGGTCGGGGGACGCCGCCCATGGGCCTGAGGCGCAGGCGCGGGCCCCGGAGGACCCCCGGGCCGGGGTCGGCCCGCACGTCCACGACGACGACCATGAGCCCCACGGCCATGCCTCATCCCGGCATGTTGGGCGGGAACAGGCGCCCGAGGGGCGTCGGATGGGAGCTCCCCGATGATCGAGCAGATCACGTCCTCATTCAGCGTGGACGGCTACTGGGAGCTGTTCTCCCTGGTCCGGAACTCCGTGATCGCCGCCGCCGCCCTCGGCCTGATGGGAGGGGTCATCGGTGTGCTCATCATGCTCCGCCGCACGGCGCTGGTCGTGCACGGCATCGCTGAGATCTCCTTCGCAGGTGCGGCCCTGTTCCTGCTGATCGGCCTCGACGTCGTGCTCGGTTCGGCGATGGGCGCCGTGGGGGCGGCGCTGCTGATCGGTGTGCTCAGCCTCAAGGACAAGGACACCAGCGCGGTCACCGGCGTGCTCATGCCGTTCGGCCTGGGGCTGGGGATCCTCTTCCTCTCGCTGTACCAAGGCCGCTCGGCGAACCGCTTCGGGCTGCTGACCGGGCAGATCGTCGGAGTGGACGACATGCAGACGCGCACTCTGGTCACGGGCGCCCTGGTGATCACGGCGCTGCTGGCCGTCGTCTGGCGGCCGATGCTGTTCTCCTCCATCGACCCGCAGCTCGCTCAGGCCCGCGGTGTCCCCGTCAACGCATTGTCCCTGGTGTTCATGGTGCTGCTCGGCGTGGCGGTGGCGATGTCCGTGCAGGTGGTGGGCGCGCTGCTGGTGCTCTCCCTGGTGGTCGTCCCGGCCGCGGCGGCGCTGAAGGTGACGGCCCGGCCGGTGATGGCGGTGGGCCTGTCCATGATCTTCGCGCTGATCTCCTCGGTGGGCGGCATCATGCTGGCGATCACCGGGCAGATCCCGATCAGCCCCTACATCACCACGATCTCGTTCCTCATCTACCTGGTCTGCCTGCTCATCGGCCGCGGCCGGCGGCTGCGGCGTCAGGAGCAGGCGGCGCAGGTGATGGCCGGCCCCGAGGGTGGGTCTGTCCGTGGTGTGCAGGAGCTGGACCACAGGTCTTCGGAGGCGTCCGTGGACCCCGAGGCTCAGGGCGCCCAGCGTCGGCGGGCGAAAGTCTGATACGCCGCACGCCCGGTCAGGACGCGTCGCGCAGGCGTGCCGCGCAGGCTTCGCAGAGGCCGAAGATCTCCAGGGTGTGCTGCACGTCGGTGAACCGGTGCTCGGCGGCGAGCTCCTCGGTCCACTGCTCGATGTCCGGGGCTGCGAACTCCACAGTCAGCCCGCATCCGCGGCACACCAGGTGATGGTGGTGCTCTTCGCGAGCGCAGAGGCGGAAGATCGCCTCGGTGTCGTCGGGACGCAGCACGTCGACCAGGCCCTCCTCCTGATGCGACTGGAGGATGCGGTACACGGTGGCCAGCGAGACCTTCTCGCCGCGTCCCTCGAGGATGCGGTGCAGGTCCTGAGCACTGACGAAGTCCTCCAACGAGCTCAGCGCGGCCCACACAGCTCGCTTCTGGCGCGTGGAGCGCCCGCGCACCGGGGGCGTGGCGGTGTTCTCAGCAGTCACAGGTCTGGTCCTCCCTGCGCAGAGATGGGCTCTGGCATCACTCCAGCGTAACAGCGCCGCGCCTCCGACAGTCCCCGTCTGCGGCGGGCAGAGGTGCGTCCGGGTGGCCGCTGCCGCCGGCTCCTGACCGTGACCTCGACCGTGCCTCTGACCGCCGGAGTCTCCCTCATCCCTTGACGGGGAACTGCCTCTCGAGTACTTTATCGATAAATCAGTGTGACCCAGACAACACTCGGAGGCGAACATGAGATCACGGTCCCAGCTGGCCGGACTCGCCGCAGCAGCCCTGGTGCTGCCGCTGGCGGCCTGTGGAGAGGGGGGAGGTGAGGAGCCTCTCCAGTTCTGGAACCTGCTGAGCGGGGACGACGGCCGGTTCATGCAGCAGATCGTCGACGACTACAACGACACCGATCCGGAGATTCCCGTCTCCTTCCAGCCCGCCCCGCGAGACGACATGTACATGCGGATGTACTCGGTGGCGCGTGCCGGCTCCGACATCCCCGACGTCGTCCTGGCCCACAATCTGGTGATCGCCGAACTGGCGACCAATGAGATCCTCACCCCCGTCGAGCCCCTCATGAGTGAGCAGTCGGAGCTGCGGCAGGAGAACTACCTCGACGCCGCCTGGGAGGCAGGGGTCTACGACGGCGCCCAATGGGGCATTCCGCTCGACCTCCATGGGCTGGTCACTTATTACAACGTTGCACTAGTGGAGGAGCTCAGCCTGGAGCACATCCTCGACGACGGCATCGTCACCGTCGATGAGCTCCTCGAGCTGGAGGACGAGCTTCCGGACGACCTCTACGCCACCACCGCCTGGTTCATGCCCGGTCTCATCTACAACTGGCAGTACAACGTGGGCGACGGCGTGGGAGGGGCCGCCGAGGACATCGACTTCGGCGGCGACAGCTACGTGGAGTCCTTCGAAGCGGTCAAGGCGCTGCAGGAGTCCGGTCTGATGGCTCCCGAGGACTCCGATGCGGCACAGGTCTTCCGCAGCGGACGTTCCGTCTTCCACCCGTCGGGCACCTGGGAGATCAGCGCGCAGGACGAGGTCGAGGGCCTGGAATGGGATCTCACGCACAGCATGCAGCTCGATGCGGAGAATGCGGTGAACCAGTTTGAGTCCCACTCCTTCGTGCAGATGGCCGATGAGGACCGCGATCCCGAGCGGGACCGGGCGGTCGCGGACTTCCTGGAGTTCGTGCGCACCAACTCGTTGCACTGGGCAGAGGCCGGCCAGATCGTCGCCAGCCGTGACACCTATGACAGCGACGCGTATGCGGAGTACCCGCAGTCCTTCTTCACCCAGCCTGAGAACGAGGGGCTGCTGGTGACGGACAACTTCGAGTTCGCCCCGTACGTGGGGGAGGCGCTCTGGGATGAGGCTCAGAACGTGACGTTCGGCCGGTACAGCATCGAGCAGGCCGTCGAACGGATGAACTCGTCCACCCAGGCCCGGATCGAGATGGTGGAGGCGCCATGAGCACCAGCACGACTGCACGCCGCGAGGCGCGGGCCCGCACTCGTCGGGCCCCCTCGTCGTCGGGGAGGCTTCCGCAGGGGCTGCGCGCCTGGCTGCGTGCGCTCCCGTTCATGGGGCCGCACCTGGTCCTCTTCGCCGTCTTCGGGCTCATCCCGGCAGTCTTCGGCATCTACGTGGCCTTCACGCAGTGGAACCTCGTCGGAGATCCGGAGTTCATCGGGCTGGACAACTTCCGGGTGCTCTTCGACACGGACCACGCCTTTCACCGGATCTTCATCAACGGCCTGTGGAACACCATCCTGTTCGTGGTCATCGGTGTCCCGCTGCTCATCGGAGTGCCTCTGGTGCTGGCGGTGCTGCTGTCCCGGAAGGACCTGCGCGCGGCGAACGTCTTCCAGGGCATCTTCTTCGTCCCCGGCCTGATCTCGGTCTCGGCGGGTGCGATCGCCTGGAACCTGGTGTTCAACCGAGAGTTCGGGCCGGTGAACCACTATCTGGGCACCGACATCAGCTTCACCACCACCCAGCCCTGGGCCTGGGGGACGATCTTCGTGCTGACCATCTGGGCGGGCATCGGAGGCAACCTCATCATCTACCGCTCGGCGATCTCCGCGGTGCCCCAGGAGCTCTACGAGGTCGCCTCCATCGACGGGGCCGGCGCCGCGCGATCCTTCATCAACGTCACCCTTCCATCGATCCGCCTTCCGCTGCTCTACACCACGGTGATGACGACGACCGCGTCGTTCAACGTCTTCGCCCAGCCCCTCATGCTCACCAACGGCGGTCCCGCCGACAGCACCACGGTGCTGATGATGGAGGTCCGTGATCTGGCATTCGGAGGCGGGCCCTCCATCGCCGGTGTCGCCTCCGCCATGGCCGTGCTCCTCGGCCTGGTGCTCATGGCCATCTCCGCGATCCAGTTCTTCATCATGTACAGGAGGACCGATGTCTGACACAGCCGTCATCGAGACCGACCAGAGGGCCCCGGGCCGAGGCGGCGCCGACGGCGTTCCCGGCCACCCCTTCCCCGGCGCACAGGGCGGCGGGCGAGGCCGGCGCCGCAGGATCCCCGGGGGCAGTCCGATGCGTTCCCGGATCGCGCTGATCATCACCTATGTGGTGCTCGCCGCCCTGGCGCTGATCTGGCTGCTGCCGGTGGTTTTCTCCCTGTCCACCTCGTTCAAGTCGCCCACCGAGTTCGCCTTCGAGGCCTTCCGGATGCTTCCGGCCCAGTGGGTGGCGGACAACTACATCGCTCTGCTCAACGACGTCGCCGGCTATCCGGTGCTGCGGTGGTTCTGGAACTCCATGTTCATCTCCACGATGCACGCCACGCTGACCGTGGTGGTGGTGTCCATCGCAGGCTACGGCTACTCGCGACTGGACTTCCCCGGCAAGGACACCCTGTTCTTCACCCTGCTGGCGATCTCCCTGTTCCCCGTCATCGCGAACCTCATCCCGCTCTACGAGATCGTCGCGCGGCTGGGCTGGGTCAACTCGCCCTGGGCGATGATCGTGCCGGGCCTCGCCGGAGTGGCGAGCATCTTCCTGGTGCGCGCCTTCATGGCGGGGATCCCCAAGGAGATGGACGACGCCGCCCGCATCGACGGGGCCGGAGACTTCCAGATCTTCTTCCGGATCGTGCTGCCGCTGATCCGGCCCATCCTCATCGTGATCTTCCTGTTCGCCTTCACCGGATCCTGGAACGACTTCCTGTGGCCGTTGATCGTGTTCAACGACGTCGAGCAGATGCCGATCACCGCAGGGCTCCAGCTGCTGCAGAACATGCTGGGGGCCTATGACAGCATCGGTCAGCTCATGGCCTCGGCGGTGCTGGCGATGATCCCGACCCTGGTGCTGTTCCTGGTGGCGCAGAAGTACTTCGTCAGCTCCTTGAGCATGTCCTCCGGGATCAAGGGATGACCGTGATGGTTCCCGGCCAGGCCCGGCGCCCCACTCGCCCCACCGGCTCCGCCCGGCCCCCGCGCCGGCGGGCCGAGCGGGCGCTGCTGTTCATCGCGGCCGGTTGGAACGCCGTGCTGGCGGTGATCACCCTGTTCCCGTTCCAGTATTGGTTCGCCTCCAGCGGGTACCAGGGACTCGAGGAGGCCGATGCCCTGGGCTCGGCCTCGATGGTCACCGAGGTGGCCGCCGTGGTGCGGACCTACGGGATCGCCGTGCTGGTCGGCGCGCTGCTGACCGCGGTCATCGCCTGGCGGCTGAAGATCGGTCACAGCCGAGCTGTCACCTGGTGGCTGGTCGCCTGCGTGGTGGGCACGTTCATCACCCGTGACGTGGTCAGCGTGCTGCTGTTCAGCGTGTGCCTGGCCGTCTACCTCTCCCGATCCCGGGCTCTGCGCCTCCATGCCGAGGCTGAGGCGGCACGGGCCCGCGAGGCGCCTGCCTGACGCGCCGCCTCGCATGCTGCCGCCCGGCCCGCCTGCGGGCGCGCATCCCCAGTCCACCGTCGGGCGTCCGCGTCCTAGCCTTCCGAGATCAAGGAGATCCATGAACCCCGCCCCTGCCCTGACCGCCGTCGTCGACATCGACGTCCCAGGCCCCACGATCAGTCGTCACCTCTACGGCCACTTCGCCGAACATCTCGGCCGGTGCATCTACGACGGGTTCTGGGTCGGTGAGGACTCCGAGATCGAGAACATCGGTGGCATCCGGGCCGACGTGGTGGAGGCGCTCCGTTCCATCGCCATCCCCAATCTGCGCTGGCCCGGCGGCTGCTTCGCCGATGAGTACCACTGGACCGACGGTGTCGGCCCCCGCGATGAGCGCCCTCGGATGGTCAACACCCACTGGGGTGACGTCGAGGAGAACAACCACTTCGGCACCCACGAGTTCATGGCACTGTGCGAGCTGCTGGACGCCGAGCCCTACATCTCCGGCAACGTCGGCTCCGGCACCGTGAAGGAGACCAGCGACTGGGTGGAGTACCTCACCCGCGCAGGCGACTCACCGATGGCGCGCCGGCGCGCTGAGAACGGGCGTCGGGAGCCCTGGTCGGTGAAGTTCTTCGGCGTGGGCAATGAGCCCTGGGGCTGCGGCGGCAACCTGACCGCCCAGCAGTTCAGCACCCTGGCCCGCCAGCACGCCACCTATGCGCGGAACCACGGGGAGAACAGCCTCTACCGCATCGCTGCTGGGGGATCCGAGGACGACTATGTCTGGACCGAGGTGCTGATGAAGCAACTCACCCGCGGACTGCAGGATCCCTCGCCCAGCGACCTCTACCAGGCGATCTCCTTCCACTGCTACACGATGTCCGGGTCCTGGATGGACAAGGGTTCTGCCACGGAGTTCAGTGAGGAGGAATACTGGACGACCCTGGCTCGGGCGGAGCGCGTCGGCGAGATCCTGGCCGGACATGTTGCGGTCATGGACGCCTACGACCCTGCCAAGAAGGTGGGACTCGTGCTGGACGAATGGGGGACGTGGTGGAACGTCGAGCCCGGCACCAACCCGGGCTTCCTGCATCAGCAGAACACTCTGCGCGACGCGTTGGTCGCCGCGGTGCACTTCGACGCGTTCCATGCCCATGCGGATCGGCTGCGGCTGGCCAACATCGCCCAGACTGTCAACGTGCTGCAGTCGATGCTCCTCACTGACGGGCGTCGGCTGATCCTGACGCCCACCTACCACGTCTTCGCGATGAGCGTGGGGCATCACGACGCACGCCGTCTGCCGGTCAACCCGGTGCGGGCCGGTGCGGTCCATGAGGCCGACGGGCGTGAGGTCTCCACGGTGAAGGTCTCCGCCTCCACCAAGGACGGGACCGTGACGATCACCGCGGCCAATCTGGATCCGACCTCCTCCGCTGTGATCGAGCTGCACCTGCGTGGTGGTGACGGTGGGGTGATCACCGGGGCGCAGGTGCTGACCTCGGCCGACCCGCGGGACCACAACACCGCGGAGGACCTGGACCGTGTCGCACCCGTCCCGTTCGAGGGGGCGGTCTGGGACGGTGGCCTGTTGAGGCTGGACCTGCCGGCGGCGAGTTTCGTGAGCCTGCAGCTGAGCGCCTGAGCCGAGCCTGCCGCGGCCGCTCGCACCCGTGCAGAGGGAGGGTGTTGACCGGAATGAATCGATACAACTACTGTATCGATACAGGATGTGAACTGCATCACATTGTGCGGGCTCGGCGACAGCCGCCGTTCCCGACATCGAACGGCCCGTGAGGCACTGCACCGGCCGCGCGCCTGAGAGCACACCGCACGTGCTCGTCTGACCTCGGACGGACCGCCCCCGGACCGTCCGTGACACTGAAGGGGAGAACACCATGACCACCACCACGACCACACCTCCGAGCAGAAGCAGCCGCACCGCGCCGCACGGGTCCAGGGCACCTCGACGGCTGGGGCGATGGGCCCGGCTCACCGCGGCAGGCTGCGTCGGCGTCGTCGCCCTCACCGCCTGCGGCAACGGCGGAGGGGGAGGCGGAGGCGAGGACGACGACGTCACCCTGCGCTTCGCCTGGTGGGGTGCGGAGCATCGCAACGCGCTCACCGAGGAGCTCGGGGAGCTCTACGAGGAGCAGAACCCCCACGTGACGATCTCCACGGAGTACACCGACTGGGAGGGGTACTGGGACCAGCTGGCGACGCAGTCCGCCGGAGGAGACGCTCCGGACGTCGTCCAGATGGACGACACCTATCTGCGGGAGTATGCGGACCGGGGCGCGCTGCTTCCCATGGATGAGCTCGACACCTCCGGCTTCGAGTCCGAGGTCGTGGACAACGGCACCACCGACGACGGCCTGATGGGCATCACTACGGGCGTCAACACCATGACCGTGCTGGCGAACCCGGATCTCTTCGCAGAGGCGGGACTCGAGATTCCGGACGACACCACCTGGACCTGGGAGGACTACGCGGACCTCACCGAGGAGCTCAACGAGACGCTCGGGGACGGCCTCTGGGGTGACGGCGGAGTCCCGCAGACCGTGGACCTGCAGATCTGGCTGCGCCAGCAGGGCAAGAACCTCACCACGGATGACGGCGAGCTCGGATTCACCGTGGAGGACGCCGAAGAGTACCTGGAGTTCCAGCTCGAGCTGCTGGAGCGCGGTTCCTATCCCTCGGCCTCGCTGATGCAGGAGGAGTCCAACGCCGCACCCGGTGAGTCGATCTTCGAGCAGGGTGAGCAGGCCATCGGTCGGTGGTGGAGCAACATGGTGCCAGGACTTTCCGACGTCGCCGAGACGGACTTCGAGATGCTGCGCTACCCCTCCATGAGCGGCAGCAGCGTCGACAACGGCCTGTGGTTCAAGGCCACCATGATGTTCTCGATCACCTCGCAGACCCAGCATCCGGAGGAGGCCCAGGCCTTCGTGGACTTCCTGGTCAACTCGGAGGAGGCCGCTGAGATCACCGGCATGGACCGGGGGCTGCCGGCCAACGAGGACGCCCGTGAGGTGGTGCTCGCCCAGCTGGAGGGCCAGGATGCGGCCGTGGCCGAGTTCATCGAGGAGGTCGAGGATGAGATCGGTGAGGCGGAGCCCGTGCCGGCCCTGGGCTTCTCGGGCCTCCAGGACATCGCCTACCGCTTCTGCGAGGAGATCTTCTTCGGGCGGCTCGACCCGGCGGAGGCCGCCGAGCGCATGCACGCAGAGATGGAGAGCGAGATCCAGTGATCCGCTGAGCCGATCATCGCTGGAACAGAAAATGAACAGGGTCGGATCGGCGCCGGGGCCCCGCCTGTTGCTAGCATGCGACAGGCGGGACCCTCGTCACCGGACGAGGTCTCGCGACGGTGGTGACGTGGAGGAGGCGCACTCGGTGAGCACGGTGAGGATGAGCGATGTCGCGCGGGCGGCGGGGGTCTCCACGATGACTGTCTCCAACGTGGTCAACGATCGTCCCGGCGTCAGCGCCGAAGTGCGACGCCGGGTGCTCCGGCAGCTCGCGGACTCCGGCTATCGGATGAACGTCTCCGCGCGGAACCTGCGCTCCGGCCACAGCGGTGTCATCGGTCTGGCGGTCCCCGGCCACGACGTCCCGTACTTCGGATCGCTGGCCATGCACATCGCCCGCGAGGCCGATCAGCGAGGCTACCGGGTCGCCGTGGAGCAGACGGGCGCCCAGGAGGCCGGCGAGGTGGCCGCCATCCAGTTCTCCCGCGCGATGGACTACGACGGACTCATCCTCAGCATCGTGGGCATGGACCTGGAGAAGCTCGAGGTCGCCCCGACCTTCCCCATCGTCCTGCTCGGCGAACGGGAGAATCCCACCGCCGCGGACCATGTCAGCATGGCCAACCGGGAGGGCTCCCGGGCCGCCGTCGAGCACCTGCGCGAGCAGGGCGCCCGACGCATCGCCTTCATCGGAGGCCCCGACACCCCTGACCAGACCATCCACAGCCTGCGACTGGGCGGCTATCGCAGTGCTCTCGAGCAGGCCGGGCTCGGCGTCGACCCTGCGTTGCTCTTCGACGCGTCCGAGGTGACGATGGAGTCCGGACGTCGGGCGGGACATCGGCTCGCCCGAGAGATCCGCTCCGCCCGGCAGGAGGGACGGCCGGCGCCGGACGCGGCCTTCGCCATCACCGACACCGTGGCCTTCGGCGCTCTGCGCGGCCTGGCCGACCATGGGCTGACCGTTCCCGAGGACCTCCTGCTGGTCGGTTTCGACGACATTCCGGAGGCCGCATTCATGGTGCCCGCGCTCAGCTCGGTGGCTCCGGACCTGGCCTGGACCGCCCGCCGGGCCGTGGAGCTGCTCCTGGAGCGCATCGGGGCCTCCGGCCGGCCTGGCGGCGCCGAGTCTCGGCAGGTGCGGGAGGAGACCATCCCGTGGTCGCTGGAGGTGCGAGAGTCCTCCACCCCGGTACGATCGCAGCAGGGGTCCGTGCCGGTCCCAGGCGCCGAGCACACGGAGGGCTCTGCGATGGCCGAACAGGACGCCTTCCTCGTCGCGCAGACCCCGCCATCGTCGTCCACTTCGACAGGAGACGCATCATGAGCACCGTGTTCACCAAGATCATCGACGGCGAGCTGCCCGGCCGATTCGTCTGGCAGGACGAGGTCTGCGTGGGCTTCCTGAGCATCGCCCCGCTGGCCTATGGGCATGTCCTGGTGGTGCCGCGCCAGGAGATCGACCGCTGGACCGATGCCGAAGGGGAACTGGTCGCCCATCTGATGCGCGTGGCCCATCGGATCGGCAAGGCCCAGGTGGAGACCTTCGGCTCAGCCCGTGCGGGCCTGACCATCGCCGGTTTCGAGGTCGATCACCTCCACGTCCACGTCTGGCCCTCCGACTCCATGGCGGACCACGACTTCGCCCGGGCGATCGCTGATCCGGACCCGCAGACCATGGACGAGTCAGCGGAGAGGCTGCGCGTGGCGCTGCGCCTGATGGGCGATGCCGACACCGTGCCGGCCGGCTGAACGAGACCACGGTGGCGATGACCTCCCGACAGCCCGTGGGACGTGCTCCCTCGATGGTCGACGTCGCCCAGGTCGCAGGAGTCTCGCACCAGACGGTCTCTCGGGTGCTGAACGCCCCCGACGCCGTCCGTCCGGAGACCCGTGAGCGGGTCGAGCAGGCCATGCGCGGCCTCGGCTACCGGCGCAACAGCACCGCCCGGGCGCTGAAGACCCGGCAGACCGGCCTGATCGGCGTGGTCAGCCCCGGAGACTCGACCTTCGGGCCGAGCCGGATGACGATGGCCATCGAGGAGGCGGCACGCGAGACGGGCTATGCCACCGCGTTGAGCGTGGTCCGGGAACCGGGGCCCAAGACGGTCGACGACGCGCTGGAGTTCTTCCTGGACCGGGGCATCGACGGCATCGTGGTCATCGCACCCGTGGTGGCGATGGTCGAGGCCGCTCGTCAGATCTCCCGCAGCGTGCCGGTGGTGGTGCTCGCCTCCGTCGCTGAGCCGTCCGCAGAGATGCAGGTGGTCGGCATCGATCAGATCGAGGGCGCGCGTCGGGCGGTGCGGCATCTGCATCGGTCCGGGCGGCGACGCATCGCCCACGTCTGCGGGCCGGAGGACTACCTCGACGCCCAGGGGCGCATCGTCGGCTGGCGTGAGGAGCTGCAGGACGCCGGGCTGCCGGTCGCGCCGCTGGCGCGGGCCGGAGGATGGGCCGCCGCTGACGGGCACGCCGCGGCCAGGCGGCTCCTGGCGGAGCAGTCTGCGCACGGCCCTGCCGGGGGAGATCTCCCGGACGCCGTCTTCGCGGCCAACGACTATCTGGCTCTGGGCATCATCCAGGCCGCCCGGGGAGCGGGCCTGCGCGTCCCCGAGGATCTTGCTGTGGTGGGCTTCGACGACGTCGACGGCGCGGACTTCTTCTCCCCTCCGCTCACCACGGTGCGGCAGCCCTTCGAAGAGGCCGGAGCGGCGGCGATGGCCGCCCTGTTCGGAGGCGAGGGAGTGGACTCGCCCATCCAGCCGCAGCTGGTGGTGCGGAGCTCCGCCTGAGCAGTCGCGGGCGCCCTCCCGGCCAGCCCGGGTCGCTGCGCTCTGCTGCTCAGCCGGGCCCTTCCCTCGCAGGCACTTCCCGCTTCATCATGGGGTGGCATGGACCACATAGGGATGTTAACGTTAACATGATCGTGTCCGGTATCACAGGGGCGGAACCGCCCTCCGGCGGTCGGTCAGGCCTCGGGCCGCGCGCCGCCTCTCGACCTTGAAGGAGCTCGTTCCCGATGACCTCTCCCGACGCCGTGGTGATCGGTGTCGACTTCGGCACCCTCTCCGGCCGCGCCCTCGTGGTGCGCGTGTCCGATGGGGCCGAGCTCGGCACCGCCGTCCAGGAGTACCGCCACGCAGTGATGGACTCCACGCTCACAGCCCACCAGGGCGAGCCGCTGCCGCCGGACTGGGCGCTGCAGCTGCCGGCCGACTACGTCGACGTGCTCAAGAACGCCGTGCCCGCAGCGCTTGAGGCCGCAGGCGTCTCCGCTGATCAGGTCATCGGCATCGGCACCGACTTCACCGCCTGCACCATGGTGCCCACGACTGCCGACGGCACCCCGCTGAACGAGCTGCCGACGTTCGCCGACCGTCCGCATTCCTATGCGAAGCTCTGGAAGCACCATGCCGCACAGGGCCAGGCTGACCGTATCAACGCCCTGGCCCACTCCCGCGGTGAGGCCTGGATCAACCGCTACGGCGGCTTCATCTCTTCCGAATGGGAGTTCGCCAAAGGTCTGCAGATCCTCGAGGAGGACCCGGAGGTCTATGCGGCGATCGACCACTGGGTGGAGGCCGCCGACTGGATCGTCTGGCAGCTGACCGGCCGCTACGTCCGCAACGCCTGCACCGCCGGCTACAAGGGCATCTATCAGGACGGCGCCTACCCCTCGAAGGACTTCTTGGCGGCGCTGAACCCGGGCTTCGAAGGGTTCGTCGAGGACAAGCTCGACCATGAGATCGGGCAGCTCGGAGACCGCGCCGGGGCACTCTCGGCCGAGGCCGCCGCGTGGACCGGACTGCCGGAGGGCATCGCCGTGGCCGTGGGCAACGTCGATGCCCACGTGACCGCACCGGCCGCAGACGCCGTCGAGTCCGGCCAGATGGTGGCCATCATGGGGACCTCCACCTGTCATGTGATGAACGCCGACGTGCTCGCCGAGGTCCCGGGCATGTGCGGGGTCGTCGACGGCGGGATCCTGGCCGGCGCCTGGGGCTATGAGGCCGGTCAGTCCGGAGTCGGGGACATCTTCGCCTGGTACGTGCAGAATCAGGTGCCCGACGCCTACGCCGAGGAGGCCGCCTCCCGAGGGCTGAGCCTGCACGAGCTGCTCACCGAGAAGGCTGAGACCCAGCCGGTCGGTGCTCACGGACTGGTGGCCCTGGACTGGCACTCCGGCAACCGCTCCGTGCTGGTCGACCATGAGCTCTCCGGGCTCATCGTGGGCCTCACCCTGAGCACCAGGCCTGAGGACGTCTACCGGGCGCTGGTCGAAGCCACCGCCTTCGGCACCCGCACCATCATCGAGGCCTTCGACGCCTCCGGGGTTCCGGTCCGTGAGCTGGTCGTCGCCGGCGGCCTGCTGAAGAACCGATTCCTGATGCAGCTCTACTCGGACATCACCAAGCTGCCGATCTCCACGATCACCTCGGATCAGGGCCCCGCGCTCGGCTCGGCCATCCACGCCGCTGTCGCCGCCGGCACCTATCCGGACGTGCGCAGCGCGGCCCCGGTGATGGGCGGGCGCGTCGTCGAGGCCTACACGCCTGACCCCGCGGCCGCGAAGGCCTACGACGCGCTCTTCGCAGAGTACCGGGCGCTGCATGACCACTTCGGGCGGGGCGGCGACGACATCATGCGTCGGCTCAAGCGAATCCGTCGTGAGGCGCACGCCGCCCAGGGCGCCGGCAGCACCGCGACCGACGCCGACGTCGCGGTCTCCGCCCAGACCCAGGAGGCTCGCGCATGATCCGGCTCTCCGACCTGCCTTCCGACGTCCAGGAGTCCGTGGCCCGCACCCGGGACAAGGTGGCGGCACTCCACGCCGAGCTGCCGCGCAACGAGCTGGTCGTCTGGACCGCCGGCAACGTGTCAGAGCGGGTCCAGATCTCGCCTCACGCCGACGGAGTCCCGAGTCTGTTCGTCATCAAGCCCTCTGGCGTCTCCTACGACGAGCTCGCCGCAGAGAACATGGTGGTCTGCACCCTCGACGGGGAGAAGATCGAGGACGGGACTCCGGATCGGCTCAGGCCGTCCTCCGACACCGCCGCCCACGCCTATGTGTACCGCCACATGGACGGCGTCGGGGGAGTGGTGCACACCCACTCGACCTACGCCACCGCCTGGGCGGCGCGATCCGAGGCGATCCCCTGCGTGCTGACCATGATGGCCGACGAGTTCGGCGGGGACATCCCCGTCGGGCCCTTCGCCCTGATCGGCGACGACTCCATCGGCCGCGGCATCGTCGAGACTTTGCGCGGGTCCCGCTCGCCGGCGGTGCTGATGGCTCAGCACGGCCCCTTCACGATCGGCGCGGACGCGAAGGCCGCGGTGAAGGCCGCCGTGATGTGCGAGGAGGTCGCCCGCACGGTGCACTTCGCACGCGCCTACGGCGAGCCTCCGCGCATCGATCAGGAGCAGATCGACTCGCTGTTCGACCGCTACCAGAACGTCTACGGGCAGTAGACCGACGACGTCGCCCCTCGAGCGTCCCGCAGGGCGGGTGCTGACCGCCTCGCCTCCACTCGACTCCTCGTCCCTCGACCCCACATCGCTGCACTCTTCAGGAGAACCCACCCATGGCATCCCCCTTCACCGGCAAGACGATCTGGTTCCTCACCGGCTCCCAGGACCTCTACGGCGAGGAGACCCTTCGTCAGGTCGCCGAACAGTCCCAGCGCGTGGCCTCCACGCTGGACGCGGCCGAGGACATCCCGGTCACCGTCCAATGGAAGCCCGTGCTCAAGGAACGTGACGCCATCCGCCGCGCGGCGCTGGAGGCCAACTCCGATCCTGACTGTCTCGGAGTGATCGTCTGGATGCACACGTTCTCACCGGCGAAGATGTGGATCCAGGGCCTGGACGCGCTGGACGTCCCGTTGCTGCACCTGCACACGCAGGCCGACGCCGCGCTGCCCTGGGCGGAGATCGACATGGACTTCATGAATCTCAACCAGGCCGCCCACGGCGACCGGGAGTTCGCCTACATCGCCACCCGGATGGCCACCCCGCGCAAGACCGTGGTCGGGCACGCATCGGATCCGCGGGTCACCCGCCGTGTCGGCATCTGGACGCGTGCGGCGGCAGGCTGGGATGCGCTGCGGAACCTGAAGCTGGCCCGCTTCGGCGACAACATGCGCAACGTCGCCGTCACCGAGGGGGACAAGACGGAGGCCGAGATCCGACTCGGCGTCTCGGTGAACACCTGGGCGGTGAACGACCTCGTCGAGCGGGTGGACGCCGTCGAGCAGTCGCAGGTGGACGCTCTGCTGGCAGAGTACGACGAGCTCTACGACGTCGCCGAGGATCTCCGCGTCGGCGGCGGGCGCCGTGAGTCGCTGGCCTACGCCGCGCGTCAGGAGGCCGGGATGCGCTCCTTCCTCGAGGAGGGCGGCTTCGGGGCCTTCACCACGAACTTCGAGGACCTCGGGGGCCTGCGCCAGCTGCCAGGGCTGGCCGTGCAGCGCCTCATGGCGGCCGGGTACGGGTTCGGCGCCGAAGGCGACTGGAAGACCGCCCTGTTGGTGCGCGCGGCCAAGGTGATGGGCCACGGCCTGCCCGGGGGCGCTTCGCTGATGGAGGACTACACCTATGAGATGACTCCGGGGGAGGAGAAGATCCTCGGGGCCCACATGCTGGAGATCTGCCCGAGCCTCACCAGTGCGAAGCCGCGGGTCGAGGTCCATCCCCTGGGCATCGGGGACCGCGAGGACCCGGTGCGGATGGTCTTCGACACGGACCCCGGGGAGGGTGTCGTCGTCGCCATGGCGGATCTGCGTGAGCGCTTCCGTTTCACCGCCAATGTCGTCGACATCGTCGAGCCGGAGGCCGATCTGCCGAACCTGCCCGTGGCCCGGGCAGTGTGGGAGCCGCGCCCGGACTTCGCCACCTCGGCGGAGTGCTGGCTGACCGCCGGGGCCGCCCACCACACGGTGCTCACCACCGCTCTCGGTCTGGAGGTCTTCGAGGACCTCGCCGAGATCGCGGCCATGGAGCTGGCGGTCATCGATGAGAGCGTGACCACGCGGACCTTCGCCAAGGAGCTGCGGTGGAACGCGGCGTACCACCGCCTCGCCCAGGGGCTGTGATAGACATCACCCAGGATGTTCGACGTCGGACACTCACACCATGCGCCCTGGAGGCGCTCTGAAGGAGGAGACATGCGTTCCACACTCACCACCGTCCTCGGGGCCGGCGCGGCCCTGACGTTGCTGCTCACCGCCTGTGAGGGAGAGGGAGCCGGGACCGGGGACGGCGCCGGAGGCGACGGCGACGCCGCTCCGGAGGACATGACCATCGGTGTGGCGATGCCCACCCAGACCTACGAGCGCTGGCTGCAGGACGGCGGCAGCATCGAGCAGGGGCTGGAGGACCTGGGCTACGGGGTCGACCTGCAGTATGCCGACGACGACATCCCCACCCAGTCCCAGCAGATCGACCAGATGATCACCCAGGGAGTCGACGCGCTGATCGTCGCCTCCATCGACGGCTCGGCGCTGACCAGCCAGCTCGACGCCGCCGCCGCGGCCGACATCCCGGTGATCGCCTATGACCGTCTGCTCACCAACTCTGCGGATGTGGACTTCTACGTCACCTTCGACAACTACGAGGTCGGGGTGAACCAGGCGAAGTCGCTGCTCTACGGCCTCGGTGTGCTGGACGAGAGCTTCGAGGACTCCGACGACGCCCCGGAGGGTCCGCTGAACATCGAGCTGTTCGCCGGCTCGCTCGACGACAACAACTCCCATCTGTTCTGGCAGGGCGCGATCGAGACCCTCGAGCCCTATCTGGAGGACGGCACCCTGGAGGTCCCCTCCGGGCAGGACAGCATCGAGCAGGCGGCCATCCAGCGGTGGGAGCAGGAGACCGCCCAGGAGCGCATGGAGAATCTGCTGACCAGCCATTACAGCGGGGACGACGAGCTGGACGGTGTGCTCGCCCCGGCCGACCCGCTCTCCCGAGGCATCATCACCGCGCTGCGCAACGACGGCTGGGGCCCGAGCATCGAGGACGGCATGCCGATCGTCACCGGTCAGGACGCGGAGATCGCCTCGATCTCGCTGATCGACCAGGGCATCCAGCACTCCACGATCTTCAAGGACACCCGCCTGCTGGCCGATGAGGCGGTGCGTGCCGCGGAGGCCTACCTGCAGGGCGAGGAGCCGGAGGCCAACGACACCGAGACCTACGACAACGGTGAGATCGTGGTCCCCTCCTTCCTGCTCGAGGTGGAGATGGTGCTGCAGGACAACTACGAGGAGATCCTCGTCGACTCCGGCTACTACACCGAGGAGCAGGTCGAGTCCGGCCAGCTGTGAGGGACCGGTTCCAGGAGGATGACGAGGAGGACCCATGACAGTCAGGACCGCTGTGGAGGACCCGATCCTCCAGATGCTCTCGATCACCAAGCGTTTCCCCGGCGTCGTCGCACTCTCGGAGGTCTCGCTGACCGTCGAGAGAGGTGCGATCCATGCGATCTGCGGGGAGAACGGCGCGGGCAAGTCCACGCTGATGAAGGTGCTCTCCGGTGTGTACCCGGCCGGCGGCTACGAGGGCGAGATCCGCTTCGAGGGGGAGGCGGTGTCCTTCAGCGGGATCAACGACTCCGAGGAACACGGAATCGTGATCATCCATCAGGAGCTCGCGCTGGTGCCCCACCTCTCGGTGGCGGAGAACATCTTCCTCGGCAACGAGCAGGCCACCGCCGGGATCATCGACTGGCATGAGACCAACGTCCGTGCGGTCGAGCTCATGGACAAGGTCGGGCTGCACGAGAATCCGGTCACCCCGGTCGGAACCCTCGGGGTCGGCAAGCAGCAGCTCATCGAGATCGCCAAGGCCCTGTCGAAGAACGTCAAGCTGCTGATCCTCGACGAGCCCACCGCTGCGCTGAACGACGACGACTCCGCCCATCTGCTCGGGCTCATCCGTGACCTCCGCGAGGAAGGCGTCACCTGCATCATCATCTCCCACAAGCTGGGAGAGATCGCCGCGGTCGCCGACGCCACCACCGTCATCCGTGACGGTTCCACGATCGAGACGATCGAGATGCACGACGGCGCCACGGCGGAGCAGACCACGGCCCGGATCATCCGGGGGATGGTCGGCCGCGATATGGAGCACATGTATCCGGAGCGGGACGTGGAGATCGGTGAGGAGATCCTCCGCATCGAGGACTGGCACGTCACCCACCCGAACCAGCCGGACCGGGTCGTCGTCGACGGCGCCTCGCTGCATGTCCGGGCGGGGGAAGTGGTGGGCATCGCCGGCCTGATGGGTGCCGGGCGCACGGAGCTGGCGATGAGCGTCTTCGGGCGCTCCTGGGGCCGGGACATCCGCGGCACCGTCTCCATGCACGGCACTCCGGTGCGGATGCGGAACGTGTCCGACGCCATCGAGCACGGCATCGCCTATGTGAGCGAGGACCGGAAGCAGTACGGGCTGAACCTCATCGAGGACGTCCGGATCAACATCACGTCCGCCGGGCTGAAGAAGCTGGCACCGGCAGGCTGGGTGAACGCCAACGAGGAGATCGCCGTCGCGGAACGCTACCGGAGCTCGCTGAACATCAAGGCCCCCTCGGTGCTCTCCATCGTGGAGAAGCTCTCCGGGGGCAACCAGCAGAAGGTGGTGCTCAGCAAGTGGCTCTACACCGAGCCCGAGCTGCTGATACTGGACGAGCCCACTCGCGGCATCGACGTCGGCGCGAAGTTCGAGATCTACTCGATCATCAATGAGCTCGCCGCCGCGGGGAAGGCGATCCTGGTGATCTCCTCCGAACTCCCCGAGGTGCTGGGACTCTGCGATCGCATCTACACGCTCTCGGCCGGCCGCATCACCGGCGAGGTGGACGCGGCCGAGGCCACCCAGGAGGGGCTGATGGAACTCATGACCAAGGAGAGTGACTGATGGCCGGCACGTCCAATCTGCGCGAGCTGCTCACCCGCAACCTGCGGCAGAGCGGCATCTACATCGCCTTCGTCTTCATCGTCCTGCTGTTCACCGTCCTCACCGGAGGCACGCTGCTCAGCCCGGGGAACCTGACCAACCTGGTGCTGCAGTACTCCTACATCCTGATCCTGGCCATCGGCATGGTGATGATCATCGTGGCGGGACACATCGACCTCTCCGTGGGATCGGTGGTGGCGTTCACGGGCGCGGTCTCGGCGGTGGTCGTGATCAGGGAAGGGATGCCGTGGTGGGTGGGCGTGATCGCTGCGCTGATCACCGGTGTGCTGGTCGGGATCTGGCAGGGCTTCTGGGTGGCGATCGTCGGCATCCCGGCGTTCATCGTCACCCTGGCGGGCATGCTGATATTCCGTGGCCTCACCATGCAGACCCTGGACAACGTCTCGCTGTCCCCGTTCCCCTCGGAATACCAGTACATCGCCGGTGGGTTCCTCAACGGACTGCTCGGCGGACCCGGCTACGACGTCTTCACCCTGTGCATCGGTGCGATCGCGGCAGTGGGCTTCGCCTGGTCCCAGTGGCGGAACCGCATGCGCAAGCTGGAGTACCGCCAGCCGGTGGAGGCCCTCTGGCTGTTCGCCGTGCGGGTCCTGCTGGTCGCCGCGATCATCATGGCCTTCGCCTGGCGGCTGGCCAATGCGCGCGGCACGCCGGTGGTGCTGATCCTGCTGGCGGCTCTGGTGCTGCTCTACGGGTTCATCACGCAGCGGACGGTCTTCGGCCGTCACATCTACGCCATGGGCGGCAACCTCCAGGCGGCCAAGCTCTCCGGGGTGAAGACCCAGCGGGTGAACTTCCTGCTGTTCATCAACATGGGGGTGCTGGCCGCCGTGGCCGGCATCGTCTACTCCGCCCGGTCCAACAGCGCCCAACCCGGCGCCGGGTACATGTTCGAGCTCGATGCGATCGCCGCCGCCTTCATCGGAGGGGCCGCGGTCACCGGAGGTGTCGGCAAGGTCCAGGGTGCGATCATCGGTGGCCTGATCATGGCGGTGATGTCCAACGGCATGCAGATCATGGGCATCGACCAGTCCACGCAGAACGTGGTGCGCGGCGTGGTGCTGGTCCTCGCCGTGGCCTTCGACGTCTGGAACAAGAAGCGGGCCACCGCGGACCGCTGACACCTCGCCCCGGCGCAGGGGAGGACCACCGCTCAGCGCGACCCCTGCGTGATGGCTCGGCGGATCCGTTTGGCCGAGACCGTCTGCGCGGTGCCCAGCTGCTGGGCGAAGAGATTGACCCGCAGCTCCTCCAGCATCCACTTCACCCCGGCCAGCTGCTCCGGCACCGGCAGCTGGTCGGGCACCGCTTCGATGGCCGTGTCGTACTCGTCCTCCAGCTTCTGGACCAGCGCCATGTCCTGGGCGTCCTTGGTCAGGCCCTGGCCGGCCTCGAGCCGGTCCAGACGCAGTGCCATCGCCTGCAGGTACCGGGGCAGATGCCGCATCTGCATCTGCCCGGTGGCCGCCACGAAGCCCGGATGCACCAGCACCTCCAGCTGGGCGCGCATGTCGCTGACGGCCGGCTGCAGAGCGGCGGAGCCGGCAGAGTCCAGCCGTGTCCCCAGCTGCGCAGAAGCGGTGAGGACCTTGGCCAGCACGTCGGTGAGGGCCAGCACGGTCTCAATGAGCTCTGCACGGGCCTCCCGGGCGACCTGTTCGAACTCGACGGCGCTGAAGGGCAGCTCCGCAGGCACCAGGTGGTCCAGGGCCGCGGTGGTGCAGTCGGTGACCAGGGACTCCACGGTTCCATGCGGGGAGCGGCCGAAGGCCAGGCGCTCGCGGTTGCTGAGATGGTCCACCACATAGCGCTGCGGAGAGGGCAGGACCTCGCGCAGCAGTGCGACGATCCCGCGGCGGTGGACCCGGTGCTGGTCGGCGGCGGAGTCCTGGATGGTGCAGTGCACCCCCCGGCGTCCCTTCTGTTCCTCCGCCAGGGCCGGATAGCCGGTCACCTCACGACCGCCCACCCCGCGACTGAGCTCCCGAGGCAGGTCGCCGAAGGTCCAGGAGGTCTGCTCCCGCTGGGCGGGCACGGGCGAGGCTCCTGCCGAGGGGTCGGTCCCGGGACCCTCGGCGGCGTGACGGTGGCGCCCGGATCTGCCGGAGCTGCCCGGCATGGCCTGCGGCGGCACCGAGCCGCCGCCCCGGGAGCCCTGGGGGGAGCCGGGCCGGCCCTCCTCGCGCCTGCCGCCTCCGGCCAGCGACCGACTGATCGCCTCGCGGTTCTGCTGGGCGAAGCGCAGCTGCAGCTCTTCCAGGTCCTGGGAGCTGTCCAGCACCCGTCCGCGCTCGCTGAGCACGGCGTAGGTGAAGCGCAGGTGCGCCGGGAGCCTCCGCAGGTCGAGGGCCTCAGGGTCGACACGCTCGCCGCGCAGCCGCTGAAGCACCGTCGCCAGCGACGGGGCGAGCGGATCCTCCCCGGGGACGAATTCCTCCTCGAGACGTGCGCGGGCCTGGGCGGCCACGTCCGGGGCCGGCACGAAGTTCTTGCGCAGCTGCTTGGGCATCGACCTGATCAGCTGGGTGATCAGCTCCGTGCGCAGCCCGGGGATCAGCCAGTCGAAGTGAGCGGGCCGCAGCTGGTTGAGGAAGAGGATCGGCACCCGGACGGTGACGCCGTCGGCGGTGGTGCCGCGTCCCTCGCCGCGGCTCCAGGAGTCCGGATTGAACTCGTAGCGCAGCTCGAGGCGCAGGCCGTCGAGGTCCAGGTGTTCGGGGAACGCCTCGACGTCGACGGCCTCGGCACCCTCGCCGAGGACATGATCCTCGGTGAGGTCGAGCAGCTCCGGGGTCTCGTGGCGCTGGTTCTTCCACCAGGAGTCGAAGTGCCGTTGGGAGGTGATGTCCTGCGGCAGCCGCTCGTCGAAGAACGCGAAGAGCATGTCGTCCGAGGCGCGCAGATCGCGCCGTCGAGTGCGGTTCTCCAGCTCCTCGATCTCCTGGAACCGCTCTCGGTTGCGTCGGTCGAAGTGGTGCCGGGTCGTCCAGTCGCCTTCGACGAGCGCGCGCCGGATGAACAGCTCGCGGCTCTGCTCGGCATCGATGCGGCCGAAGAGCACCTGTCGGTCCGCCACCACCGGGACCCCGTAGAGCGTCACCTTCTCGGTGGCCACGGCAGCGCCCTGGCGGGAGGACCAGCGAGGCTCGGAGTGGGTGCGTTTGACCAGGTGCGGGGCGAGCTCCTCGATCCACGTGGGGTCGATGCGCGCGGCAGTCCGAGCCCACAGTCGGGAGGTCTCGACCAGCTCGGCGGCCATGATCCAGTCGTGGGTCTTCTTGAACAGCCCGGAGCCCGGGAAGACGGCGAACCGCGTGCCGCGGGCGCCTAGGTAGTCACGGGTCCGTGGGCTGTACAGGCCGATGTGGCTCAGCAGCCCGGAGAGCAGCGATCGGTGCACCGCGTCGTGCCGTGCCGCCGGCTCCACGGGCATCTGGCTGCGTCGGCGGGGTCGGGTGATCGGCCCCAGGTCCGCCTGTCTCGCGAGATCGGCGAGCTGGACCACCAGATCCTGCCACTCCCGGACCCGCAGGTAGTTCAGATGCTCACGGCGGCACATCTTGCGGAACTGGTTGCCGGAGAGCTCCTGCTGCTGGATGAGCAGATGCTGCCAGAGGTTCAGCAGCGCGGAGAAGTCGGAGGCGTCGTCGGCGAATCGGCGATGCATCTCATCGGCCTGCTGGCGGACGGCGGCCGGGCGCTCGCGCGGGTCCTGAATGGAGAGCCCGGCCACCAGCACGGTGACCTCCTCGAGGCAATCCCGCCGGCCGGCCTCCACCATCATCCGTCCCAGCCGAGGGTCCACCGGCAGCTGCGCCAGGGCACGGCCCACCGGCGTGATCGACCCTCGACGCTCCTGCTCCCCCTGGCGATTTCGGCGCGCGCCCCCGCCCGGGGTCTTGCCGCCGGTGTGCAGTGCGCCCAGCTCGGTGAGGAGCCGGACCGCGTCGGTGACCGCCTTGGCGTCGGGAGGCTGGACGAAGGGGAAGTCGAGGAGGTCCTCAGGGGTGCGGGTGATCCCCATCGAAGACATCTGCAGCAGCACCGAGGCCAGCGAGGTGCGCAGGATCTCCGGATCGGTGAATTCGGGACGCGACTCGAAGTCGCCCTGGGAGTAGAGCCGGATGCAGATGCCGTCACTGGTGCGGCCACAGCGTCCTGCGCGTTGGTTCGCGCTGGCCTGGGAGATGGCTTCGATGGGCAGCCGCTGGACCTTGGTGCGGGTCGAGTACCGGGAGATGCGGGCTGTGCCGGTGTCGATGACGTACTTGATCCCGGGCACGGTCAGCGACGTCTCGGCGACGTTGGTGGCCAGTACGATCCGTCGCCGACCCCCGGGAGAGAAGACACGCTTCTGCTCGGCCAGCGAGAGCCGGCCGAACAGCGGGAGGATCTCGGCGTCGGCGAGCCGACGGTCGCGCCGGACGACGTCGGCCAGCGCGTCGGCGGCGTCGCGGATCTCCCGTTCTCCCGGGAAGAAGACGAGCATGTCTCCGTCGGGCTCCTCGGCGAGTTCGAGCACGGCGTCGCCGACGGCGTCGATCATGTCCCGCTCCTCCGAGGAGCCCGCACCTGCGGAGTCCTCGTCGAAGGCGTCCTGCTCGCTGGTCTCGACGTCGGGGCGCAGGGGCCGGTAGCGGACCTCCACCGGATAGGTGCGTCCGGAGACCTCGATGATCGGCACCGTGGGCTCGTCCGGGTCAGGGCTGAAGTGGGTCGCGAAGCGCTCCGGATCGATGGTCGCCGAGGTGATGATGACCTTCAGCTCCGGACGCTTCGGCAGGATCGACTTCAGGTACCCGAGGATGACGTCGATGTTGAGGCTGCGCTCGTGGGCCTCGTCGATGAGGATGGCCGAGTACCGGCGCAGCATCGGGTCGCGGCGCAGCTCGGTGAGCAGGATGCCGTCGGTCATCAGCTTCACCGAGCTGGCCTCGGAGACCTCGGAGGTGAAGCGGACCTGGTAGCCGATGTCCTCGCCGATGTCGGTGCCCAGCTCCTCGGCCAGTCGCTCGGCCACGGTGCGGGCGGCCAGCCGGCGTGGCTGGGTGTGCCCGATGATGCCGTCGCGCTGCAGCCCCAGCTCCAGGCACATCTTCGGCAGCTGAGTCGTCTTGCCGGACCCAGTCTCCCCGGCGACGACGACCACCTGATGCTCGCGCAGCGCCTCCAGGATGATCTCGCGCTCCCCGGTCACCGGAAGCTCATCAGGGTAGTTCAGGTCTGCTGCGGTGAAACTGCGGCGCTCGGGGCCTCGTCGGGCCCGACCGCGCTCGCGTCCGGCGTTCGGGCGTGGGGAGCGTCGGGAGGGTGCGCGCGTGGGTTCAGGCATGACGCCTACGAGTCTATCGAGTCCCGACACGTCGCCGTGCCGGGCACCCTCCGGTGTCATCCTCGTGCCGGCGACGCATCCGTGCGAGCATGTCTAGCGATCGATCTGCCGCCCCGGGGCCGTGTCCGCGGGGATCGGCACCCGTCTGAGCTGAGGAGGACGACCGTGCGCAGCACCATCGGAGGAGGGGCGTCCCGAGGAGCGCTCCAGGCGACGGCCGGCCTGGCAGCCGTGACTGTGCTGCTGAGCGGCTGCGGCGCGGACCAGGACGGCGGAGAGGGTGAGGCGCAGAGCTTCTCCATCGGCATCGCCCAGCCGGTGGCGCATCCTTCGCTCGATGCCACCCGGGAGGGCTTCAAGGAGGCGGTGGAGGATGCCGGTGTGCAGGTCGACTGGGAGGAGCAGAACGCCCAGGGCGACGCCTCCATCGAGGCGACGATCGCCTCCCAGCTCGCGGGCGGCGGTCATGACCTCATCGCCACCATCGCGACCTCGCAGTCCCAGCAGATCGCCACGGCGACCCAGGGCGGTGAGACCCCTGTGCTGTTCATGGTGATCACAGACCCGGAGGCGGCGGGACTGGTGGAGTCCTGGGAGGCTCCGGGCGGGCACATGACCGGCACCTCGGACCTGAACCCCGTCGACGAGCAGCTCGAGCTGATCACCGAGATCGACCCCTCCGTGGAGACGCTGGGCATCCTGTACGCCTCGGGGGAGACCAACTCTCAGGTGCAGGTGGACCTGGCCGAGGCGGCCGCCGAGAATCTCGGGCTGGACATCCGCACCGCCACCGTGACGAACTCCGCCGAGGTCCAGCAGGGCGTGGAAGCGCTCGCCGAGGTCGACGCCCTGTGGATCCCCACCGACAACGTGGTGGTCTCCGCGCTGGAGTCCGTGGTCCAGTTCGGTCAGCAGCAGCAGATCCCCCTCTTCGCCGCTGACGTCGACTCGGTGGATCGCGGCGCGGTGGCCACCTACGGCGTCGATCACCATGCCATCGGCAGGCAGTCCGGACAGATGGCGCTGCGCATCCTGCTGGAGGGGGAGGACCCGGCCACGATGCCCGTGGAGGTGTCCGAGGAGCATGAGCTCCACGTGAACCCGCAGGCGGCCGAACAGATGGGTCTGGAGGTCCCGGAGGAGATCCTGGACGCCGCGGACGTGGTGGTCGGGGAGGGGGACTGAGGCCCGAGCAGTGTTGTGGCGGGCGTCACGGAACCTCGATTAGGCGACCGGCTGAGCTTGTGGTTAGGATGGATATCGCTGTTCGACGGAGTGAACGGAACGAGGCCTGCCGGTGACGGTGGGATAACGGGCCGAGAAGCTTCCTGGATGGCAGCTCGCGCGAGTGGCGGAATTGGTAGACGCGCTGGCTTCAGGTGCCAGTGCCTTCACGGGCGTGGGGGTTCAAGTCCCCCCTCGCGCACGAGCCGACAGAAGGGCCCCGGAGGATCTCCTCCGGGGCCCTTCTGCGTCTGCAGCTGCGGCAGGGGGGTGTCTGTGACGGTTGACACATGATCCTCGAATAAATAGTCTCTCGGGAAGACAAAACATGGGGTGGGCCACATCTCGCCGGACGAATGGCGGACCTGGCTCAGGCCGACCCGCGATGAGAGCGCTCCCTCCATGTATGTCTGACCGAGCACTCGAACTCAGGAGGATCACATGCCATCGCAGACCACCACGCGGCGTCTCGCCGCCGCCCTGTGCACCGGGCTGTTGACGGTGTCGCTGGG
Organism: Nesterenkonia sp. HG001; assembly: GCF_034438835.1. NCBI lineage: Bacteria > Bacillati > Actinomycetota > Actinomycetes > Micrococcales > Micrococcaceae > Nesterenkonia > Nesterenkonia sp. HG001. The sequence continues at coordinate 71,823 of NZ_JAOSZD010000001.1, read as the reverse complement.
CGCGGTCGCCGCGCAGCCGGCTGCGGCCTACGCCCCCGACGGCGCGCAGGAGCAGGGCGCCCCGGGGAACTCGGGGAACGCCGGACGGCCGGACAGCCCGGGGAACTCGGGGAACGCCGGACGGCCGGACAGCCCGGGGAACTCGGGGAACGCCGGACGGCCGGACAGCCCGGGGGACTCAGGGAACGCCGGACGGCCGGACAGCCCGGGGAACTCGGGGAACGCCGGACGGCCTGAGAACCCTGGCAAGCCGGACAATCCCGGGCGCCCCGGAGATGGGAACGACGCCGACGACGGCCAGTGCGCCTTCGCCCCTGAGGGCGGACGCACCGCCTATGAGGCCGACCGCGACTCGCTCAGGGCCCACAGTGACGACGACATCCGCATCGGCAACGTGGCCGCAGGAGGCGGCCACCACTCCGACGAGGAGTACCCGGACCCGTTCCCGGATGACGCGGACTATCGACAGCACCTGGCCGAGGAATATTCCTCGATCACCCATGAGAACTACCTGAAATGGGAGTTCGTCCATCCGGAGGAGGGGGTCTTCGACTTCGAGGCCGCCGACGCCGTCGTGGAGCTCGCCCAGGCCCATGACATGGATGTCCGTGGCCACGCGCTGTCCTGGCACTCGCAGAACCCCGACTGGTTGGAGGAGGGTGACCACAGCCCCGAGGAGCTCCGGGAGATCCTGGAGGACCATGTGCGCACCGTGGTCTCCCGCTACGCCGGCTGCATCCAGCAGTGGGACGTCGCCAACGAGATCTTCGGCGACGACGCCGACGCCTCGATCCGCGACGACGAGAACATCTGGATCCGTGAACTCGGCGTCGAGATCCTCGACGACATCTTCCGCTGGGCCCATGAGGAGGACCCTGAGGCGCTGCTGTTCTACAACGACTACAACGTCGACGGCATCAATGCGAAGTCCGACGCCTACTACGATCTGGTCCAGGAGCAGCTGGACCGCGGAGTGCCGGTGCATGGCTTCGGCGCCCAGACCCACTTGAGCATGCAGTACGGCTTCGACGAGACATACCAGGACAACCTCGAGCGATTCGACGCCCTCGGACTGCACACCGCGGTGACCGAGATCGACGTCCGCGGAGAGGTCGATGAGGGTGACCGGATGAGCGCCGCGGACCGCGCGGGCGCGGCCGAGAGGTTCGAGACCGTCCTGCAGGCATGCCTGGACGTGGACAACTGCAACTCGTTCACCATCTGGGGGACCCTGGACGCCCACAGCTGGGTGCCCAACACGTTCCCCGGTGAGGGTGACGCGACCCTTCACGAAGGCGACTACGAGCGCAAGCCTACGTACTGCATACTCCAGCGCACCCTCGTGAAGCATCAGGAGGGCGCCGAGGTCTGGAGCCAGGACGCCGCTTTCGAGGAGTGTCGCGGGATTCTCGAGGAGGCCGGCGTCTGAACCGCCACCACTGTCGGTGACGATCATCGGGGGGTGAAGGCTCAGCGGGTGGCGAGGAGCGCCGCCGGGACCCTCGCCGCCCGCTGCCGGCTCAGGACTCGCCTGCCTCCAGGCGGCGCTTCACGTCCGCGGCATACCGGTCCACGTACTCCTGTCCGGAGAGCCTCATGATCTGGTACATGATCTCGTCGGTGACCGCCCGCTGGGCGAAACGGTCCTCCGCGTTGTCGTGATAGGCCTCGAAGGTCAGCGGCTCCCCGATGATGAGCCCGACCCGGCGGATGGAGGGCACCTTCTTGCCGATCGGCTGCACCTTGTCGGTGCCGATCATCGCCACCGGGATCACCGGCACCTGCGTGCGCAGCGCGAGTCGCGCCACGCCGAGCTTGCCACGGTAGAGGCGACCGTCCGGGCTGCGGGTGCCCTCGGGGTAGATCCCCAGCAGCGCGCCCTCGCGCAGGGCCTTCTCGCCGGCGTCCAGAGAGTCCTGGCTGGCTCGTCCACCGGAGCGGTCCATCGGGATCTGGCCGGTGATGTCGAAGAACTTCCGGGTCACCCAGCCGGTGGCGCCCCTCTTCACGAAGTAGTCCTTCTTGGCCAGGAACCGCACGGGACGTGGCACCTTCACCGGCATGAACACCGAGTCGGAGAAGGACAGGTGGTTGGAGGCCAGGATGGCGGGACCGTCCTCGGGGATGTTGTCCAGCCCTTTGACCCAGGGGCGGAAGAGGCCGTTGACCGCAGGGGCGACGGCGAAGGTCTTCGCGACGTAGTAGAACACGAGCCGGGGCGTCCTTCCTCGGAGCGGGGGCCACGGCAGGCAGGCCGGGCCCGCGGGAGGTCTGTCAGGCAGGCCGGCCGGAAGCGGGTCCGTCCAGGGCGGCCGTGCTCCACTCTAGACCGTGGGCCTGCGGCTACTGTGGTGCCATGCCCCACCGGAGACTCGATGCCCCGACCGTTCTCCAGGCCTCTCGCGGACCGGTCCCCGCCCCCGGCATGCCGGGGGTGCTGCTGCTCCACGGATTCACCTCCACGCCGGCGTCCATGGCGCCGGTGGCCGAGGTGCTCCGCGACGCCGGCTGTGCGGTGCACGTGCCGATGCTGCCGGGCCACGGCACGCGCTGGCAGGATCTCAACACCACCTCCGCCGAGCAGATCCTGCGGGCAGCGCTGGCCGGGTGGGATCGGCTGGCTGCGAGACGTCGGCAGGTCGCCGTCGTCGGGCTCTCCATGGGAGGCGCCCTCGCGCTCCATGTGGCCGCGCGGCGGAGCCCCTCTGCCGTGGTCGCCATCAATCCGTGTTTGCGACTGAAGCCCTTCCAGCTGACGCTGGCGCGGCTTCTGGGCGGGGTGCTGCCCTCCACGACGCCGGTGGGAGGGGACATCGCCAGGCCAGGGACGGTGGAGGAGGCCTATGACCGCACTCCGGTGCGCGCGGTGGCGACTCTGGGGCGGCTGATCGCACAGGTCCGCGGTGAGCTGGACGACGTCCGCGCCCCGGTCCTGCTGCTCCGGTCGGCGAGGGACAATGTCCTTCCGCGCTCTTCAGCGGATACTCTGGTGAACAACATGGATCCAGGGCAGCTGACGGAGGTCGTGCTGGAACGCTCGCTGCACGTCGCCACCCTGGACCACGACGCCGACGCCGTCGGCTGGCGCACGCTCGAATTCCTGCGCGACGCCGCCAGGTCGGGCGAGCCGCAGGCAGGCCCATGATGCAGTTACCTTCAGGGGAGGACGAATGACCCGCCACCGCGACGACGATCCCAGTGCGATCTTCAGCCGTCGGGGATCCTCTCGGCCCGTGAGCGGCTCGGGGCCGGGGCCCCGGGACTGGTCCGTGGACGAGGATTCGCTCGATGAGATCGATGACTTCAGACCACCCAACCCGAAGAGCCCGCTGGCCGGGGCCAAGCCCGCCGTCGTGCTCGGTGTGGTGCTCGCCGTCGGAGGGCTGCTGGCGCTGCTGCTGCTCACCTGGCTCCCCATGACGATTCCCTCCTGGGCTGCTCCGGCGCTGATCGGCGTCACGCTGGTCGGTCTGGTGACGCTGTTCCTGCAGATGCCGCGGAGCCGCACGGGGTCGGGCGACGGGGCACAGGTCTGAGCCGCCGGAGGGATTCCATGACCTTGTGGACAGCAGCCCCTCCCGGTCATTACTGTGAGTCGGGCCACATTGTAGTTACCATCAAGTAGTGCCCCACGCCGTGAGGTGGTGCCGAGCACCTGGCCCCACTGCAACGGTCCGTCGACAGAGGAGTCCAGTCGTGAAGGAATTCGCCGCCCCGCCGGTCATCGAGGTCCCTGCCGAGCTCAACATCACCGACCTGCTCGAACGCCAGGTGGAGGCGGACTCCGCGAACGTGCTCTTCGGCCGCCAGCTCAGCCCCGGTGAGTGGACCGATGTCACCGCCGGGCAGTTCCGGGAGGACGTCGTCGCTCTCGCCAAGGGTCTGGTGGCCCGTGAGATCCAGGAGGGGGATCGGGTGGCCATCATGGCCCCCACGCGGTACGAGTGGACCCTGCTGGACTTCGCCATCTGGTACGCGGGTGCGGTGACCGTGCCGATCTATGAGACCTCCTCGCCCTCCCAGGTCGCCTGGATCGTGGAGGACTCCGGAGCGCGTCTGGTCTTCGTCGACAGCGCTCCGCACGAGAAGGTCGTGGACCGCGCCGTCTCCCAGGAGAAGCTGGAGAGCGTCAGCGGGGTGCTTCGTCTCGACAATGACGATCTCGACTCCCTCCGGGCCGCCGGTGCCGAGGTCGAGGACGCGGAGATCGAGCGACGCCGCTCCCGGGCCGGCCTGTCCGAGCTGGCCACCATCATCTACACCTCGGGCACCACCGGGCGGCCCAAGGGGTGCGAGCTCACCCACGGGAACTTCACCGAGCTGTCCCTGCAGACCACCAAGTCGCTGGCGCATGTGGTGAACAAGGACTCCTCCACGGTGATGTTCATCCCGCTGGCGCACGTCTTCGCCCGGTTCATCTCGGTGCTGTGCGTGGCGGCCGGCGCCCGTGTCGGCCACACCGCCGACATCAAGGACCTCGTCGATGACCTGGGCACCTTCCGTCCGACCTTCCTGCTGGCCGTGCCGCGCGTGTTCGAGAAGATCTACAACGCAGCCATGATGAAGGCCGAGGGCGACGGCAAGGGCGCCATCTTCGCGAAGGCCGCCCAGACAGCGATCGACTGGTCCAAGGCCCAGGAGGCCGGCACGGTGCCCTTCGTGCTCGGCATGAAGCACAAGCTGTTCTCGAAGCTGGTCTACTCCAAGCTGCATGCCCGCATGGGCGGGCGGGTCACCCACGCGGTCTCCGGAGGAAGTCCGCTGGGTGCTCGGCTGGGTCACTTCTTCCATGGCATCGGGGTGATGATCATGGAAGGTTACGGGCTCACCGAGACCACGGCGCCGATCACCGTGAACACCCCGGAGAAGTTCAGGATCGGCTCTGTCGGGGTCCCGCTGCCGGGATGTGCGGTCAGGATCGCCGACGACGGCGAGGTGCTCGGCAAGGGAGTGTGCGTCTTCTCCGGCTACCGCAACCGCCCGGAGCTCAAAGACGAGGCGTTCACCGAGGACGGCTGGTTCCGCACCGGCGACATCGGTTCGCTGGACGATGACGGTTTCCTGACTATCACCGGTCGTAAGAAGGAGATCCTGGTGACCGCATCCGGGAAGAACGTGGCGCCGGCCCAGCTCGAGGATCAGATCCGTGCTGACGCAGTCGTCTCCCAGGTGGTCGTGGTGGGCGACGCGCGGCCGTTCGTGGCCGCGCTGATCACGCTGGACCCTGAGACCCTGCCGCAGTGGCTCGAGCGGCACGGCATCGACCCGCAGACGCCGATGAGCGAGCTCATCACCCGTGACGAGATCCTCACGCATGTGCAGTCTGTGATCGATCGCGCCAACGAGTCCGTCTCCCGTGCCGAGTCGATCCGCACCTTCAGGCTGCTGGAGGAAGACTTCACCATCGAGTCCGGGCACCTGACCCCTTCGATGAAGATCAAGCGTCCCAGCGTGATGAAGGACTACTCCGACGTCGTCGACGACCTCTACTCCGAGGCCGCGGCCGGACGTGAGGGCTGAGCGGGACCGGCGAGGGCCAACCGCGGCTGTGGCGCGTCAGTCCAGCATCTGGACCGAGCGCCGCCCGCATTGGGTCGACCGGCGGTGTGAGCCTTAGGCTTATGACGTGACTACTACGCCAGAGAAGACCTCCGTCCAGACCCCGTTGACCGCGCCCGGAGAGATCCTCCACACCGGTGCCGCCGACTATCCGGGTCTGGACGAGTGGCGTCGGCTGCCCATCCGGCAGCAGCCGGACTGGCGTGACCATCCCGACTTCGACTCCGCCGTCGACGAGCTCTCCTCCAACCCCCCGTTGGTCTTCGCCGGGGAGGTGGACAAGCTCAAGCGCCGACTGGCCAAGGTCGCCTCCGGGGAGGCCTTCCTTCTGCAGGGCGGGGATTGTGCGGAGACCTTCGCCGGAGCCACCGCGGACAAGATCAGCGCCCGAGTGAAGACGCTGCTGCAGATGGCGGTGGTGCTCACCTACGGCGCCTCCCTGCCGGTGGTGAAGATGGGCCGCATGGCGGGCCAGTTCGCCAAACCGCGCTCCTCGGACATGGAGACACGCGGAGACGTGACCCTGCCGAGCTTCCGCGGCGAGATCATCAACGGCTTCGACTTCACCGAGGACTCCCGCATCCCGGACCCGAAGCGCATGGTGCGTGCCTACAACACGTCCGCCGCCACGCTGAACCTCGTGCGGGCCTTCACCGAGGGCGGTTTCGCCGACCTGCGCGCGGTCCAGCAGTGGAACAAGGGCTTCATGGACAACCCAGCGCATGCCCGCTACGAGTCCATCGCCGGCGAGATCGACCGCGCCGTGCGCTTCATGGAGGCCTGCGGTGCAGATTTCGACGCGTTGAAGCGCACCGAGTTCTACGCGGCTCACGAAGCTCTGCTGCTGGACTACGAGCGGGCGCTGACCCGCATCGACTCCCGCACCGGCGAGCCCTACGTGACCTCAGGCCATTTCGTGTGGATCGGGGAGCGCACGCGAGAGCTCGACGGCGCCCATGTGGACTACCTCTCCCGTGTGCACAACCCGTTGGGCGTGAAGCTCGGGCCGAAGACCACAGTGGAGGACCTGCTGGCGCTCATCGAGAAGCTCGACCCGCAGCGTGAGCCGGGCCGCCTGACCTTCATCACCCGGATGGGCGCGAAGAACATCCGCGAGAAGCTGCCCCCGCTGGTCGAAGCTGTGCGCGACTCCGGAGCCAAGGTCGTCTGGGTCACGGACCCGATGCACGGCAACACGATCACGGCCAAGAACGGGTACAAGACGCGTCAGTTCGACGATGTCATGGACGAGGTGCGCGGGTTCTTCGAGGTGCACCGCTCGCTGGGGACCTACCCCGGCGGCCTGCACGTGGAGATGACCGGTGACGACGTCGCCGAGTGCCTGGGCGGCTCTGACATCATCGACGAGTCAGCCTTCGACGCCCGCTACGAGTCGCTGTGCGACCCGCGGCTGAACCACAAGCAGTCCCTGGAGATGGCCTTCCTCGTGGCGGAGGCGCTCACCCAGGTGGAGTGAGCCTCGGCCCTCTTCGCAGCCTCAGTCGCCTCGGAGCGCCCCGGCCACCATGGTGGGGAGCTCCGAGGCGTCGCTGTGTCCGAGGCTGGGGATGATCTCTGGGCTCAGCCCCAGGTACCAGGCGAAGAGCACCAGCAGGGCGGTGCAGATCATCACGACGGCGATGGTCAGCCACGTGCGCGTGGGGGTCGGTCGGGACAGCTCCACAGTGGGGCGCTGACGACGGCGTCGCTCGTCACCGGGCTGCTCACCGCGGCGGCGCACCCAGGCGGCGGGCCCGCGCCCCGGGGCCGGCTCGTCCTCCCGGGATTCCTGCTCACCACGGCGCAACGGACGCAGGGGCCCGACGGCGGAGAACTCCGAGGTCTCCTCCGCGCTCGGCGCCGCGGAGCCGACGGGCCGGTGCAGGGCGTCGGTCGGGCCGGCCGGGGCCTTCTCTGTGCCGGGGGGCCGGTCTGGGCCGGGCGCAGCAGCGAGCACCGTGGTGGCGTCGTCCCCCTCGGGCGCCCCGACGGCACCATCGGGCTCATGAGAGACCACGGGGCCCTGCCATGGGGCGTGCTGCTGCCCGGGGTCCGGTGAGCGGAAGGCCTCGGTGGGGACCTCCGCGACGGTCTGCCGTTCATCCTCCTCCAGCGTGCTTCCGGCACGGGCGTGCAGCAGGGCGGCGGCGACGTCGTCGTCCCACGCATCGGCCTCCACCCGAGTGGGGAACTCCTCCTGGGGCCCCCACGCGGCGGTGGCGCCCTCATCGGCGCTCTCCAAGCCACCCTCGGCGGAGGCCTGGCCCGCGGCCGCGGCCGCAGCTGCGTGCCGCTGCTCGGCCGGGGCCGCTCCGGCCTCGGCGCCCGGAAGCACAGCCGTCCCGTCGGGAGTTCCGCCGTCGTGCGTCTCTTCTCCCGCGGGGTGCTCCTGGGGAGGAATGTGGTCGAGGTCCTCCTCGCGGAGTTCCGCACGGCACCGGCGTACCAGGGCGAGGAGCTCGTCGGCGTGCTTGGGACGCTCCTCGACCGCGGGACGCGTGGCTGACCGGACGACCTCGTCCAGGGCCGGGGAGAGCCCGGGAACTGCGGCAGAGGGTGCCGGCACCGTGGAGTTCACGTGCTGGAAGGCCACACGGACCGGGGAGTCCCCGGTGTAGGGCTGCACCCCGGTGAGCATCTCGTAGAGCAGGATCCCGACGGCATAGATGTCGGCGCGCTCGTCGGCACCTTCACCGGAGAGCAGCTCAGGTGAGATGTAGGCGACCGTCCCCATCAGCGTGCTGGTCCCGGAGTGGTGAGTGGCGGCTCGGGCGAGGCCAAAGTCGGCGAGCTTGATGCGCCCATCCCGAGAGACCAGCACGTTCTCCGGCTTGATGTCGCGGTGGACGAGACCGGCTCGGTGGGCGGCGCCGAGCCCGTGGAGGATGGCTTCGGTGTAGGTCAGCGCCAGGCGAGGGGTCATCGGGCCGCGCTTGAGCAGGGTGCGCAGCGTCGCCCCGGGCACGTGCTCCATGACGAGGTAGGCGGTCTCGCGGGTCTGCCCCTGGTCCAGGACCTGGACGACGTGGGGATGAGAGATCAGGGCGGCGTTGCGGGCCTCCTGCTCGAAGCGCTCGACGACCTTGCGATCCTCGGCCAGATGGGGGAACAGCACCTTGAGCGCCACGTGGCGGCCCAGACGCGCGTCACGGGCCAGGTAGACCGTCGACATGCCGCCGCGGGCCACCCGGTCCTCGATCTCGTAGCGTCCGTCGACGGTGGTGCCGATCCACGGATCTGACTGTTCGGTGCTCACCTGGTCCAGCCTAGCGAAGACTCGGGGCTGCTCACCTGCTGCGCCGCACCAGACGGTCGCTGACATCCTGCAGGTCCTTCAGGACGTCTTCGGCCACGCCCGCCTCGCGCAGTCGGCGCACCTCCTCGTGGCTACGTTCCAGGAGCGACTCGATGCTGCGCTCGACCTCCGCGACGGCGCCGGCGTCGGTGAGGATCTCCCGCGCGCGCTCCACGGAGGCGGCAGAGAGCTCCGGGTCACCGAGCATCGCTTCCAGTTCGCGCGCCGCGGGTGCGGGGGAGCGGAAGAGTCCGTAGGCGACCAGTTCGGTCCGCTTGCCCTCGCGCAGGTCGTCACCCACCGGTTTGCCGGTGGTCTCGGGGTCGCCGAAGACGCCGAGCAGGTCGTCCCGGAGCTGGAAGGCCTCGCCCACGGGCAGGGCGGCCGCGGCCAGGAGTCGGCGCAGGGGTTCCTGCGCGCCGGCCAGCGCGGCGCCCAGGACCACGGGGTGCTCAGTGGAGTATCGGGCTGCCTTGTAGCGCAGCACCTGGCGGGCACGGACCACGGCCTGGCCTTCGTCCTCGGCAGCGGGGGCCACCTCGGCGTGGACGTCGAGGTACTGGCCGGTGATCACCTGGGTGTGCATCTGCTGGAAGCTGCGGCGCGCGGCGGCCAGCGCCTCTTCGGCGCCGTGCCGGTCCCGGGCGGCCGCCTCGGCCCCGGCGAAGGCCTCGCCTGCCCAGGAGAGCGCCAGGTCGCCCGCCAGGATCGCCCCGGAGGTCCCGAAGTGCACCGGGTCTCCGGTGAACGCCTGCTGGCCGTGGAGCGTCTCGAAGCGCCGGTGGGCGCTCGGCTGGCCGCGGCGAGTCGCCGAGCGGTCGATGACGTCGTCGTGGACCAGCGCCGCTGCCTGGAAAAGCTCAAGGGAGACTGTGAGACGGTCCAATGCCGGGTGCGAGCCCGCCCCGCCCCCGGCCGCCCTCCAGCCGATCCAGGCGAGCACCGGACGCAGCCGCTTGCCTCCGCGCGTCAGCGCCGCCAGCGTCTCGACCAGGGGTGCGGCGTCCGGGGAGATCTCTGCGACCTCGAGCCGCCGCTCGTCCACGTGGTGGGTGCAGCAGGTCGTGACGTGGGCGATGAAGTCCGGGGTCCGCATCCGGGGTGGCCTCCTGGGGTCGGGACGTGGTGACCGCTGGGCGCCGAGGCACCGGGACGGCGGTTGCCAGCCTATCCCGTCGAGTCGCCGTCGGGTTCCGGGTCAGAGCAGCTGAGTACCCTGGGAGCATGCACGCAGGAACTCCCTCGCGGCAGGACCGGCGGCCGCGGATCCTGGCGCATGTGGACATGGACGCCTACTTCGTCGAGGTCGAGCTTCTGGAGCGGCCGGAGCTGCGCGGACGCAAGCTCATCGTGGCCCAGGACTCGGGGCGCTCAGTGGTGCTCTCGGCGTCCTATGAGGCGAGGGCCGACGGTGTGCGCTCGGCGATGCCGCTGGGACGCGCCCGGCAGCTGAGCCCGCGCGCCCTGATCCTGCCCCCGCATCCGTTGCGGTACCGGGAGTTCTCGCTGCGGATCATGGAGTACTTCGGCACGGTGACCGATGCCGTCGAGCAGCTCAGCGTCGATGAGGCGTTCCTGGACCTGACCGGAGCCCGACGACGGCTGGGGACGCCGGAGGAGATCGGCCGCACCATCCGCCGCGACGTCCGGGAACAGTTCGGGCTGCCCTGCACGGTGGGCATCGCCGATCGCAAGTTCATCGCGAAGATCGCATCGACCCGAGCCAAACCTGACGGACTACTCGTGGTGCCGCCGTCGCAGCGGCTCGATTTTCTGCACAGCCTGCCGGTCCGGGCGCTCTGGGGCGTGGGCGGAACCACCGCCGCCGCGCTGGAGCAGCTCGGCATCAGCACCGTGCGTCAGCTGGCAGAGACCCCGGAGGATCTGCTGCGTCGGCGTTTCGGCGTCACCGGTTCCCACCTGCGTCGGCTGGCCTGGGGAGATGACGAGCGGACGGTGCAGCCCCACCGGGAGGAGAAGAGCATCGGGGCGGAGGAGACCTTCGCCCAGGACGTCTCTTCCACCGCGGAGCTCCACGAGGAGATCCTGCGCCTGAGCCATCGGATCGCGGCCCGGCTGCGCGCCGCGGGGATGTCGGCCCAGGGCATCAGCCTGAAGCTGCGCTACCGGGACTTCGAGACGCTCACCCGCAGTGCGACGTTGACCCACCCCACCCAGTCGGCCCTGACCATCCGTTCCCGGGCGGCGGTGCTCCTGGATCGGCTCGGTCCGCGGGCTCAGCCGGTGCGGCTGATCGGGATCCGCGCCGAGCGGCTCCATCACGACGGCGGAGCGCTGCAGCTCAGCTTCGACCGGGCTGAGACCAACTGGATCGATGCCGAGAACGTGCTCGACGCCGTCGCGCGTCGCTTCCCGAGCGCCGCGGTGGGGCCGGCTTCGCTCCTGCGGTCGGAGGGCGCGGGGCGGGAAGACGCCGATTCTGCCGACGAGCAGAGCAGCGCTCCGGACGACGTCGGCTGAGCTCGTCCCTTGCGGGGTCCAGGGAGAGCGGGTGACCCGGCGGCGTCACGATGTCGCAGGGGTTCGTGACCGGCGGCATCCAGCTCCGACGTGCGCGGAAGTTGAACCTGGACGTCAGCTGAACACTCGGTCACAGCACTGTCACAGGACGGATCACAGCTAGGTCTCGGGCCCGCCGAGACGGTAGAATGATATTCCAGGCGAACCTGCTTGGACCCTGTGCGAAGAAGGACGCCCAGGGACAGCGACCGCCGGCGACTGCAAGGAGCGTCACGATGCCACTCTCGGAGCGAGAACAGCGCATGCTGAAGGAACTGGAGGAGCAGCTCCAGTCCGAGGACCCCGGTTTCGCGACGTCGATGCAGGAGGCGCCCACCGGGAAGGTCAACATCCGGAACCTGGTGCTCGGGCTCCTGATCGCCGTCCTCGGTCTCGTCGTCCTGCTCTTCAGCATCTACAGCCAGTGGATCCCCGTCGGGGTCGTCGGCTTCCTCGTCATGGGTGCAGGCGTCTATTTCGCGACCACCGGAGGCACCGGGGCAGGATCGTCCCGGGGAGGTTCCGGAGGGAACGGCGGCGGCGGAGGCGGGGGAGGCCCCCGTGGCACGACACCCAGCCCCTCGGGCTCATTCATGAGCGGGCTCGAGCAGCGTTGGGAGGAGCGCCGTCGCCAGGACTGATCGTCCTGGCCCGGCCCACGCACTGATCCCGCGCGACCCACTGGGCGGCGCGGCGGCCCTCGCTCTGGTGCCCCTTGTGGCCTGAGAGATTTTCGAAGCCCTCCTGGGAGATCCTCCCGGAGGGCTTCGCTGTGTCCGGCGGTCGGCGTCGAATGATGGTGGGGGCGCGGACGACCCGCCTCCTCGGATGCTGCTCGGGATTTCCGCTTCCCACCACGCGAGTCCTCCACTTCCCACCACGCGGGTCCCCACTTCCCACCACGCGGGTCCCCACTTCCCGCCACAGGCGGTCTGCCGCTGCCCTCCGGCGACGCCGTGAGGGCCTCCGAACGGCCCGACCTTGCCGCGGCGCCCCACCTCCCACCACCTCCTGCCGTTCCATGAAACTCCATGTCAGCTCGATGTGACGGTGGATCCAATCGGATCTCCCCGGGGCGGCATGGCGCATGTGGGTTGAAAGTGGGGGGAAGTGGGGTAAAGTGGAGGGCGTGAGAGGGAAGAGGGTTCCTGGAGGGCGATTCAGCGCGAACATGTGAGGCGGTGGGAGCTGTGTTCCTCGGCACCTACACCCCGCGCATGGACGAGAAGGGTCGTCTGATCCTCCCCGCGAAGTACCGTGACGATCTGGCCGAAGGTCTGGTCCTCACACGCGGGCAGGAACGGTGCATCTACGTGTTCAGCACGGGGGAGTTCCAGAACGTGCATCAGCAGATGCGCCAGGCCCCGCTGACCTCTCGACAGGCACGTGACTACATCCGCGTGTTCCTGTCCGGCGCCTCGGACGAGACGCCGGACAAGCAGGGTCGCATCACGATTCCGTCGGCTCTGCGGGAGTACGCGGGGCTCGATCGCGATGTCACGGTGATCGGCGCGGGGGACCGGGCTGAGATCTGGGACAGCGCAGCATGGAACGCCTACCTGGAGGAGAAGGAGTCGGAGTTCTCGTCGACGGACGAGGAGGCCATTCCGGGAATCTTCTAGGTGCACGGCATCCTCCGGGATGCCCCAGCGTGCGGCACGCCGCACGGAACCACGAACAGGCGAGAGGGTCCTTGGGCGAGTTCTCCAGCCGCTCCGAGCGCATCCTGACATCCCTTCCCCGGTGTCAGGCGGCATCGGCGCGGAGGGGGAACCTGGTCAAGGATCCTCTCCGGCATCGGGAGGCGAACATGGCAGAGCGGAGTCCTGGAGACCGGCACGTCCCCGTGATGCGCGATCGATGCGTCGAGCTGCTTCTCGGCGGCGCGGACGTCCTTCGCCGGGCCGGACATGCGCCGGTGGTCATCGACGCCACCCTGGGCATGGGAGGCCACGCTGAGGCGCTCCTGTCCTCCTGCGACGATGTCCGGGTCATCGGCCTCGACCGAGACACCCAGGCCCTGGAGCTGGCCGGCCGACGGCTGTCCGCCTACGCAGAGAGGTTCCGCGGGGTCCGCACCGTCTACGACCGGGCGGACGAGGTCGCAGCGGAGGAGCTGGTCGACGGAGAGGCGTTGGCAGGGATCCTCTTCGATCTGGGCGTCTCCTCCCTTCAGCTCGACGAGGCCGAACGCGGCTTCGCCTATTCCTACGATGCTCCGTTGGACATGCGGATGGACGCCGCCGCGGACTCTGAGGACGAGACGGCCGCCGAGCTCCTCGCCCGGATCACCGAGGCCGATCTTCGCCGCATCCTCAAGGAGTACGGCGAAGAGCGCTTCGCCGGACGGATCGCGTCACGCATCGTGGCCCGGCGAGGCAGCACCCCGTTCACCTCCACCGCAGATCTTGCGGCCGTCGTCGATGCCGCCGTCCCGGGTGCCTCCAAGCGCACCGGCGGTCATCCCGCCAAGCGCACCTTCCAGGCGCTGCGCATTGCGGTGAACCGCGAGCTCGAGGTCCTGGCCGAGGCCGTGCCGCGTGCCATGGACGCCCTGCCGCTGGGCGGCAGGCTCGTGGTGCTGAGCTACCACTCCCTGGAGGACCGGCTCGTCAAGCAGTCGATCACCTCTCGGACCAGATCCTCAGCACCCCAGGGGCTGCCGGTGGAGCTCGAGGAGCACCGGCCCACCTTCCGACCGCTCACCCGCGGGGCCGAGATTCCAGACCAGGAGGAGATGGCCGTCAACCCGCGAGCCGCCTCCGCGAAACTGCGATCGGCTGAGAAGATCAAAGCTGTGAGGAGCACACGATGAGCACACAGGCTGTTCCCGAACAGGACCTGTCCCCGGCGCGCTCCGCTGCAAGGCCGCAGCAGTCCCTCGGCCTGGCTGCGCCGGCCCTGCGTGCGCTGCCGAAGGTGCGCCGCCGCCATCGTGGTCTCACCGCCGGCATCATCGCCCTGATGGTCGCCGCGCTCGCCGTGGTGCTCGCGGTCAACATCCACGTGTCGAACGCCCAGTATCGGGTCGTGGAGCTCAGCAACCAGCACCAGCTGCTCACCCAGCAGAATCAGGCGCTCGAGCAGCAGGTCCTGCACCTGCAGTCGCCCCAGGTGCTCTCCGACACGGCCGTCTCGCTGGGCATGGTGATGCCGTCCGAGGCGGGTGCGTTCGATCTCGCCACCGCTGAGGTCAGCGGATCGGCCGAGGCCGCGGACTCGGCCGATCGCCCGTCCCGCTTCGTCTCGACACCGGTGCAGCCCGGGGACGAGATGGCGCCTTCGCTGGATGTCGCGGAGCAGGCCGGCGGCTCGCCCTCCGGGATGCTCGGGACCGGCGCGTTGAACACCTTGACCCTGCCCGCCCCGGGGCACAATGGACAGCAGGCGGCGGAGGAGCCGGCCACAGATGGCGGATCCGATGACAGTCCTCAGCGGCTCAACGGCGGGACCATCCCGGCTCCCGGACTGAACTGACGGCGTTCGGCCGTCGGGCTCCGCACCGTCGGTGCCCGGTCCCGTCCGCCGACCGCCCCTCAGACCTCGGAGGATCCCAGCAGCGATGGTGACGTCGAATCAGAGCGTGGACGACCGCCGCACGCGTGAGGGGAAGGTCATGTCCCAGCGCATGCGTATCGGCCTCGCGGCACTGATCGCGCTGCTGCTCGTGCTCGGGGTGAGGCTGTTCCACGTGCAGGGGCTCGACCCCTCCGGACACGCCCAGGCCGCCGTCTCCGAGCGTCTGCGCAGCATTCCGCTGCCCGCCGAGCGTGGAGACATCCTTGACGCCGAGGGGCGCACCCTGGCGACCAGCGTGCAGCGCTACGACCTGGTGGTCGACCAGCGGCTCGTCGATGACTTCAGAGTCCGTGACGAGGTCACCGGTCTGTGGACCACCATGCCCCTGCAGACGGCCATCGCGGACCTCGCCGAGATCCTGGATGCCGAACCGGATGACCTGGAGGAGCGGATGAGCGGAGACCGCGCCTATTCGGTCCTCGCGCGTTCCATCACCCCCGACGAGCGTCGACGTGCCGAGGACCTGGACATCCCCGGGCTCTATGCCGAGCCGGTGTCCCAGCGCACCTACCCCTCCGGGGCGGTCGCGGGCTCCATCCTGGGCTTCGTCGGGTCCGACGGCGCCCCGCTGGAGGGCCTCGAGCTCGCTCAGGACTCTGCACTCTCCGGCACCGACGGAGAACGCACCTTCGAGATCGCCGCCGACGGCGTCCGGATCCCCACCGCGCCCTTCGAGGAGATCCCTGCCGAGGACGGACAGGACGTGCGCCTGACGGTGGACCAGGACCTGCAGTGGTTCGCCCAGGAGGCGATCGCCCAGAAGGCCAATGAGTACAGCGCCGTCTGGGGCAACGTCACGATCATGGACGTCCGGACCGGCGAGATCCTGGCGATGGCAGACTCGGAGACGGTGGATCCGGCTGACCCCGGCGCCACCGATGAGCTGTTCCGGAGGCCCATCGCGCTCACCCAGGACTTCGAACCAGGTTCCACCGGCAAGGGCATCACCTTCGCCCTGGCACTGGAGGAGGGCGCAGTCCTGCCCACCGACGCGTTCACGGTGCCGAACCGTCAGGAGTTCGACGGCCAGGTCATCAACGACTCCATGCGCCATGAGACCTTCGACATGACGGCCGCCGGCATCTTCGCCCGGTCCTACAACACCGGCACGGTGATGATCGGCAACGAAGTGTCCGAGCAGGACCGCTACGACTGGATGCGCCGGGTCGGCATCGGAGAGGAGCTCGACGTCGGGCTGACCTCCTCCGCGGACTCCGTGCTGCGTCCTCCCGAGGAGTGGGACGCCCGGCAGCCCTTCACCACGCAGTTCGGCCAGGGCTACACCACCACGGTCCTGCACAACATCAGCCAGTTCCAGACCTTCGTCAACGACGGCGTCCGGGTGGATCCCACGCTCATCGACTCCTA
Organism: Nesterenkonia sp. HG001; assembly: GCF_034438835.1. NCBI lineage: Bacteria > Bacillati > Actinomycetota > Actinomycetes > Micrococcales > Micrococcaceae > Nesterenkonia > Nesterenkonia sp. HG001. Next base: position 55,502 of record NZ_JAOSZD010000001.1, on the reverse strand, counting down.
CATCGACCCGGACGGCACCGAGCATCCCGTGGAGGGCGGCTCCGAGCGTGTCTTCTCCTCAGAGACCTCCGAGGAGATGCTCAAGCTCATGGAGGGCGTGGTGGATCACGGAACCGCGAGGGCCGCGCAGATCCCGGGCTACCGCGTGGGCGGCAAGACCGGCACGGGGCAGGCTGCCGGAGAGGGGGGAGGCTTCGACGGGCATACGACGTCCTTCATCGGCGTCGCACCGCTGGACGACCCGCAGTATCTGGTGTCCGTGACCGTGCACCGCCCGCAGGGCAACTGGCGGGACTGGACGGTGGCCGACACCTTCTCCGATGTGATGTCCTACGTGCTGAGCACACGGAACGTCCCGCCCTCCGGAGAGGAGTCGGAGGCCTACGACGCCTTCGTCGGTGACGATCAGGACAGGCCATGGTGAGCGCCGCGATGATCGTCCGATGACCCTCGGATGACAGCCGGAAGGGCAGCTCCGTGCAGGTCACCGGCGGTGTCACCGATGTCGCATCCCGAGCTGCCCACCGGAGCTGCGGTGTCGTGATAGAACTTTCAACGGTCCAGCCCATCTGCCCCCCCCCACCGGAACGAGAGACTCGATGCCCACCCCAGACGCCACGCTCTCCATCGCGGAGCAGGACAGCGTGTTCAGGCCCCGGAAGGTGCACGGCACCACTGTGGGCGTCCTCACCGAGGAGCTGCAGGCGGCCGGCTATGAGCCGCTGCTCACGCCTGTGGGGCGTCGCGAACACGAGACGCGGCTGAGCGGAGCCGCCATGAACCCCCAGGCCGTCGGACCGGGGGACCTGTTCGTCGCGGTCAGCGGTGCTCGCGCGCACGGCGCGGACTACTCCCGGCAGGCCGTCGACGCCGGCGCCGCGGCGGTGCTCACCGATGCCGCAGGGGTGGACCGTGTCCGGCATCAGGTGGGCTACCGAGTCCCGGTGCTGCAGGTGCAGCGCGTCCGCGAGGCCGTCGGACCGGCCGCCGCGGTCATCTACGGGAACACCGCGGCCTCCGAGCCGGCGCTGTTCGGGGTGACCGGCACCAACGGCAAGACCACCACCACCTACTTCCTGCGCTCGCTCCTCGAGGAGCTGCATCGTCCGCGGGGCCAGCACACCGGGCTGATCGGCACCATCGAGATCAGCGCGGGCCAAGACGCCATCCCCTCCCAGCTGACCACCCCCGAGGCGGTTCAGCTGCACAGTCTCATGGCGTTGTTCCGGGAGCGTGGCATCGCCGCGGCCGCCATGGAAGTCTCCTCACATGCCATCAGCTATCGGCGGACCGCGGGCCTGTACTACGACGTCGCCGGATTCACCAACCTCACGCAGGACCATCTGGATCTGCACGGCACCATGGAGGAGTACTTCGCGGCCAAGGCGGAGCTCTTCACCCGTCGTCGCACGCGGACCTCGGTGATCACCGTGGACGACCTTTGGGGCCACCAGATGGCCTCGGTGGCCACCGGCCGCGTGGTCACTCTGGCGACTGCTGGGCAGGCCGCGGAGGTGGACTGGCAGGTCGTCGACGTCGAGTCTGACGGGATGGGGCACCGCTTCACGCTGCATCATGCCCGCACCGGTGAGCGCCTCCGGACCCGTACGGGCCTGCCCGGGCTGTTCAACGTCTCCAACGCGGCACTTGCGGCCGTCATGGTCCTGGAGGCGCCTGATGCTCCCTATGGGCGACAGGAGGTGGCCGAAGTCCTTCAGGAGCGTGACCCCTTCACGATCAGCGTGCCGGGTCGCATGCAGGTCCTGTGTGAGACGCCGGCGGCGATCGTGGACTTCGCCCACAACCCCGACGCGATGATCCGTACCCTGGACGCGGCCGCCGCGACGAAGCGAGAGGGCCGGATCATCCTGGTCATCGGCGCCGCGGGGGAGCGGGATCGCAGCAAGCGCCCCACGATGGGGGCGATCGCAGCCCGCATGGCTGATCACGTGATCATCAGCGACGATGATCCCCACGGGGAGGACCCGGCGCAGATCCGCGCCGAGGTGATGGCCGGCGCCCGAGAGGCCGTGGAGTCAGGCGGCCTCACCACGCAGCTGGAGGAGATCGCCCCGCGCGCCGAGGCGATCGAGCGCGCCGTCGCCGTGGCCTCTCCCGACGACACCGTCATACTGGCCGGGCGTGGCCACGAGGTGCACCAGGACTTCGCCGGGGAGCACCGCCCGATCGATGACCGGGTGGAGCTGAGCGAGGCGCTGCTCCGGCACGGCCACTCCCCATGGGAGATCATGGACTCCACCGTGCGGCAGAGCAGCCTCCAGACCGACGGCGTCCGGAACAGTCCAGCCCAGCAGTCCGACGACCATGGGTGACGCCGCCCACCGCCGGACCGCACTGCCCGACACGACCCCACAGATCGGACCCGAGACAGCATGATCGAGCTCTCCGCGGCTGAGATCGCCGAGATCACCTCCGGCCGACTCTCCGGCCTCGATGACCCGCAGGCGGTGATCGTCTCCGCCGCGGAGACGGATTCGCGCGCCATGGAACCGGGTTCCCTATTCATCGCGAAGCCCGGCGAGATCACCGACGGCCACCTGTTCATCGACGCCGCGCTCGCGGCCGGAGCCTCCCTGGTGCTCGCTGAGCGGGAGACCACCGATCCGGCGGGGAGGCCGCATCCGGCCGTCATCGTCGACGACGTCGTCGAGGCGATGGGACGCCTCGCCGCGCAGGTCGTGAGCCGCATCAGGGCTCACTCTCCGACCACCGTCATCGGCATCACCGGCTCGGCCGGCAAGACCACCACCAAGGACCTCCTCCGAGCCGTGCTCGAGAAGGAGGGACCCACCGTGGCGCCGAAGGGCTCTTACAACGGCGAGGTGGGCGTCCCGCTGACGGTCTTCACCGCGTCGTTGGACACCCGATACCTCGTGGTCGAGATGGGCGCGGACGCACCCGGAAACATCCGCTACCTGGCGCAGATGGTGCGTCCCGACGTCGGCGTGGTCCTGATGGTCGGCTCCGCCCACGCCGGCAAGTTCGGCGGCGCGGACCACATCGCCGAGGTCAAGCAGGAGCTGGTCGAGGAGGTCGGCGCCCAGGGGGTGGTCATCCTCAACGACGACGATCCGCAGGTCCGTCGCATGGCCGACGTCGCCTCCGCCCCGGTGACCTGGTTCTCCGCGGACTCCATGGACGCCGTCGAGGGCGCGGTCACGGCCAAGGAGGTCCGTCTGGACGACGACGGCCACGTCCGGTTCACCCTGTTCCTCGGTCAGGAGATGCACGAGCTCACCAGCGGTCTGACCGGCACCCACCACGTGACCAACCTTCTGGCCGCGGTCGCCGCGGCACGAGCCGTCGGAGTGGCGGGCGAGCGCATCGTCGAGAGGCTTGACGGCCTGGGCCCCGGGAGCCGCTGGCGCATGGAGCGCACCGAGCGGCCCGACGGGGTCACGGTCATCAACGATGCCTACAACGCCAATCCTGAGTCCATGCGTGAGGCGCTGCGCACCCTGGCGATGGTCACCCGGCCCTCCGGGCGTCGCTCGGTGGCGGTGCTCGGAGCGATGCTCGAACTCGGTGACGAGTCGATCATCCGGCACGCCCAGCTGGGCGAGACCGTCGTCCGGCTCAACATCGACCGCCTGCTGGTGGTCGGTGACGCCGCCTATCCGCTCTACCGAGGTGCCGTGGCCGAGGGCAGCTGGGGTTCCGAGGTGCACTGGGTCGCCACCGCCGAGGAGGCTGAGGCTCACCTCGACCAGGAGCTGGTCAGCGGCGATGTCGTGTTGTTCAAGTCGTCGAACGGCGCAGGACTTAGACTGCTGGGAGATCGGATCGCCGCGAAGGGCTCCGACGACGTCGACGGCGGGAAGGCAGGTGCCTCGTGGTAGCAGTGGTGATCGGCTCGGTCCTGGGCCTGATCCTGACCCTCCTCGGCACCCCGCTGTTCATCCGGCTGCTGGTGAAGCGCAGCTACGGCCAGTTCATCCGGGACGACGGTCCGACCTCGCATCACGTCAAGCGGGGAACACCGACCATGGGCGGCGCGGTCATCGTGCTGGCCGTGGTGGTCGCCTATTTCGTGACGCACCTGTTCCTGGTGCTGACCCGTGAGCAGACCACCGGACCGACCGCCTCGGGCATGCTCCTGCTGCTGCTCATGGTCGGCATGGGCCTGGTGGGCTTCGCCGACGACTTCGCGAAGATCAGCAGGAAGCAGTCCCTGGGTCTGACCCCATGGGCGAAGATCACCGGCCAGGCCGTGGTCGGTGTGCTCTTCGCGGTGCTCGCGCTGAACTTCCCTGACCCCCGCGGGATCACTCCCGGCTCCACGGCGATCTCCTTCGTCCGGGAGACCGCTCTGGACCTGGCCTTCGCGGGCCCGATCCTCGGGGCGATCCTGTTCGTGATCTGGGCCAACGTCATCGCCACGGCGACCACCAACGGAGTGAACCTCACCGACGGACTCGACGGCCTGGCCGCCGGCGCCACGGCCATGGTCACCGCCGCCTACACGATCATGTCGATCTGGCAGTCGAACCAGTCCTGCGGCGGAGTCCGTGCAGTCGACGCGGTCTGCTACCAGGTGCGAGACCCCATGGACCTTGCGCTGCTGGCAGGCATCGTCACCGGCGCGCTGATCGGATTCCTGTGGTGGAACACGTCTCCTGCGAAGATCTTCATGGGTGACACCGGATCTCTGGCGCTGGGCGGTGCGCTGGCCGCCTTCGCGATCCTCAGCCACACCCAGCTGCTGTTCGTCATCCTCGGCGGACTCTTCGTCATCATCACCCTCTCGGTGATCATCCAGGTCGGATTCTTCAAGATCTCCGGGGGGCGTCGCGTGTTTCTGATGGCGCCGCTGCAGCACCATTTCGAGCTCAAGGGCTGGGCCGAGGTCACCGTGGTGGTCCGCTTCTGGATCATCGGCGCTCTGACCGTCGGCATGGGCATGGCCGTCTTCTACGGCGAGTGGGTGCTCACGCAGTGAGCGGGGCGCTCCACCCCCCGGCACCTCAGGAGCAGGGGCCGCCACAGGATCGTCGGCTCCCGGTCGTCCGTCCCGACCTCCTCGGCTGGGACGCTGGCTGGGAGGGTCTGCGCGTCGTGGTGACCGGGCTGGGCGTCTCGGGCTTCGCGGCCGCGGACACCTTGGCCGAGCTCGGAGCCCGGGTCGTCGTCGTCGACGGCGGGACGGGCGAGGCCCAGCGGAGGTACGCCGAGACCCTGGAGCTCGTCGGCGTGGTCGAGGTCCTGCTCGGCGCCGGACACACCGCCGAGCTGCCCGCCGTGGAGGGCGAGCCTGCCGAGCTGGTCGTCACGTCCCCGGGCTGGAGGCCCGATGCGCCGATCATCGCCGCAGCGCTGCGGCAGCAGGTGCCGGTCTGGTCCGAGGTGGAGCTGGCCTGGCGCCTCGGGGCACGGCCCGGGGCCCGGCAGCCGGACTGGCTGGTGCTCACCGGCACCAACGGCAAGACCACCACGGTGGGTCTGCTGGAATCGATGCTGCGGGCCGACGGCCGCCGTGCTGTGGCCTGCGGCAATGTCGGCACGCCGGTGCTGGACGCCATCCGTGACCCCGAGGGCTTCGAGACGCTGGCGGTCGAGCTCTCGAGCTTCCAACTGCATTACACCGAGCTGCTCGATCCGGTGGCCTCTGCCGTGCTGAACATCGCCGCCGACCACGTGGACTGGCACGGAGGGTTCGAGCAGTACCGGGCGGACAAGGCTCGGATCTTCGAGAACACCCGAGTCGCCTGCGTGTACAACGCGGAGGACCTCGCCACCGAGCAGATGGTGGCCGAGGCCGATGTCCAGGAGGGCTGCCGGGCGATCGGATTCACCACGGCCACGCCCGGCCCCTCCATGCTGGGTGTGGTGGAGGACGTCCTGGTGGATCGCGCCTTCCTCGCGGAACGACACCGCCAGGCCCTGGAGATCGGCCAGCTGGCCGACTTCGGTCCCATGGCGCCTCAGCACCTGGTGGCCAATGCGCTGGCCGCGGCCGCTCTGGCGCGCGCCGCCGGAGTCTCACCGGAGGCCGTCCGGGAGGGCATCCGTGCCTATGAACCGGGGGAGCATCGGATCCAGCCGGTGGCCAAGTCCCAGGACGTGCTGTGGGTCAACGACACCAAGGCCACGAACCCGCATGCCGCGGCGGCCTCGCTGAAGAGCTTCCAGGACGTCGTCTGGATCGCCGGAGGGCTGCCCAAGGGTGTCGTCTACGACGAGCTCGTCGCTGAGGTGGCCCCGCGGCTCAGGCAGGTCATCCTGCTGGGCAGGGACTCTTCCCAGCTGAGATCCAGCCTGGAGCGACACGCGCCCGGCGTGCCGGTGGTCGGTGGACGCGTGGGGGATGATGGGGACGGCGGCCCGCTCCCTGCGCTGGAGCGGCGGCTCCGTGGAGAGGACGGCGCCGACGCGATGCGCGCCGCCGTCGACGTGGCCGTCGAGCGGGCGGAGCCGAACCAGACCGTTCTGCTGGCTCCCGCCGCAGCGTCGATGGACCAGTTCGCCTCCTACGGGGCGCGCGGTGAGGCCTTCATCGAGGCGGTCGCCGCGCTCATGGACCGGCGCCACGCCGGCGAGGCCCGGCCGGGGCCGGCGCACGCGGAACAGGCTGAGCAGGAGCGGACCGAGGACCGCTGAGGAGAGCACCACGGATCAGGAGGACGGCATGGACGACCGACGACCCCGTCTCCCCTCCGTCAGGCGGCCCGCACCATCGGCTCCGGACTCGCGTCCGGAGGCGGCCCCTGCCGAGCACGGGCCGACCACGGCCGCGGATGCGGAGGACGCCGCAGCAGGCGCCTCCCGTCCGGCCGCGGAGCCCTCCCCGGAGGAGCTGCGCAGCCGCATCCACGTCGTCGAGACCGCCGGGCCCCACGCAGGAGGCGTGACGGAGGCGCAGGCGCCCGCCGGGGAGCCCGGCGGATGGAAGGTCGAGCGTGCCTCCCGCTGGTCCGGCAGGATCCGCCGCTTCTGGCGCTTCACGGAGGGTGGCAGCGCCCACACCAACTTCTGGCTCGTGCTCGGCTCCACCCTGGCACTGACCGCCATCGGACTGACCATGGTGCTCTCCTCCTCCTCGGTGGACGCCTTCGGAAACTCCGGAAGCTCCTTCACCCTGTTCATCCGCCAGGGGATGTGGGCCGGAGTCGGGCTGATCGGCATGTTCCTGATCTCCCGGCTGCCCGACCGTGCCCTGGGCCTGTTCGGCTGGGTGCTGATGATCTTCTCCGGGCTGCTGCTGGCGCTGGTCGTCTTCACCCCGCTGGGGCATGAGGTCAACGGCTCCAAGAACTGGCTTCGCCTGGGCCCGGTCCAGGGACAGCCCTCGGAGCTGGCCAAACTCGCGTTGGTCCTGTGGGGCGCGGCGGTGCTCACCCGGAAGGGACGACTGGTCCGGCAATTCGTCCACTGCGTCATGCCGCTGGTGCTGCCCGGTGCCCTGTCGATCCTGGTGCTGGTCCTGCTTGGTGGTGACCTGGGCACCAGCCTGATCATCCTGCTGATGGTGGGCACGCTGCTGTTCACCGTGGGCGTCTCCTGGCGCTACTTCGCGGTGACCGCGGTCTCCGCCGTCGTCGCCGTCCTGCTCCTGGCCTGGACGAGCTCTAACCGGCTCTTCCGCATCCAGGCCTGGCTGGGCATGAACTGTGACCACGCCTCGGACCCTTGCCACCAGTCCCAGCAGGGCATCTACGCGCTGGCCACCGGCGGCTTCTGGGGCGTGGGCCTGGGCCAGTCCCGGCAGAAGTGGCACTACATCCCTGAGGTGGAGAACGACTTCATCCTCACGATCCTCGGCGAAGAGCTGGGGCTGTTGGGCACCCTGGTGGTCCTGCTGCTCTTCGGCGCGCTGATCCTGGGGATCTTCCGGGTCGCTACCAACACCACGGACCGCTTCGCCCGGCTGGCGTGCATGGGCATCGCCGCCTGGCTGGTGGGCCAGGCGTCCATCAACATCGGGATGGTCACCGGTCTGCTGCCGGTCATCGGGGTGCCTCTGCCGTTCATCTCCTATGGCGGCTCCGCGCTGACCTGTGCCCTGCTGGCGGTCGGGGTGGTGCTGAACTTCGCGCACCGACGCCGCCGCGAGGATCGCGATCGGGGCCATGCTCGACCCGAGGAGACTCGAACAGGGGAGAGCCGCACCTCCTCTCGCGTGACCCGCTCCCGGGTCCCGGAACACAGTCCAGAACGGAGTCGGCGTCCTGCCGGCCAGAACAGGAAGAAGGCCGTCTCTCCATGAGCACACCCTCTGTGGTCCTCGCCGGCGGCGGCACCGCCGGCCACGTCAGCCCGATGATCGCCGTCGCCCGAGCCGTGGAGCGGCTCGCGCCCCAGGCGCGAGTGGCGATGATCGGCACCGAAACAGGGCTGGAGACGCGTCTGGTGCCGGAGGCGGGATATGCGTTGGAGACCATCGAGAAGGTCCCCATGCCCCGGCGGCCCTCGCGGGACCTGGTGCGCTTCCCCGGACGATTCCGGAAGGCGGTCGACGACGCCGCCGCGATCCTCACCGCCCGGGACGCCGATGTGGTCATCGGTGTCGGGGGATACGTGTGCACTCCTGTCTATCTCGCGGCCCGGCGTCTGGGAGTGCCTGTGGTCATCCACGAGGCCAACGCCCGGCCCGGTCTGGCGAACCGCCTGGGCTCCCGGCTGGCGATGTTCAGCGGTGTGGCCTTCGAGGGCACCCCGCTCAAGGGAGCCCGGTGGGTGGGCATGCCGATGTCCCGGGAGATCTCCCAGCTCGACCGCTCCGCAGCGCGCGAGACGGCTCGCCGTGAGCTGGCCCTGGATCCGGAGCAGGTGACGCTGGTGGTCACCGGAGGCTCCTCGGGCGCGGCTTCGGTCAACCGAGCGGTCGCCGACTCGCTCGACGAGCTGCTGGCCGCCGGGGCACAGGTGCTGCACCTGACCGGCCGGGACAAGATCGTGCGTGACGAGTCCGGCGTGCCCGTGGCGCGTGAGGGGTATCATCAGCGCGAGTACCTCGACGGGATGCAGCAGGCCTATGCGGCCGCGGACCTCATCGTCGCCCGGTCCGGGGCGGCCACCGTCTGCGAGATCGCCGCGGTGGGCTTGCCGGCGGTCTTCGTCCCGCTGCCCATCGGCAACGGTGAGCAGGAGCTCAACGCCCGAGAGCTCGTCGACGCCGGAGGGGCTCTGCTGGTCAAGGACGAGCACTTCACCAAGGACTGGATCAGGCGCAATGTGGCCCCGCTGCTGGCCGACCCGCGGCTGCTGCGCACCATGGAGGGTCACGCCGCCGAGCGAGGGATCACCGACGCCGACGAACGCATGGCCCGGGCCGCGCTGGACGCCGCAGGACGCGGGGAGGGAGAGCGATGAGCGACGGAACCGCCTCTGAGGAGCCCATGCAGGAGCCCGTGCAGGAGCCGCTGACCCCCGCACAGCTGGGACGGGTCCACCTTCTGGGTCTGGCCGGTGTCGGCGTCTCGGCCGTGGCGCGTCTGCTGCAGGCCGCCGACGTGCCGATCTCCGGCACGGACGGCAAGGAGCTGCCGGTGCTCGACGAGTTCCGCGCGGCAGGGGCCGCAGTTCGCGTGGGCTACCGTTCCGAGAACATCGCGTCCGTCGAGCGGGAGACCGGGGAGAGGATCAGCACGATCATCGCCTCATCGGTCGCCGCCGAGGGGAACCCGGAGTACGACGAGGCCCAGCGCCGTGGCCTGCGCGTGCTGCACCGCTCCGAGGGGCTGGCCGCGGTGATGGTCGGACGCCGCTCCGTGGCGGTGGCCGGCACCCATGGCAAGACCACCACCTCGTCGATGACCACGGTGCTGCTGGAGCAGAGCGGACTGGAGCCGAGCTTCGCCGTGGGCGCGACGGTGGCCGGACTCGGCGTCAACGCGGCCTCTGGGGCGGGTGACTGGTTCGTGGCCGAGGCCGACGAGTCCGACGGGTCGCTGCTGAACTATCGCCCGGAGGTCGCGATCATCACGAACGTGGAGGCCGATCACCTGGACCATCACGGCACCGCCGAGGCCGTCCACCAGGTCTTCGTGGACTTCACCCAGCGCATCCTCGACGGCGGTGAGCTCATCATCTGCCGTGATGACTCCGGAGCCCGCCGACTGCTCGAGCAGGTCTCGTCCGACCTGACGGCCCGGGGCGTCACGGTGACGTCCTACGGGACGTCCTCGGAGGCGGATCTGCGCCTGGAGGGCCACGCCGAGGCGGCCGTCGGCGCGCTCGGGCAACGGTTCACCGTGCGCACCGGGCAGGGGCCCGATGCCGAGCAGGCGCAGGTGAGCCTCGCCGTGCCGGGTCTGCACAACGCCATGAACGCGCTGGCAGCGCTGGCCGTGGGCCTGCGCGCTGGTCTGGACCTCCACGAGGGCGCCCAGGCGCTGGAGCACTTCCAAGGCGCCGCGCGGCGCTTCGACCACCGCGGCGAACACCGCGGTGTGCGGGTCTACGACGACTACGCGCATCACCCGACGGAGGTCGCCGCCGTCCTGACGGCCGCTCGCTCCGCAGTGGGGGAGCAGGGCCGGGTCCACGTGGTCTTCCAGCCGCACCTCTTCAGCCGGACCCAGCTCTTCGCCCAGGACTTCGCCCAGGCGTTGGCGGCCGCGGACACGGTGGCGGTGCTCGACGTCTATCCGGCTCGGGAGGAGCCCATCGCTGGAGTGACCTCCGAGCTCATCGCCGAACCCCTGTTCGCCCGTGCCGGTGCCCCCGCGGGAGGACGGCTGGATCGCCGGGAGGCGATCCGAGTCGTCGCAGGAGCAGCCGGTTCCGGGGACATCATCCTCACGCTCGGGGCCGGTGACGTCACCGCGCTGGGCCCTGACCTGGTGGAGGCGCTGCGCGGATGAGTCCCCGCCGCCCTCGTCGCCCCTACGCACCGCGTCCCGGGGGGACCCCGTCAATCACGCCCATGGAGCCCGATGCCGAGGAGTCCCGGGAGGATCTCCGCGCAGCGGATCCTGGCGGTACGGACCCCAGTGGTGACGTGCCGGGATCTGAACGTCGTGCCGCCGCTGACCCGCAGCTGGAGGAGGACGGCACGGTCGTCGCCCTGGGGGCGGAGCGGCCACGCCGCGCGAGGATCGCCGCTGAGGAGGTCTTCGACGACGGAGGCGGGCCCGAGGAGGACCAGCAGTGGAGCTCTGCCGACTCGGAGACTGCCGATTCGGAGACTGCCGAGCCGCTGCCGTTCCCCGAGCCGGAGGTCGTCGGGGCGCGCCGCCGCCGTCGTCGGCGCTTCGGCTGGGCCGCGGGCGTGCTGGGTGTGCTGGTCGCCGTCGTCGCGGTGCTCTATTTCTCCCCGCTGCTGACGATCCAGCAGGTGCAGGTGGAGCGCAACGACCTGCTCACCGATGAGCGCGCCCAGGAGCTGCTCCAGCCCCTCTACGGCCGACCCCTGCCGCAGGTCGGCAACGCGCAGGTCCAGGACCTGCTGGCCGAGGAGGCGGTCGTCGAGGACGTCATCGTCCAGGGAGAGCTGCCGGACACGCTGACGGTGGAGGTCGTCGAGCATCCGCCGGTGGCGGAGGTGCGTGAGGGCGACGGGCTGCTGTTCTACAACGAGCACGGCGAGGTCATCCGCAGCTTCGAGGACGCCGGCGACGATGCTGCGCAGGGGTACGCCACGCCGCGGATCAGCCACCAGGCGGCGCTGCAGGACGAGGCGGTGTTCCGCACGATCGTCTCGGTCCTGGGAGAGCTTCCCCCCTCAGCCCGGGAGGCGATGGACTCCGCCACCGCGGACTCCATCGACTCGGTGCAGCTCATCCTCGACGACGGGCGCACCGTCCTGTGGGGCGGGGAAGACCTGGGCGAGGCGAAGGCCACGGTGCTGGAGGCGATCCTGGCCTCCTCCGCCGAGGATTTCACCGAGGCGGAGATCATCGACATCTCGACACCGGACACGCCCGTGACCCGGTGAAGCTGCTGGTCGAAGGCATGCTGACGCGCCGCATGGCCGATGGTCGGGCCGTGTCCAGTCAACGCCGGTAGAGTGGCGGAGAAGGCAACCTTCGACCCAGGTCGAACGTTCGCGAGAGATCTAAGGTTCAAGTGCAACGTGAACGTTGCCGAGGGTTGTGGACCACAGAACAATGGCAGGGGTACGGAGGCTCCCGTCTGCTCGACGAGCCGCTGCGACGTCTGGGCTTCCTGATCACCGGCCCGGTGTGACCGCGAACCACACCGGTCCGGCCGGGGAGGCCGACGGGTCAGCAGGATTCCCCGCCTCGGCGGAGGGTCCGGCAGACTGACAGTGAGGAGTCGCGCTGGCGGCTCGCAGGGCGGCGGGGGTCTCCGTGCCTATGACGTGAGAGACGAGCAAGGGACACACAACGTGGCAACACCGAACAACTACCTGGCCGTGATCAAGGTCGTCGGCATCGGTGGCGGCGGCGTGAACGCCGTCAACCGGATGATCGAGGTGGGCCTGCGGGGCGTCGAGTTCATCGCGATCAACACCGATGCCCAGGCCCTCCTGATGAGCGACGCCGACGTCAAGCTCGACATCGGTCGTGAGCTGACCCGAGGTCTCGGCGCGGGCGCCAACCCCGAGGTCGGCCGCCAGGCCGCCGAGGACCACGCCCAGGAGATCGAAGAGGTGCTCACGGGCGCTGACATGGTCTTCGTCACCGCCGGCGAAGGTGGTGGCACCGGCACCGGCGGCGCGCCCGTGGTGGCACGCATCGCCCGGTCCCTGGGAGCCCTCACCATCGGTGTGGTCACCCGGCCCTTCACCTTCGAAGGCCGTCGCCGCGCCAGTTCGGCCGAGACCGGCATCGAGGGGCTGCGCGACGAGGTCGACACCCTGATCGTGATCCCCAACGATCGGCTGCTCTCGATCTCGGACAAGAACGTCTCCGTCCTCGACGCTTTCCGCTCGGCGGACCAGGTGCTGCTCTCCGGCGTCCAGGGCATCACCGACCTGATCACCACCCCGGGGCTGATCAACCTGGACTTCGCCGATGTGAAGTCCGTGATGCAGGGTGCCGGCTCGGCGCTGATGGGCATCGGCTCGGCCAACGGCGAGGATCGGGCGGTCAAGGCCGCCGAGCTGGCGATCGCCTCTCCGCTGCTGGAGGCCTCCATCGACGGCGCACACGGCGTCCTCCTCTCGATCCAGGGCGGCAGCGACCTGGGCCTGTTCGAGATCAACGAGGCCGCGCGCCTGGTCCAGGAGGTCGCCCACCCCGAGGCCAACATCATCTTCGGCGCCGTCATCGACGACGCTCTGGGGGACGAGGCCCGGGTGACCGTCATCGCCGCCGGCTTCGATCAGGTCGACGCCACGTCGGCCCCGCAGCAGGCCCCGGCCCAGTCGGCTCCGCAGCAGGCCAACCGGGCCTCCTCGCCCGCGCCCGCCGCACGCCCACAGCCGTCCACCGTGCCCGGCACGACGCCGATCTCCGGTGGCTCCGTTCCCGGGACGACTCCGGTCCATCAGCCCGCCCACTCGGTCCAGCAGCACCACGCCGGTGAGCATGAGACTGCTCCGCAGCAGCAGGTGCCGCGTCAGGCCCAGCAGGAGCAGCAGGACATCCCGGACATCGTGGAGTCGGACTACACCGGCAGCCGCAGTGACGATCTGGACGTCCCCGACTTCCTGAAGTGACGGGCGTCCGATGAGGGCGACAGGCGACGCGGACTCGCCGTTCTGGTGGCATGGCATGACCGCCGACGGCGAGGTCCACGTCGCCTTCACGTCTGTCCGGGCGGGAAACCTCGCACGCCACGTCGGGGAGCAGCAGCGGGACGCCGTCGCCAGCCGGCGCCGCGGCCTGGAGGCTCACATGGGTGTGGGCTCAGGGACACTGCGCTTCCTGGATCAGGTCCATTCCGCCCTGGTCCTGGATGCCGCGGAGCACCCTGCTGATTCCGCGCATGCGCCCACCGGGGACGCATGGATCTCCCGTGGAGGCGCCGAACCGCTGGCCGTCATGGTCGCCGACTGCCTGCCGGTGCTGCTGGTAGGCCAGGGTCAGGGCGGCGAACCGCTGATCACCGGCGCTGCGCATGCCGGCCGCGAGGGGCTGATCGGCGGAGTGCTGGAGAACACCGTGACGGCGATGCGGGAGCATGGCGCCGAGAGCGTTCAGGCCTGGGTCGGGCCAGGGGTCTGCGGCTCCTGCTATGAGGTCCCGGCCGCCATGCACGAGGAGCTCGGGACCGTGCGTCCCGCCCTGGCCTCGCAGACGACCTGGGGAACCCCCGCACTGGATCTCCGCTCCGAGGCGGAGGAGATCCTCCGTGAGCTCGGCGCGGGGATCGCGGAGTTGGCCGGCTGCACGCTCGAGGACGAGACGCTCTACTCCCATCGGAGGGCTCCCGGAGAGGGGCGTTTCGCAGGGCTCGTCTGGCGCGCCCGCTGAACTCCTCGGGACCCGCTGCGGACTCGCCTACAGTGGAGGGGTGGACCTGAAGAGCATCCCCGCACCCGAGATCGATGACCGCCGCACCGAGGAGCTTCGCACCTGCCTGGCCGCTGTGCACGAGCGCATCGATCGCGCCGTGGAGCAGGCTGGACGGACGGAGCGTCCCGAGCTGATCGTGGTCACCAAGTTCTTCCCTGCCGAGGATGTCCTGCGGCTCCTGCGCCTGGGTGTCCGGGACGTCGGGGAGAACCGGGACCAGGAGGCCGCCGCTAAGGCCGAACAGGTCGCCCGCCTGGTGACGGCGCACGAAGCGGCCAGCCCTGCGGTCCGACTGGAGCTGCCGCGGTGGCACTTCGTCGGCCAGCTGCAGTCCAAGAAGGCCCGCTCAGTGGCCCGCTACGCCTCGACCGTGCATTCGGTGGACCGGACCTCCCTGCTGAGATCCCTGCGCACCGCGGCGGATCCAGCGTCCCCGCTGGAGTGCCTCATTCAGGTCGACCTGCGTGAGGAGATCCCTGAGGACTCCCGTGGAGGCGCGGCGCCGTCTGAGGTCCCCGCCTTGGCGGAGGGGATCGAGTCCGCCGAGGGTCTGCGGCTGGCCGGCGTGATGGCGGTCGCTCCGCTGGGGGAGCCGGCCGCTCCTGCGTTCGCGCGACTGGCCGAGCTGTCGGCCCTGATGCGTGTCGACCATCCCCAGGCAGACATGATCTCGGCGGGGATGAGCAATGACCTGGAGGACGCGGTGGCCCATGGCGCGACACACCTGAGGATCGGTCGCGATGTCCTCGGGAACAGGCCCCCGCCGCGATAGTGTCAGAAGCGCGCAGTGACAATCCCAGGACCTTCAGGACAGAGCCCGATGCCTGCTCGCGTCGAGGTTCGACCATCCGAGGTCCAGACTTCCCCCAGGAGAATCCTCATGGCCGGTGCATTCAAGAAGACCATGATCTACCTCGGCCTGGCCGATGGAGATGACTACGAGGACGACCGCTTCGGTGCCGAGGAGCGAGGCTCGGCCCGCGGCGAGGCTGGCTCTCCCGCAGCCGAGGCTCCCCGTCAGGCCGCAACGGCCGCCCGGAATGCAGGATCGACGGCGACGGCGCAGTCGACCCGCACCGGAGCAGTGCCTGCCGTCCCGGCAGCCTCCGTCTCCCGCAGCTCGGAGGTCGTCTCCCTCGACGCCGCCCACGGCGTGGGCGGGCAGGGACCGGCCTCTCAGGCCGCCGGGGCGCACGGGGGGTCGGAGGAGGGCACTGTCGGCGCCGGCCGCTACAACAGCTCCAGCCTCGCCGTGGATCCCGAGTACCGGGCTCCGGTGACCCCGATCAAGCGTGCCCCCTCCTCCCGGGATGAGAGTTCCGCAATGCGTAGAATCACGACCGTCCACCCGCGCTCCTACAACGATGCTAAGGTCATCGGTGAGTCCTTCCGCGACAGCATCCCGGTGATCATGAACGTCACCGACATGGGAGAGGCGGAGGCCAAGCGTCTGGTCGACTTCTCCGCGGGCCTCGTCTTCGGCCTCGGAGGTTCGATCGAGCGAGTGACGAACAAGGTCTTCCTGCTGACTCCCAAGAACGTGGAGGTGCTCACCGAGGAGCGCGCGGCAGGCGACTCACCGACCTCCGCGCAGTTCTTCAACCAGAGCTGAGCCCCAGGGCTGACACGAGGTCCTGAGGGCCGCACTGCTGAGCCCTGAGATGACCCCGCCCCTGATCAGAGGAACGACGCCGAACTGTGGACCTCATCGCCGCCCCGATCTATCTGCTGCTGACCATCTTTCAGCTGGCCCTGGTGATTCGGATCATCTTCGACATCACCCAGCAGTACGCGCGCCAATGGCGCCCCCGCGGGCTTCCCCTGGCGCTGGCCATGGGGGTCTACGCGGTGACCGACCCCCCGATCCGCTGGCTCCAGAAGCGCATCCCGCCGCTGAACCTCGGGGGGATCGCCCTGGACATGGGCTTCATCATCGTCTTCCTCGGGGTGGTCATCGCGAAGATGATCGTCCGTGCTGTCGGCGCGGGCTGACCGTCCCTCGCCGAGGTGCCCGGAGGTGGGGCTCCAAGCCTCGCTTGAAGGTTGAGGTCGAACCTTGAGGCGGCGAGCAGGTATCCTTTTCGATGACCGCATGACATTCCCCAGGACGCTGTAGGCCCGCGGACCGACGCTGAGTTCCGCTCCTTCACGCTAAACCGCTTCTCGACGAGGTGACACTGCATGGCCCTGACTCCCGACGACCTCCTGAACAAGGAGTTCCCGGAGACCAAGTTCCGTCCCGGCTACGAAAAGGACGCGGTCGACGACTTCCTGGACGACGTCGTCGTCGAGTTCCGTCGACTCATCCAGGAGAACGAGGATCTCAAGGCGCAGGTCGCCGCCCTCGAGGAGCAAGTCGAGGAGAACCCCGCCAACCTGGAGCCCGACGAGCTCAATGACGCCGGTCTCTCCGGCTACGCCGGCACCGCGGCCGAGGTCACCGGGACGTTCTCCCCGGTCACTGAGGACCCGGAGGGCGAGGGTGGCGACGACGACGCGACGGAGTCCGTCCCCGAGGAGACCGCCGCAGAGGCTTCGTCACCCGAGGACGAGGCGGAGGACATCAGCTCCGTCACGGCGTACCCGGAGTATCCGCTGGGCACCCGCCCGGCCCAGCCGGCCCCCGAGGCTCCCGCCGCCGCGTCGTCCCACGAGGGCGGAGAGAACGCCGACGGCGTGGCCTCCACCGCCACCGGCGTGCTGGCCATGGCCCAGAAGCTGCATGACCAGTACGTGGCTGAGGGTGAGCAGACCCGCGCGGCGTACATCGCCGAGGGCGAGCAGACCCGCGCCGCGTACATCGCCGAGGGCGAGCAGACCCGGACGGCCCACATCACCGAGGGTGAGCAGACCCGGACGGCGTACATCGCCGAGGGCGAGCAGACCCGTGCGGCCTACATCGCTGAAGGTGAGACCACGCGCGACCAGTACATCGCTGAGGGTGAGAAGACCCGGGCGGAGTACATCGCGGAGGCTGAGCGTCGGCGCGCAGAGATCGTCACGGAGGCGGAGACCCGCGCGGAGAACATGATCGAGGAGGCTGAGCTCACCTCGTCCCGCACGCTGTCCGTCCTGGAGCGCAAGAAGGCTGACCTGGAGACGAAGGTCAGTGAGCTCACCAGCTTCGAGCGCGACTACCGCGCCCGCCTGAAGGACTACATCGAGGGCCAGCTGACGGACCTCAACAGCCGGGGCTCCATCGAGAAGGAAGCCACCGGCGCCGAGCTGTGAGCGCCGGTCAGCTCCCGTCCGTGTCAGCGCAGCCGTCGGCCAAGGGGCCGTCTCGTCGGGTCGCGATCCTGACTGCCGCGGTGATCGCGACGCTCGCCTGGGGCGTGGACCAGCTCACCAAATGGTGGGTCGAGTCCTCCATGGTCCTCGGCGAGCAGATCGAGGTGCTGCCGCCGGTGCTCTACTGGCGCTACCACCTCAACCCGGGCGCCGCCTTCTCCCTCGGCACCGACCACACCTGGTTCTTCACGTTGGTGATGACGGGTGTGCTGGGCTTCGTGATCTGGCATTCTCGCCGACTCGGCGGCTCTTGGCTGTGGGCGTTGGGGCTCGGCGGGCTCGCCGGGGGTGTGGCCGGCAACCTCACTGATCGCCTCTTCCGCCCCCCGGCCTTCGGGCTCGGTGAGGTGGTCGACTTCATCGCCGTCCCGAACTTCGCCATCTTCAACGTGGCCGACTCGTTCATCGTCTGTTCGATGATCGCGGTCTGCGCCATGATGGTCTTCGGGCTGAACATCGACGGCACGCGGGAGACGACGCGAGATCGAGGTGCTGACGCGAGCTCCTCGGAGGACGAGGAGGACCGATGACCGGCGAGCAGGAGCCCTCGGAGGTGCTCCTCGAGGTTCCTGCCGATCAGGACGGAGCCCGAGCCGACGCCGTCTTGGCGGTACGGTTCGGGCTCTCGCGCACTGAGGCCGCCTCCTGGCTGGCCTCGGGGGTGGCCCGGCACCGCGCGGGCCGACGAGCCGGGCAGCCGGTGAAGAAGTCCGAGAAGCTGGCGCAGGGGGTCGTGCTCCAGGTGACGGTGCCTGATCGTGACGATCCGTTGGAAGTGGTGGAGGAAGTCGTGGAGGACCTGCACCTGCTGCATGAGGATGACGACATCGTCGTCGTCGACAAGCCCGTGGGCGTCGCCGCCCACCCGTCCCCGGGGTGGACCGGCCCCACCGTGGTCGGAGGCCTTCTGGGGCTGGGCGTGAAGCTCACCACCTCGGGAGCGCAGGAGCGCCGAGGCATCGTCCACCGGCTCGACGTCGGCACCTCCGGTGTGATGGTGGTGACCAAGACGGAGCATGCCTACAGCGTGCTCAAGGACGCCTTCCGCACCCGCACACCGTCGAAGACGTACCACGCTCTGGTCCAGGGGCTTCCCGACCCCGTGGACGGCACCATCGACGCTCCGATCGGCCGACACCCAGGTCATGAGTGGCGCTTCGCCGTCGTGGAGGAGGGGCGCGAGTCCCGCACGCACTATCGGCTGCTGGAGGCCTTCGGGAGGGTCAGCCTCATGGAGGTGGCGCTGGAGACGGGCCGCACCCACCAGATCCGGGTCCATTTCTCAGCGCTGGGGCATCCCTGTGCCGGCGATCTGACCTATGGCGCGGATCCCACCCTGGCCGCCGAGCTCGGACTGACCCGGCAGTGGCTGCATGCCTCGGAGCTCGGTTTCACGCACCCCTCGTCCGGAGAGTGGGTGAGCTTCCGCTCGGAGTATCCTCAGGATCTCGCCGGGGCCCTGCACATCTTGGAGGATCGATGACCACGACTGGCGATTTCGTCCACCTGCACAACCACACCGAGTACTCGATGCTCGACGGCGCCGCGAAGATCGACGAGCTCTTCGAGCAGACCCAGCGCCTGGGCATGCCGGCGGTGGCCACCACCGACCACGGCTTCCTCTTCGGTGCCTATGAGTTCTGGAAGACGGCGCAGAAGTACGACGTCAAGCCGGTGATCGGGCTGGAGGCGTATCTGACCCCGGGCACCCATCGCACGGAGCGCCGACGCGTGAAGTGGGGCGAGGGCGTCGCCGGGGAGAAGGACGTCTCCGGCGGCGGCGCCTACACGCACATGACGATGTGGGCCGAGGACACCCGCGGGATGCACAACCTCTTCCGCATGGGGTCCCTGGCCTCCATCGAGGGCTACTTCTACAAGCCGCGCATGGACCGCGAGGTCCTGGAGACCTATGGCAAGGGAATCATCGCCACGACCGGATGCCCCTCCGGCGAGATCCAGACGCGCCTGCATCTGGGCCAGTACGAGGAGGCGAAGAAGGCCGCCGGCGAGTTCCAGGACCTCTTCGGCAAGGAGAACTTCTACTGCGAGCTCATGGATCACGGCCTGGAGATCGAGCGCAAGGTCAAGGGCGACCTGCTCAAGCTCGCCAAGGAGATGAACCTCCCGCTGCTGGCCACCAACGACCTCCACTACACGCATCAGCATGACCACAAGGCCCATGGGGCGCTGCTGTGCGTACAGTCCAACTCCACCCTGGACGACCCGAAGCGCTTCAAGTTCGACTCGGAGGAGTTCTACCTGAAGTCCGCCGCGGAGATGCGCGCGCTCTTCCGCGACTTCCCGGAGGCCTGCGACAACACGCTGGCGATCGCGGAGCGCTGCCAGGTGGAGTTCAACGAGTCGGCGTCCTACATGCCGCGCTTCCCGGTCCCGGAGGGGGAGACCGAGGAGTCCTGGTTCATCCAGGAGGTCGAGCGGGGGCTGGCCTACCGGTACCCCTTCGGAGTGCCGGACAAGGTCCGGAAGCAGGCCGAGTACGAGATCGGCGTCATCACGCAGATGGGCTTCCCCGGCTACTTCCTGGTGGTCGCCGACTTCATCACCTGGGCCAAGGAGAACGGGATCCGCGTGGGGCCCGGGCGAGGTTCCGGAGCGGGCTCCATGGTGGCGTACGCGATGCGCATCACCGACCTGGACCCGCTGGAGCACGGGTTGTTCTTCGAACGGTTCCTCAACCCGGACCGCGTGTCCATGCCGGACTTCGACATCGACTTCGACGACCGTCGGCGCAGCGAGGTCATCGACTACGTGGTGCGCAAATACGGGGATGAGCGTGTCGCGATGATCGTCACCTACGGCACCATCAAGTCCAAGCAGGCGCTGAAGGACTCGGCGCGCGTGATGGGTGAGCCGTTCTCCACTGGAGATCAGCTCACCAAGAAGATGCCGCCGGACGCGCAGGGCAAGCCCATGCCCCTGTCGCAGATCTACGACGAGAGCTCCCCTCGGTATTCCGAGGCCGGGGAGATGCGGGACTTCCTGGATTCCGATCCGCGGATGAAGGAGATCTTCGACCTCGCGTCGGGTCTGGAGGGGCTGAAGCGTCAGTGGGGCGTCCACGCGGCCGGGGTGATCATGTCCTCGGATCCGCTGATCGACATCATCCCGTTGATGAAGCGCGAGCAGGACGGCGCGATCATCACCCAGTTCGACTACCCGATCTGTGAGTCGCTGGGCCTGATCAAGATGGACTTCCTGGGTCTGCGCAACCTGACGATCATCTCCGATGCCCTGGAGAACGTCCAGAAGAACCGAGGCGTGGAGATCGACCTCGAGACCCTGGAGCTGGACGACCGGCCCGCCTATGACCTGCTGGCCAGCGGCAAGACGCTGGGAGTCTTCCAGCTCGACGGCTCCGGTCTGCAGTCCCTGCTGAAGGCGATGAAGCCGGACAACTTCGAGGACATCTCCGCGACCATCGCCCTCTACCGCCCGGGTCCGATGGGTGCGAACTCGCACACCAACTACGCGATGCGCAAGAACGGCGGACAAGAGGTCACTCCCATCCACCCGGAGCTCGCGGAGCCGCTGGAGGAGATCCTCTCCACGACCTATGGCCTCATCATCTATCAGGAGCAGGTCATGGCCATCGCCCAGAAGGTGGCGGGCTACTCCCTGGGCCAGGCGGACATCCTGCGGCGCGCGATGGGCAAGAAGAAGAAGTCCGAGCTGGACAAGCAGCAGGTTGGATTCTTCGGTGGGATGGCGGAGAACGGCTATTCCGAGGAAGCCGCCCAGGCCCTGTGGGACATTCTGCTGCCCTTCTCCGACTATGCGTTCAACAAGGCCCACTCCGCAGCCTATGGACTGGTCGCCTACTGGACCGCATACCTGAAGGCCAACTACCCGGCCGAGTACATGGCCGCGCTGCTGACATCCGTGGGGGAGAACCGCGACAAGCTGGCCCTCTATCTCGCCGAGTGCCGTCGCATGGGCATCACCGTCACCCCGCCGAGCGTGAACGAGTCCACGCTGAACTTCACCCCGGTCGGCGATGAGATGATCCGCTTCGGCATGGGCGCGGTGCGCAACGTGGGCGCCAATGTGGTTGCCGGCCTGGTGGAGGCCAGGGAGGAGCAGGGGAACTTCCAGTCGTTCTCGGACTTCTTCAAGAAGGTCCCTCAGCAGGTCTGCAACAAGCGCACGATCGAGTCGATGATCAAGGCCGGGGCCTTTGACGACATGGGCCAGACCCGACGCGCGCTCGTGCAGGTCCACGAGCAGGCGGTGGACCAGGCGGTCAAGAAGAAGAAGGACTCGCTGCAGTATGAGACCGACATCTTCGGGGCCATGTCCACCGGGGAGGACGACATGGACGACTTCGACGCCGTCCAGGTGCCGGACCTGCCCGAGTGGGACAAGAAGGACAAGCTGGCCTTCGAGCGCGACATGCTCGGCCTCTACGTCTCGGATCACCCTCTGCAGGGCCTGGAGCGGGTGCTCGCCCAGCACGCCGACCGGTCCATCAGTTCGCTGCTCAGCGAGGACGGCCCGGCAGACGGTGCCTCGGTGACGATCTGCGGGATGATCACCACCCTGCAGCGGCGCATCGCGAAGTCCTCCGGAAACCCCTACGCGCGGGTGGAGGTCGAGGACCTGGCCGGTTCCATCGAGGTCATGTTCTTCGGCAAGGCCTACCAGCCGATCTCCACGGTGCTCGCCGAGGACCTCGTGGTCGCCATCAAGGGGAGGCTGCAGCGGCGCGACGACGGCGCGGTGTCCATCTCGGCTCAGGAGATGATCGTGCCGGAGCTCGACGGCGAGGCGGGCAGCGGACCGGTGGTGCTCACCGTGCCCAGTCAGCGGGCCAGCGAGAAGGTCGTCACTCAGCTCGGGGAGGTGCTGCGGCGTCACCGCGGAAGCAACGACGTCCATGTGCAGCTGCTCTCCGGGGACAAGGTCGAGGTCATGCGCCTGGGTCCGCACTATCAGGTCACGCCGTCGCCATCGCTGTACGGCGATCTGAAGGTGCTCCTGGGCCCGAGCTGCCTGCAGGGCTGAACACCGTTCATCAACACAACATCTTGTGGTCCACATTTCGTTGCGGCCCATATGTTGTAGGTAGAATGTTCACGTCACAGCCGTTGTGACTCGGCGCTCGATAGTGAGGACGAGAGGAGGGTGCCGAGATGTTCTGCCCCTATTGTCGGCATGACTCCTCCCGAGTCGTGGACTCACGGACGCTCGAGGACGGATCCGGGATCCGGCGTCGTCGCCAGTGCCCGCAGTGTGCCAAGCGATTCACCACGATGGAGACCACCTCGCTGAACGTCATCAAACGTTCCGGGGCGGCCGAGCCCTTCGACAGGTCGAAGGTCATCAACGGTGTGCGCAAGGCCTGCCAGGGACGGCCCGTCTCCAGCGACGACCTCGCCGTGCTCGCCCAGGAGGTGGAGGAGGCCGTCCGGGCCTCCGGCAACGCCGAGGTCGACGCCAATGACGTCGGGCTGGCGATCCTGGGGCCGCTGCGGAAGCTCGATGTCGTCGCCTATATGCGCTTCGCCTCCGTCTACCGGGGGTTCGACAACCTCGATGACTTCGAGGAGGCCATCGAGGGGCTCCGGCGTGAGGAGCTGCATCCCAGCGGGGGCGACGGCGCCACCGTGGTGCAGCCGCGGTTTGGTTTCCGCTAGACTCTCAGGTGTACCGGCGGTGCTCTCTTCAGGGGAAGGTTGAGAGCGCCGCCGGTTCTTCTGTCCGGACGGTCAGTCGGCGAGCAGGCCGCGGAGGTCTGCGATGGCGGCGTCGGGGTCCTCGGCGGAGTAGACGGCCGACCCAGCCACGAAGGTGTCGGCCCCGGCCTCAGCGGCCCGCAGGATCGTCTCCGCGTTGACTCCGCCGTCGATCTGGATGGCGATCTCGCCGCCGAGGTCGTCCACGGCCCTCCGGGCGCGGCGGATCTTCGGCAGCACGAGGTCCAGGAAGGTCTGCCCGCCGAACCCGGGCTCCACGGTCATGAGCAGGACCATGTCCAGCTCCCCGAGCATGTCGAGGTACTGGTCGATGCCGGTGGCGGGCTTGAGGGCCATTGCGGCCTTCGTCCCCCGGGCATGCAGCTCTCGGGCCAGACGCACCGGTGCCTTGGCGGCCTCGGCGTGGAAGGTGACCGACTCACAGCCGAGCTCCGCGTACTGCGGTGCCCACTGGTCGGGGTCCTCGATCATCAGGTGGATGTCCATCGGAAGGTCCGTGGCCTTCCGCAGCGACTCCACCACCGGCAGCCCCAACGTCAGGTTCGGCACGAAGTGGTTGTCCATGACGTCCACGTGCACCGCGTCGGCGGTGCTGATCCGAGAGAGTTCGCGCGCCAGGTTCGCGAAGTCCGCGTTGAGGATGCTGGGGTGGATGCAGGGTGTGCGGGGGCTCGGTGTCGAAGTGTTCACAGATCGATCCTATGCCTCAGGCGTCCTCGGCGGGGCGGTGGAGCAGGGCGAAGAACATCGCATCGGTGCCGTGGACGTGCGGCCACAGCTGGACCATGCGACCGGCGGTCCCGCCAGTCCCGTCGTCAGCCCCCTGAGAGGCCGGGGTGAGCAGCTGCGCCGCCTCCGGCGTCCCGGTGTCGCGCATCGCGTCGTGGGCGTCGAGCAGGCGCAGGTCGGGGCGACGTCGCAGCAGGTCCTCGACCTGCACCACCGATTCGGCCATATGCGGAGAGCAGGTCGCGTAGCCCAGCAGCCCGCCGGGCGCGAGGGCCTCGGCGGCGGCGTCGAGCAGCTCCTCCTGCAGCACGGTCAGCTCGGCCAGGTCGGAGGGGCTGCGCCGCCAGCGGGCCTCCGGACGACGGCGCAGCGCACCCAGTCCGGTGCATGGCGCGTCCACCAGGATCCGGTCGAACCCGCCGCGCGCAGCGATGCGCCCGCGCACCTCCGGGTCCTTCCCGATCCCGCGGCCGTCACCTTCGCGGACCTGCCACGCCGAGTCGCTCACGGGGGAGAGCGCACGGCGCACGAGCTCAGCGCGGTGTGCGGCCGGCTCGTTGGCGACCAGGACGGCCCCCTGCTGGGCGGCCAGTGCCGCCAGCAGCGCCGCCTTTCCTCCCGGGCCCGCACACAGGTCCAGCCAGTGCTCCCCGGCGGCGTCGGGCTCCCGAGCTTCTGGGGGACGGGCGGTGGCCAGCGCACGGGCGATCCACTGGGAACCGATGTCCTGGACGCGCAGCTCACCCTCACGCACACCGGGGAGGCGCCCCACGTCGCCGCCGCGGAACACGGCGGCACCGTCGAGGAGCGTGCTGCGTTCGGCGCCGGCCTCCACCGCAGAGGTGAGCCGGTCCTCTCCGGCACCTGGGAGATCCACCAGATGCACCTCCGGGGCGGCATTGTCGGCGGCCAGCAGCTCAGGCAGTTCCTCGCCCCTGCCGGCCAGCCGCAGCGCCTGCTTCAGAGAGCGGACCACCCAGGCGGGATGGGCGTGACGCAGGCCGAGCTCCTCATCGGAGCCGGCGGTGAGGCCCCGCTCCCGGATCAGCTGCGCGAGCCAGGCGTCGCGGTCCTGGGCGCTGATCCGACGCAGCACGGCGTTGACGAACCCTCCCGGGCCGGCACCGATCTCTCCACGCACCAGGGCCACGGTCTCCGAGACCGCGGCGTGGGCGTCCACGCGCATGCCGAGGAGCTGATGGGCTCCGAGGCGCAGCGCGTCGAGGACCGGGGCGTCGAGATCCTTCAGGGGGCGGTCCACGCAGGCGGCGATGATCGCGTCGTAGGTGCCCTGGCCGCGCAGCGCGCCATAGGCGAGCTCGGTGGCGAAGCCGGCGTCTCGGCGATCCAGCCGCGCACGGCGGATCTCCGCGGGCAGGGTGAGGTTGGCATAGGCGTCGTCGCGGCTCACGGCACGCAGCACCCGCCAGGCGGTGCGCCGGGCCGCGTCGGCCTCCCGCCGACGGTGGCTCGGGGCCTCCGCACTGCGATTCCGTGCCCGCGAGCCATCTGCCCCGCCGCGGTGCCGCTGTCGACCGGCGGCGTCCCGGCGGTCGGCGCCCCCGCTCTCGCCTGTGTCCCCGCCGTGGCGTCGCGGGCGGCCTCGCCCGGGTCGCTGCTCGCTCATGCCTGATCCTCCTCGTCGTGGCCGCCCAGCACGACGCGGCCGCGCAGGCCGCGCAGCCAGTCGGCGGCGCTGATCATCCGTTTGCCGGCCGGCTGCACCGCGCTGAGCACGACGCCGCCCTCGGCGGTGCGCAGGACGACCACATCGTGGGCAGCGGCGCGGTCCGTGGGAGCCCGGGCGACGTCGCCGGGCACGGCGCGGGACAGCGGCTCCGGCAGCTCGGCCTCGTAGACCCGGGCGGGTCCCAGCTTGATCCGCTGCTCGCCGTGCAGGGTCCAGGCGCCAGGTTCGGGGATGGTGGCGTTGATCCGACCCGCCACGGCCTCGGCCTCCTGCCGCGGGTCGATGAAGGCGTCCTCACGACCGAGCTTGCCGGCGAAGGTGGGCTCGCCACGCTGGGGCACCGGCACGGAGGTGCCCTGCAGCAGCTCGGGCAGCAGCGTGGTCAGCAGGGTCGAACCCAGCCGAGTGAGGTCCTGCAGGACCGCCCCGGCGCTGGCCTCGGGGGAGAGCGGAACCTCGCACACGGCGTGGATCGGGCCGGTGTCCATCCCCGTCTCGAGCTGGAAGACGGTGGCCGCAGCGGTGGCGTCACCCGCCAGGATCGCGTGCTGCACCGGGGCGGCCCCGCGATGGCGGGGTAGGGCGGAGTAGTGCAGATTGACCCAGCCATGCGGCAGCGCCTCCAGCGCGGTCCGCGGAAGCAGCGCCCCGTAGGCCACGACGACGCCGAGGTCGACGTCCCAGGCGGTGATCGCCGCCAGAGTCTGCTGATCGATCCGGTCGGCCTTGACCACCGGCAGCCCCAGCTCGTCGGCGGCCTGGGCCACCGGGGAGGGGGTGAGACGCCGTCTGCGCCCCACCGGGGCATCGGGGCGTGTGAGGACACCGGCGACGGCGACACCGTCGGCGATCAGCGTGTGGAGGCAGTCTGCGGCGATCTGCGGGGTGCCGGCGAAGAGCACCCGCCCCTCCCGCGGGCCGGTGATCAGCTGGTCCCGTGTGACGGCGGCATGGGCCTCATGGAGTTCGTCGAGGGTGTAGGTGCGGGGGCTCGGAGCAGCGGTCATGGTGTCCTCTCGCGTCATCGACGGGGTCCGCTGTGCGGCGCGGCGGGCGGCGCGGCGAAGAAGCTGCTGCCGGCGCCGACTCCGGTCGGAGGTGACGGTGCGGCGGTCTCGCGCAGTGTGCGCATGGCCCGGCGTCGGTCCTCGCCGGTGAGCCGATCGATGAACAGCCGGCCGTCCAGGTGGTCTGTCTCGTGCTGGAAGCAGGCCGCCAGCAGACCCTCGGCCGCGATCCGAAGTGCAGCGCCGTCCGGGGCGGTGCCGGTGAGCACCACCCGCTGAGCGCGGTCCACCGGCGAGTAGACGCCGTCCACCGAGAGGCATCCCTCGCGCAGCAGGTTCTCCCCCTCGGCGGGGTGGTCCGCGTCGCGCGGGGTGGGGCCGATCGGCCCCACCGAGACGAGCTCAGGGTTGATCACGGCGCCTCGCGAACCCATTGCGTCATAGGTGAAGATCCGCAGCCCCACGCCGATCTGCGGGGCGGCCAGGCCGATGCCCCCGGCTGCGTCCATGGTCTCGTACATGGCGGTGACGAGCTCGGAGATGCGTGCGTCGAGCGCGCCCACGGGCGCGGCGGGGGTGCGCAGGACGGGATCGCCGAGCTTGCGGAGCGGGAGAACAGCCATGGAGACGATCCTACTGCCGTGACATGCGGTGGCCCCGGGCTCACGCCCTCGGTGTGACAGGTGGCACAGCGTCGGTGGGGGATCCGGCGCCGGCCGGTGCCGGGGCGCCGACGGCCGCCCGTGCAGCCGCGGGGGCCGGGGGAGGAGGCAGGGGCCGCAGCGCGGGCCCGGCCTCGGCAGTGCGTCGGGTGTGCTCCCAGACCTGTCGCAGCGCCCAGAACTTGTGCCAGTGGGGCTTCAGCGCGTCAGGCGAGGCCTGGACGGGGACCACCTCGGCCTCGGAGATCGCCACCGCCATGAGCAGAGACTCCTTCCCGTGGGTCCAGGGCTCCCAGATGCCGGCCTGCGCATCGACGAGGCGTTCCTCGGCCTGCATCCCGGCCACCAGCTGCATGACCACCGACTCGTTGAGCGGCTTCGCCCGTCCGCGCCGGTCAAGCCCTTTCGTCTTGAAGTCGATGACGCAGGTGCGGCCGGCGATCTCGGCGACCAGGTCCAGGGTGCCGGCGTAGCCCACGGCATGGTTCCAGACCGTGATCTCAGCGGCGATCGGGCGCACGTCATAGAGCTGCCACCACTCGTCGAACCGGTCGGCGAAGGCGGACTCCCCGTGCTCTGTCAGCACTGCGCGGGCCGACTCGGCCTCGTGGGCACCTCCCAGGGAGCGCAGCGCGACCTGCTCCGCATAGTGGTGGACCCGGTCTCCGCGGCGGGCGGCGGCGTCCCGGAAACGTTCGGCGGCGGAGGAGGCATGTCGCGCCAGGGTCTTCAGCTGGGAGGCGGAGCCGACCGCCCCCGTCAGCCGGTCGTCCTGGACGAGCTCTGTGGTGGCCAGGTGTCCGGCCCAGCCGGTGAGGTCCTTGGGTTCCTGGCCGATCACCGTGGTGATGGAGGGGACCTCGGGGGCGGAGGTGAGCGAGCGGGAGTACATCCGGCCGAACTCTGTGGCATGGGCGAGGGTGGGCTGTGTCATCACGGCCCAGTCTGCCACGCGCCTCTGATGCGCAGCGGGGCCGCGGCGTCGTGTCCGAACCGATCCAGGACGGTCTGAGCTGCTCCGGATCCTTGGAAGGACGGGGATTCGCCAGGTCACAGCGCCGAGTGTGACGGCGGACACGCCACGCCGATTGGACGAGCGGCCGAGGGCTGGGCTAGAGTTTCATGTCGTCGGAGAGCGGACATTCGGGCAGGCCGAGAGGCACGTCAGAAGGTCAGCTGGAAGCCGACGTGCGGATGTAGCTCAGCTGGCTAGAGCATCACCTTGCCATGGTGAGGGTCGCGAGTTCGAATCTCGTCATCCGCTCGATGGGCTCGAAGGAGTCGATCCCGACTCCCGGAGATGGGTACGGTGGGGTGGCCGAGTGGCGAGGCAGCGGCCTGCAAAGCCGTCAACGCGGGTTCGATTCCCGTCCCCACCTCGCTCGGGCCGCCTTGGCGGGCCGAACAGCTGAATAGGCGCGATTGGCGCAGCGGTAGCGCGCTTCCCTGACACGGAAGAGGTCACTGGTTCGATCCCAGTATCGCGCACTGAGTGGTCTATACTGATCACTCGTGCGGATGTAGCTCAGCTGGCTAGAGCATCACCTTGCCATGGTGAGGGTCGCGAGTTCGAATCTCGTCATCCGCTCCAGAAGAAGGGCCCGGAATCCTCAGGATTCCGGGCCCTTCTCGTCTGTGTGGCAGACTTGTCCACGACACACTTCGTGCTCCGGGGTCGGTGAAAGTCCGAACCGGCGGTGAAAGTCCGCGACCCGAGGCCGTTCGCGGCCACGGTTGAACCGGTGGAACTCCGGTACCGACAGTCAGAGTCTGGATGGGAGAAGCACGAAGGCCGGTCGACGGCCGGGGCGCCTTATGCACCCCTTGTCGGGCCGGCCGCCGCGCAGGCATCGTCGCCCCGGAGCCGACTCCACCGTCGGGCCTGGGAAGGACACATCGCTCATATGGACGGCCTGCGCCGGCTCCTCGAAGCCGCCTCTCCGAGCACTGGACGCCTCCTGCAGCCGTCTGCCGCCGACGTCCCGGTCCGCGCCCAGGAGCAGGCTCGGCATGGCTGATCAGCTGGACGAGACCCGCATGCGCGCGGCGGTGGAGGCGGCCTACCGCGGTCCGCGCGGTGCCAACCCGTTGGTCGGGGCCGTGCTCGTTGCCGCCGACGGCACCGTCCTGGCCGTCGGACATCACCGTGGTGCCGGGAACCTCCACGCCGAGCGGGAGGCACTGACCCGCATCGCCCGCACCGCACCCGGCATGGACCTCTCGGACGCGACGCTCTACTGCAGCCTCGAGCCCTGCCGCCACCACGGGCGCCAACCTCCGTGCACCGAGGCGATCCTCTCCGCCGGGGTCGGGCGCGTCCTCTACGGCGCCGACGATCCCACCCCCGACGCCTCTGGAGGGGCCACGGTGCTGCGCGCGGAGGGGGTCGACGTCGTGGCCGGCGTCCTCGCCGAGGAGTGCCGGCGGATCAATCAGCGCTGGGCCCGGGCCCAGCGTGAGAGACGCCCCTTCGTCACGGTCCACCTGGCGCAGAGCCTGGACGGTCGCATTGCGGCCGCTGACGGCACCAGCCAGTGGATCACCTCGGCGGCTTCGCGGGAGCACACCCACCGGATCCGTCGGCGGATCGATGCGATCCTGGTGGGCAGCAACACGGCCGCAGTGGATGATCCGCGGCTCACCGCCCGGCTGCCCGACGGGACGCTTTCCGAGCATCAGCCGCTGCGCTGCGTGATGGGCCGGCGTCCGCTGTCCGAGGACGCCCGGCTGCGCCGGGGCCGCCCCGAAGGCGAGGGCTGGGTCCAGCTGCGCACCCATGACCCGCTCGAGGCTCTGCAGCGCCTCGGCGAGATCCAGCACGAGGGACACCCGGTGCGGCATGTCCTCATCGAAGGGGGATCCCGCGTGCTGGCCGCCTACTTCGCCCAGGATCTGGTGGACGAGATATTCGCCTACCAGGCGCCGCTGATCCTCGGCGCCGGACCCTCCAGCGTGGGGGACATCGGCGTCACCACGCTCTCCGCGGCCCGACGCTACGCCCAGGACCCCGCCGAGGGCGGGGCGGTCCGGATCCTCGACGACGACGTCTGCGTCCACCTCCAGCCGGCGGAGGACGCCTATGTCCCCGACTCATCCGACGCTCCGGCCGATCAGGCCGGTGCACCAGCAGACAGGAGCAGCTGACCATCATGTTCACCGGAATCGTGACAGGTCTCGGCCGGGTGGTCTCCCGGCGGCCGGACCCGGCCCGCGGGGTCGAACGACTGAGCTTCGAGGCGCCCGGACACGTCGAGGGTCTCGCCCTGGGCGGGTCCATCGCCGTCAACGGCGTGTGCGTGAGCGCCACCGCCATCGAGGGTGAGACCGTCAGCGTGGACCTCATCGTCGAGACCCTCAAACGCACCACCATGGGGCAGCTCGACGTCGG
The DNA here is from genome assembly GCF_034438835.1 of Nesterenkonia sp. HG001. Classification (NCBI taxonomy): domain Bacteria; kingdom Bacillati; phylum Actinomycetota; class Actinomycetes; order Micrococcales; family Micrococcaceae; genus Nesterenkonia; species Nesterenkonia sp. HG001. The sequence goes on along the minus strand of NZ_JAOSZD010000001.1, from coordinate 24,634 downwards.
GGCCCAGGTCAATCTGGAGCGCTGCCTCCCCTCGGGCGCCCGCCTGGACGGACACGTGGTCCAGGGCCACGTGGACGGCATGGGGTCGCTCCTGGAACGTGACGTCAACGAGGGCCGGCACCGCTTCGCGGTGGGCCGGGACCTGGCCCCGTTCATCGCAGAGAAGGGCTCGATCGCCGTCGACGGCGTGTCGCTGACCGTCACGGCGGTGTCCCACGCGGGCGCGCCCGAGGCATGGTTCGAGGTGGGGCTGATCCCCACCACGTTGGTCGAGACCACGCTGGGCGCGCTGCCCGACGGCGGACAGGTCAACCTCGAGGTGGACGTGCTGGCCAAGTACACCCGCCGGATGCTCGACCTCGACGCTGTCGCTGAGGCCGCTGAGGCCGCTGAGCACGATGACCCGGGCGCCCCCGAGGTTCCGGTGCCGGCCGTCCGGCGGCCGGACACGCCGGCTCCGGTGCTCGACCCGATCGAGGTCGCCCTGAACCAGCTGGCCAAGGGGCGACCCGTCGTCGTCGTCGACGATGCCGACCGGGAGAACGAGGGTGACATCATCTTCCCGGCGGCCGCGGCCACCGAGGAGCTCATGGCGTTCACCGTGCGGCACTCCTCCGGGGTGATCTGCGTGCCGATGAGCCGGGAGCGCGCCGAGCACCTGCGTCTGCCCCCGATGGTGGAGGCCAACCAGGACCCGAAGGGCACCGCCTACACGATCAGCTGCGACGCCGCCTCCGGGGTGAGCACGGGCATCAGCGCCGCAGACCGGGCGCGCACCGCCGCCCTGCTGGCCGATGCCGCCGCCGAGCCGCACGACCTCACCCGGCCCGGCCACCTGTTCCCGCTGATCGCCGACGACGCCGGCGTGCTGGGACGGGACGGCCACACCGAGGCCGCCGTGGATCTCTGCCGGCTCTCCGGACACCCGGAGGTCGGGGTCATCGCCGAGCTCGTCCATGACGACGGCCGGATGATGCGGCTGCCGGCGCTGCGCGAGTTCTCCGACGACCACCAGCTGGCGCTGATCTCCATCGCCGACCTCATCGCGTATCGCGGGGGAGAGCCTCGCCCGGAAGCCGTCATGGACGCCGTGCAGGCCTCCTGGGAGCGCCCCGAGGAGGAGTCCAGCGCATTGGTCACTCCGGGTCCGGTGGTGACGCTGCCCACCGTGCACGGGATCTTCGCCGCCCAGGTGTGGACCGAGCACGCCACAGGCCACGAGCACCTGCTCATCTCCGCCCGGTCCCGGCCGGCCTCCGAGACCGGTGCCGCGGAGGACCGACCGCTGATCCGCATGCATTCCGAGTGCGTGACCGGAGACGTGCTGGGCTCCCACCGCTGCGACTGCGGCACCCAGCTGGCCTCGGCCCTGGAGTCCATCCAGCGCGACGGCGGCCACCTCCTCTACCTGCGCGGGCACGAGGGACGCGGCATCGGGCTGGCCAACAAGCTGCGCGCCTACAGCCTCCAGGAGCAGGGCGCGGACACGGTGGAGGCCAACGAGATGCTCGGCCTCGCCGCGGAGCTGCGTGACTACACCGGCGCCGCGGCGATCCTGCACAGCTGCGGGATCACCCGGCTGACCTTGCTGACGAACAACCCGGACAAGGTGGAGTCCCTGCTGAAGGCGGGGCTCGACGTCCAGCAGATCCCCTCCAACGGCGTGGTGCACGAGGAGAACCGGAGGTACCTGCGCACCAAACGGGACCGGATGCGCCACCTGATGGACCACCTCGGCCTGGAGGACCGCGAGGCCCGTGGGGCCTGGACAGGAGAGGATCCGGGGGCCGCGGAGGAGCAGATCGCCGACCACGAGGAGCCTGCGGAGCGTTCGCGCCCGCTCGACGAACAAGGAGAGAGATGAGCAGCACCGGAACCCCTGAGATCGACACCGCCGAGCTGGAGAGTCTGCGCGCGGCCGCCGCCGAGAAGCCGCTGCGCGTAGCAGTGGTGGCCTCGCGCTGGCACACCCAGGTCATGGACGGCCTGATCGCCGGATCCCGCCGCTTCCTGACGCAGATCGGAGTGGAGGACATCACCCTGGTCCGAGCCCCGGGCAGCTTCGAGCTGCCGGTGCTCAGCGCCGCGGCGGCCTCCGAGCACGATGCCGTCGTCGCGCTGGGGGTGGTCATCCGCGGGGGGACCCCGCACTTCGACTACGTCTGCCAGGCCGCCACCGATGGTCTGCTGCGGGTCGCCCTCGATACCGGTGTGCCCGTCGGCTTCGGTCTGCTGACCTGCGATGACGAGCAGCAGGCCCTGGAGCGCGCAGGCCTGGAGGGCTCCCGGGAGGACAAGGGCTTCGAAGCAGCGCACGCCGCGGTCTCCGCCGCCGTCGAGGCGGCCCGGCTCTCCTCATGACGGGGGAGGCGACGTATGACGCGTCAGAATCGTCGTCGGCCCCCGGGAGGGAATACCCTGGGACGGTGAAGAACTTCGACCAGCTCTACGCCGAACTCGCCGAGAAGGCGGCCAGCCGCCCGGAGGGGTCCGGCACGGTGGCCGCGCTCGACGCCGGCGTCCACAGCATCGGCAAGAAGATCGTCGAGGAGGCCGCAGAGGTGTGGATGGCCTCCGAGCACGAGTCCGACGAAGCCGCCGCGGAGGAGATCTCCCAGCTGCTCTACCACCTCCAGGTGATGATGCTCGCCAAGGGTCTCAGCCTGGAGGATGTCTACCGACATCTGTGAGCAGCCGGCCCCTGGGCCGACAGCCCGCGAACCATACTCGAACGACATCCGAACAGGGAACGACACCTCCATGCTGCGTGTAGCTGTACCGAACAAGGGCGCCCTCTCCGAGGCTGCCATGGCCATGCTCTCCGAGGCCGGATACGTCCAGCGCCGTGACAAGCGCGAGCTGGTCATGATCGATGAGGAGAACGACGTCGAGTTCTTCTACCTGCGTCCCCGCGACATCGCCGTCTACGTCGGCTCCGGGACCCTCGACGTCGGGATGACAGGCCGCGACCTCTTCCAGGACGCCCGGGTCGACCATGGCGCCGAGGAGATCATGGGGCTGGGATTCGGCGGGTCCACCTTCCGGCTGGCCGGCCCGGCCGGCAGATTCCGTTCTGCCGAGGATCTGGCGGGCAAGCGCATCGCCACCAGCTATGACGGTCTGCTGAGCCGCTGGCTGGAGGAACAGGACCTCCCCGACGTCGAGGTCGTGCACCTCGACGGCGCGGTGGAGACCGCCGTGCGCCTCGGGGTGGCCGACGCGATCGCCGACGTCGTGGAGACTGGCAACACCCTCAAGGCCGCCGGCATGGAGACCTTCGGAGAGCCGATCATGCGCTCCGAGGCGATCATGATCTCTCGCCACGGGGAGCGTCCCGCAGGCATCGACCGGGTGAGCCGGCGTCTGCAGGGCGTCCTGGTGGCCCGCCAGTACGTGATGATGGACTATGACATCCGCCGCGAGCACCTCGAGGCGGCCAGCGCCATCACGCCGGGGCTAGAGTCGCCCACCATCTCGCCGCTGGCCGACGAGAACTGGGTCGCCGTGCGCTCCATGGTGCTCGCCAAGCGGACCAACCAGCTCATGGACGAGCTCTACGAGCTCGGCGCCCGAGCGATCTTGGTCACCTCCATCCACGCCTGCCGGGTCTGAGCGGAGAGGCTCCACGAGATGTCACTGGCCGTGAGAGTGATCCCCTGCCTCGACGTCGACGCCGGCCGGGTGGTCAAGGGCGTGAACTTCGAGAACCTGCGCGACGCCGGAGATCCGGTGGAGCTCGCGCACCGGTACAACGACGCCGGAGCGGACGAGCTGACCTTCCTGGACGTCACGGCCTCCTCCGCGGACCGGGAGACCACCTATGACGTGGTCACCCAGACCGCGGAGGAGGTCTTCATCCCGCTGACCGTCGGCGGCGGAGTCCGCACCCAGGAGGACGTCGCCGCGCTGCTGCGCTGCGGGGCGGACAAAGCCTCGATCAACACCGCTGCGGTGACCCGTCCGGAGGTCATCGATGAGATCACCGGCCGCTTCGGCTCCCAGGTGCTGGTCCTGTCCCTGGACGCCCGGCGTACCGAGGATCCCGGCGTCGCTTCCGGCTTCGAGGTGACCACCCACGGCGGACGCCGGGGGACCGGGATCGATGCGATCTCCTGGTGCCGCGAGGCAGCGGAGCGCGGAGTGGGAGAGATCCTGCTGAACTCCATCGACGCTGACGGCACCCAGACCGGCTTCGACGTGGAGATGATCCGCGCGGTCCGTCAGGTGACCACCGTCCCGCTCATCGCCTCGGGGGGAGCCGGCCGCCCGGAGCATTTCCCGGCCGCCATCGACGCCGGCGCCGACGCGGTGCTGGCCGCCTCGATGTTCCACTTCGGCCCGGTCGACATGATCGCCCAGGTCAAGGAAGCCATCCGCGCCGCCGGGCACCCCGTCCGCTGAGCTGGCTCGTCCGCCCGCCCACCGCCCATCCGCCGAGGACCTCGCCATGACCCAGACACCGCTTCCCGCCGAGATCCGCGAGAAGGTCACCTTCAACGACGCCGGGCTGCTGCCGGCCATCGCCCAGGACGCCGCCAGCGGCGAGGTGCTCATGCTGGCCTGGATGAACGCGGAGGCGCTGGCGTCCACGCTGTCCTCGGGCCGGGCGACGTACTGGTCCCGATCGCGGGGAGAGCTCTGGCGCAAGGGGGAGACCTCCGGGCATGTGCAGCAGGTCCGTCAGGTGTCGTTGGACTGTGACGGGGACACTGTGCTGCTGACTGTGGACCAGACCGGTCCGGCCTGCCACACCGGCGCCCGGACCTGTTTCACCGGGCGCGAGGTCGTCCGGGAGGGAGGACATGATGACAAGACCTGATCGTCGATTCGGCACCGTCTCTCCCAGCGCGGAGGAGTTCGCCGAGCTGGCCCAGGACCACCGTGTCATCCCGGTGACGATGCGGCTGCTCGCCGACGGGCACACCCCCTTGAGCATCTACCGCGCGCTGGCCGACGGCAGGCCCGGCAGCTTCCTGATGGAGTCTGCCGCCCCGGGGGCCGCATGGTCCCGCCATTCCTTCATCGGAGTGCGCTCACAGGCCACGCTCTCGGAGCGGGCGGGTCTTGCCGTCTGGCTGGGGGAGCCGCCTGCCGGAACGCCCCAGGAGGGCACCACCGCCGAGGTGCTGCGTGAGAGCCTCGAGTTCCTCGGCGGGGACAACGGCAGGGCGCGCAGCGGGCAGCTGCCGCACCTGACCTCCGGACTGGTCGGATACGCCGGCTGGGACGTCGTCCGGCACTGGGAGCGGCTTCCGCACCCTCCGGTGGACGATCTCCACGTCCCGGAGATGGCGATGAACCTGGTCAGCGACCTGGTCGTCCATGACAACCGAGACGGCACCGTCACCCTGGTGGCCAACGCCTTCAACCGCGACGGGCGGGACACCGGGGTGGAGCAGGCCTACGCCGACACTGTGGCTCGGCTGGAGCAGATGCGTGCCTCGCTCGCCGAGCCGGTGCAGCCGGGAGTCTCCGTGGGCGAGCCGGACTGGCAGGAGGCCGTGGAGGGCGATCTGGAGGATCGGGTCGAGCTTGCCTGGGACCAGGACGAGTACCTGGCGACGCTGGGGAAGGCCAAGCAGGCGATCGTCGACGGCGAGGTCTTCCAGATCGTGGTCTCGCGCCGCTTCGAGGTGGCCACCCAGGTGGACGCGTTGGCGGTGTATCGGATGCTGCGTCTGCTGAATCCGAGCCCCTATATGTACCTGCTGCACTTCGAGACGCCCGAGGGCGAGCCGTACCAGGTGGTGGGCGCCTCTCCGGAGGCGCTGGTCACCGTGGAGGACGGCACGGTGGTCACCCACCCGATCGCCGGCACCCGCCCGCGCGGGGAGACCCCGGCGGAGGACGAGCGGCTGGCTGAGGACCTGCTCGCCGACGAGAAGGAGCGGGCCGAGCACATCATGTTGGTGGATCTGGCGCGCAACGATCTTGCCAAGGTCTGTGTGCCGGGCTCGGTGCAGGTCACTCGGTTCATGGCGGTGGAGCACTTCAGCCACGTGATGCATCTGACCACGCACGTCCAGGGCGAGCTCGCGCCGGGATCCTCCTCTTATGACGTGCTCGCGGCCACCTTCCCCGCGGGCACCCTGTCCGGGGCGCCGAAGCCTCGTGCTTTGCAGCTGCTCGATGCCTGGGAGCCGACCGGTCGGGGTGTGTACGGGGGAGTCGTCGGCTACTTCGATTTCTCCGGCCGCATGGACGCGGCCATCGCGATCCGCAGCGCGCTGCTGAAGGGCGGCCGTGCTTACGTGCAGGCCGGCGGAGGGATCGTCGCGGACAGCGACGACGACGCGGAGCGTCTGGAGACTGTGAACAAGGCGGCGGCCCCGCTGCGTGCGGTGCTGGCCGCGGATCGGTTGGAGGACGTGCGATGAGCCGACGCACCGTGGTGCTGGCCGGGCTGGTCGCCGGAGTGCTGCTGCTCGCATCGGCCACGCAGCCCTGGGTGATCGCCTCCGGGCTGGGCGACGTCTCGGCGATGGATCGGGTGGAGATCCCCGGCTCCGACATCGCCGACACGGTGACCGCGATGGCGCTGGTGGGCCTGGCTTCCGCGGTCGCGGTGACGATCGCCAGGCGCATGGCGCGGTTCGTGATCGGCCTGCTCCAGCTAGGGGCCGGCGCGGTGGTCACCGTGACGCTGCTGCAGGTGATCGCCGCACCGGGCGAGGCGTCCTTGGGAGCGCTGGGAGAGGTCACGGGGACGACTGAGCAGGCCCAGGACTATGCCCTCGGACCGGCGGTGTGGGTCGGACTGGCCGGAGCGGTCCTGCTGGTGCTCGCCGCGCTCGCGCTGCTGGTCTTCTCACGGCGCTGGCCGGACCGGAGCTCGAAGCGGTATGAGAAGTCCCGCGCACCTGCGGGCAGCGAGGAGGATGAGGACGACCCCGACGAGTTCGACCTCTGGGACGGACTCACCGCGGGGGAGGACCCCACCTCCGGCCGTCGCTGAGGATCTCCTGCCCCGGGATTCCCCGGTCGTCCTCGCGGGTGCTCAGCTCCCCACCTCCACCTCCAGCTCAGGGTCCTGGGCCCACTGGCTGAAGCTGCCCGGATACAACACCGCCTCGAAGCCTGCCAGATGGGCCGCCAGGGTGGCGTGCGCCGCGTTGACCCCGGATCCGCAGTAGCTGATCACAGGCCGGTGCTCCTCGGCCCCGCCCGAGTGCAGCCGGGTGCGCAGCTCCTCGGCGGGCAGGAAGCGGCCGGCGTCGTCGACATTGCCCGCGGTGGGCAGGTTGACCGCACCCGGAATGTGTCCGGCCCGAGGGTCGACCGGTTCATGCTCGCCGGTGAACCGCTCCGGGGCACGCACATCCAGGAGCACACCCGCCGCCGGGCGCCCGGTCTGCAGATCTGCGGACAGCCGGCGGACGGTCTCACGATCCACAGAGGCGGCGGCCGGCACCCCGTCCGGCTCCCGGAGCGGGTCCTCGAGCACGATGGTGCTGGGCTCGGGGGCGACCTCCCCGGTCTCCAGCGGCAGGCCGGCCCGTCGCCACGCCTCGAGGGCCCCGTCGAGCACCCGCACGTCCTGCACTCCGGCACGCCGGAGGAGCCACCAGGCCCGCGCCGCGGCCAGGTTCTGGAGATCGTCATGGACCACCACGGTGGTGCCGGACCGCAGCCCCCAGCGTCTCGCCGCCTGCTGCAGCGTGGCCCGGTCGGGCAGCGGGTGCCGTCCCTGGGCGGCGGGCCGTCCGTGGGCGCTGAGCTCGTGGTCCAGGTCCACGAACACCGCGCCGGGGATGTGGCCCGCACGGTGGTCCTGCCGTCCGTCCGGCCTGTCCAGCCGCCAACGGACGTCCAGCACGGTCGGAGGAACGGGGGAGCACAGCAGCGCGTGAAGCTCTTCGGCGGTGATGAGTGTCGGCATGGACACCACCCTGCTCCGCATCCGGGGCGCTGTCCAGCAGGAGCAGAGTGCCGGGAGTCCCCTGGTGCGCAGGAGGACATCTGGTCGGAGTCCGGCGGGCGGGCATGGCAGAATGGAGGGCGAGCAGACGTGATCGAGAGAGGACTCTGATGACCACCACGCAGCAGCGGACCGTGCGCGACGTCGAGCAGCAGCCGGCCGCCGGTGAACAGCCCGGCGACGCCCACATCCACCACGACCACATCGGTCATGGATCGACCCCTGCCGCCTGGGCGCTCAGCCTCACCCTGATCGTGGGCTCCATCGTGGCGGGCATCGGCTTCGTGATCGAGGTCTGGGTGCTGGCCTACATCGGTGCGGCCTGCGTCCCTCTCGCGCTGATCCTCGGCTGGGGCCTGAAGAAGGCCGGCTACGGTGTGGAGATGGACAGCTGGTCCGTGCTGGAACGCGGCGAGGACCCGCGTGACCACCAGGGGCCCGCCATGCCTGACAACACCTCCGGCACGAGCCAGCGCGTCCCTGACGCCTCCACCAGCTGAGCCGCCGGTGAGCACCGAGACCCCCTCCTCCGCCGCGGCCACAGGTACCGTCCTCGACGGCATCATCGCCGGCGTGCGTGAGGATCTCGCCGTCCGCCGGGCCGCGGTCCCGCTGACCGATCTCGTCGCCCGCGCCGCCGATGCCCCCGCTGCTCGGGATGGTCTCGCTGCCCTGCAGGGAGGCCGCTCGGACGCTCACGGTGTGCGCATCATCGCCGAGGTCAAGCGATCCTCGCCGTCGAAGGGCGCACTGGCCGACATCCCGGATCCGGCCGAGCTGGCCCGTGCTTATCAGGTCGGTGGCGCCGCCGTCGTCAGTGTGCTGACCGAGCAGCGTCGCTTCGCCGGTTCCCTGGCGGACCTCGACGCGGTCCGCGCGGCCGTCGACCTGCCGATCCTGCGCAAGGACTTCATGGTCGAGGAGTACCAGTTCCACGAGGCGCGGGCCCACGGCGCCGACCTCGTGCTGCTCATCGTCGCCGCGCTCGACGACGCCCGCCTCCGCGATTTCCTCGCCCTCACCCACGAGCTCGGGATGGAGGCGCTGGTCGAGGCGCACACCGAGGAGGAGATCGCTCGCGCCGTCGATGTGGGCGCGCGCATCGTCGGAGTCAACGTACGCAATCTGAAGACCCTCGACGTCGACATCGCCCACTACGGCACCATGGCGCGCCATCTGCCCGAGGGCGTGGTCCGCATCGCCGAGTCCGGCGTGGACGGACCCGGGGTGGTTGCCGACTACGCCGCCCAGGGTGCCGATGCGGTGCTCGTGGGGGAGGCTCTGGTCCGCGACGGGGACCCCGCCGCCGCACTGGGCCGCTTTCGCGCCGCCAGCCGCTCCTGAACCCCGCGCCTCGGCGGGCCCGGGCGTGCGGCACGCTTCACCACCTGAACAGGAGAACCTCATGACTGCAGAGTCCGCCTCCGGGAGCTTCCGCGACGCCGCGGGTCCGTACTTCGGGCCCTATGGCGGGCGATGGATGCCCGAATCCCTGGTCGCGGCCCTCGACGAGGTCGAGACGACCTTCCTCGAGGCCCGTGAGGACGAAGAGTTCCTGGCGGAGTTCCACCGGCTCTGCCAGGACTACACGGGCCGGCCCTCGCTGCTGGCGGAGGTGCCGCGCTTCGCCGCAGAACAGGGGGCAGCTCGGATCTTCCTGAAGCGTGAGGACCTCAACCACACCGGTTCGCACAAGATCAACAACGTCCTCGGGCAGGCGCTGCTGGCCCGGAGGATGGGCAAGACGCGGCTCATCGCGGAGACGGGCGCCGGTCAGCACGGGGTGGCCACCGCCACCGCCGCGGCTCTGATGGGCATGGAGTGCGTGGTCTACATGGGCGCAGAGGACACTCGTCGCCAGGCGCTGAACGTGGCACGGATGAGGCTGCTCGGGGCAGAGGTCGTCCCCGTGGAGCACGGAGCCCAGACTCTGAAGGACGCGATCAACGAGGCGCTGCGTGACTGGGTCGCCACGGTGGAGACCACCCACTATCTGCTCGGCACCGTCGCCGGTCCCCACCCGTTCCCCGCCATGGTGCGCTGGTTCCATCAGGTGATCGGGGAGGAGGCCCGCGAGCAGATCCTCGAACAGACCGGCCGGCTCCCGGACGCGGTCTGCGCCTGCGTGGGCGGGGGCTCCAACGCGATGGGCATCTTCCACGGCTTCCTCGACGACGCCGACGTGGACCTCCACGGTTTCGAGGCCGGCGGGGACGGCGTGGACACCGGTCGGCACGCGGCGGCGATCACCCTGGGACGGTCCGGGGTGCTGCACGGAGCGCGCTCCTACCTGATGCAGGACGAGGACGGGCAGACCGTCGACTCGCACTCGATCTCCGCCGGTCTGGACTACCCCTCGGTGGGTCCGGAGCATGCGCATCTGGCCGACGTCGGTCGTGCCGTCTACGAGCCGGTCACCGACGCGGAGTGCATGGTCGCCTTCGAGACGCTGTGCCGCACCGAGGGCATCATCCCGGCCATCGAGTCGGCCCACGCCCTGGCGGGCGCCGCCCGGCTCTCGGCGAGCTGGACCGAGGCGGATCCGGAGGCCGCCGCCGAGCGGATCATCATCGTGAACCTCTCCGGTCGTGGGGACAAGGACGTGGCCACCGCTGCGGAGTGGTTCCGGCTGCTCCCCGGTCAGGCCGATGCGGCTGAGGCCGGACAGACGGACCAGGATGCCGGCCGCGCGCCGGAGACGGGAGTTCAGGCATGAGCGCAGAGAAGATCTCCGGCGCGGCAGCATCGTCGAGCACTGCGCCCTCTTCCAAGACCGCGGCCAGGATCGAGGCCGCCCGGGCCGAGGGCCGAGCCGCGTTCGTGGGGTACCTGCCCGCCGGCTATCCGGACAAGGAGTCCTCCATCGCTGCGGCGCTCGAGCTGGTCCGCAACGGCGCCGACGTCATCGAGATCGGCATCCCGTACTCGGACCCGGTCATGGACGGCCCGGTCATCCAACAGGCCACCACGGAGGTCCTGGCGCGCGGGTTCCGCATCGACGAGGTCTTCGAGATCGTCCAGGCCGTCACTGACGCCACGGAGGCGGCCGTGCTGGTCATGACCTACTACAACCTCATCGACCGCATGGGGGCTGAGGAGTTCGCCCGCCGTCTTGCTGAGGCCGGGGGAGCCGGGGCGATCACCCCGGACCTCATCCCGGACGAGGCGGAGGACTGGATCGCGGCGACCGAGGCCCATGGTCTGGACCGGGTGTTCCTCTCCGCGCCGACCTCGTCCCCTGAGCGGGTTGCGGAGATCGTCCAGGCCTCCCGCGGGTTCGTCTACGCGGTCTCCCTGATGGGTGTGACCGGCGCCCGTTCGGAGGTCTCCCACGCTGCGGAGCGGGTCGTGCGTGCCGCCCATGACGCAGGTGCTGAACGGGTCTGCGTGGGGCTCGGCGTCTCCACGCGGGCGCATGTCGAGGAGATCGGCCGCTACGCCGACGGTGTGATCGTCGGCACGGCGCTGGTCGCCGCCCTGCGCGACGGAGGGCCGGAGGAGGTCGGCCGCCTGGCCGGCGAGCTCTCCGGCCGTCCGGCCTGAGCGAAGTCCCGGCCGCGCCCGGGGCATCCTGCCTGATCACATTGCACAGCCTGAGCGCCTAGACTGCTCCCCGGTCGGCTCCACGTCAGGAGCGACCGGGCATCCACCACGGAGAGGACGACGCGTCAATGACTTCCACTGCAGCGGCTGCCGCGACGGACGGCGACCTGCTCGCGGGGTTCCCCGCACCGCCCTCCAGCGGTCTCGACCTCGGACCCATCACCCTGAACTTCTATGCGCTGTGCATCGTGGCGGGCATCGTCGCCGCGATCCTGCTGACCTCGCGCCTGTGGAAGTCTCGGGGCGGCAGCGCCGACAACGTCATGGACGCGACCTTGTGGGCCGTCCTGCTGGGCATCATCGGAGGGCGGCTCTACCACGTCTTCTCCTCGCCTGACGCGTACTTCGGCCCGAACTTCGACGGCTCGGGCGATCTTTCGCTGATCCCGCAGATCTGGCGGGGCGGTCTGGGGATCTGGGGTGCGATCCTGCTGGGCGCGGTCGGTGTCTGGTTCGCCTGCCGCCGTTACGGCATGAAGTTCGGCGGATTCGCCGACGCGGTCGTGCCCGGGGTGCTGCTGGCCCAGGCCATCGGGCGCTGGGGCAACTGGTTCAACCAGGAGCTCTATGGCGGTCCGACGGACCTTCCCTGGGGCCTGACGGTGGACATGGAGCACCGGGTGCCGCAGGTCTCGCACATGAGCGAATCCACCCTGTTCCACCCGACGTTCCTCTACGAGAGCATCTGGAACCTCCTCGGCGTGGTGGCGCTGCTGTTCCTGTATCGGCGGTTCCAGTTCAAGCAGGGCATGCTGGCCTGGACCTACGTGGCCTACTACACGCTGGGCCGCTTCTGGATCGAGAGCCTGCGCATCGACGAGCTGGACAAGTCGACACAGTTCATCAACATCCTCGGGCTCAACTGGCGCCTGAACATGTGGGCCGCCGTGCTCACCTTCCTGGTCGCCGTCGCGATGCTCTACGTGCTGTGGTCGAAGCGTCCGCGCACCGCGGAGCAGCTCGCCGAGGAGCAGGAGGTGTTCACCCCCGGTCACGGCCCCCGCGCGGAGATCGCAGACAGCGCAGGCGACGGTGATGAAGACAGCGCAGGCGATGAAGACAGCGCAGCTGACGCCCACGACACTGCCGATGCCGACGGTGAGGCTGCCGACGACGTCGACGCCGAGGATGCCTCCTCCCGTCCGGATCCTGAGACTGTCTCTTCGGATCCGCGAGGACAAGCCTCGGAAGGCTCCGCGAAGGAGAGCTGAGCCACGCGTCGCAGGCGCTCCGTGTTCCAGATCGTGAGATGCGATTTGCGTCCATGGTGCCTGCGCGCGGAAGATTGGTCTGATCAGCCTGAGACTCAGGCAACACCGGTGTGCCCGTCGACTCGCATCCGTTGACGACGGCCACCCGAGGCTGGCCACGGCCCATGCGCGAGCGCGAACCACGCTGCTCCGCCTGAGCGCCGATAAGCATGAGACGCACGACGAGGGCGCCCGGCCCGTTCGCGAGAAACAGCGGTGGGCGGTGCGACCGCCCCGGCGGAACGCGTCCCTCCAGCACACAGGGGTCGATGATGTCCCCTCCCATGGAACGTCCGTATGCGGAGGAAGGAACACCGTCATGTCCACACAGGGATCGCTGGGCACTTACAGCCCTGCTCCTGCCGATGGCGCGCAGAGTCCTGCCGAGGGGGTCGTGAGCCCCTTCGTGCGTTTCTCCGCCTACCCGGAGAAGAACGGCCTCTACAGCCCGGAGAACGAGCACGAGAACTGCGGCATGGCCGCCGTCGCGACACTCCGCGGCGAGCCCGGCCACGACATCGTCGACCATGCTCTGGTGGCGCTGCGCAACCTCGAGCACCGCGGTGCGGTGGGCAGCGACGTCGGCACCGGTGATGGTGCTGGACTGCTGACGCAGATCCCGGACGAGTTCTTCCGTGCTGTGGTCGACTTCGAGCTCCCCGCCGTCGGCGGCTACGCCGCCGGCACGGCGTTCCTTCCGCAGTCGGAGTCTGAGCGTGAGCAGATGTGCCTCTCGCTGGAGGACCTGGCGGCAGAGCAGGGCCTGACGGTGCTGGGCTGGCGTGAGGTGCCCATCGACGATTCGATGATCGGAACCCTGGCCCGGGAGTCCATGCCGCATTTCCGGCAGCTCTTCGTGGCGCTGGCCCCCGAGGGTTCGGAGGAGTTCAGCTTCTCCGCTCCGGGCACCCTGGACCAGCGCGCGTGGCGTCTGCGCAAGCGCGGCCAGAACCGCCTCGGTGTGTACTTCCCCTCCCTGTCCTCGAAGACGATCACCTACAAGGGCATGCTGACCACCGCGCAGCTCGAGCCGTTCTTCCCGGATCTCTCTGACGAGCGGTTCAAGACGACCCTGGGCATCGTCCACTCCCGCTTCTCCACGAACACGTTCCCGTCCTGGCCGCTCGCCCAGCCGCTGCGCAATATCGCGCACAATGGCGAGATCAACACGGTCAAGGGCAACCGGAACTGGATGCGCGCCCGTCAGTCGATGATGGCCGGCGAACTCCTGGGGGAGGACCCGGAGTACCTCTTCCCGATCTGCACGCCGGGTGCCTCGGACTCCACGTCCTTCGACGAGGCCGCCGAGCTGCTCATGCTCTCCGGTCGTCCGTTGGCCCAGTCGATGCGCATGATGGTGCCGGAGGCGTGGGAGAACCACGAGTCCATGGACCCGGATCTGCGCGCCTTCTACCGCTACCACTCCATGCTCATGGAGGCCTGGGACGGACCTGCCGCCATCGCGTTCACCGATGGTCAGCAGGTCGGCGCGGTGCTGGACCGCAACGGCCTGCGTCCGGCCCGCTACTGGGTCACCGACGACGGACTGGTGGTGATGTCCTCGGAGGTCGGCGTCGTCGACCTGGAGCCTTCTCGCATCGTCCGCAAGGGTCGGGTGGCCCCGGGCATGATGTTCCTGCTCGACACGGTCGAGGGCCGGATCATCGAGGACGAGGAGATCAAGTCCGGATTCGCCTCCTCCCAGCCCTGGCAGGAATGGGTGGACGAGAACCTCATCGAGCTGGAGGACCTCCCGGAGCGTCTCCACGTGCGCCACCCCAAGGAATCGGTGCGTCTGCGTCAGCAGACCTTCGGCTACACCCACGAGGAGCTGCGGATTCTGGTGGGCCCGATGGCCTCCACCGGGGCGGAGCCGCTCGGCGCGATGGGCACCGACACTCCGATCGCGGTGCTCGCAGACCGTCCGCGGCTGCTCTTCGACTACTTCGTGCAGAATTTCGCCCAGGTGACCAACCCCCCGCTGGATGCGATCCGCGAGGAGCTGGTGACCTCATTGGGGCTGCACATCGGCCCCAACGGCAACGTGCTGACCACCGACAAGGTGAGCGCGAAGCAGGTCGCCCTGGACTTCCCCGTCATCGACAACGACCAGCTGGCCAAGATCGCCAACATCCGCAGCGAGGACGGCCACAAGATCGCGATGAAGGTGCGCGGCCTCTACCGGGTCGGCAGCACCGAGGAGGAGTTCCGTCAGCGCATCCGTGATCTGTGCGAGCAGGTCTCGGCGGCGGTGAACCGCGGCGTCAGCTACATCGTGGTCTCCGACCGTGACTCCAATGCGCAGTGGGCCCCGCTTCCCTCGCTGCTGCTGCTCTCGGCCATCCATCATCATCTGCTGAAGTCCGCCAACCGGACCCGAGCCTCGCTCATCGTGGAGGCCGGCGACGTCCGCGAGGTGCACCATGTGGCCTGCCTGATCGGCTACGGCGCGGCCGCCGTCAACCCCTACCTGGCCATGGAGTCGGCCGAGGACATGGTCCGCCGCGGCGAGATCACCGGCGTCTCCGAGTCGCAGGCGGTGCACAATCTGCTGACCGCTCTGGGCAAGGGCGTGCTGAAGATCATGTCCAAGATGGGCATCTCCACCGTGGCCTCCTACTGCGGCGCGCAGACCTTCGAGGCGGTCGGTCTGGCGCAGAACGTGGTGGACCAGTACTTCTCCGGCACCCATTCGCCGATGGGCGGGGTGGGTCTCAAGGTCATCTCCGCGGAGGCCATGTCCCGGCATTCCACGGCCTATCCGCAGGATGGCAATGACATGGGCCGCGGCGACGAGCTGGAGGTCGGCGGAGAGTACCAGTGGCGCCGTGAGGGCCCGCCGCACCTGTTCAACCCGGAGACCGTCTTCAAGCTGCAGCACTCCACGAAGACGCGGCGCTACGACGTCTTCAAGCAGTACACCAAGGCGGTGGACGATCAGTCCCAGGCCCTGATGACGCTGCGCGGGCTGATCAAGCTGCAGGGGAACCGCAGTTCGATCCCGGTCTCCGAGGTCGAGCCGGTCAGCGAGATCGTCAAGCGTTTCAACACCGGGGCGATGAGCTACGGCTCCATCTCCCAGGAGGCCCATGAGACCCTGGCGATCGCCATGAACCGCCTGGGTGCGCGCTCCAACACAGGGGAGGGCGGGGAGCACCCGGCCCGACTGGTGGATCCGGAGCGCCGCAGCGCGATCAAGCAGATCGCCTCCGGCCGGTTCGGCGTGACCAGCCAGTACCTCACTCATGCCGACGACCTGCAGATCAAGATGGCCCAGGGCGCCAAGCCCGGTGAGGGTGGCCAGCTGATGGGCAAGAAGGTCTATCCCTGGGTCGCCGAGACCCGTCACTCCACACCGGGTGTCTCGCTGGTCTCCCCGCCTCCTCACCATGACATCTACTCCATCGAGGACCTCGCCCAGCTGATCTATGACCTCAAGCGGTCGAACACGGGTGCCCGGGTCCATGTGAAGCTCGTGGCGCTCAACGGCGTGGGAACGGTGGCGGCCGGCGTGACCAAGGCCAAGGCAGACGTCGTGCTCATCTCCGGGCACGACGGCGGCACAGGCGCCTCCCCGCTGAACTCGCTCAAGCATGCCGGCGCCCCCTGGGAGCTCGGATTGGCCGAGGCTCAGCAGACACTGATGCTCAACGGCCTGCGCGAGCGGGTCACCGTGCAGGTCGACGGCCAGCTGAAGACCGGCCGCGACGTCGTCATCGCTGCGCTGCTGGGTGCGGAGGAGTATGGCTTCGCGACCGCCCCGCTGGTGGTCTCGGGCTGCATCATGATGCGCGTGTGTCACCTGGACACCTGCCCGGTGGGAGTCGCCACGCAGAACCCGGTCCTGCGTGAGCGCTACACCGGCCAGGCCGATCATGTGGTGAACTTCTTCGAGTTCGTCGCCCAGGAGGTGCGCGAGTACCTGGCAGAGCTGGGCTTCCGCACCCTGGACGAGGCGATCGGACACATCGACTCCCTGGACCTCGATGACGCGAAGCGCCACTGGAAGACCGACGGCCTCAACCTGGACTCTGTGCTCGGCGGCTATGACCCGGAGGACCCGGCGATCCGCGGAGGACTGCGTCGCACCGGCGGGCAGGACCACGAGCTGGAGAAGCACTTCGACGTGGCGCTGATCGAGCAGGCCCAGCCGGCGATCCGCCACGGGCAGCACGTCACGCTGCAGCGCAAGATCATCAACACCGACCGTTCGGTGGGGACCATGCTCGGCCATGAGGTGACCAAGGCGCTGGGGCTCCGGACCCTCGACCCGGACACCATCGAGGTGGACCTGGTCGGCGAGGCTGGCCAGTCCCTGGGGGCTTTCCTGCCGCATGGGATCACCCTGCGGCTCTCCGGCGATGCGAACGACTACGTCGGCAAGGGGCTCTCCGGAGGACGCGTCGTCGTCCACCCGGACGCCTCGGCGCCGCTGGTCGCCGAGACCAATGTCATCTCCGGCAACGTGATCGGCTACGGAGCGACCTCCGGCGAGCTGTTCCTCCGTGGACAGGTGGGGGAGCGGTTCCTGGTGCGAAACTCCGGGGCGACCGCCGTCGTGGAGGGTATCGGAGACCACGGCTGCGAGTACATGACAGGTGGTCAGGCGCTGATCCTCGGCCCGACGGGCCGGAACTTCGGTGCCGGCATGTCCGGCGGCACCGCCTTCGTGCTGGACTTTGATGAGGACCGCATGAACAACCAGGCCCGGTCCGCCGGTGACCTGCTCCTGCTCCCGCCGGACGAGGAGGACCAGCAGATCATCCTGGACCTGCTCCGCCGCCATGTGGAGGAGACCGGCTCGGCAGTGGGCGAGCGCCTGCTGGCAGACCCTGCCGGCACCTTCGGGCGCATCACCAAGGTGCTGCCCCGCAACTACGACGCCGTGCTGCGTGCCCGCTCCTCCGCCCTGGATGACGGGCTGGACCCGGACGGGGACGAGACGTGGCAGAAGATCCTGGAGGTGACCCGTGGCTGATCCGCGCGGATTCATGAAGCACCGTGAGCGCCAGGACCGGCCCTCACGTCCCGTGCCCGTACGCATCATGGACTTCAAGGAGGTCTACGAGCGACAGCAGAAGGGCACGGTGCAGACCCAGGCCAGCCGATGCATGGACTGCGGCATTCCCTTCTGCCATACGGGCTGCCCGCTGGGGAACCTCATCCCGGAGTGGAACGACCTCATCTGGCGGGACCAGATGGAGGAGGCCTCCGCCCGGCTGCACATGACCAACAACTTCCCGGAGTTCACCGGTCGTATCTGCCCCGCCCCCTGCGAGACCTCCTGCGTGCTGGGCATCAACCAGCCTGCAGTGACGATCAAGCAGTCCGAGGTCTTCATCGCCGACGAGGCCATCGCCAACGGGTGGGTGGAGCCTGTCCTGCCGCAGCGGCTGACCGGGAAGACCGTGGCGGTCGTCGGTTCCGGGCCGGCTGGCCTGGCCGCGGCCCAGCAGCTGACCCGTGCCGGACACACCGTGGCCGTCTACGAGCGGGACGACAGGCTCGGCGGCCTGCTGCGCTACGGGATCCCGGACTTCAAGATGGAGAAGCACCACGTCGACTTCCGGGTCGAGCAGATGGAGGCGGAGGGCACGCGCTTCTACACCTCCACGGCCATCGGTGAGGACATCACCTGGGACTCGCTGCGCGAGAGCTACGACGCCGTCGTGGTCGCCACCGGCGCCATGGTGCCGCGAGACCTGCCGATTCCGGGCCGAGGCCTGGACGGTGTGCACTACGCCATGGAATACCTGGTGCAGTCGAACAGGGCGACGCACGGAGACTCGGTGCCGGAGCAGATCCATGCCGAGGGCAAGCACGTGATCGTGCTCGGCGGTGGTGACACCGGTGCGGACTGCATCGGTACCGCGCATCGTCATGGCG
The DNA here is from genome assembly GCF_034438835.1 of Nesterenkonia sp. HG001. NCBI lineage: Bacteria > Bacillati > Actinomycetota > Actinomycetes > Micrococcales > Micrococcaceae > Nesterenkonia > Nesterenkonia sp. HG001. The sequence continues at coordinate 5,977 of NZ_JAOSZD010000001.1, read as the reverse complement.
CGGCCTCGGTGACCACGCTGGCCATCGGCACGCAGCCCCCGGAGTCCCGCGCGGCTCATGAGCCCTGGCCCATGGATCCGAAGATCTTCGAGGTCACCTCGGCCGACCAGGAGGGCGGGGAGCGTCGCTACCTGGCCTCCACGGTCGAGTTCCTCGGCGATGAGCACGGTCGGGTGCGTGCGCTGCGCGTGGCTGAGACCGAGTACAACGCGGACGGTTCGCGCACGCCGAAGGCAGGCACCGAGCATGAGATCCCTGCGGATCTGGTGCTGCTCGCGCTCGGCTTCCTCGGCGCGGAGCAGGCCTCCCTGTCCGACCAGATCGGCACGACCTTCGATCGTCGCGGCAACGTGGTCCGCTCGGAGGACTACATGACGTCCTCGGACGGCGTCTTCGCCGTCGGCGACGCCGGACGGGGGGCATCGCTGGTGGTCTGGGCCATCGCCGAGGGGCGCGCGGCCGCCAAGGAGGTCGACGAGTACCTGGAGGGGTCCTCGCGCCTGCCGGCCCCGGTCAAGCCCTCGGACCGGGCGATCTCGCTGAGCGGGTGAGCGTCCGGGCCTCCGTGAGATAGGCTCATGGTGTCGGCCGCCGGATCTCCGGCGTGCCCTCCAGCTGGCCCAGCGTCGTGCCAGAGGATCGAGAACTTGACAGTCCTATACGACAAAGGGTGAGGCATGAGACACGCGAAGATCGTCGCCACCTTCGGACCGGCGACCGCCGGCTATGAAGTGACGCGCCAGCTCGTCGAAGCAGGGGTGGACGTCGCCCGGGTGAACATGAGCCACGGCGACTACACCGTCCATGAAGAGACCTACCGCACCGTCCGGGAGGTGTCCAAGGATCTGCGCCAGGCGGTGGCCATCTTCGCTGACCTGCAGGGACCCAAGATCCGTCTGGGGCGCTTCATCGAGGGCGAGCACGTGCTCGCCGAGGGCGATCGGTTCACGATCACCATCGACGACATCGACGGCACCAAGGAGCGCTGCTCCACGACCTTCAAAGGTCTGCCCGGTGATGTGAAGCCCGGCGACACCCTGCTGATCGACGACGGCAAGGTCTCCCTGCGCGCCCTGGAGGTGACCGACACCGACGTCCTGACCGAGGTGGAGGTCCCCGGCAAGGTCTCCAACAACAAGGGCATCAACCTGCCCGGTGTGGCCGTCTCCGTGCCGGCGCTGAGCGAGAAGGACGAGGAGGACCTGCGATGGGCCCTGCGCATGGGCTTCGACATGGTCGCCCTGTCCTTCGTGCGTGACGCCACGGACATCGAGGCTGTCCATCGGATCATGGATGAGGAGGGTCGGCGCGTGCCGGTCATCGCCAAGGTCGAGAAGCCGCAAGCGGTGGACGCGCTGCAGGACATCGTGGACGCCTTCGACGCGGTGATGGTCGCCCGTGGTGACCTGGGTGTGGAGCTTCCGCTGGAGGAGGTCCCGATGGTGCAGAAGCGCGCCATCGAGCTGGCCCGCCGCTGGGCGAAACCGGTCATCGTGGCCACCCAGGTGCTGGAGTCCATGATCGACAACCCCCGTCCTACCCGCGCGGAGGCTTCGGACTGCGCCAACGCAGTGCTCGACGGCGCTGACGCGGTCATGCTCTCCGGGGAGACCTCGGTGGGCAAGTACCCCGTCAAGACCGTGGAGACCATGGCCTCCATCATCGAGGCGACCGAGCGCAAGGGCCTGGGTCGGATCCCACCGCTGGGTTCCACCCCTCGTACCCGTGGAGGCGCGGTCACCCGCGCGGCCGCCGAGATGGCGGAGCAGCTGGGTGTGAAGTATCTGGCCACGTTCACTCGCTCAGGCGACTCGGCCCGGCGGCTGTCCCGTCTGCGTCGCGAGCAGCCGATCTTCGCCTTCACCCACGTGGAGCACACCCACAACATCATGTGCCTCAGCTGGGGCGTGCAGCCTCGGTGGGTGGAGTTCGCCTCCCACACGGACAAGATGACCGCACAGGTGGACAAGCTCCTGCTGGAGGAGGGCATCGCCCAGCCGGAGGAGCTGGTCGTCATCGCGGCCGGTTCGCCTCCAGGCCAGGCCGGCACCACGAACATGGTCAAGGTGCACCGCATCGGTGACATCTCGGACGCGGCGGACATCGATTCGCTGCGGCGCGGTGACGCCCCGCCGAACCGCGAGCCGGTGGGTCCGTGGCCCGCGCGCAGCGCGGACAGCGCGCTCTGAGGGGATCAGCCCTCTCTGCATGACGGAGCCCCGTGGCGATCTGGCCACGGGGCTCCGTCATGCCCGGGTCGGCGTGTCCGCCGTGGCCGGCTATCCGGGGTAGTGCGGAGCCCAGGTGAGCAAGGCGACTCCGACCCCGACGCCGAGCAGGCTCCCCAGCGCCACCTCGAGGGCGCTGTGGCGCTGCAGGACGAGCCGGGACCAGCACACGAGCATCCAACAGGCTGCCCCGAGCGCCCACCAGGTGTCTCCAGGAAGTCCGGCGGGCACGACGAGCCCGGTCAGCGCGGCCAGGATCGCGTGCACGCTGATCTTGACGCGGGTGTTGACGGCCATGACGGCGAGCAGCGTCCCGACGCCGAGGCCTGCGGCGAGGCGGACGTCGACGGTGGTCGGAATGATCAGCAGCAGAGCAGTCCCGAGCAGCATGGAACCCAGGGCGAGGGCATAGACCAGGTGCCGCTGGCTTCGGTGGCGGACGTATCGGTCAGTGGCCGCCCCGCGACGGACCAGCACGAGGATGATCGCCCACGGGACGACCGCGAGGAACGTCACGGCGATGAGCGATGCCCACCACCACAGGGGGTCGGTGAGCACCGCCACCTGGACCAGCAGCACGGCGATGAGCGGGGAGGGGCTCAGCACGTCAGTGAGCAGCTGGGCGAGGCGGAGGCGAGCGCGACGACGCATGATGTCAGAGTCTAGGCCGCCGAGGCTTCCACGAGGCGCCGCGGGAAGATCCCTGCGTCATTCTGGTGCACCTCGCTGGGTGGTTCTCAAACCCGCGCAAGCCCCTCACGACGCTGATTCGCCGGGTTCTGAGGGGAACGCGGCGCTCGGTGTCGCGTCCTGAGCGTCAGCCTATCGAGGATGTGCGCGGCCCGGTCACGAAGAATTCGCCTCGTCCTCAAACCCGTTTGAGTGTCCCGAATCGGGCTGCGCTGGCGGAGCAGTACGCCAAGGGAGTACCGGTCGACGAGCTGGTGCGGCGGTTCGGGATACATCGCACGACTGTGCATCGGCTCGCTGCACAGGCAGGTGTCGCGGTGCGTCGTCGTGGTCTGGATGAGCGCGGGCGTCGAGAAGCTGCGCGGCTGTACGAGAAGGGCATGACGCTCGAAGAGGTCGCTGCCAAGTTGGGTGTCGGTGACGAGACGGTGCGCTCTGCGGTCGTCACTTCTGGCGGGACGATTCGCCAACGTGGCCGCCGTCCGTCTCTCTAGTCAAGTTCGGAGAGGGACGATGTCATCCCTGTTGGCGACCGACCCAAGCCAGATGCCTGTTGGCGACGAGCTTTCCTTGCCGCTGACGACCGCGCAGGATGCCGACGCGAGTGCGTCCTTCCACAAGTTGAACGCCGCTCGATGCGGGGTGAAGCAGCGCCTGATCTATGACGATCGGCCAACGCTTCCAAGTGCCGTGAACCTCCCAGGCGAGTCCCACGCCCAGGTGCTGGCCTTGGTTACGCACGGAGATCCAATGATCCGGATCGTCCGCGACGACCTCAATAACATTCCGGTCCGATGGTCCAGTTTGCATCGTCATGAACCTGTCAACTGGCAGCGCTTCAACCTGCCAGCCGACCTGTGCGAGATCGACGTTCTCGTAATCTCGGAGGAAGGAAGCATTGCCTGCGTGGTCGTAGATCCACTGCTCGATGACATCGGCCGGCCAGCGCAGGTCGGCGACCATGTCTTGTCGTTGGAACTCTGTGAGGCCGTAACCGCTCTCGCGGCATCGCTGCGCCAGGTCAGTGAAATCAACAAGGCGCATACCGATATCCTTCTCAACCCTCTGGCATCATCGAGGTCTTTAGCCAAGCAAGCTACCCGGGTCTATCTAAGCTACGGTCAAAATGGCTGTCATTGTCAGTGCCGCATGTTGACTCGGATTCCGCCGAGTAGTTTTGCTGGACCGAAGGAACTGACTCTGTTGCGACTCTGCAACGCTTTGAGCAGTTCCTCAGTTCCGTCGCGGTCCTTCAAGCGCGGACGATGGTGTCCGGTTCTGGTCAGAGGCTCATAGTCGTCGCCCAATCCGAGCAGGATTTGATCTAGTAGCCCGAGTTCTATGTCGGGGAGATGCGGCTCTAGCAGACCCAGAACGTGCTCGGCCGGCGCACCAGCCTCGGCAAGCTTGACTAGTAGTTCAACAGAGACGTTGTTGCCTTTGCTTGCCCACTGGCAAAACGCGATCACGCTCTGCCGGGACAGACGATCAGTGACGAAATCTACGTCGTCGGCGATCGCGCGCTTCACAGTTGGTGTCAGGCGTCGACTCCGCATCACTTGAGCCAGATCGTCGCTCGACAACTCCAACTCGCATACGTACGACGCCAGTTGCTTGGACGCTGCGAAGTACTCCTCGCGGAATGCGAACGGGCGGTCACTCACGAGGGCGTACGTGTCGGCGGCATCAGGCACCAGGTCCTTCTCTAGCAGCGTTGGAAGGAGGGCGAGGCCGACATCGGACAAGTGTTCGGGGTCCAAGCCGTCGGCCAGGTCGAGCTGCCCGAGTAGGCGGACGGCTGCTGTCGACTCCAACGCACCGGAGTTGGCCAGTGCATATGCAAGCCCCAGCCTGGGCTCTTCTTCCACTTCCTCGGCCTTGGTGAGGTTGACCGTGCCGAGGTTCTCGATCAGTTCTTCGTTGACTCCGAACTTGCTGACGAACTGGCTCACGTTCCAGACAGTCGGCGCGAACCGACCTGCCGACACCACTTGTCCCCATGCTCCGTCGTCGAGGTCCGTAAGGTCGGCAACTTCGCAGGAGTCCGCCGCACGTACCGCGACGAGGCGCACGGCAAACTCGGCTGCATCTGCGACGTCACCGAGCACAGCAACGAATGCGTCTGGACTCTCGACTGTCACCTCGTCGTCTTGGAGGATGTCAAGGTAGTCGTCCAGGTTCGCGAGCACATGCCTGTAGACCGAGTCATCGGCAGCGTTCATGGCGTCAAGCGCTAGACCGGTGCTTTCGCCGAGAGCGACCGACAGGTTCATCCGCGTGACCGGGTAAAGGCCTGCGGCCACCGCCGCCTTGCACTGTGTCTCTCCGAGCAAACTGAGATCGCTTATCTGCGCGCCGAGACGACGCAGAAGAGCAATCAGGTCGGTCGCCTTCACCGCGTCCGTCTCGCCAACAAATGCCTGCATCTGGGCGTAGTGCTCCGACACGAACTCCGCGACCTGGTCAGACGCTTCGTAGTCTGTGTCCTGCGCGGCGCTCGTGATAGCCGCATCAACGAGGGCCACGACTACTTCGAGTTCTAGTGGTGCCTTCTCGACCAGATGAATGAAAACACCGTCCCAGCGCGGAGCCAATCGACTTATGAGCCCATCGCGAGATTCGCCGTCTATCAGGTAGGCGTCGAGGAAAGAGGAGTCATCCCCCGAACGCACGGCGAGCTTATCGATGGCCTTGTCGAGGTGTTCGGGACGTGCAGGCAAGTAGTAGTCAAACACTTCGACGTTAAAGACACTTTCGCCGTCGAGGAAGCGGGAACCCATCTCCTTCTCAACTGCTTCGATCGAGCTAGCCTCATCGAAGTGAAAGTGGGGAGCTGCGCGATCGGCTTGGACGCAGTGAAGGATGAAGTTCATCGCACTCACGCTGATCGCGATGTCATGGTAGTCCGAGCAGTACAGAGTGAAGTTCTCGTGGGTCTTCCCAGATGACGGTGTAGGTCGGCCGGGCGCGTCGGTCCGCAGATAGACGTCGAGGTCTCCCGATGACGGAGGTTCCTACGCCATCCATCCGAAAGACCTCGACGTGTCCGACGCTACCCC